>CAXSHW010000017.1:0-10828 GCA_964237245.1 uncultured Pyrinomonadaceae bacterium
TATTTTTCACCCACGCTTCGTTTCACCATTCAATCGGCGGCACGGCGACGTTGCGTTTGACGTTCTGCGAATTTTGCCGCATACAGACAATCAACGGATCGCGCACGAGCTGGCACATATCTTTGTCGTTTGAAACGATGACCGCCTGCATATTTTTTGCCGCGATTTTATGCGCCAGAGTTCCGATAATATCGTCGGCTTCAAAACCGTCGGATTTTAGAATCGGAATGTTAAATGCTTCGCAAACTCTTTTGATATAAGGCATTTGCGATTTCAAATCGTCGGGCATATCGGCGCGATTCGCTTTGTAACCGGCAAAACTGTCGTGGCGAAAAGTCGGCGTTGCCGAATCGAAAACGGCGACAATATAATCGGGATTTTCGTCTTTCAGCAATTTACGAAGCATATTCGTAAAGACGAAAACCGCCTGCGTCACCTGACCTTTTGAATTTCGCAGAGGCTCCTGCCGCATTCCCATCGGCGCGAAAAACGCCCGAAAAATATGCGACATCGTGTCAATCAAAAATACTCGTTTCGGATTTTGTTCCGTCATCAATTCACCTTGAGTGTGTTTATTTTAGATAGTGATTTTATCACACAGAAAAAATTATCGTAGTAACCGAGAGAAGAAAATAAAGTTGCTGATTATCGAAATAATCTTTCTGTCTTTAGCGAAATCGCGCTTTTCAAACGCGCTGAAAAAAAATTCCCTTTCATCTCAAAGCAATCGCAATCGCTTCTTCTATATTCATCCGGCATCCTTGCTCATAGGCTTTTGCGAATTCATCTTCGCCGGTTTCGGCTCTGAGTTTTGCTAGGTAAGTATCGCGGAAAAAACGGTCGGCTGGCTCTGATTTATAACCTATTAATTGGCGCAAACATTCAGCCGCGCCCGCCAATTTCGTCGCGCGTTCAAATTCGCCGCGTTCGGCGGCGACAGCGGCGATTCCGTCCAGAGAATAGGAAATGCGGGTTTTGTCGCCCAGTTTTTGAAACGTCTTTAGAGCTTCGGCAAAGTGAGAATGCGCCGCTTTGTAATCGCCTTCGCCGTGCGCGACCGCTCCTAAATTACAAAGGATACCGCTTTCGGACAGTTCGTAACCGAGTTGTCCGGCAATCGTTAGAGCTTCCTCAAAAAGCGTGCGAGCTTCCGCATTGTTTCCTTCGGTGCGGGCTATATCCGCCAGAGCTTCGAGCAGAAGAAGGATGACATATTTTTCGTTCACTTCGCGGCTGATCGCAAGTCCGGCTTCGACAAATTTTCGCGCGGCTTTTATATCGCCTTTGCCGAAAACAACCATTCCCAAACCTCTGTTCGAGACAGCGATTTGTCTTAAATTTTTCGTCGCTTCGCCTTCTGCCAAACCTTGCCTGTATTTTCTCTCCGCCGTTTCGTAATCGCCTTGATTGAGAGCCAAATAAGCGAGCGCGTTCAGCATTTTGAAGCGAGTAGTTGACGGCGTATCTATGCCTCCGCGCTCCAGCGCTTCTTCGAGCCATTTGCGCCCTTCCGTCAAATGGCTGTGAGAAGTCCAAAATAGACGAAGCGCCGACGTTAAACGCTCTCCTTTCCGTGTATCGTGTTCCAACAAAAATTGAAGCGCGGTTCTCAAATTGTCGTGTTCATCTTCCAGACGATTAAGCCAATTTACGGCTTGCGCGTCCGTCAAATGCGGCTCGGCTTCTTCGCCGAGCGCCAGAAAATAATCGGCGTGGCTGTAACGCATCGCATTCGCTTCGCCGCGCGTTGTCAGCAATTCGAGCGCGTATTCACGAACTACTTCGAGCATTCGAAAGCGCGTTTCACCGCTCGATTGTTCCTTTGAAACGAGCAGACTTTTATCTACTAAAGATGTCACGCCGTCTAAAGTATCAATCGGCAGTTGTTTAATTTTTATGGTTTGTTGTTCGCTTGTTTCTCCCTGAAAATTAATCGGCAGTTGACAGTTGACGACTGCCTCAGCCGCTTCGAGTGTAAAACCTCCGGCAAATGCCGCGAGTTGGCGAAACAGACATCGCTCTTCGTCGGTCAAAAGGTCATAACTCCATTCGACCGCGCCGCGCATTGTTTGTTGTCTGGCAGGCAAATCTCGCGCTCCTCCCGTGAGCAGTTTCAGGCGATTTTCGAGTTTTGTAAAAATTAATTGCGGCGAGAGAAATTTTACGCGCGCCGCGGCAAGTTCTATCGCCAGCGGCAAACCTTCGAGCCGGGCGCAAATCTCCGCGACGGCTTGCGCGTTTTCGTGTGTCAGAGTGAAATTCGGTTTCAAATTCCGCGCTCTTTCGACAAATAATCTGATCGCTTCATATTTTAATAATTCATCAATTGGAATTCGTTCGGTTTCATCCGGTGTGGAAAGCGGCGGAACGGCGAATTCGCGCTCGACGCTGACGTGAAGAAGCACGCGGCTCGTAATTAAAATTTTCAGGTTGACGGCAGACGCGATTAACTCGGCGATTTGCGGCGCGGCTTCAATTACCTGTTCAAAATTGTCTATGACAAGCAGCATTTGCTTATCACGCAGAAAATCCTTCAAAACTTGAAGAATCGGTTTGCCGCCAGCTTCTTTCACGTCGAGAGACTGCGCGACGGTTGATAGAACAAGCTCGATATTTGTGATTGCCGCCAGCTCGACAAAAAAAACTCCGTCCGCAAAATCCGCCAGCATTTTACGGGCGACCGCTTTTGCGAGCGATGTTTTTCCCGTTCCGCCGACGCCTGTTAATGTTACCAGCCGCGCGTTTTCGCGTTTTAGCAAATCTCTTAATTCGGCGGTTTCCTTTTCCCGTCCGATGATCGGCGAAAGTTCTGCGGAAAGATTATTCGGTTTAACAATTGAAATTTTTTCGGTGACGTTTCCTTCAAAAATTGGCGGAATTTCGTCGGTTTGTCTGTTTGGCGGCGAACTCAATTCAAGCTCGGCTTCAAAATCCAGACGTTTCTGCAAATTTTTCAAATCCGAAAGCAAATCTTTTGCCGTTTGATAACGCTCTTCTTTAATCTTTTTTAACGACTTGTTGACAATATATTCGAGCGAAGCGGGAATTTTGTCGCTGAGTTCGCTTGGCGATTTCGGTTCTTTGGTTAAAATGCTTACCAAAATTTCGGTTATCGTCGCGCCTGAAAACGGCATTTTGCCGGTCAGCATTTCATACATAACCACGCCGAGACTCCAAATATCGGTTCGCCCGTCTATGGCGTTTCCCTGCGCCTGTTCGGGTGAAATATAAAATATAGTTCCGAGAATTGTTCCCGCCTGCGTTTTTATCTGCGAGCGTTTTGTCGTTATGCTTTCTATTTCATCGGTTTTTTCCTGGGTGAGTTTTGCCAAGCCGAAATCCAAAATTTTCACGATTCCGTCGTCGCGCAGCATTACGTTTTCAGGTTTAATGTCACGGTGCGCGATTCCGGCTGAATGCGCCGCCGCCAACGCGAAAGCGATTTGTTGAGCAATGTTCAGCGCTTCGTCAAAATTTACGCCTTCGTTGTTTAATTTTTCCCGGAGAGTTTTGCCCTGAACGAATTCTGTGGCGAGCAGGCGCAAATTGTCCTGTTCGGTAAATTCGTAAACGGTCAAAATGTTCGGATGATTCAAGGCTGAAGCCGAAAGAGCTTCCTGCTCAAAACGCCGCATACTGTTTTGGTCTCTGCTCAAAGCCGACGATAAAATTTTGAGCGCGACTTTGCGTTCGAGTCTTAAATCTTCCGCCAGATAGACTTCGCCCATTCCGCCGGCGCCGATTTGTGAACGTATTTTATAATGACCTAACTGTTGACCGCTTTCTAACATTTAACATTTAAGGCGTTTAGGCTTTAAAAAATAAACTGAAACCCGATAAAATTCAGTTGGAAGATTATCAATAAAATAACACATTTGGTTTTGTTTTGCTGACTGTATTCGGCAAACAAACGGATATTTTTTAGTCCCGGACAGACCGGATTTCTTGCCAATTGATTTTGTAACCGAATCAGAATGGGTCTTTTAAAGTTTATATGGTAAATTTTTTTGCGGTAAGTCTCTTCACTCGCGGATGAGAAATACGGAAACTAACGACGCGCTAAAATTTTAGAAATATCGGTTTTTACCTTTTGTAAAGATTTGCTTTTTCTGCAATTTTCTATGTCTGGACAGCTTTACACGAGCTTGTGAAGAATTTCTTTCGTATGTTTGACAGTAAAAGCGCGATTAAGATAAGCTAACCATTCGTTTTTCGTAAGAAATTCGTGATGTTTAATAGTTGCGAAAAGTTTTTCGGTTTCTAAATTTCGCGCGATCCGCTTTTTCGGTCTGTTCGTCTAGGGGTCTAGGACACCGCCCTTTCACGGCGGCGACACGGGTTCAAATCCCGTACAGACTACCATTCTTTTTCCGGTAAATCCTTTTTTCCGCAATTTGCATCATACTTCACTTGAAACTTTACTTCATCAGTCACAAATGAATACGGACGTTTTAGTTTTTTTATCTGTAATTTATCCGTGATATTCTGTGGTTTCAATTTTTTTGAGGTTTATTATGCTGCAAAAATCTGTCTTTTTACTTTTACTATTTTCGTTTTCCATTCTTTCTATCAAAGCGCAAACGGTGCAGAAAAATACCGATACGGTGATGATTCTGCCGTTTGAAAACACTTCCGACAAAGCCGAATTCAATTGGGTCGGCGAGAGTTTTGCTAACTCCCTTTCGGATTTGCTGAAAGTTCCGAGTTTGAATGTTATTACCAACGACGAGCGCAAAATTATTCAACAGCGGCTGCGCGTTCCTTTGACGGTGTTGCCGAGTCTGGCGACTTCGCTGAAAATCGCGCGTGAAAGCGGCGCGTCCTTGCTGGTTTCGGGAAAATACAATATCGTTCCGGCGCAGGGCGACACGGCGGCGACCGTTTCTGTCACGGCGAAAATTATTCGCGTCAACGAAGGAAGATTTCTGAGCGAAGAAATGCCCGACGGAAGGCGTATCACGCGCGATATAAATTTGAGCGACGCGCTCGGTAATCTGCAAACCGTCGAAGGTCAGGTCGCTTATCAAATTCTTTATCAGCGCGACAAAGCTCTTCCTTTTTCACAAAATCAATTTGTCGAATCGGCGAATAAAGTTCCCGCCCGCGCTTTCGAAGCGTATATCAAAGGCTTGCTGACACCTGAAACAGATTTACAGACGCGCGAAAACTATCTCAAAAACGCGATGCGAATTTACAGCGAGGATGAGAAAACCAAAGGTGGAACTTACTCGGATGTCGCGCTCGAACTCGGACATTTTTATTTAAATCAGCATAAAATCCCGGAAGCAATTGATTATTTTTCGCGCGTTCCGCAGGAAAGCCCGGACTACGCCGAAGCCGCTTTTTACACAGGTTTGACGCAGTGGCAGCAAAAAAATTACGAGCAGGCGCTCGCCGTGCTGCGTCCTCTGGCGGAAGATTTAAAGCTGACTACCGTTTATAACACTCTGGGCGCGATTGCTATCGAGGCTTCGCGTGAAGATAAGAAAAACAAAGGAAAATCCGACGCGCTTCTGGCGGAAGGTTTGGAACTTTTAAAAAAGGCTTCTGAATCCGCGCCGGATGAACCGAATGCCAGATTTAACTACGGAACGGCTTTATTTTTAAGCGGTAATTATACGGAAGCCGTCGCGCAAATAAAACCTATTTTGGCAGGCAATCCGCGCGACGGAGAATCTTATTACCTGCTCGCAAAATCTCTGGAGTCGCTCAAAGACGCAACCGCCGCCGATTTCGATAATCAGGCAATACGCTTTCTGACGGCAAACAACAAATACGCCAAACTGCAAACCGAATGGCAAAGCGCGCACACAATCAGCGGAATTAATCTGCGCGTTCAGCAACCGCCGCGCAAAGATTTTGTCAGCGTGATTATGATTAAAAAACAGGCGACGCCCGTTCAGACTGCGGCAAATGAAACCGAAGAATTGCTCGCGCAAGCCCGCACGCTTTACGCCGCCGGAAATGATGACGACGCAATGGTTGTTTTGCGAAAAGTTTTGGTTAGCGAGCCGATGAGCGCAGAGGCTTATCTTCTTCTCGGCAATATACATCTGCGGCGCGGCGATTTGGAACAAGCCGTCAGCAGCCTGAAAACTGCTTTGTTTTGGGATAACAAATTGATAACGGCTCACGTCGGACTCGGTAAAATTTATCTGCAAAAAGGCGATTGTCTGCAAGCGAAAAACTACGCTGCTTCGGCTCTGGCGATTGATGCGGAAAATCAAGATGCCGCAGGTTTGCAGCGTCAAGTCGAGCGATGTAGCAAATAGTGTAACTCGCAGAGTTTAAAGTTTAAGGTTCAAAGTTCAAAGTTCGTATAAATTACGCTTGAATTTCGAGCCTTAATTTTATTTTACCTCGATGTTTGCTGACTCTTTTAATCCAAAACCCAAAACCCAAAATCCAACATTCAACTGTGGCACGCTTTATGCAGTAAGCAGAACCGGCTAGCTTATTAAAATTTAATAAGACCCCGCCGCCAACTCTTCTCCGAGCGCAGTTTGCTATTGCGTTTGACCACCTTCCGAGCGTTCCTTCAGTTGTCCTTCCTATTTTGAGCCTGGTCGAAACCGACCAGGCTCTTCCTGCTTTTAAAGCCGTATATTCAGGGTTTCCACAAAATAATTGATATTTATTTAATTTGACGTGGTTTCACAAGCCTTTACCCGAAAGAGCAGTTCAATTTGACAGATGTAAGCCGCCGCTCGCGTCCGAATGACAAAATTCGTCATTTCTGGTGTGACAAATTTTGATTGTCCGTTTATTTTGACAAATCAAATTGAGATAGTTTCGTTCAAACTGATTAAATGTGAATCAAGAGTAGAAAACGAAAATCGAAACTGTTCGTTATTGACTGTCTGCTATTCTTTGGTTTTTGCGGAAGATTTCTTGTAAATCGGTTAATAGCCAACAACGAACAGTGAACAGCTTCGGCATTCGCAATCAAAATTTCCACGCTTTTTCCATTATTCTTCTACTTTTGATTCACCTATTAACTTTGACGGATAAATTTATAAGCTCACGACTTACAGTTTTATTTGATAAAATGAACGAATGAAATTTTTCGTCGCCGGAGCGAAGCTGCCGTCAATCGCAAATATATTTTTAACGATTGCGTCAGCCGTTCTGCTCGCGCTCGCTTTTCCGAATTTCGATTTTTGGTTTCTTGCCTGGTTTGCGCTCGTTCCTTTATTTTATGCGATTGAGCGCGAAAAGGAATCTTTCGCAAGATCGTTTGTTTTAGGTTGGATTTTCGGAATTTGTTTCTTTTTCGGAACTTGCTGGTGGCTGACTTTCGCGCCCGTAACTTACGGCGGCATTCCGGCTTTTGTCGCTTATCTTTTGCTTTTCGGCGTGACTCTAATCGTCGGACTTTTTCCGGCAATATTTGCTGCGGTTTTCTCTTTATTTCTAAAAAGATTTGAAAATTACGCAATCGTATTCGCGCCTTTTCTGTGGACGGCGACGGAGTTTTTAAGATTTAATTTAACCGGAAATAATTGGAACGCTGTCGGCTATTCACAGGCGTTTCGCCCGCAGCTCATTCAAACAGCCAACATCGGCGGAGTTTATTTAATCGGATTTTTGATTATTTCGTTTAACGTTTTTATATTTTTTAATTTTAAGAATCTGCATTTCGGAGTGCTGGAAAATCGAAAAAAGCGAATTGCTGCTGCGGTTATTTTTGTTTCCGCAACTCTGATATTTTCTTTTATTGAGATTCTGACCTCAAAACAAATTTCGACTTCAGCAGAAGTTGCGAAAGTTATAGTAATTCAACCGAATGTTCCGATGAGCAGTTTAAAATACGGCGAATTGGAAGCCTTGCGCGAGCGTCACGTCGAACTTACCGAAAGCGCCTTGCAAAAAATCAGCGAGCAGCGGACAGCGAACGGCGAACCGACAATCGTAATTTTCCCCGAATCGCCGATGAATTTTGAATACGAAAGCGACCGCGAACTGAAAACTTTTCTGAGAGATTTCGCCGTAAAAAACAACGCTTCGGTTTTGTTCAATTCCGCGCAGCCGAACACGCGCGGAACGAATTTTTTCAATTCCGCAGTGATGATAAATCCAAAGGGCGAGAAAATCGGTCAATATGATAAAATTCATCTCGTTCCGTTCGGCGAAACCGTTCCGCTGCCTGAAACTTTGGCGCAATTCGTGCCGACGATGGTCGGAAATTTTGAAACCGGCGCGAATTATAATTTGCTGCCGTTCGGCGACGCGAAAGGCGGTGTGATGATTTGTTTCGAGTCGCATTTTCCGTCGCTCGCTCGTGAATTCGTTCGCAATGGCGCAGACGTTTTGATTGAAATGACGAACGACGGGTATTTGGGCGACACGCCGATTTTGCGGCAGCATTTAGCAAATGCCGTTTTCCGCGCCGTCGAAACAAATCGTCCGGTTTTGCGCGTTACAAACGTCGGAATTACCGCGTATATTAACGAACACGGCGAAGTTTCGGACGCGGCGAAACCTTACACGCAAGACACGCGAGTTTGGACAGTTTCAAAATCCGACGGCGAGCAAACTTTTTACGTTCGTTTCGGCGATTGGTTCGCGTGGCTTTGTTCGATTGCGAGTTTGGCGTTATTATTTTGGAGTTTTAGAAGAAAGAATTAACCACAGAGCGCACAGAGGACACAGAGAGAGAGAGAAAATAATTTCTAATAGCAGAAAAGACAAACATACGCAGGTAAGAGGCGCGATTTATTGTAAAATCTCTGTGAAACTTGTGCGTTCTGTGGCAAAAGATAAAAATGGAAATCACTGATTTACAAACAAAATACGAACAGATAAAAGAGAAAGTTACCCAACTTGGGAGGTTTCTTTGACGCGCCTCAAAAGAAAGCGAAACTTGAAAAATTAGAAACGCAAATCGCCGCGCCGGATTTTTGGAACGATTCGGAACGGGCGCAAAAAATCGTTCAGGAAAGAAGCCGCATCGAACGGGCGCTCGAAAAACAGGTAAGTTTTGAAATCCTGATTTCGGATGCCGAAGTGTTATTTGAATTTGCACAAACTGATGCTGATTCGGTTGAAGAATTGAATGATTTGATATTCAAGCTCGAAGCCGAAGTTGATGAAGCGCAAACCGAAGCCTTGTTGTCGGGTGAAACCGACGCGAACAATGCGATCTGTTCCATTCAATCTGGCGCTGGCGGCACGGACGCGCAGGATTGGGCGCAGATGTTATTGAGAATGTATTTGCGCTGGGCTGAACGCAAAGGTTTTAAAGTTGAAATTCTCGACGAACAATCGGGCGGCGAAGCCGGTTTGAAATCGGCTACTTTTCGCGTCGCGGGCGAATACGCTTACGGTTTGTTGTCTTGCGAAGCGGGCGTTCATCGCCTTGTCAGAATTTCGCCGTTTAATTCGGGCGGAAGCCGCGAAACTTCTTTCGCTTCGATGTTTGTTTCACCGGAAATTGACGAAAATATCGAAGTCGAGATTTTCGATAAAGATTTGCGCGTAGATACTTATCGTTCGACCGGCGCGGGCGGTCAGCACGTCAACACGACCGATTCAGCCGTCAGAATCACGCATCTGCCGACCGGAATCGTCGTAACGTGCCAGAATCAGCGTTCGCAAATTCAAAATCGCGCCGTTGCGATGCAGGTTTTGCGCTCGAAACTTTATGAGTTGGAATTAGAAAAAAGACGCGGTGACGCTGCCGAACTCGAAGCGACGAAACAGGATATTTCGTTCGGTTCGCAAATTCGCAATTACGTTCTGCATCCGTATCGGTTGGCGAAAGACACGCGCACGAAATTTGAACGCTCGGATGTCGAAACGGTTCTCGATGGCGACCTCGACGATTTTATCAAAGAATTTTTATTGTTTAAGAAAAGCGGGACAATGGAAAATTGAAATTGGAAAATGTAAGATAAACTACAGCAATTTCGCTTTTGATTTTCGCTCTACAAAGTAAATGGCAACCGAAGTAAAAGAAAAAAGAGTCGCCGCAAAAACTCACTCAAGAAGAAATGAGATAGTCGCCGTTGTTTTATTAGCATCTGCGGCACTGGTTTTTTTATGTCTGGTAACATTTAGTCCGAACGACTGGTCGCTGAACTCGACAGGCTCGCCGAAAACTCAAAATTGGATTGGCGTCGTCGGTTCGGTAATTGCCGACCTGTTATTTCAAATTATCGGATTGACCGCGTATTTCCTGCCTTTTTTGTTAGGTTTAACGGCTTGGCGATTCTTCCGCGCGGAAAAGTTCGCCGCCTCTTTCGGGCGCGTTATCGGTTATATTTTTTTCGTCCTTTCCTTCTCCTCGCTGGCGAGCCTCCTTAATTTTCGCGGCGGTATTTTGGGTGTGTTTTTCGCTCAAAATTTTTCCTGGCTGCTCGGCAAAATCGGCGCGGGAATTTTATTGACAACTGTTTTGGCGGCGGCGGTTTTGTTGATTACGAATCTTTCTTTCGCATCCTTTCTCGGCAATTTCAAGATGGCTTGGGAAAATTTTAGTGTTCATTTTAACGAATGGCTCGGAAAATATCGTGAGCGCCGCGCGGAAAAAAATAAAAATTCGTTTGAAGAAAAGGCAAAGCGCACGGAGACGCGAACCGAAAAAACGGTTAAACCCGCTCCGACAATTTCTTTAGGCGAAACTCTTTCCGCTAACTTAAAAGATACAAAAGAAGCGGTTCAGGAAAAAGTTTCCGCCGTTTTCAACGGTCTCGGAAAAAACGGCGAAGCTGCAAAATTAAAGCAGGAAAAAGTTGAAGAAATCGAAGCACCAATCGAAGAAGTCGCCTCAATCGCTCCGACTATTTCCGCTCTGGAGAAAAATTCGGAAGAGCGAGAACCGGCTAAG
>CAXSHW010000017.1:10838-28162 GCA_964237245.1 uncultured Pyrinomonadaceae bacterium
TTAATCGCTGAAATCGAAAGTATTCCGATAACGCCGATTCAGGAAACGGGCGAACTGGATGCGGAAATTTTAGAAGAGTCTGAACCGGAAGATACGAAAAATTCACCTGCTCAACCGCAAAACTTTGATAATTATACTTTACCCGCGTCAGAATTTCTGACCGCGCCGCCGCCGCGCGTCGAACAAAAAGATGAAGAATTGCTGGCGACCGCGCAGGAGTTGACCGATAAAACCAAAGAATTTAACGTCACGGGGCGCGTAATGCACATCTGTCAGGGTCCGGTCGTGACGACCTACGAATTCAAACCCGATCCGGGCGTCAAGTATTCGCGCGTTACAAGTCTTTCGGACGATTTGTGTCTCGCGCTGAAAGCCGAATCAATCCGCATTGACCGAATTCCCGGAAAGGCATTCGTCGGAATCGAAGTTCCGAACAAGCAGCGCGAAACGATTTTTTTGCGCGAAGTCATCGAATCGAAGAAATTCCGCGAATCGAAATCGCTTTTGACAATTGCTCTGGGCAAAACAATTGACGGTTTGAATTACGTTTCGGATTTAGCGAAAATGCCGCATCTGCTCATCGCGGGCGCGACCGGCGCCGGAAAATCGGTCGGCGTCAACACTCTGGTCGTTTCGATTTTGTATAAAGCGAAACCCGACGAAGTGAAATTTATAATGGTTGACCCGAAGCGGCTTGAACTCGGACTTTACGCCGACATTCCGCATCTCGCCACGCCGATTATCACTGACCCGAAACGCGCCGCGATTTCTCTGAAATGGGCAGTTTCCGAAATGGAAAAACGCTACAAAGATTTAGCCGGTTGGGGCGTTCGCAACATTGACGGTTTTAATACGGAGGTCGAAAAACGCCAAGCCAATGAGCAGTTTGACGACAATGGCGAGCCGCACAAAAAATTGCCGTATATCGTGATTATCATTGACGAACTCGCGGATTTGATGATGGTTTCCGGCAAGGAAGTCGAAGAATCAATCACGCGCCTCGCGCAAATGGCTCGCGCCGTCGGCATTCATCTTGTTTTGGCGACGCAGCGCCCGTCGGTTGACGTAATCACCGGCTTGATAAAAGCGAATTTTCCCGCTCGAATTTCTTTCCGCGTTTCCTCAAAAGTTGATTCGCGCACAATTATTGATTCTAACGGCTCGGAAAGCCTTTTAGGGAAAGGCGATATGCTCTTCCTGCCGCCCGCTACATCGCAAATCATTCGCGTTCACGGCACGTTCGTTGACGAAAAGGAAATTAATCAAATCGTGGCTCACGTAAAAGCGCAAGGCAAACCCGAATACGATACGACCATTACCAAAACTGAAGACGAACTTGTTGATTCGGATGATTTGCCGGGTAAAAAAGACGTTCTTTTCCTTGACGCTCTGCGAACCGTCGTCCAATCGAAACGCGCTTCGACCTCGCTTCTTCAGAGACATCTTAGAATCGGTTACGGACGCGCTGCGGCGATTTTAGACGCGATGGTTCACGAAGGTTATATCGGCGATATGGACGGCAGTTCACGCGCTCGTCCGATTCTGCAAAAGGCTTACGACAAATTGCGCGAACTCGATGAAGGCGGAGAGTTGTAGAAAAGAAAGGGGAAAAATTATATGAAAAGTTTTATTGTTTCTGATTTCTTTTTGATTTTGTAAAATTTTTCCTTTCGTTTTCAAGTCAAAAGTTTTCCACAGGCAACCTGTGGAAATCCTGTGGAAAACCACCTTTTTCCACAACCTAAATGTTGATTTTTTTTAACTTCTAGCATTTTGCATCTCTTGACAGCATCGAATTTGCAAAAACGATTGACTAAAAGATGAAATCCGATAAGTCTATTTATTTCAAGACTTGCAAAATTTCCATTAAACTTTTGCCTTTGATAATTTTGTGTCTTTTGCTCGGTTGCACCGGACAAAAAGAGACAAAACAAATTTTACTGACAGAAAATCAATTTATAATTTCCGAAACGGCAATTATGTTGCTTTGCAGATCGTTTACTAAACGTTTGCAGATCGTTTAGTAAACACTTGGGAATTTAAATTTGCAGATCATTTACTAAACTGTCTTTAAAAGCCTGTCAAAACTCCTTCAATTTAAAGGCTTTGACAGGCTTTTTAATAGCTGTTGAATGGGTGTTAAATCTTATAACGCGCTTAGTGTTGTAAGTTCTATCCACCACCTATCGCCATCACTCAGCCCCTCTACTGTAATAACCGAATCAAACACAATAACAGGGTATGGAATTATATACATTGTGTTGTCAGGTTTGACTCCAAACGCCAGCGGGTAGATGTAGCCTGGATTCATAGCAATGTCCAGTTCAAATTGTTTGGATGTAGGATCAGAGGCGTGATATGTGCCGAAGTAATCAGTCCTGGATTCGCGCAGGTTTCTGTATGATTTCAGCACAGGCGCGGCGTTTGATTGTGGAGTTATACGCAAAAGCAGGCATTGACCTTTGCCGCTCGGTTCGGGAGTGTTTCGGAAAAACAATTTGCCGTCGTAGCCCAGATACAGCCATTTTTGTGTTGTTGGCGCGTTTATTCTAATGACGTTTCCGGTTGGTTGCGGCGCGGCGCTGCTGCCGGGAATGCTCTCGCCTTCAAATATTGATTGATAGTCTATTTCAGGCGGATTCGAGGCGGAGACGAAACGAGCGTGCATAGTCAGGTCATCCGAAAGCGGCTGAACATACACAAACTGGTCGCCAAATTCTACCAACATACCGACGGGAATGTCTATAAAATAGTTAATGCCGTCAGTCACAACTGCTGCCGGACAGCGACCGCCGGATGTTCCGATTGTTGGAAAACGATATTTTAGAACAAATAATTTCCTCTCTATCGTAGCAATGCTCTCAAGGATAGACTTCACCTGGGTGTCTATTATGCGTAGGTTTGAGGCGACGTTTCGTGTGTCGGAGATTGCTTCTATGTTCAAATTTGACGCTGTTGCCAGGACGGTAATTTCATACAACCCAACCTCGTTGGCAGCCAGTCCCGGCGCTGTCGGGTTCACTGCCGGCGCACCTGTTTTAACAGTAAGAGTTGCCATATTGCGGCGCTCGGAAGCACGTTGAAACTGTGTTGGCGGATATGACGGAACATTGTCATTGAGTTCCTGCTCGGTTCGCAGACGTTGGAAGGCAACGAATTCCGTGTTGGACGGAACATCGGCAGCCAGAACCGCAACAACCAAATCAATTCGTTTATACGTCAAATCAGCCGGACTCATAGTCAGCGTTTGATCCTGTGATTCATATTGCAGTCCGCCGCGATAAATTCGTCCCGCATCCACTTCAACGGTTAATCCGGTTGAAAGCGAAATCTCGCATCCTGCAATCTCAGCGGCAACTTGCGTCAGAAAATCCTGAGTTACAAGCTCAGTGTGGGCGTGCGCGTATTCCTGCGCTTTGACTAAATCGTTCGGACTGCTGATTTGACCGTATTGGCTGCCGTTTTGTTCGTAAATCTCAACTATTCGTTCTTTGCTCATATAATTAATCCTTTTAATCCTCTTGACTTAAATTACCTTATAAATTCGATGGTTGCCGGAATATCCGAATTGTTGCCAAATTTTAGTCACTTGGCATTATCGAGACGACAGGCGAATATCGGCTATAAAAATTTGCGTTATTTTTTGCTCTAATCCGGTAAAAAAGCGGTAAGCCGACAATTCGGTTTTCATCATCATACCGGATTGTATAACCACCTATTATTGAAATAGTTACCAAATTATCAGTAAAATCGGAATCGGTCGCTCGTTGAATTTCATAACCCGCTACACCTAATAATGGATCAGTGGAAGCCTCCCACTCTAAACGTATAGTAACGGTCGGTTTGATAGTAAGCGAAAACGGTTTTTGCGTGATAATGTCGTCTGCATCGGTTACGCTGGCAAAAAACGAATAATTTCCCACTTGAGGATTAGGATAGGAAACCAAACCGCTCGATGAAATTGTGCCGGGAAACGCGCTGTCTGCTGACAAATTCACCTCGTCGCCGGCATATATGGCAAAGCCTGGTTTTCTGGTCGAGCCGTCGAGAAAAGCCGCAATCGGGTAATGAGCTTCGTTGATCGTTGCCGCGCCTTCCTCACCGAACGACGTGATTTTCTCTCGCGCATCGCATCCGCCAGCACCGTAAACAACCAGCGATGCGCCGCTTGAGGCGGCGACTGAAACAGATGTCCCGCTGCGAATTGTCAAAAGACGAATTTGCGCGTCAGCGCCAGCCGAGCAAAAACCGACGAAATTATTTGCCGCGTCAAGATTGGTGTCGGTTATTGTTATCTGAAGCTCGCCGTTTAAGTAAGCGGTAATTATGCCGCCGCGTGATTCAATTTTTATGCGGTGCTGCGTAAATACCGGTGACGCCGAAACCGTTGCGTTTTGCGTCAGTCCCGATGGGTCAACAGATGCTGCTGTTTGCTTGGTATAAATGGATTCGCCCGCAAGTTTCTGCCAAAGCGAAAGTTTGCCGTTTTGCTCGACTAGGACGCGAAATCCGGTAGCGCCGTCTGATGAGGCGCGAAACTCGAAGAAGACGCCTTTATTCGACCCCGACGAATTAACCGCCGTAATTTCTAAAGCAAACTCCGCCGTAAAATCCGCGTAAGCGATTTGTTTTACAAGGCGATGTTCTTCGGTTGACGCTACGGCTGCCGCCGCCACAAACGCTGAAGTTCCACTTCGCTCTAAAGAGCCGAATTTCAAATGTCGTCCGTTGTGTTTGCCTGAACCTGTATCGCTTGGGTCAGAATCATAACAAAACGAAATCGCGCCCGACGCGCCTGTTAAAACCTGCCCGTTCACTCCGTAAACAGGCGAAGGTATTCCGATTGCGCCCGCGCCGTCCATCGGCGAAATTCTCTGGAAATCGTAACGAATCGCGTTTGACCAATCGGTTAAATAGTCTGAAACAAACAAGGAATTTTTATCCGTCAATCCGGCTTCCTTGTTGACCTGGTTGCAGACGGCGTAGTGCTTTCCGCCGAATTTGCCTAAATATTTAAAATTTTCGGTCTGACCTTTCCGGTCGTTCGGTAGAAGCTGTCCGAGTTTTGTAATCGCGCCGGACGGCGTTTCGCTCGATGCGATCCCAATATGCCACTGGCTATTGGAATTCTTTGCTGAATAGAAATGATAGTAAAGATTATCTTCAGCACTATAAACGACCGAACCTTCGTATGCTCCAAAATCGTCAAACTGTCCGCTCGCGCCTAAAGTGTAAACTTGTCTTACAAACGTCCAAGTTCCAAACGGATCGGTCGCCGTCCAGATGTCCGACAGATACGGTTCATCGGGAACCGCGCCGCCAATAATATTACTCGTAATAAGACGATGCAGAATATACAATCCGTCACGCTGCTCGCACCACAACATATCGGTTGCCGCCCAATTTCCGTCAGACGAATTGTTGGTTTTTGAGAGTCCCATCGAAAGCGCGCCGTGACGAGTCCACGTCACGCCGTCCGGCGAAGTTGCCAGATGAATCCGCCAGGGTTGCCCGGCATTTCCACTCACGCCGTTGCCGGCACCGTAGAACAACATAAACAGCCCGTCTTCATTAATTAAAAGATGTCCTTCACGCACGCCACCGGCGTCTGAGCTTGACGGCGTAGCGTTAAAAGTTATATTGGACGGATCGAACGAGACAAAACTCGGCGCGGATTGTGACGGCGACCAAATGCCAGTGCCGCCGCCTGTCTGAGTAAAATCGGTCAAGTTGGCAAAATCCGTTTCAAAATGCTGTCCGATTGTTGTCGGTGACTCGCCTGAGAGTAAAAACGCAAAAGGCGGAACTCCCCCGGTGACGTTAATTTGCTGCGAATAATCCACTCCGGCTGCTCCCGGTTGCAGCTGTGCTGCGGTAGTAACTCGCAGAGCCGATGACGGACCTTGCGCCTGCACCGTCCCCCACGCTTCGATTGCAACCCAGCGCGCGTTTCCTGCGAGATATGCAAAGGCGATGACTCGGATTTTAGTTGTTGTAACGGCGCTGAACGAGAATTTGCGCCAGACTTTATCGTTGCCGGTCACTGATGCGATGTTCACCCACGCAGAACCGTTCCAATAATCAACATCAAAATCAGTAACTCCGTATGCGGAAAACGTATCCGTCAAAGTCGGCTGCGTTTCTACGTCGAAATTGTCCGGTAAAGTGATGCAGTCAATTTCATCAATTGTTTTTGACTGTCCGAAATTAAGAATAACCGTATCCGAGCCTGTCAGACTATCTGTTGAGTATCCACCGCCCGCGCCCCATGCGAGTTCAAATGCGGCAACTTTCGCAGTCCGATAGCCGTTTATTACGGCTGACACGGCATAACCGCTACTGCCGTTGCCGGTCGCCGTAACTCCGAGAACAGTCCGGGCGAAATTTACTCTTGAAACGCTCGTTGAAACCGTGATCATTTGCGCCGAAGTCGTATTTGACCCTATTGCGTTAGTCGCCTGAAGCGTAACGTTATATATTCCGGCGCTTGTATAAGTGTGGCTTGGGTTTTGCTCGGTCGAAGTATTCCCGTCACCGAAATCCCAGAGCCACGAAATCGGAGTGCTGGTCGAAGTGTCCGTAAAATCTACCGTCAGCGGCGGCGCACCTGCTGCGGTAGATTTGATAAAACTTGCCACAAGCGCAGTGTTCCACGCTTCGATTGCAACCCAGCGGGCGTATTGCCCGTCAACGTAAGTTTTCGAGACAATGCGGATTTTCGTCGTCGTGATTGGCGAAAAAGTAAACTGTCGCCAGACTTTATCGTTGCCGGTCACTGATGCGATGTTCACCCACGCAGAACCGTTCCAATAATCAACGTCAAAGGCGGTTACGCCGTAGCTGGAAAACGTATCGGTCAAAATCGGCTGCGTTTCTACGTCGAAATTATCCGGCAAGGTAATGCAGTCAATTTCATTAATCGTTCTTGACTGTCCGAAAACTATTTCCAGTGTGTCCTGTTGTCCTATTGGATCGGCTGACGAATAGCCGCCGCCAGCGCCCCAGGAGAGACCGGAAGCGGCGACTTTGGCTGTCCGGTAGCCGTTAAGAATTGCTGATAGCGGATGCCCGGCGTCGTATGAATTTCCTGTGGCGGTCGCTCCTTTGGTTGCCAATGCGTAATTAATTGCCATTATCGTTCAGATTTCCTTAATGTTGTGTTGCTGTAAAGTTTGCCGGGATGCTTGGCGGTATACCTATCGCTGCTGTAAAGTTTGCCGGAAGACTTAACATATCAACTATTATTCGAGTAACAAATAAAATCTCCTGTGCGATTGGCTGCTCATAGCGAACGAGCGCATTGAATTCACCGGAGGTAAAAAGCGGCTCGTTTTCGATATAAACGCCTTCGCCCCAGACTGATTCGCCCACGACGGATATTTCGGTTTTGTGTTCCATGTCGGCAGACAAAACCTCTATCAAAATCACGAGCGGATCAGCGACGTATAATTGCGGCTCGCCCCAGACGAATTCGCCGTAGAAAATCGGTCTGGTAATAATCCGCGCGTGAACGTGAAAATCCGCGAGCCACAATTCGATTCCGCGAGCCGTGCCGCGTCTGGCAAGGTGATGCGCAAAATTCGCATAAAGATTGCGTTTGTCAGCGATTGTGAACCAAACGGGAAACCAGCTCCATCCGAAAAGATTTTCGAGCCAGAAATCAATAAACTCTTCGCTCGCCGTCGCCGGGTCAATGCTCTCGAAAAACGAATCGAATTTTCCGTCGTAATCGTCCAGCGTCTCACCGAAGAACTGCAAATATCTCCTCAACAGCAAATCTTTATCGTCGCGCCGGAAGCGTGATGGAAGATGGTTGTATAAATAATCTAAATTCTTAAACGACATTGATTATTACGTTGACTAATTTCGGCAATTGAAACTCCGCCAATTTCGAGTCAAATTGCGGACTGGCTAAAATCTGCGCGCCGACCGTTTCAATGCGGTCAACTCCGGCAGTTCCTTCGATAAGCGCGATAATTTCCGAGCGCAGAATATCGCGCCCGAACTGCTCGCGCGACGCGGAGTAAAAATTTCGTAAATTTCGCTCGATTGCCGCGACGGTTGCTCCCTGCGTCGAATTTGAATTAAGACGGACTCGCGCCGAAACGTCAAACTCAACGAAAATCGGATTGACGATATAAACGAATTGATTGCCGACCGTTTCATCTAAAAGCGCGGCGATTCGCAGGCGCGAGATGTCGTCAATATTTTCGCCCGATTTCGTCATCACGATGACGCTCGTTTGCCCGACTTTGATTGACTGGCTGAAATCACCGGCGGCGACAAACGGAAACGCTCGAACGACGCCGTTCCCGTCCAGCGCTTCCAAAATCGCGTCTTCCAAATCTTTGCTCGAAACGATTCGCTCGCCGCGGCGCTGGTAGTTTTTTACTCTCTGCAAAGTCGCATCGAGCGGTTCGGTTTCCGTTCCCGAATCAATTCCGTTTAAATTCGTCACCGACTCGACAAAACCAATCGGGTCAATCAAATTCGTCAAAACGTGCGGCGCAAGCAGCGTGTGTCCGGCAACCGTTCGACCGGCAATAACATCGGCGGTTGCTGTTCCGGCAGCGACAGTGAAACTATCAACGGTTTGGAAAACATAGATGCCGTCGGCGTCAGTTACCTGTGTGTTTGCCGGAATCGTCACGGCGACGTTTGACGGCGCGTTGACGGTGAATCTCAGAGTCGTTTCGGCAAACGTCGCCGCGCGCGGTTCAATGCCGAAAAGATTGGCGAACGCAATCAGGTTTTGTTCGGGAACTTGATTGATGCGATGCGCCATTTGCGCGAGCAGCCACGCCTGCGCTTCCAAAATTACGGTGTGCGGAGCTGACGGATTGGCGTTCGTCAGTTCAGGGCAAACCGGCGCGCTCAATCCGGCTAAAATCAACTGCAAGACGGCTTGCCGTTCGGCAATCTGCGAGTTGACAATATCCGCCGTCAAACCGCCGCTCGTTCTGGCAATCGCTTGGGCGGCGAGTAAATCTTCTTGCTCAATTGTCAGGCTTGGATAGTCTATAGGCATTACACGGTAACTCCTTGTTGTAGCTGCCAAACCGGATAAACCAAGTTTTTGGGAGCATCTATTTGACCGACTTCGGTATATTGCAACTCAATAGTCGCTCTGCCTTCTTCATCTGCCGCTGACTGAATTGCTACACTTTTTACAAGCGGAACATATTTTAAAATCTGATCTTCCAGCGCGTAAGCAATTCTAGCGGCAAAGCCGAAATCTTGGACCGAGAAAATATAGTCGTCCAAACCCAAGTCAGGCATCATTACTCTCTCCGTTTTGCGCGTCTCAATCACATCCTGAATTGCTTGAACGATGATGTCGCTCTGCGTTGGAATAGTCTTTAAACTTCCTCGAATGTCCGGCTGTATGGGAAATAACAAAGTGCTTCCCACTATATTTGACATAAAACCATCCCCTCGTTTATATTTATTTCGGTGCTTAATAACACCTTTGCAGCGGAAAACACGCCCGTCAGCCGTGATTTTTTGTGTCCAACAGATTTTATGTCTGTCGGGTGTGGGCTAATACAACACTTCGCAAGAAGAAATATGCCCGCCGCTCTGTGAACGGTTATTAGCACCCGACTTTTAATAAAATTCACAGGAGACACAAAAGATGAGCTTAGACAAATTACCGCTTCTAAAACCGCATCAGCAAAAAAACCAATACGGACATCGGATTTACCACCCAACAGAAGAAACTTATCTCTCTGTCGGCGATTACGTTGAAATGCCGACCTTTCGAGGTCGGGTTGACGCGATTCGTTACGGAAGCCGCAATCAGCGGCAGTTCTCACTTGACGGATACAATCGTTGGTTTGACGAACAGCGTTTGATTCAGCGTCTTTCGCATAAAAACTATTTGTGGTGGAATCTGCATTAGAGATTTTTAACCGTGCGGTGCGGTCGCTGACTGCATCGCGCATTTCTTTTTTATGAATAAACCAACGCAAATAGCTCCAAGATTTTGGAGTAAAGTTAGAAAGACGGAAACTTGCTGGATATGGACAGCCGGCATTGGCTCGACAGGTTATGGCAAGTTCTCGGTCGGTCGTCAAACATTTTCGGCGCACCGGTTTTCCTATACATTGCATTTTGGCGAAATCCCTAGAAATATAGTCGTTTGCCATAAATGCGATGTCCGCGCCTGTATTCGCCCTGAACATCTTTTTCTTGGCACTCATCAAGAAAATATGAATGATATGGCAGAGAAAAAACGTGCCGCCAACGGTATTAATGCGCCTCGCGCCGTAAAAATGATTGAAAGATATGATGTAATTGCAAAGCAGTCTATAAAACCTCTCCCCAAAAAAAGCCCGCATCGGGTTTCTAAAAAACTTTCCGAAGTAGATGTCTATGCAATTCGCTCTCTTTTTGCTACAAAAAGATTTTCTTGCAAAGACATAGCTCCGCTGTTTGGTGTCCACAAAGGAACTATTTGGGAAATTGTAGTTCGCAAAACTTGGAAACATATTTAAATCGGCGGACCTGCTTTATTGACCATTCTTCCCTCAATCGTTACCGAACCTGTGCTGGTGATGGCGACGACCGCGCCGTGAATCGAAATCGCGCCGCTGGCGTTTATCGAAATTGTCGTGCCGTTGACATTAATCGTTGCTCCTTTTAATAGTGCCGTCGCCGTCGCTTCGACCGTCGCCGATTCGCCTTTCATTTTCGCTGACTGCTCGGCAATCGCTTCAAAATTTTCCGCCAGAATTTTTGCGACTTTTTCGGCGATAAACGTCAAATTTTCAGGCGCTTTGATGCCGACGTTGTTTTCGTCCGCAAAACCCGACGGCATCAGCATTTCTTCGTTATACAAGCTCGCGTAAAAAAGATTGTATTTTTGTCCGAGCTGTCCGAACAGCGCGACTTCGGAATTTTTCGGCGGAATGAACGCCGAGCCGTAACCGTCGCCGAGACAGAAAACCATCTGCCGCGCCCACTGGTCGTAAATCATATCTTCGTCAATCGAAGGAATGATGACGCGGACGCGGTGCTGGCGTTCGGGATCGTCGTTGTCGGCGACGATTGCCGATTCGCCCATCAGCCAGCGCCCGTCGGCGGCGATGACTTTTTTAGCGGCTCGATTCGATTGTTTGAGCGGATTATTCATAAAACTTACATATTCGCGTCTCTGTATAAATCCAAATTCACGGATAATGCGCCGGGCGCGAAACGATAATTCACCGTGTCGCAAATATATTTACCCGAAAAAAGTTTGCCGATGCCGTTGACGGCAACCGTGTTTCGCACGTCCAGCCGTTCACCGTTTAAGGGAAACGCGCTTGAAATATGTCCTTCAAAAGCGTGTTCCCGTTCGAGGTCTTTCTGCGCCTGCGCGCGGCGCGACAATTTAGATTTCGTCGGCTCTGAAATGTCGCGTTTCAAATTAAGTAATTTTCTCTGGTCTGTGGTCGTATCATTCGACTCGCCTTCAATCCGCCGCCCGCCTTTTCCCCGCCGACGATGTTTAATAATGCGCGGTCTGCCGTCCTGATTTTCCGGCGTTCGATATTTGAAATCGAAATTATTTTGCAGCAGAAAATCCCTTTTATTTTCGAGCGTCAAAACCGCCGCGCCTGTTTTCGCCGGAAATTTCGCAAACAAAGTATCTTGTCTGACGAAAATTACTAAACCCGCGTCGTGCGCCCGTTCCATCGCGTGTTCCCAATCGGTCTGCTCGTCCTGCATCATCGCTCGATGCGGTTCAAGGTCAAACTTTTCCGGTCCTTCAAAACCTAAGCCGTTGCGCGCCGCGAGAATTTTCAAAATTTCCAAATCATTTTTCTTATTTTTATACTCGGCTTTTTTTTCCAGCTTCATCTTAAAACCCATATCAAAACAAATGAACGTCGTCGCCGACGCGCCGCGCTGCACTTGCGCCAGCAGTCCTTTATAAAGCGGCTCGCCCAAATCCTGCCCGTAGCCGAGGAAAACGCGAACGATTGACTGCGGAACGCCCGCGACGCCCGCGAAGCTGTCAATAAAATGAAATTTCGGGTCAAAGAACTCAAAACGCGCTTCCGAAGATTCATTGGTTACAAGGTCAATTTCCACCGATTTGAATAATTGCGTCTGCACCCACGAA
Source organism: uncultured Pyrinomonadaceae bacterium (assembly GCA_964237245.1). GTDB lineage: Bacteria > Acidobacteriota > Blastocatellia > Pyrinomonadales > Pyrinomonadaceae. Next base: position 22,948 of record CAXSHW010000017.1, read on the forward strand.
TCGTAAATCACGCCGTCAATCTCCAGAATCGCGTGCGGATTTTTGGGCAAATTATTAAGTGGACTCATATCTTCCGGTTTCGAGCGGTCTGCGCGGAATTATCAATTGCGTTCCGGTCTCGATTTGTCTCGGGTCAACGATGTTGTTTTTGACGGCAATCAGCCGCCACAAACGCCAATCGGCATAAAATCGGTGCGCCAGCAGCGAAAGCGTGTCGGTCGCGTCAAAGACGTGGATTTGAAACGCCGCGTCTTCAACCGGACGCGCCGCGCCGTATCGTTCGTATGGACTGATTGACCGCTCGCTCATATTTTATTTAATTGCCGCCGCCTGCTGTTGCTGCTGCCTGCGGACGCGACCCGATAAGCGGATGAAACGTGCCGTTTGCGTGATTCGCCGTCCGCGTGTATTCGTCGTAGCGGTTGTGAAACAGCAAAATATGTTCAAGCCCGTAACGCGCCGTGTTCGCCATCGTCGGCAAATTATCGTCGCAAATTTTCCAACTGTTCGACGGCGCGGCGAAATTCATAATGACCTGCTCGGCGGCGAGAATTTCGCCGATGCCCGGCTGCGGATTTTTATCGTAAATCGAACCGTCGTAATCGTCCGCGCGAATGCGAAAAGCCTTCACCTCGTCGCCGACGCCTTCGCAATTGGTCACGACATACACGGTGTAAGCGTTCGCGTCCAAATCTTCGGTAAATCCTAAAAATTTCGCGTCGGCGATTAAATTCGAGATCGCGTCATTGATAACCGTCAATTTTTCCGGCGGAAGCGTGTTTTGCGAAACGACATTCGCGCCGTTCGCCGCTTTTTGCGTAACCTCAGCCGCCGCCCCGCCGCCTTTGCCGTCTTGCGTCGCCGTCGAATTTTTCTTGTTTCCGCAATTTATCGCCGCCGTCGCAATCATTAAAATCAATAAAATCTTTCGCATAAATTTCTCCTTTCTTAAGTAACGCTGACGCCGGTCGCTTCGTTTGAATCCGGCTGAATTTGCGTCAGGCTCGCCTTGATTCGGCAGCGAATCGGATGCCCGTCGCGGTTAAAAAAAATCTCTTCAATCGTCAATTCCTGCAATACGCATCGCTCGTTTCTGTCGCCCCACGCGGCGAGCAGCGCGGGCGGCGTGCCTTTGGCGGTTTCTTCAAACAGCGCGCGAAGCTCTTTGATTTCGCCGGTCAAAGATTGATTCGTGTCCGTCGAATCGAGATATAGTTCCGGGAATTCAATCGTGCGCGGCTCGCGGTTCGCGTAAAAGAGCGGCTTGACGCCGATGGTCGTGTTTTGCGCTTCCCAGTTGGCGCGGTCGGTCGTCTCGACAGTCGCCGGAAAAATTTGGAACGTGAACGCGCCCGACGATTCGAGATTTATCAATGCGAGTCCGGGTTGCGACATCGTTACGCTCTCAGCCTCCTCGTTTCCATATTGTCGGCGACCAGACGGCTGATGTGATTCGCGTGTTCGTTGAGCATCGCTTGGAAATCCTGTTTCGCTTCCGGCGACGCGCCGTTGACGGTTATTTTCGGCGAATAATTAATCGTCGCCGTCTGCGAGTTTGACGACGCCAAAATTCTCCGCGCGTCGGCGATTTTAATATTTTCGCCAATAGCCTTTCTGACAGGCGGGAAAACTGAAGGATTTTGGGAAACATACTGCGGCTGCAAACGGGGATTTCCATTTGACCGGCTATTGGCGAAATTCGTTTTAATTGGCGTCGGCGACGGAGAACGACCCGCGCCTGTCGGCGAGTAAGAATTCGGTAAGTAAGTCGGCTGCGGCGGCAGAGACGGCGGCGGCTGCCAGCCCGCGATTTTATCGCTCAGAGAATTCAGACTGTTTGCCGCGTTGTTGGCGGAAAAAACGATGCTGTTGAGCGGCGGCGGAACGCGCTGCGCCGAATTCGCCAGATTCGTAATGTCGTTCTGAGTCTGCGCAATCGGCTGCTGCAAGTTGCTCAAATTCTGTCCGAAAAGTTGAACCGTTTGTCCCTGCTGGTTGTAAAGGTCGCCGCTCGCCTGAAGTTGCAGCGAAAGCTGCGGAAACGCTTCGTTCACCGTGCCGATTGATTGGGCGAGCGCCTGCTGTTCCTGCTGCAACTGCGCCGTCGCCTGCATAAAACTCTGCGGAAACGCCTGTTGGAGCGCGTATTGAGTTGATTTTTGCTCTTCCTGATTCGGAACGCGCGTTCGCAGTTGCCGCAGAAATTCCGTCATTATTCGCGGATCGGCTAATTCCGGCGCGGTTTTCTGAAAACCCTGCGCTTTGCTGCGATTATCCCATCCGCCGCCGAATCCGGTTTGAAACGGATTTGCCGCGCCAGCCCATTTGGTAATCGGATAAAGCTCCCGCTCGGTCGCGTCCTGTGAAACCTTGCTCGGACCTGTAAACGAGAAAAAGGGCAATTTAGCTCGTTCCGACGCCATTGTCGCCGCGAGTCCGCCTTTCATCACCGACAGCCACGTCGTCGCGGCTTGTCCGGCGAAATCCTTTTTCGTGAATTGTGTTCCGTCTTTTTCCGCTTGCTGAAACGTCGAATAATTTTTGTTTGTCGTCTCAATCGCCTGTCTTTTCGCTTCTCCGGCGTCGAAGGCTTTTTGAATTTCCCGTTGAATCACGCCGATTAAATACTCGATGCCCATAATCGCGCCGATTTGCACGCCGATTTTGACAACCGGATTTTGTATTCCACCAAGTAAACCCTTGCGTTTCACCGCCGCGACCACGAAGGAATCGCCCGCCGCGTCAGCCGCAACTTTAGATTCATTCAGCCACTTAATTAAATTTTCACTTTTAGAAACCGCCGATGCGAGTTTAAATAATTTAACGCCCGCTGTAAGGCTGTTGTATGCTGACAAAAGCACCATCGCGCTCGACGCCATCGCAATTATTTCAACCGTCGTTTTCGACAGATTAGGATTGGCTTTGGCAAATTCCTGAATCGTTGAAACGAAATCATTCGCCTTTTCCGCCGCGCTCGTCAGTGTCGGCAACATCGGCTCGAAAACGGTTACTTTCAAATTTGTCAAAGTTCCGCCGAGAGCTTCCATTTGATTATTGAAAGTCGCCGACTTCATTGCCACTTTGTCTTCGAGACCGACGGCTGTGTCCTGTTCGGCGTTGAAATTTTTCCAGCCTTCCGCGCCCTGCGCCAGAAAAATATTCGCCGCCGAAATGCCGCGCAGACCGAAAATTTTCTCCAGCCAGTCGCCGCGATCTTTTTGGCTCAATTTATCGAACTGCTTCATCTGCGCGAAAACCTGATCTATTCCGGCGAAATTTCCTTTTTTGTCGAAAAAGTCGAGCTTGATTCCGGTGTTTTTTTGCAGCTCTTGAACTTTGTCGCCGTGTTTCGTGTATTCCGAAAAGAAGTCGGTCAGCGTCGTTCCGGCGATTGAGCCGCGCAAACCGCTTTTGCCCATCAAACCGAAAAGCCTGGTGATTTGCTCGGCGTCTTTCAAACCGCTGATGCCGAGCGACGCGCCCGCTCGCCCTTCAAAATATTTTGCCGCTTCGACCAATTCCTGAGAAGTTTGTCCGGTTGACGTATAAATTCGTGAGAAAACATCGGCGGCAGGCGCGAAATCTTCGGATTTTAATTTGAAAAGATTGCCGTATTGCGCGAAATCGGCGGCTATTTCTTTCGGAACGGCATTGTTTGCGACGGCGAGATGCGCGACCGCTTCAGCCGCGCCGTTCATAATCGTCTCGGTCTGCAAGCCGTTCTGCTTCAAAACCTGCATCATCTCGACAAAATCGGCGGTCGTTCCGGGCAGCGCGTTGCCGAGTTTGACGGCAATCGCTTCGGCTTTAACCATATCCGCGCCGAGCGAATTCAAATCAACCTTGCCGTTTTGCGCCGTCGTCGCCAGCGTCGAGCGCAAATCGGTCATCGTTGCCTGAAAATCGCCAGCCGCTTCAACGCCTTTATAGAGCAGTCCCAAACCAGCCGCGCCGACTCCGCCGATTGCCAGATCACGATTCAGATTTCCGCGAATTCTGTCGAGTTCTTGAACTGCCGCCGCGCCGTCTTTGCCGAGTCCGCGCAGCTTCGCTCCGAAACGGTCAAGCCCGCCGCTTGCGCCGTCTTTGAGCGATAATAAAATTGCCAGTTGAAAAACTTCCGATGCCATAAAAAACAAAAAGTCCAATGAGTAATTTCACTCATTGGACTTCTGACGAGTCTCTAAAATTAATTTGCGGCTTCTAAAACGAGCCTGATTTATTGCAAAAGTATTTTAACTTTTATTTAAAAAAAGCCAAAGCAATTTCGCTTCAGCTTTGTTCCTTCAACTCTTTCAAAACGTCAATGTAGGTGTTAATCCGGCTTAGCGGCAGATTTAGAATTTCGCTTTCCGACATTCGCAGCTCCCGCGCCAGAACTATGACCGTTATCGCCATTCCGCTTTCTCGAAACGCTTTCTCTTTTGAGTCGAAACGTCACCTCGAACATCTTCGCACCTATCCTTGCGACATTAAAATCTTCCGAGTCGAGCGTGTAAAACTTTTCGAGATCAACCGCGCCTTCGATTGACGCTAATCCGTCGGACGTGGAAATTTTGACGATCTGCCGCCCGACGAGAAAACATTCGCGGGCGATGCCGTTTCCCAAAGCATCGGCTTCGACCGCATCGCGTCCGGTGTTCAAACGTCCGAACTCGATAACATCGTAAACGGTTCCGTCAATCTCAAACCCGTAAAATAATTTAACCTCGTTATTTTCGCGGATTTCGCTCGTCCGTTCGCCGCGACTCAGGCGCACGAATTCGTTTGCTCCGGCATTTAAATCTTCGCGGTCGAGCGAGTCGAGCGCGAGCAAAACATTGAGCGGCACGGGAAGTTTCAAATCGCCGAATTTCGTCAGCATCTTCCGGCGAATCAAATCGTTATACTGCGTCGGATTCTGCGCCTGCGGATCGTTGTCGAGATCAATCAAATCCTTCGTCGTCAGACGTTTTCCGAATGTCACGGCAGTATGACGCTTGCCGTCTTTGTCGGTGTAGCCTTCCGTGAGTTCGATTTTGTGTTCCATATTTATTTTATTAAAAGGGCGACAGTTAAGCCCTTACTGAATAATAGCCGCCCTTTGCTTCACAATCTAAAATCTATTATTTTCCTTCATAATTTTCGCATCGCTTCATCCTAATAACCCTTTAAACTGAGGCAATCATTAGTTTTTTTTGGTCTAGTATTTCCTCCCTAAAGGAAGAGCAAATTT
>CAXSHW010000017.1:28172-33600 GCA_964237245.1 uncultured Pyrinomonadaceae bacterium
TCAATAAATGAATTCTTGAAGTGGAAAGCAGACCTGGAGTTTCCCAGGTCTGCTTTTGTTGAATTAATTAAAATCAACGTCGGTCGGTTTGAATTTCAGCGTGAAATACGCCGCGTCGTTCGAGTCGGCTTTCGCGCCTTCGTGCATAAATGCCGTCGGCACGCATTCACTCAAATCCCAGACGTTTTCGGTCGAATAACCGTTTTCGGCGAGTTGAATAAGGCGAAACGATAATTTATCCGTCCGGTCGCCGCGAATGTAATCGCCGAACCACGAAAACATTTCCTGCCCGGTCGAGCCGAGCGCGTAAGCGTGTTTGACCGTCACTTCCTCGCCTTCGTAACCCGAACGCCCGATAATCGGGTTGGCTCTGCCGCCGACATTAATTTTGAACGGCTCGTGTTTGACGCCGAGACCGGAAACCTCCGATGCCTGCGCCGCTGAAACGCCGTCCATTTCGATTAAAAACGCGCGTGATGCCGTTCCCTGTTTATTATCTGCCATTGCTCAAATTCCTCCTTCTAGCTTTGCAGCACGCTCAAATCCTGCGAGAGCGGCACGTTGTCAATGTTAATAAAGATGATTTCCGCCGTCGGCGAAAGTTTTACTCCGAGCTGGACGTGAACGCGACCCTGTTCGAGTTCTTCCGGCGGATTGTTCGTGACATCCGCGACGACGATAAACGCTTCTTGTTCCGTCGCGCCGTAAAGTCCGCCGTCACGATACAAATTGCGAAGAAAAACCTGTCCGGCGTTTTTCAAATCTCTGAACAGCCGACCTTGCCCGTCAACAACCGCGAAAACCGCCCACGCGTAGCCGATTTTCGCCGTGTAATAAATCAGATTGAGCATTCGCCGTTCGTGAACAAACCGCACTCTGGTTTCGCCCGCCGGATACAGCACTCGCGCGCCGTAGATTTTGATGCCTTCGCCTTGCAGCGGCGCGATGACGTTGATTTGTTTCGAGTTCAAAAGCTCGCGCACGCCGTCGTTGATGACGCTCGTTCCGTCGGCGTTGCGCTCGACATCGAGCGCGAGCGGAACTTTGATATTCGCCGGAGCTTGGTGCGTGCCGATGGTGCGGTCAACCTGGGCGCACGCGCCCGCCGCGAACATCGAAGGCGGATAAAACTTTTTCAAGCCCGACTGATCGAGATTTTGCAGCTCGACCCACGGATAATACATCGCCGCGAACGACGAGCGGTTCAGATCAACCGAATCAATCACGTCCTGCGGCTCGTCCGTCAGAGTCGAATCGAGCAGCGCCATCCGGTTATAGCTTTCGGCGTGCGCGATCAGCGCGGCGTTGTTCGCCGTTCCCGAATAACCCGGAATCAAAACCTGACCCGTTCCCAAGTTTTCGTCGGCGAACTGCGCCAGATATTGATTGAGCGTCGTCACGTCGAAACCGCTCGATCCGTCGGTTCCGCCCGTCAGCGCAAACGTTCCGGCAATCGGTCTGCCGGTTACGCCGGTCACGGCTGAAGCGATCAACGACACGTCAACGAGCTTTGATTTGGCGTTCAGCGCGGCAATGTCTCCGGCGACGCGCAAATCAATGTCGGTGTAGCGTTCGGTGATTTTCAGCGCGTTGCTCGAAATTACCAGATTAACTTTGCTCGTGTCGGTCGCATCACTCACGACGACTTTCACGTCAACCTGCGACGACGGATATTTCGCGTCGAATTTGAATGTCGCCAGCGGCGTCGTCGCGCGATTCGTTACCGTGATACTGGCTTTCGCCGCGCCGCCTCCGCCCGCGCGAACGGCGATCATCTGCCGCCCGACGAACAGATTAAAAAAGACGTAGGCGAAATCCGCCAGGAATCCGAGCGGATGAAACGAGCCGAAAACGCGCAGAAACTGCGACCAGCTCGTCACGACTGTTCTAACTCCGATCGGTCCCCAAATTGCAAAGCCGATGACAAACGCCGTCGAAGACGGTTGTCTTTCGAGCGGACGCGAAACCTGTCCGGTGTTGACCAGAGCCGTTACGCCCGGTTTCGTATTTTCGATGACTAAACTCATTTATTTTTTTACTCCTTCGGTAGTAGCTTTGACTTCCGTTTTCGGCGTCGCCTCGGCGACAGGTTGCGCGGCGACGGTTGGCGCGTCTTCCTTCGGCTGCTCTTCGATTACCTGAAGCCAGCCGCGCTTTTCAAAATTCTTTTCCGTTTTCGTCACGGTGTCGAACGTGCGTTTGTCGCCGGAGGCGAGCATTTTGCCGTCGCTCAAAAGAAGAGCGTTTTGCGATAAATTTGAAACTATAAAACTCATAAAATTTTTATCCTCCGATCAATTTTGTTCCCGGCAGATTCTCCGGCAATTCCGTCGGCGTGTTTGTCCGCTCGACATTGACAATGACTTGCGAAACGGCAGTTCCCGACTGTCTGCGGTCTCTGGTTTGCCACTTAAAATAAGTATCAAAGATTTCCGCGTATGCCGTCACTTCGGGAATCCGCGCGATGAATTCGGTTGCCGACGGCACGAGCGGTTTTAATGTCAAAAGAACTCGTTCGTCCGGTTCGCCCGTCGTTTGCAGATTCGCGTAAATCTGCAAATTGCTCAGAATGTCGCGGACTTTCGCCAGCATTTGATAAACGCCGATTTTCGCTGTGCCGACGCCGCGTCGTCGTGACTTTTCGCCGCGCGAATCGTTCGAGGCGCAGATGACCGCGAACGAGCATTCGTGCTGGTAAATCTGCGGCGCGCCGAACGCGGGGAAAGTCGCGGGCAACTGAACGTCTTTGCCGTCCGTGTAGGAAACCATCACGAGCGGAAACTTCGGCGCGAGCGCGGCAATCGCTTTTTTCAAAGTATCCGGGTCTGACAATTCGCCCGAATACGTCGCAAATGTTTTCACGCCCAACTCGCGCATCTCGGCTTCGAGCGATTGCAGCATCGCGTCTTCAATGCCGCCGACGTAAAAATCAAAATCCAACATAATAATGGTAAGTGGTAAGTGGTAAGTGGTAAATATTTAGCATTTACCACTTACCGTTTAGCATTAACCACTGACGTGACGCGTAAAAATCTCGCCGATTTCCCGAATATCTTCTTCCTGAAACATCAGAAACGGACGCGCCGGAGTTTCCGAATGCCCGCGACCGCCGCCCCCTTCGTAGCCGAACTGATGTCGCGGCGCATAAACTACATTAGTTCCGATTTGCAGACCTGCTGAAACCAGCTTGAATTGGTGCGAATTTTTTAATCTCGCCGTATCAATCAAGATTTTGATTGACGATTTCTTTTTGTTGCGCCGACGGGCAATCGTTCCCGCGCTCAAAGCCTGCCATCTGTTCGGTCTGCCGCTCGCCTTAAAATTCTTTTCAATCGAGCCGAGCATATAAGTTCCCGCCGCTTTCATCGGCTTTTCAACGTGTCGAGCGTCGGTTGCGAGCTTCGAGACACGCTTGAGAACCGTTTCTAATCCTTGAATTCCGCCAATCATTATTTATTCGTTACAGGCAATCGCTGAATTTGCCTGCATCATCGCTTCGTGCGCTTTACGAATCGCCAGCGTTTGCTCGGCTGATTCGGGCGTCAAATCAACAATCACCTGCGCGAAAGTTTGAGCGGCTTCGCGGATTTCCGCGAAACGTTCGACCTGATTTTCTTTCGGCGGATGATGTCTGAATAAGTTGTCTAAATCCAACTTCGGCATACTATTTTCGATAAACTTTTAGATAAAATTCTGGATAATTTTCTACGCGATAAACGATTTCTAAAAACCCGACAACTTGCTGTCGGTAAATTTCGCGTTCGATTTATTGGTTAAAATTCTGTCGCTCGTCGCCGGATTATCAATTGTTTCTTCGATTGCCGGAACGTCGAGCGCGGCTTTGCCCTGATTAATCGCGTTCAATAATTGAATTGCGGCGTCGTTCGTGTTTTTGCGGATTTTATAAACGCCTTCGTCAATCGTCGCCAGCGATTTGAACAGATGGAAAACCGCCAAATCGAGATTGATTGATTTGACCATCGGCGTTACCGGAACGGGAATCGAGTAACGGGCGCGTGCGAAAGAATCAAAAACGCCTCTGGCATATTCAATCGCTTTGTCAACACGTGCTTGATTAACTTCGCCCGTTTCGTCATTGTCGGTGAGCTGGACGAGTTTGTCTTCGCCCAGCTCGTCCAACAAATCCTGTAACACGATGTAAGACATTTATTATTTGACTTCCCGAACCAACGTCCGACCGCGATCCGTTTTCAAAAGCGCGACATATTCGTCGTCGTCGGTGATGTCGCCTTTTTTGAAGCCTTTGTGTCCGAGCATTCCGTCGGCGATGATTTCAACGCGCGTCGCGTTTTTGCCTTTTGAGAGCAAAATTTGCGGCGCGGTATTGCTGCCGGGCAAAACCGCTTCGTTGATTTCCTTAACGACGTTCGGCACGATTGCCGTCGGCTGCATCACCGGCTCGACTTCGGTTTTCTCGACTTCGACCGTCGGCACGACCGTATCGTCGCCGATGACTTCGACCACTTCAGTAGTTTCTTTACCTTTAGGCATTATTTTCTCCTTAATCCATCACGCTCATTCGGATCACCGAACGTCCAAAACGCAAAGCCGGACCGCCGTAGATGCCGCCGGTCAATTCAAAACGCGGATTTTTGCTGGTTCCCAACTGGCTGACCATCGTCGTTACGCCGTCGCTCGGCTGTCCGTTGACTTCGAGAATCTCGAAATAGCCGGGAGCCTCGACGCCATTCACCATTCGGTGCAGCGTCGGCGTTGAAATCCAGTTGCCGACCGACTCATTCATCGGACGCTTGCCGACGATGTGAACGTCGCCGTCGGCAATGAACGTCTGGAAAACTCCGCTCTCGTCAATGTAACCCGTGTCGTTGACGACGATTTCGGGCAGACCGCGAGCCGACAGGATTTTGTTAATATCCTCAACGGTGTAATTCAGATTGACGAAATTCGAGTTGCGGAAACCCGCCAGATCGTTCTGGTTGCGGTTCTCCAGCATCCAGTTTGCCGTCGTCTGGTTCATATAGGCTTTCGCGCCGGCAATCGTCGCGCCCGTTCCGCGAAACAGCAATTTGACAGCGTTAAAATCCGCGAGAATTCGGGCGCTGTCCCGAATATCCCATCCGACCAGTGCCGTGTATTGCTGAACGGGAAACGATTCGTTAATGAAAACATTGTTTTCGTTAATCGTCAGTTGCCCGCGCAGTGCCGCCCAAATCGTCCATTCCTGGCGAATCCGGGTTTTGTCCATTCTCGCCTGCGCGATTCTGCCGATCAGCGGTTTGAGATTAATCACGCCGCCGAGCGAGCCGAGTTCGCGCGCGCGCAAAATTTCGTTTTCCTTGACCAAATCCGTTTCCTTAAACGGAATCGGCTCGTATTCGCGCAGTTTGGATCCCGGACGCAAATCAATTTTCGGGTCGGTTCCCATCAAATGCGGCGCGGTCATTCC
>CAXSHW010000017.1:33610-55446 GCA_964237245.1 uncultured Pyrinomonadaceae bacterium
TGTCCAGCTCGTCCCACTGAACGCGCTGTGTAAATTGATTTTCAACCGGCAAAAGCTGCAAACCGATAAACGCGCTCGTATTGATGACATACTGCTGAATCACGCGGTCGAGCGAAACGTTCGTCGGATAAGTGTAAGTTCTTGACATTTTTTCTTCTCCTTAAAAAATAAATATTCCGCCGATGGTCGAGCGACCGCCGAGTTCCTGTTTCGCCGATGAATCCAAACCGCCGATTAACGATTCATCGAGCGGTCCGGCGATAAATACGCCGATTGACGTTTCGCCGACGCCGTCCGAACCTTCGTCCGCAATCGCTTTGGCTGTTTGCGAGCCGTCACTGGCTAAAACCGCCGCGCCCGTCGCCACGGCAACCGCCGCGTTTCCGGTGAGCGTAATTGTATTTCCGGCAATTGATTGAACCGTTCCGACATTCGCGCCCGCGCTGTTAGTCAAAACATCGCCCGCTTTGAACAGCGTGCCGTCGGCAACCGTTCCCGTCGGCGAACCTGTGCCGAACGGCGTTCCGGTCACGAGCGAGCGCGAGCGGCGGCGACCGTAGCCGCTCGACGTGATTTGTCCGAGAACGTCGCCCTGCGCGCAAATCATTCCGACAGCCATCGTCAGTCCGACTAAAATCGCCAGTTCCGATTTGACTCGTTCAAGCGATTTTCTTTCTGGAAACGTAGCAACATCTTTGGTTGGCATTATTTTTCACCTCCGGTTTTTCCGACGCCCATCGCGCCGAGCATTTCCGCTTCGTCGTCCGCGTCGCGCTTGTCCGCCGCGATTGCTTGGACATCTTTGGTCGCCGTCAATCCGCCGAACTGTTCGCCGAACTGAATAAACGGCGGCAAACTTTCGACAAAATTTTCAAACCATTCGCGGCGCGAAAATTTCACTTCCGTTTTTGCGCCGTCCGCGCCTTCGGCAAAACAGACAATCGCTTTGTCGGTTTCCTTTGCGTCAGCAGCTTCGAGCGACTCCATAAAATCAACAATGCCGACACGCTTCATCGCGGGCGTGACCTTCGCCAAACCCTGCCGTTCGCAGAAAGCGACGATTTCGGCGCGCTTGCCGCTTGCCGAACTCTGGTTCATCTGATTGGTTAGGTTTTGGATTTGCGTATCGCGCTGTTCGATTTTCTCGTTAAAACTGGCTTTCACCGCGTCCGTCGCCGTTTTAACCGCGTCGGTAACGAGCGATTTCACCGCATCTTCGGAAAGATTAACGGTTTGGTTTTTTGCCGCTTCACTTAAATTCAAAGGCTGTGCCGGTGTTTCTTTGAAAAAATTCGTAATTTTCGCAAAGACGCTTTCGCTCACCTTTTCGACATCTTTATCTTCCATTTTTGTCTCCTGATTATTAGTAAAAGAATTCTCGAAGGTGATTGATTCGCCTTCGGCAAACTGAATATTTTTCAAGCCTTTGACGGCTGGCGGCTGCGCGCCCAAAAATCCTACGTGACGCAGCGCGGGCGGATTCAAATAAAACGACGCCGAGCGTTTGCGGTATTTTCCCGCTTCAACGAGCCGTTCAAATTCGTCGTCGGTATCCGAGAAATGCGCTTCCAGACGGTCGCCGTTTAATCTGAGTTCCGTCACCCAGCCGAAAGCGGGCGCATTTTCGTTCGGGTGTCCGATGACAATCGGAGCTTCGTGTTCGTCGTCGCGGTAATTGCGAATGACGGCTTCGAGAAACTCGGCGCTTAAATCGCGCGTCGTGCCGCTCGAATCGGCAACCGTGCCGACGCGACAAATATCAACCCACTGACCGCCAAATCCTTCTTTCGCCATACAAAACACAAAAAGCCCGACGAGAAATCATTCTCATCGGGCTTCTAAAACGAACCTCTAAAATTTTATTCGATTGCGCCTCTATCGGGCGTCAAGCGTGCGCGGCTCCTTTAAGCCGCTTTCAAATTGATATTATTAGAATTAGTCGGATTCAGCAAGGTTATTTTACACATTCGCTTGCAGCGATGATTAGTGCATTTAATTTCAATGACGGCTTTTCCGTCGGTTTGCTGCCGGAACAAAAGGCGATGGCAATTTTTACATCTAACCTCTTTATATTCGTCTGTCGAGTTTTGGTTCGCCATTTTAAATCAATCATTTAACACAGAATTGCTGTCAATTTGCGTTTAATTCGTCCAGTATCGTTTTCAAATACTTGTGTAAGGATTTTGATGTCTTAAGGTTTTCGGGCTGCTCAAAGGCGATTTGCGCGGATCGTCATTTTCAATCGTCACATCTCGCTTTCGCAAAAGTCTAGCACAACTCTTTTAAAAGTTGTCAACCGTTATTTTTTCTTTCGATTTTCAACCGCTCTTTTTGCCGCATCCTTTAATGCTTTTTCGAGATTCGCCGATTTCGGAACGCCGACAAACTTTGTGGCTTTCAAATCCACAACCTGCGTTTTATATTCGGCTTTTGCGGGCAAACCTTCATCGTCGTAGGCGATAGTTGTATCTGCATTTGGGGAATTGTGGTCATAATCTTTTCGGTAATTCGGCAGCGAAATTACACTACATCTGCACTGAATTTCCCAGGGCGGATAATGCGTATCCCAGAACGGATGATTCGCGGGAAATATGATGCCGTCGAGCGCGAGATGCGTTGGTCTGGTTCTGTCGTCGCCGACGGCGGAATATTCCCAAACAGGCAAATAATCAGATGATTCTTCCTGCGCTTTGCGACGCCCGACTGCATACGCCATTTGCATATTCGTCAACCGTTCTGCCAAAAATCTTTAAGCTCTCAATCTTCTGTTTTCCATATTGTCCGCAACCAATCTGCTAATGTGATTTGCGTGTTCGTTCAACATTTCCTGAAAATCGGCTTTTGCCGTTTTCGCGTCGCCGCTCAAATGAACGGTTGGGCTGTAATGAATTTGTATCGGTTGTGTCGAACTTTCTTTGCGTGATTCTCTGGAAGCGTTGCTTGCGAGAATTCCATTAACTCTTGCGAGATTTGCTTTTCGGTTTTCCGCGTCTCTGCGGTTCGATTCTCTGTAATTTACAAGCGTTTTAATCGGCGAATTTGAGCGCAAGCCGTTTCCCGAAGGTGTGAAGGAATTCGGAATAATCGCAGGTTGTTGAAGCTGAATTTGCGGCAACTTAAAGTTTTCAAATTGACCTTCAATAAATCTCAAACCCGCCGCCGAACCGTTCGCGGCATCGCTAAGTTTTCTGAGCGGGTCAATGTCTTTGCCCGTCGCGTCGCCAAAGTCAAAAACGTTAGTTTTGGTTTGCGAAAACAATCCGTTTAAGTCGCTGGTGTTTTGTTTAAGGGCTTGCTGTTCCTGTGTCAGTTGAATTGACGATTGCGCGAAACTTTGTGGAAAAGCCATCTCAAGCATCTTTTCAACGTGCGCTTTCATTTCACCGGAAATATCCGGCGTTGAAAGCGCATTGCGCCGGAAAGCCGCCATTACATCAGGATTTTTTAGAATCGGTGCGCGATTTTCAAAAAATTGTGCGCCGACTCTTTCTTTTGAAGCCCTGTCTAAAGCATCTGTGAAAATCGTCGGAACGGCTTCTTTTTGATATTGGGCAAGATGCTGGCGAAATATTGCGTCTTTCGGGTCGTTCGCCGGAACATTTGCCGAGTAAAGCGGAAAGTTTGTATTTTTGCCGAAAGCCGCGCCAAAGAATCTGCCAAGCGATTCCGTCCAACCCTGTGATTTTGAGCCTAAAGCCTTTTCAAATTCGTTATTTCCTTGCTGTAAAAGACTCAGAACATTTCTGGCTTCATCTTTCGGGTTGCGCTTGTCGGCGGGTAATTGCTCATACGCATTTTTTTGACCTTGACCCGCTTTATCAAGCCCTTTATTCGTCGTTTGCCAATCGTCAATAACTTTGCGAAGTTCCTGAATTTTGTTCCAAGCCTCGTCAGCGATTCCAATTAACAACAATACTTGACCGATATTTTTCAGCGAAAGAAAATTCTTTTTCAGTCCCGTCGTATGTTCGCTTACCGCTTCGACTTCACTTTCTGTTTTAGAGAAAAAAGAAGATAAACCGCTGTTTGAAATTATCGAAGCGGTTTCCGAAAAAAGTTTAAGAGCTTTGCCCGCGCCGATGGCGTAAATTGTCCATTGGGCAACGGTTGGGTTGTCGCCAAAAAATTTGGCAAGCGGAAGTAGTGATTGAGAAAGTTTTCCGGCAACCTCAATTAGCGGTATTCCGGCTTCGGTTTTGAAGTTGATTAGAGCATTTTGATATTTAGCAAGGTCTTTTAACTCATCTGGAATACTGCTAAAAGTTTGGTCTATATCTTTTGAGCCTGCGGCTAGTCCGGCTTCTTTTACAACCTGCGAACGCTGATTCATCAAAATTGACATCAGGCGTTGAGCCGTCCGGTTTTGAAGCAAAACGGATAATTCTTTACTGACAGCTTTTTGGTCGTCTGTATCTATGCCTTTAGCTTTCATCGCATCGCGCAACATATCCGCCGCCGCAAGCGGATTTTCCATAAAAGAATCGCCAAGTTTATTTGCGTCCGGTAAAAGTCTTTTGATTTTCTGACCTTTGCCGTATTCGATTTTTGAGCGGTCAACCAATCCGAGCCTGTCAAATTCTGCGGCGGAAGATTCTTTCATCACGCCGCCGACTAAGGCTTGATACATTGACATCATCGAAGTTCCCGCGCCGCTTCCGCCAAGTTCTTGAATTGGTGCGCTTAAATTTCGCATTCCTTCGGGTGTGAGATTTTGAATTGAAGTTCCACCGCGTCGCGCTAACAAAAGCATTTCGGCGGGCGTAACGCGCCCGCCCGTCGCGTTGGTTATTTGCGCCATCGCGTTAAATGAGCGTTCCATTTCTTCGCGCCCTTTTGCGACTTTGCCCGTCATTTCAAGAAACTTGAAGGCGTTTTGTATTTGAGATTCAATTTCGCTGTCGCTGAATTTATCGCCGAAAAGCGTTTTCATCGAAAAGCGATACTTACTTGCGAGTGGAAATGCTTCAATGGCGTGGTCAAGGCTTCCGAGTGCCGTGTGTAAATCCGTCAAAACCTGAATTCCTTCGGTTTGGGTTGTAATTCCCATTTCACGCACAGCTTTGGAAACAGATTCAAACGCTTTTGTGTTATCTTCGGGCGAAAGATTTATCAGTTTGAATTTAGCCTGCGCTAAATAGAGTTTTTTGGCTTCGTCGGTGTATTCGGACAAACCGGAAATCTGACTTTTCCAAGTGTCTTTGATTTGTTCGGCTGGCTGGAAAAACCTTTCGTTCAAACCGGCAAGTCTTTGAACCGCGCCGCGATGTTTTTCAACTTTCGCGGTCAAGTTGTCGAGTTCGTCTTTAGCTTTTGAAGGAACGTAATCGGTATCCGTTTCTTTATCCGGTTTAACGGATTTTTTCCTTTTTCCGGTCGGAAGATAATCGCCGCCAATTCCTTTTCCAGCTTTAGCGGCTTCCGAGTTGACTTTCTTGATGTAGTCGAGAAGTTTATTGTCTTTGACCGAAAAGCCTTTGTTGACCGTATTTTGCAGCTTGGTCATTGTGGCAATCGTTTGTTTTGCCTGCTTATCTAAATTTTTGAGTTGACCTAAAGCCGCCGCAATTCCTTTCGAGGCGTTATCTTTCCAATCCAAAATCAGACTTAATTTATAAACTTCACCCGCCATTTTTCACTCCGTTAAAATCAATCTTGCCCGCCGCGCATTTCCGAAAGAATTTCAAGATAAGAGTTAATCCGCTCAGTTGGCAGATTCAACGCTTCGTTTATCGTCATTCGTAACTCCTTTGTCAGAATTATCGCCGCTTTCGCTGTCGGGCTTTCCTGAAACACTTTCTCTTTTGAGGCGAAACGATTGACGGTATAATTCCCCACCTACCTTCAAAAGAGATAAATCTTCGGCATCGAGCGAATCGAATTTATCAAGGTCAACTTTTCCTGTAATCGAAGCTGCTGTTCCGTCGTCGGTTGAAAGTTTCGAGATTTGTCTGCCGACCATAAAACAATCACGCGCCACACCGCGCAAACCTTTAACATCGGCTTCGATTTCGTCAAGCCCTATAAGTTGGTTGCCGAACTCGACAACATCATAAAAAGTTTCGCCGATTTCAAAACCGAACATCAGTTTGATTAAGTTGATTTCCCGAAATTCGCCTTCGCGCCCTTCACGCGAATTTGCCAGAAACCTGTCCGCCGCGCTTTCCAAATCGTCGCGGTCAATCGAATTGAGCGACGAAAGCGCATTCAAGCCGACAGGCATTTTTAGTGTGCCGAACTTGGTAATCATTTGGCGGCGAATTAAATCTTGATACTGCGTTTCAATTCTTGCCTGCGGGTTTGTGTCAACATTCATCAAATCTTTTGCGGTCAATCGCTTGCCGAAAGTTACTGTTTTGTGTGTTTTGCCGTCTTTGTCGGTGTAGCCGCCGATGAGTTCAATCGTTTCTGTTTTCATTTGTTTTTCTCCGTAAAATTAAAAAAGTCCGACGAGAGAATTTAATCTCTGTCGGACTTCTAACGAGTCTCTAAAATTTTATTCGGGGCTTCAAACGAGCCTTAGATGTTGGAAGTTATTGTAGCAGAGTTATTTTCTTTGGAAAGTAAGTTGATTGTTTTAATGTTGAAACTTCGGCATTTCGTGCAATTTCTTGGCTTCTGGTTTTGTCCGTTTGGTGTCCATTCGTGTCCGCATTTTTGACATTGCCCCAAAACTTCATTTTTCAAAAGATTTATTATTTGATTTGCCCTTTCGAGTTTTCGCGGAAGGGCGATTGAGCAACCATCGTAAAGATGATTTATTACTCGCAATGCCGTTCTACCTGTTATTTTGACAGTAGAAATGTTTCCTAATTTGCGTGTTTTAGGTATAAACCCGACAACGCTTTCGATAAAAAACCCAAACTGTTCCATCATACAATCCGAGCCTAACAATGATAAAAGTATCTTTTGTTTTGGGTTTGAGTTGGGAAATCTTGTTATATCGGAAATTGTTCCGTCGCCATCAATCACGCCGCGCCAAAAATCTTTATTAAATTCAAGTCCGCCGCTTACTTTTGCGGTTAAAGATTTTCTTGGTGTTACGCCATATTTAGCGAGAGATTCGGCTACTTTGGAAGATGAAAAAACACAATTAACACAATTTGCTGAGTAATATAAATCAATTGTTGACTTCATAAATTCTTTGAATTTTCTGATATGAGCATCATCAGTTTTTATGGAAGTTAATTTGATGCGCGGTGATGCCTTCGGTGTTACGAAAACATTTCCGTCTGACATCAACATTCCAACCCAATACGCACTTTCTTCATTTATCGAATCAAAAGCAAATTCGTTTAATGTATGTTTTCGCCGACCTTGTGATATTGAGCGAAGAACTACGCCTTGCTTTTTAAGATGGTGTTGAATTGTTTGGTGTGAGCGATTGTATCTCTTTCCGAGTTGGATTGTAGATTGCCCGTGTTGGTATAACAACGCCATTTCAAGGATTTGTTTTTCTGATAGCTGTTCGCCTATGTTCATAATCTTTAATTTCGGCGCGTCCGCCACAGACGCGCCTTTTGGTTTATTTTCTTTTCGGAACTTTTCCGACATACCCAACCGCTTGCTCTAAAAACGCTTGATATTGTTCGCCGTAAGACATCGTTTCAAACAACGTCTGATGAATTATCTTCTCAACCAATCTTTGTCGGTGAAGTAGAATCGGCTCATTGCCGACAGCGTAAATCAGCGCGGCAAAGATAATCGGCATATCCGTTGCCGTAAAAATATCAATCCCGTCAAATAATTTACCGACAAGTCGTTTAGCTTTTGCTTCTGAAATCGGTTTGAGAATTAAGTCGTCAGTATCTTTTGTTCCTTGAACGGCTTTTGATTTATCGTTGCCTGTTAATGTTTCGATATATCCGCCAAACGGAACGAACGGAATTTGAGCGGTTCGGCGGCAACTTTCCAGAAAAAGAATTTGAACGACTTGGCTGTTTTTCGTAAAATCGCCAGCCAAACCATAAAGATAATGTTTGATGTGAAACTTGACGATTTCCGGCGTTTCATCGTTATTCAAGGCTCTGACGATGTTCCGCGCTACGCGCTCAGTTTCGGCAACGGCTTGACCTTGACCTAGCGAACGCCGCGTTTCATCTGAAAATGGACTTGGCTCATAGTTCGGCTGGTATGGATTTTTAGACATTTTGCACCTCCGCATAAACGCCGAACGATTGATAAGAGTTAATCGAGCGCGTCTTGATTTCCTGTGAATCCGCCCATTTGTCGCCAAAGATTTCTTCGGCGCGGACGGTCAATTTCGACAATTCCGAAAATGCCAAATGGTCGGCAATCGTCGGGTTGTCGAGCGTTTGAAACTGTCTTGCCAAATCGTTGAAAGTTATCAGGCAAGCCAGAACCGGCGCGTGTTTTCCGGCGCAACCGACGCAGACGATTGAATCGGTGTCGGCTAAAAAGATTTCCGCGCCGATGTTCGGGTTGGTTAATTCGCCGCAAAGCGGGCAATCGCCTTGAAGCGGATTGGTGTTTAGTTTGATGATTAGATTATTTTTCATCTGATTTGACCTCCGTTAATTCTCGCAAGCCGTAATACTGTTCGCACATTTTTTCGGCAAACGCGCAGGCGATTAAAGCCAGATGCTCGCAGTTGGCGTAAGCCGCTTGCGCGTCCGGCTCAAATGTGTGGTTTTGAAAATCCAAGTTCATTCCGACGATTGCCCACAAAAGCGCGTCAAGGCAGAAAGAACTTTGGTCAAATGTGTATTGATTAAGTGCTTCGGCATTTGTTACGGCATCGCCTATCGGAATACGATAAGTGATATTAAACTCTAAAAAATTACGCATTATTTTTGACTCCCTTTTTAAGCACGTTCCGTAAAACGTGAGTGATGACCGCCCAAACTATGCATTCGTTTGCCCACTCGACAAAAACGGTTTTGTGGTTTGATTCCAGAACTTTCGCGCCGTCAACCGTCGCCAGATGAAGTTTGTTTTTAGCTTTTTGTCGAAAGCGGAAAACCATAATCAGCAAATCCGATTGCAGTTGCGCGATGATAAGATTCCCGCTTTCCGGCTTTTTATCGCGGTCAACTACAAGCAAATCGCCTTCGCGGATTCCTAGTGCGGATTCGTCGTTTTTGACGAACATATAGTAAATTTCGCCGGAAGATTCGCGGCGAACGTATTCGTCTAATTCAAGCCACTCAAACGATTGGTTGAAAGCAATCAACTCAGGCGCGTCTTTTTCGGGTTTTAATTTTTTTATGTTATTGTTGTTCATATTCGATAATCCTTTTCTCCGTAATGATTTGGGTTAGCAGAAAGAGAGGCTTAGAAATGTTGTCGCATTCCTAAGCCTTTCGGTTTTTACTCGTTGCAGTTCGGACAAAATTGGCAAGTCGGATATAAAGCCCAACCTTGATTTTCTAAAACTGCTGTCGTGTTTGAATCGTTGTTAGCGCAAGTATCGCAAAATGCGCTGATTGTTTGCTGTTCGGTTGTTTGTTTTGGTTGATTGTTTTCCATTTTGTCGTTTTCTCCGTTTTTAGTTTTTTGGAATGATTGAGTTAATCAATCTATAAATAACTATACAGAACCTTGCGGGGTTTTGCAAGTAAAACTCCGCAAAAGTATGAATAGTTTGAAATTTAATAAACTATTCAAGAGTTTGAATTGTTATAGATATTTTGTTATTCTCGGAAAGAAATTTATGAGTGATTTTTTATCAGTTTCAGAAGCGGCGATAGAACTTAACCTTTCACCACGCCGCATACACGACTTTATAAAAGACGGTCGCTTGCCTGCTGAAAAAATCGGTGCTTACTACGCTATTAAGCGCAAGGATTTGAATTTAGTTAAAGACAGAACAACAGGCAGACCGCCAAAACCCAAAAATGCCGACTCGAAAAAGACTTAAACACATTGAAAATCATCTTGAACGCGCCGACGCTCGTTTTGACCGCTTCATTAAAATTGAGCGGATTCGCGCAAGGAAAGCCAAACGCGATAAAATTATTAAAATCACGGTTGGAATAATTTCAGGGCTTTGCGCCGTGTATGCGGTTTATTCGGCTTTTTAGCTTGGCTTTCTGGATTATTAGTAGATTAAATTAAATAAAATCGGAGAAATTGTTATGAGCGAATGGATGGATGAAGTAGAAACCGAAAATAACGAACTGAAAAAGCGTAGGTTATTTGCCAAAGAGAATTTAGAAAAATTTGTCGCATATTTCACTGAAATTGTTTATTCCCAAGTGAATGAAATCAACGCCAAATTTTTCTCTGGCAATCATTTTTGTAGGCTGGCGGAAACCGAAAACAGTATCGAAATTTCTTTCGAGAGTTCAAAATGTCCAATTCTGACAATCCGCTTTGAGCCAAAAGATTTTATAGAAGTTACGCGAGATTTAGGCGAGAAAAACGGCGGATTTTCAACCTTACCCGAAGTTATTGCGATTCGACAAACGCCAGACGGTAATCGCATTACCTTTGAACCGGAACTTTTTAGCAGTCAGCGCGGAACGAGCCAAGTTGATGAAGAAATACTTGCAAGGCTGTTAGTCGAGCCTGTTTTGCGTGCTTGTTATAGCTTGCCTCAAATCTCCTACATAGACGAGTTCACAAATTAAAATGAAACACTTACTTTTGCTATTATTTTGCGCTTTAATTTTCGGTTGCGCGATAAATAAATTATGTCTTTAATAAATTGCCCTGAATGCGGAAAAGAGATTTCAAACACAACGCGAACTTGCATTCATTGTGGATGGCAACGCCCTGAATCTCTTTTTGTTACCGTGCCAAAACTTCTTTCTAATTTAATAAAGCTGTTTTTGTTGGTTGGGTTTTTAGTTTTGTGCTTGTATTTATGGTTTTTTAGTAAGTGAAATTCTTATTTTGCATTAATCTTTCTAAAATAAGCCTAAGCTGTTCAATACTCAATTCTATAAACGAATTACATTTATTTTTAAGATTTAGCGTTTCGGTTGCCCAATCCAATCTTTTTTCTCTCAATTCTTTTGAATGTAGATTCAAGTCTAAATTCTTTTCTTTCCAAAGAATTATATTTCTAATTATCAATTGTTGTTTTGTATTTTCAAGTATTGCAGTTAAAAGGCTCGTTTTGCCTCTATTTGCTAACTTGTTTAAGCCTGTAAAATATGCGGTTCTCATTGTTTTTCGAGTTACGGATTCGAGATGAAAATCGCCGAGCATTTTATGACCCGCGCCGTCGAGAATTTTCTTGAAGCGATCAACGACGAATTTTTGCGTTTGTCCGCTTTCGAGCGCGTCGCTGATTTCTTTTTGAAACGCCGTTAAGACATCTTCTTTGTAAATTCCCTGAACGGTGAACGACGCCGCTTTAGCTTCACGATCCAACTTGTTAAATTCTTTTTTGGTGACAACCTGTTTGCGCTTAAAATAATCAATTGCTTCGGTCGGCGGAACATCGAAGCGAAGCTGTAAATTTAATTTTTTACTGCCGATTTGCTCGACTAATTTATCGTCTTTTTTCCTGCCTTTTTTAGTTTCCCGCTCGGCGAAGTTCAAACTATCAATACTATCAACATAGTTATCATAACTATTGTTAGTATAGTTTTTAATTTTCCCTTGAACTTCGGTATTTGATTCATCGAATCCGAGCAGATAAGCCGCAAAAATGCCGTCGGCTAAAACGTCTTCAATCTCTTGAAAATCTTTCTTCAGCAGCTTCGCAAAATCAGCCCGGCGCAATCCGCCCGTTTCGGTTTCCCGGATTACTCGTTGGAGAATTCGATCATAGACGGGCGCAATCTCCGAAAGCGTTCCGTCTTCGAGTTCGATGTTGCGCCGGAATTTAGAGTTTTTTTTTCTGCGAATTCGGCTTTGTCTTTTAACAAATTGTCCGGTTTCGCGGGCGTTGTCGGCGGCGCGAGCGTGTCGGCTTCGTCAATCGGATCGTCCAGATCGAGTTCTTCCTGAATCTGTTTTTTAGACAGCGCCATTCTAATATCTGTGCTGACAATCCCAAATCTGGTCGCTTTATCGGTCAAATCTTCTTTCGGTTTGTATTCGATTTCAAATGTCGGTCGCTTTGCCTTCGCGCCGAAATTCCAGAAAACAATGTCATTGACGATGCTTTTCGGATGATTGATACTTGCCATCAATTGTTTGGCGTCAACTTCGAGCCGGTCGAGCTGCACCTGCTGGTGAACCTGTCCGAGCGCGCGAGAACCGCCACCGCCGTCCGAGCCGCGCGTCGTCAAAGTTTGACCTAAAATGATTTGCGCGATTTCCGATTTGCAGTAATCGTCAACGAATTCTTTGTGCGACGAACCGACCGAGCGCACCATTTCGTGAACTTCGAGCAGAAACTTTTTCGGAATGGCGACCGCCGATTCTTCGACCATCGCCGCCGCCGCATCCAAAGCCGTGTCAATTTCGCCTTCAGCCGAACCGTCATTGTAGCGGGCGACGACCACTCCTGTTCCTTTTTCAAGATACTTCAGCCACTGCTTTGCTGAAGCGCGTTTCATCCACGAAGCCCAAAAGCATTTCCGATCAAGCGGCGATCCCCAGCGATTGCCGTAGCGCGGGCGATACGAAAAAATATAAAACTTTTCTTCCGGCAGCAGTTCGTTCGTCCAATTTTCCAGTGTCACGCCCATTCGCAGGCGCAGCGGTCCGGTTTGGCGGAAAACCGAGATATTTGAATATTCGGCAAATTCTCCGGCATCGAACGTAAAATACGATTGCGGGTGAAAATTAATGCGCTCGATATAAATTCTGTCGCTCGACGCGGCGAAAATCTTTTCGCCGATGGAAACGCCTTTCGGAATCGCTTCATACGCTTCTTCTAAAAAAGCGTCGAAGTCCATGTAATCGGTCAACGTTTCTTCGACAAAAGCGGCGATTTTTTTATCTTCAGCGGAATCGGATGCGGGTTTTATCCGGCGCGGTTTTGATAAAACTCCGTTGCGGCGCGTTTCCAAATTGGCGCTCAACACGCCATCCTTTTCCTCCATATCGTCGTAGATCATCATCGCAAACGCCGGATTGAAAAATAACTGCTGCCAGACGAACGAAGGATCGTCGCTGCGAATCGCATTGCTCTGAAACGGCAAATACTGGTAAGCGTTCAATTTATTGCTTTCCAGAATTTCCGTAAAAATTTCGACGTTTTTATCCGGCATTTTCTATGTTTTCCTTCTCGTTTTCGGGCGTCTCCGGTTTCGCGGTTAAATCGTTAATTTGCGCCTGCATTTGCTCAATAATAAGTTTTAAATACTTATTCTCGGCTTGCAGGCGAGCCAGATTGATTTGAGAGGCGGCAAACGATTGCTCAAACTGTTGCTGCAAAACGGCAGCGAATGAAATGGATTGGTTTGGTTTTTCCTCTGTTGTCATAAATTATTCGTCAAATCACCACAACTTTTTTACCCGCCGGAATCGCGGTCGGGTCGGCGAAGGAAACCGGTTTGAGAGTTCCGTCGTCATTGAGAAAAATCGTCGCCAGAAATTTAGCGGCGTGTCCCGAATCGTTGCCGTATTCGATGACGCCCGAATCCGCATAAACTCGCGTATAACCATTGGCGCTTTTTATGAGGTTGTAGTTCGTGCCGCCGCCGCCGCCGACCACCATAATTATTCCGCTCGGTGCTTTCAAAATAAATTGCGAATCCGCTTTAAATCCGCCTTCATTACCCGACGCTTCAGCGTATAGTCCGAAACGCCTGCCGTAATTGACCTCACCCGCGATTAAATAATGCTCACCGGTCGGCGCGTCGTCTTTTACGACGAGCGTTTTTGCCGCATCGTTATAGTTGAAATTCGCCGTATTGGTCAAACCCGCGCCCGGTTTGTTGATTAAATCGTTGTAGCTGCCTGAAAAAGCCACGTCCGCGAACGTCGGTTTGTTGGCAACTGCCGACCAGTCCGGCGTCGTGTCGGCAATCAGTTGCCACGACGCGGCTTGTGCCGGGTCATCGGCAATCAATTTATAAGTTTCACCCGTGTCAATCTGAAATGCCTCGTCGCCGGGCTGCACGTCCGCCGATGTCAATGCCAATCGCGCGGTTTGATTGCTAACTACAACGAATTCGTGCGAACGCAGCGGCGGAATCGCCGACGGATCGAGATAGCCGTTTGAATCTATTCCGGCAAAACCGTTCGGCTGGTTTTTAGCCGAAAGCGGTTGATAAATGTTTAAATCAGGCAAATTATCAAGCTGCTCGTAGTCAGTTGTGCCGGGCGCGCCGTCCAGAGTTTCGAGCCATTCGGATTCGTTTCCGGTAAAGCCGTTTTGGACAGCAATTTCGTAAGCCGAAAGTCCCGGCGCGCCGTCTTGCCCGTCGGCTCCGTCCACTCCGGGTTCGCCCTGCAAGCCTTCGCCAAGTTCGGCAACGAGCGGCGCGATCAAGCTGTTCAAACGCGCCGCGCTCGTCTGCTGCGCGAGCGCGGCATAAACTGGCAGCGGCTGATTGCTAATTCCCAAATCGAGCGTGTCGCTGAAATCGAGCGGCGCGAGATCGCCTGCCGCCAAATCAATCAAATGTGTCGTAAATCCGCCGCCGCTCGCTTCGATTCTGAATTCGTAACGAATTTCGCGGTCAGCGTCAACCGGAAGATGAATCGCCGGATTGCCGTCGGCGTCGAGCGCCGCGCCGTTTTCGTTCATCACATACGAACGGACGCGCGAAGTCAGCGTTTTCCCGTTCCATTTGAAGACAGTCACGTTGCGGACATAGACTTTCGCGCCAGCCGTCTTGCTCGCGTCGAGAGCCGTTAAATCCATCAAAATCGTTCTGAGAAGTCCAGCCATTGTCGTTAAAATCCTTTCATCCGCGCCGAACCTTGTTTCTGACCGCTCGATTTGAAGCTCGGTTTGCCGACGTAATCGGTCTCGATAATAAATTGCCCGATACAGCACGCCATAATTTCGTCGTCGTGAAATCCGCTTTTGGCTTCCATTTTATTGCCGTTCTGGACGAAGACGGTCGCCTCGTTGCAGAGGTTTTGCGAACACGGTTTGAACACGCCGTCGCGCCACGCTTTTTCGAGCAGTGTCACGGCTGTTCGTTTAACTCTGTCGGTCATCGGCAGACCGGGACGCGCCCGCTCGATTGCCTGCGTCATCGAAATTTTTCCTTCGTCAATGTCGCGCTGCGTCTGCACGTCAATGTATTTGTAAAGACGATGACCGTAGCCGAGATTTTCGACTTCCATAATCACGCCTTCGCCCATATTCGATTCGACCGCGATTTCCGCGCCGTAATATCTGTCCGACTGCTGACAGCAGCGTTTCGCCTGCGAATCCTGTTTTTCCCAGCCGCGCCACGAGTAAACCTGCTCGTTCGTAAAACGGTCAATGACCGTGACGATTGCCGGATCGCCCGTCTCTTCAATGCCGATTGAAGGATCGTTGACGACCAGATAAGAATGTCCGGGAACGGGATCGCGCGGCGCAAAAACTTCCTGCGTGTAAGATTGATCGAAAATCGAACCGCCGGTCTGCGCGAACGGGTCAACGTCATTTTCAGGATATTCGACGCGAAATTTCCGCTCGCCGCGTTTGGCGATTTGCTGCCGCCGCCACGCAATGCGTTTTGCCACTTCATCGTCGAGAAAGTTTTCAACGTCAATCCGGTTTTTCTCGTATAAAAAAGCGGCGATTTGCATCGCGCTGGCGAGTTCCGATTGCAGCGGAAAATTATTTTCGCGCTGAACCGCGTCGTCGTAGTCGGTCAGTCGGGCTTTCTTTAATTCTTCGTCGGAAAATTCGGTAATATCCTGATCTTTCAAAATCAGATAAATTCCGCTGCCGAAAGTTTCAAACGTCGCGCCGTCAATCTGATAATTTTCGTTCCACCACCATTCAAAAAAATGTTTGCGAATTCCGCCTTCGTGGTTTTTGCCCTGCAAATATTTCCGGTGAAACCAATCGCCGACGCCTTTGGCGGTTGATTCGCCGGAGATTTTTCCGCCTGCGGTCGCGTCGCATAAAGCTGTCGCCGCCGTTTCCGCGTCGCCTTTCCAGAACGGAATTTCCGTCAGATGCAGCCGCGTGATCGTGTCGCCGCGTCCTTTTTCCTCTTCGCCCGGAGAAACGGTCGAGACTGAAAATTTCGATTCGACCACACCTTTTTCTTCGTCGTTAAATTCCAGAGAATTTTTCGAGTTGTATTTTGAAAGCGGTTTGATTTCCGGTCGCAGATTCGCATACATCGTTTTAACGACGCGAAATAAAGCAGCCAGCGTATGCGGGTCTTGCGCGACGATGCGGACGTGATGACCGTTTTCGATAATCGCGTCGGCTAAATAATCGGCGCAGTAATACGTTGAAATTCCGAGACGACGGCATTTCAAAGTAAAATTTTCGATTGAATTATCTTCGCTGGCGGCGTTCGACGCTTCGAGCAATTCGTTTTGAGCGTCATTAAGAACGAAAGGAACGAGGACATTTTTCTGGAAAGCGTCGCGCACTTTGATTTCGCGCTCGATAAAAATCTTTTTCCGGTTCAGCCAGTCTTCCCGATACCATTCGAGCGAATACGGTTCGAGCGCGATTTCGACGCCGGTTTCTTTCGCTTTCGCTTCAACCTGCGCCTGAAGTTTTCCAAATGGATTTTCTTCAACTCTGCGCTGCATATTTTGATTTCAAATGCTCTCCAAACGGCTGCAAATGGCGTGTCAAAAACCCGATTGCTTCCGCGTCCGATCCGACATATTCGAGAAAATCCGTCATCGTCTCCGCCCCAACTTTAACGCGATCAACGGCGTTTTTATGTTTCTCGCGTTCAAACGCGAGCTGCTCTTTGTCGAGTTCGAGCTTTTCGCGTTTGAGTTTGATCCGCTCGTCTTCCTGCCTGGCAAACAGTAATTTGAGCGGATTCTCCGCGATCAAATCGCGTTCGCTCGTCAGCAGGTGGTCTTCGAGATTGTCAATGATGTGTTTGTATTTATCGCTCGAAACCTCGATGCCTTCTCGTTGAAGCTGCTCGACAAACGAGTTGACCTGGAATCGCTTCAGCCGATAACGCTCGGCGAGTTCGTCGCCCGCCGAATTGCGCCAGCGATTCAGACTCGATTTCGGTAAACTCTGCTTGAATTTATTTTCAAACACGGCGCAGATTTCGCGGTCGGTCAAGCCGTCCAAAATCGCCCGAATGACAAAATCAAACTGCGCGTCGTCAAGTTTTTCGACCGTAGATTTTCTGCCCATTGTTTTATCCGATCCGCATCACTCCGGGAACATCGCAATTTTCTTCCTGAAACTGCACGCCGCGCGAACGCAGCGCGACGCAGTAAGCGTCGTCAACGTTATACGATTCCATATAACGCAGCAGCAGGTCGTCCTGTTCGTCGTCCGCTACAGGTTTTTTGCGGCGGTCGAGCAGGGAAACGCGCACCAAATCTTCGCCGCAGAGAAACGATAATTCCTTCGCCAGACGATGCGACGACAGCGGATAACCGCGCCGGTCGAGCATACTTTTGAGCGTCGTAAAATCAACAGTGCGCGGGCGCGAGCCGTAAACAATATAGATAATCCAGCCGCGCAAGCGGTTCATCCGTTCGCGCTCGCTGTCCTTTTGATTGATTAGTTCGTCCATTTTTCAACTTCCTTACCACGCGGCAAAATCGAGAGCGGGAGAATATGTCCGGGCAGGCGCGGACTCGAAAACCAGATTGAAATTCCGCAGGCGAGTCCGAGTATCGCCGTATAAATCGGCATCCGGTTCGAGATGCCCGGCAAACTGAAATAAAGAATCGGTAAACTCGCGGCGTAACCTGCCAGAGCCGAAACCGGAACTAACAGCATTAATTTATCAATTACGCGCCGCAAGAGAATTTTGCCGTCGAAATTGTCAATCAAACCGATGCTGGCGATGCCGAAAAATAATAAAATCGTTCCCAGACTGACAGGCGCGACGGTCGGCGCGAACACCGGATTATCGCCGGGCGCGTCAATAATTAATTCAAGAACCGACGGCGAACCGCTCAAGATCGTCAAAAGCTGCGAACCCATCACGACGAACTGGAACAGCGCGGCGACGGTTAAAAAAAACGTCGCGTCCCGACCGCGTTTACTGCGACGGAAACAGGTCAAAACGAGCTGCAATCCGGCGATGACAAACGAGATGCCGACGGTCGGTTTGACCCGCCCGAAATTGGCAGCCGGTCGGATAAACTCCTCGATGCCGAAAACCCAGCCGGCGACGATCACCAGACCGCCGAGCGCGGCGACCGCTCCCAAAAACGCCGCTAAATTTCTGTTCCTCATTTCGTCGCTCATTTCGTGTTATGCAGCAGCAGCGCGAGAATCGCGCCGATAATCGAAGCCATCATCAGACCGACCGCGCCGTAAACCAGATTCCGAACCGGGTCGAATTCCTTGTGCGAGACGTGTTCACTCTCCATTCTGAGCTGTTCTTTTTTGATGCCCTCGACCTCGGTTTCGAGGCGAATAAGAGCGCGTTCCGATTCGTCCATTTGCAAACCCATTGCTCTAACCTCGTTTTATCTGCCGCCGATAATTTTTTTGAAGACCACGATCACCGCACCGACTAAAATCGGCTGGCTCAAAATTTGAATGACGTGGTTCGGTTTGCGCGGCGTTTTGATTTTTTCGCTCGCCTGCCGCAATTCGCGCTCTTTTTCAAACAATCCTTTAAATTCTTCAGCACGCGCGTGTTCGTCTTTCGTCTGCGCGTCCGCAATCGCCGTCTGCTGATTTGCCGTCTGAAGCTCGGTTTTGAGAGTTTCGATTTTCGCCGACAGCGCGGATTTTTCTTCCTGACACGCGCTCGCGTTGATTTTAATTTCCTGAATCTGACGAATCTGATCGGCGGAAATCGCGCGATATTTTACGCCGTCAATAGCAATGACGATTGAACCGTCGGGCAGCGTTTCGAGAATTTTTACGTCCGGCGAGGCTTGCGCGATTTGCGCCTGCGCGAAATTACAATTCGCTGCGAAGAACAGCGTCATCGTCAAGATTGTGAAGATCGTTAAGTTTGTTATTTTTCGCATCGTTGATTTGTCTGATTCGCTCGTCTTCAGCTTTCAATTCGGTTTCGAGCCGCGCCAATGTTTCGCTGTTGATTTGCCGCCGCGCGGTCAGTTGCCCGATTTCGGTTTCGAGCCGTCCGAGTTCGACAATCGAGGCGGATTCGATTTGTTCGAGTTCCGCTTTTTTGTCGTTGTATTCGTCAAGATGTTTTTGCGTTTCCGCGTCCAAATTTTCGCCGAGCGCCGACAGCGCGAATTGCAAAACCCAGACTAAAATTTTTTGACCCATTCGATTAGTTTCCGTAAAAATTCGCCGTCGTGTTTGTGCTGTCAGCCATCAGCAATTTGTAGGCGAGCGTCGCCAGTGTAAAAATCTGCATCGCGCCCTGCGGAACCATCTGCCACGAAATCGGATTGCCCGACAGCATTGTCGAGACGACATACGCCGCCGCCGCGATCACAATCGAGACGACAAACGCCAGAATCGCCGCGCCCGCGCCTTGCAGACCGGTAATTCCTTTTAACCAGTGCGTCGCGCCCAAAGTCGCTAAACCGCCGACAACCGTCGAGACAAGACTTTCCGGGCTGAAAAACGCGATTAAAAAAACTGTTAAAATCATCAAAATCATAAAATTTCTCCTATTTCTTAAAAAAAGGCTGACTGCTGAATCAGCCTTTTACACATCTTAAATTGTCTATCAATTTGCCGGACTTATTCCCGCTGAATCGGTCGCCGGTATTTATCCGCGAAAATCGTTTGTTTTATAAATCGGTTTGGCGAACCGGCATTGATATTCGGTGCAAAGGCGATTCGGCTGGAATCAGACGGATTAAAGTTAATCGCGTCGTAAAATTCCGTGTGCCGTTTTGCCGTTAGATCGCTGTTCGATTTGAGCGTTTCATTAAAAGAAAACGCGCCCGTATCGTTCAAGACCGAATCTTGAACCGTTGAAACTGAAATCAACGGCGACGCGGGTTGAACGATGAAACGAGTCTGAACACTAGAAATTGAATTGGTGTTGCCCGGAGGCGAAGATGTCATCGCAAAGGCGGACGTGAAAGCAATAATTGCTAACACGACGACAAAGGCGATGTTTTTCAAGAAATTTTTCATTTTGTCCTTCCTTTTGTGCTGGTTTCTCTTTTTAAGACTTGAATTTCCCCTTTGATTTCCGCTCCGCGTCGGGGAAACACGGAGCGGATTTTAAGTTTGCGCAATTTCGCAAACTACTCGCCCACAGGCGTTTCCGTAACAGACGTTTCGGTCGTGGTCGAACTTTCGCCGTCGTCGGTTTTTTCCGTTTCCGTCGTCGTTGAAGTCATTTCCGTTTCGACCGGCGCGACAGGAGCTGCTTCTTCGACAACCGGCTCGTCAATCGTTTGCGCGGGTTGCGCTGCGGTTGACGAAGATTCAGCTGGCGTTTCAGATTGCGCCGGCGCGTCCGGCACAATCGCGCCGATGCGCGTCGAAACTTCGTCCAATTTGGCGTCGAGCTGATCTAAACGACTCGTATCAAGATCAGGATGCGAGTCTTTGTAGCTCTGCAAATCGTCGCGCTCTGTTTGAAGCCGCGCCGATTCCTGAGCCGCTTCCGAATCCGATTTCGCGTCGAGTTCGCTAATTTTGTTTAAAATACCGTCCAATTTTGCGTCAAAATCTGCTTGTTTCATTTTTATTTCTCCTAATAAATTATTCGTTTCATCCTCATCCAATTGCGTCATGATTACCCATAACACAACACCGACAATCACCGTTTGGACTGCCAAAATAATCAAAATTACGATTAACACAAACGCGCTCATTTGTTTTCCACCAAAATATACGGAATTGTCTTTTGCCCGTGCCGATCCATTTCCGAATAGACGAGCTTGATAAACGCGTCATATTGCGTCGGAACAATCGTTTGACAGCCTTCGCTGGACGTTTGACCGACTCCGCCTTTATGCAAATTAATCCCGTGTCTGCCGGTGTCTTCGCCCGGCTGTCCGTCTCTGGTCACACAATCGCGGACGATTTGCAGCGCGTCGTATTTCCCTTTGTGCCGCCATTTGACACACTCATAAACGCCGGTTTTCAGCATCGCCATTCCCGGACGGCAACACGACGGATCGCAGTTGGCGTTAAAACTGACAAACGCTTCCGGCGAAACCAGAAAAATCGCGTCGTCGTAAATTCCGCGATCATTCACACCCG
Organism: uncultured Pyrinomonadaceae bacterium; assembly: GCA_964237245.1. Taxonomy (GTDB): domain Bacteria; phylum Acidobacteriota; class Blastocatellia; order Pyrinomonadales; family Pyrinomonadaceae. Next base: position 54,750 of record CAXSHW010000017.1, read on the forward strand.
GTTTGCCCATCGTGTCCCGGTAATAACCGCGCACGCCGACTAAAACCACGTCGGATTTGACATTGCTCGCGGCGATTATCTTTTCGATTTCTTTACGCGCTTCCTTCGGACGCGACGGCGGAATGATTGACATCGTTGATTTACACAAAAACAAAGAAGCCCGACAAGTCTTTAACTTGTCGGGCTTCTGATACGAGCCTCTAAATCTATTGCGAAAGGCTTCTAACGAGCCTTGTGTTTCAAATTGATATTATTATAACCGTGCCGAATCTGCAAAGGAATTTTTGCTGTTGCGTTTTTCGCATCTAATCCGTTTGATTTGAAATCCGCACAAACGCTTTTCTGGTTAATTCCAACACGCGCGCCCATCCGATTTTGCCATCGAGAAATTTTCCGTCAACAGAAACGCGATAGCAGTCTATCCGATTACTGCGATACAGTTTGATTTCGTGCCGAATAGTTTCCTGTCCGTCAAAATCTTCGACAATAATTTTGCGGCGCAGTTCGGGCAACTCGCGCGGATAATCAATTTCAGGCAGTTCCAGCCGATTTTGCAGGCGAGTGGCACGAGCGCGGGCAAGGCGTTCGTTGAATTTTTTACTGCCTTGAATTCGTTTTCGATACATTTCACACCTTGCACGGTCGGCACAAATCAAAGTTGGAGCAGACAGCCGATGCGACTTGTGAGCAACGACGG
>CAXSHW010000018.1:0-24235 GCA_964237245.1 uncultured Pyrinomonadaceae bacterium
GTTGTTTTCACGCTTCAAATTTTAATCAAATTTATACTTTTGAGAAAGTCCTACTTTAGTATAAATTGAATTCGACAGTATTGAAAGAATTTTATTTTTATTTCGGCGCTGCGGTTCTGCCTGCGCGAGTGATGGCGGTTCTTTTTTCTTTGTTCGCGCCGTCGGCTATTTCCACTTTTATTCGTCGAAAACTTCCGTCGCGGTTTTCGTTTGTCGGCGTGTAGGAAATCAAGTATTGCGTGCGCAGTTCGCCGGAAATATCCGAGGCGATTTGCGGAAGCCCGTCAATCGAATTCGGAAAATAAATTTTTCCGCCGGTTTCCTGCGCTAAATGATTTAGAAATGTTTTGGCTTTTTCCTGCCGGTTGACGCCGCTTGCGTCGGGTTCGGCGCTTAAATTATTGACGAATCCGATGACGTAGATTTGCACTTGAGAAGCGCGAAGCAAATCAACAAGCTGCTGTTCGGTGTAAGAACTGTTGCGGTCGTCGCCGTCGGTAACTAAAATCAAAGCGCGAAGGCGAACGTCTTCTTTTTTCCCGGATTTTTGATATTCTTCGATTTTTTTCGCCGTTCGATAAACCGCGTCAACGATTGCCGTCTGTCCGCCTTCGACGAATAAATTATCGAGCGCGTTGTCGAGCGAACTTTTATTCGCCGTAAAATCCTGCACGACTTCGATTTTATCTTTGCTGACGAAACGAACGACGGCTGATTCGTCTTTCGGGCGATTTGTCGAAACGATAATTTTTCCGGCTTCGATGATTTTTCCGAGCTGCGAGCGCAATGACCGCGAATTATCAACGACCAGCGCGTCAATTATCGGAACTTCGGCTGTTGTCAGCGATGTAATCGGCTGCAAAACGTCGTCTTCGTAAACATTAAACTGCGATTGATTTAACTTATTGACCAGACGTTTGTTATCGTCAACGACGCGCACGTTTAAGCTGACTTCTTCGGTGTCAACGCGCAAGACTTCCTCTTCCTGCGCGGGCGTTTCAGTCGGCGAAGAAGAAGCCGAATTTGAAATCGGTTTCACAGTCTCTGCAATCGGCGTCGCAGCCTCCGCAACGGGCGTCACGGTCGGAGCGATTGTTTGCGTGGTTTGTCGGTTTGCCTGCGGTGCCGGTTTGACAGGTTCAGCCTTTATTGCCTGACCGATTGTATCTTTGCGAATCCAGCCTTTGACTGCTCCGTTCGATATGGAAACGTAATACCAGCCGTTTGTATCCTGAGTTTTTTCAAAAGTAACTTTTTCTCCCTTTTGAATTGTTTGAACTTTTTCCGAATTCAAATCGGGCGATTTGCGCAAATAAGTCGAAGTTACGATTACTTCCGCCTGCTTTTGAGCAAAAACCGAAAAAGCAAAAAATAATACTAAACCTGCGCAGATAAAAATTTTCATAAGTTAAAGATTATTTCTTTGAGTATCGCAAGCAAAATTCACTGCCCGCGCCGAAAGCGATGTATTTTAATTTTCGCAGTGATTTCGCGCCGAAAATAGAAATCTCGCTATTTTGCGGCAAAGGAATTCAAATAGTCGTCGGTTTCGGCGGCATCTATTTCATCTTCGGGCAGAATCGCAATTAACAAATAAAACCGATTGTTTTGAAAAAACATACGCAGGCGTTCCACGCGATATGTCGTTTTCGTAACATCGAGGCGGCTAAACACTCTGTCGTTTTGCATTTTTATATAAAACTCGCGCCCAGACACATTTCCGTTTGAAAATTCTTCGTCTTTAACAAGCTCGCCTCTTGTGTTTTTTATAAAACTATCGCGGATTTTCCGGTAATAAGACTTAATAAAAGGTTTTGATAAAGCGACCTTCAATCTCGAATTATCTCGATATACGACGGCAAAAAAACCGTTGAAATCCCTGCACGAATAGCTTCCCTTGGTGCTTGACGATTTTTTGGCTTCCGCGTCCGGCTTCATAACGCACGGCGAAAGAATACTCCAGGCATCGTCGTTCGGACTGAAAGTTTTCCAAGTTCTTTGCTGGGCAAAAGCGCTGCCGCTTGAAAACAGAAAAAGCCCGAAAGAGAGTAATAATTTATTTATCAGAATCCTTCCCTTGCACATATTTTACGCCCAAATCTTTTGAGCAATTTCACAGCGTTTCAAACTCGGTGTCGGCGGCATTAAAACTGCTTGCCGCGAAACTTCCCGCGAGCGAGAACTACCGCGTCAGGTTTATCAACTTTTACAATGATGTCGTGAACCGCCGCATCGTTCGCCGCGTCTTTCGAGTGATAACCGAGCCGATATTGTTCTCTCAGTTCACCGGCGACTTTTTTAAAGATTTCTCTCAGCTTCGGCGCGTCGCTCTGATAAAATCTTCCGGCGGTCGTATCGGACATTTTCTTTAAGGCTTCGACCGCTTCAACTTCGTCATTTTTCTCTTGGAGTTTAATTTCTTCCTCGGTCGGCGCATAGACGGGTCCCGAAATTAAAATCGAATATCCTTTTTTCTTTTTTTGAGATTTTTTGCCGCGCTTTTCATTTTTTTCCGCCGTCGGTTTAGCAGAACCTGCGCCGGTTTTGTAAAATACCGTGTAAATCAAAACGTCCGATTCTTCGAGCTGATTCGACAATTCATCCTTGGTAACGGCGCTTCCGAAATCTTTACCGTCCGTTAAAAGAACGATTACTTTGCGACCCTGAACAGCGGCGAACGAATCTTGCATAACCTGCTCGACGGCGCGATACATCACCGTTCCGCCTATCTTGGCGCTTCTGATATTATCCAGAGAATTTTTAAGAGTTTTCCGGCTGGAAGTAAACGGATTAAGAATTTTTACTTGAGAATCGAATGTCGCAATCAGACATTTGTCTTTCGGATTCAATAATTCAACGAAATCTTTCGCGGCGTCTTTGATTCCCTTTAAAACGTCTTCGGTGCTTCCGCTCGAATCGAGTAGCAGAGCGATATTGAGCGGTTCGTCGTAAGTCGCAAAAAAGGCGATATTTTGTTTTACGCCGTCTTGAAAAACGGTGAAATCTTCTTTTTTCAAACCCGGAATGTAATGCCCGTCGCGGTCGCTGACGACGACCGGAACGCTAACGAGCGTCTTGTCTGTTTTTTGAATTTTCTCGGATTCTTCAGCTTGCGCGCGCAGTTCAATCGGCAAGGTCAAAAGCAATAAAAAAAGTAAGGTAAAAATGATTTTCATAACTTTTCATTCGGTTTAAGGTATAGAGTTCTCAGCTTCCGGCGCGGCATTATTTAAGAAAATATAATTAACTTTCATCGAATAAGTCCAACAATTTAGCCGTTAATACACATACACAAAAGCGATTGACGGCTGAAAAATACTCATCAAAAGTTTTAGAAACGACGGTTTTTTTACGCGCCAGCCGGAGCGAGTTTTTCGGCGACTTCGGCGGTGCTGGCTTTTGAAATTTCGTCGGTTTCTTCGATTAAAGAATCGTTGACGAGTTTTTCCTGTTCGAGATTGTGAATCGCGTAACTTCCCGTCGCGGGCGAAGCCGATGCCGCTCTGCCGACGTAACGCAAACTCAAATCGCCTTTAATTTCGCGCAGTCGCGGTTCGACAAACATCCAACCGCCCATATTTTGCGGTTCTTCCTGCGTCCAGAAAATCTGCGTCGCCTTTTCGTAAGACGCGAAAATTTCTTTTAATTTTTCAGCCGGAAACGGGTAAAATTGTTCGAGCCGGACGATTGCCACGCGGTTGTCGTGCGCGTCGGTTCTGGCTAAATCCAAATCGTAGAAGACTTTGCCCGAACAAACGACGACGCGCTTTACTTTCGATTTATCGGATATTTTTTGGTCGTCTATAACAGGTTGAAAACCGCCGTTCGTCAAATCTTCGACGGTCGAACTCGCCGTCGGAAGCCGCAGCAAACTCTTTGGAGTCATCACAATCAGCGGGCGAACGATTTTCTGTTTGACCTGTCGGCGCAGAAGATGAAAATACTGCGCGGGCGTCGTCGGATAACAAACCTGCAAATTATTTTCGGCGCAGAGCTGTAAATATCTCTCCAATCGTGCGCTCGAATGTTCCGGTCCCTGACCTTCGTAACCGTGCGGAAGCAGCATTACCAATCTGTTTTTTTGCTGCCATTTGTCTTCGGATGCCGAAATATACTGGTCAATAATCACCTGCGCGCCGTTTGAAAAATCGCCGAACTGCGCTTCCCACATCACGAGCGCGTTCGGATTCTGCATCGAGTAGCCGTATTCAAATCCGAGAACGCCGGATTCGGACAAGGAACTGTCGAAAACTTCAAAACGCGCGTCGTTTTTCTCGTCGCGCAGTTCGGCGAGCGGACACCAAGCCGCGCCGTTATTAGTGTCATACATCAGCGCGTGCCGCTGCGAAAACGTGCCGCGTCCCGAATCTTGTCCGCTCAGACGAATGCTTTTTCCGTCTAAAACGAGCGAGCCGAACGCGACGGCTTCGGCAAAGCCCCAATCCATCGGCGTTTCGCCCGTTCCCATCTTCGCGCGACGGGCAAGCTGTCCGACCATTTTCGGATTGATATTAAACTGTTCGGGAACGAGCGAGATTTTTTCCGCGACTGCTTGCAGAGTTTCCGCCGAAATCGCCGTTTCCAAGACTTTCGAGCCGTCTTCGTCGGCAACCTGCGTGGGAAGTTGGACGCGTTTCGGTTTTTTCGTCTGTTTCGCACGCTCTAAAATCGCTTCATATTTGGTGACTACCGTTTCAGTCATTTTCTGCAAATCTTCTTCGGAAATCACGTTGTTGCGAATCAGTTTTTGCGCGTAGAGATGGCGCACGCCCGGATGCGCTTTGACGCGGGCATACATCAGCGGCTGCGTATAGCTCGGCTCGTCGCCTTCGTTGTGTCCGAGACGGCGAAAACCGATTAGATCGAGCGCGACATCTTTGTTAAATTTCTGGCGATATTCGAGCGCGATTTTAACGACGCGATAAGCGGCTTCGGGCGAATCGCCGTTGATGTGAAAAATCGGCAACTGCGTGATTTGCGCCGCATCGGTCGAATAAATCGAACTGCGCGATGCTTCCGGCGTCGTTGTAAAACCGATTTGATTATTGATGACAATATGAATCGTGCCGCCGGTTCGATAACCGCGCAGACTGGCTAACTGTAATGTTTCCATCACGATTCCCTGTCCGGCAAACGCCGCGTCGCCGTGCATCAAAACGGGTAAAATTCGATCATTGACAACCTCGCGCGTTTCGTCGCTGTCCTCAATCAATTCGTCCTGTCTGGCGCGCGCCATTCCTTCGACGACCGGATCAACGAATTCCAGATGCGACGGATTCGACGACAGATAAATTTTTACGTCCTTGCCGCTTTTTGTTTTTCGACTGCCAATTGCGCCCTGATGATATTTCACGTCGCCTTCGTCCGCCGGAAAACTCGGATGCGAAGTGCCTTCAAAAACCGTGAAAATACGTTCCGCCATATCGCCTTTTTCCGCGTCGCCGACGATATTCGATAAAACATTGAGCCGCCCGCGATGCGCCATTCCCATAAAAACTTCTTCGACGCCGCGCTCGGAAGCCTTTTCGATCAACTGGTCGAGCAGCGGAATAATCGTCTCCGTTCCTTCGAGCGAAAAGCGTTTTTGTCCCAGATATTTTTTGTGCAGAAACTGTTCAAATTGTTCGGCTTCGATCAATTTTTCAAGCAATTCCTTCTGCGTTTCCGGCGCAAGCGGTTCGGGGTCAACAAATTCGCGGCGAACTTTTTCGCGGATCCAGATTTTTTCTTCCTTGCTCTGAATATGACGATATTCGATGCCGACTTTTCCGCAGTAAGCGCGTTGTAAAACCCACAAAATTTCGCGCAAAGTCGAAACTTCCTTGCCGTGCAAACCGCCCGTGATAAATTCGCGGTCTAAATCCCAGATCGTCAGATTGAAATTTTCCAAATCCAGATCGCCTGAATGGTGCGAAGTCATATTGAGCGGATCAATGTCCGCCAATAAATGCCCGCGAATGCGATAAGCGTTGATCAATTCTAAAACTTTCGCCTGTTTTTCAGTCTGCTGGCGGAAATGGTCGCCGCCGAACAGCGACGGATTATAATCTTCAGCCCAGCGCAGCGGCGGATAATTTATTTCCAAATCCGCAAAAATCTCGTCGTAAAACAAATGCTGTCCGATTAAGAATTGGTGAATTTTGGCGAGAAACAGACCGCTTTCCGCGCCCTGAATGACGCGATGATCGTAAGTCGAACTCAAAGTAACGATTTTGCTGATGCCGAGCTGTGACAGCGCGGCGGCGGTCATCGCCTGATATTCCGCCGGATATTCAATCGCGCCGGTGGCGATAATCGCGCTCTGACCGCTCATCAGACGCGGATTCGATGAAACCGTGCCGAGCGTTCCCGGATTGGTCAGCGAAATCGTTGTGTTCTGAAAATCGTCAATCGTCAATTTCCCGTCGCGCGCTTTTTTGACCGTTTCGTTGTAAGCGTCGAAAAATTCGGCGAAATTCATTCGATTCGCGCCTTTGATATTCGGCACGAGCAGATTGCGCGAGCCGTCTTTTTTCTGAATATCAATCGCAATTCCCAAATTTACGTCCGGGTTTTCCAGGCGCGACGGCGCGCCGTTTACAAAGCCGTAACCGTTGTTTAACTGCGGATAATCTTTGAGCGCTCTGACAATCGCCCACGCGATCAGGTGCGTGAAAGATACTTTGCCGCGTCCCGCAGTTTGCAAGTGTTCATTGATGATGCGCCGATTTTCTTCGAGAACTTTGACCGGAATATTTCTGACCGAAGTCGCCGTCGGAACGGTCAGGCTTTCCTCCATATTTTCGACGATCTTTTTCGACACGCCGATCAGCGGTTTTACTTCGACGCCCGCGCCGACAACGGTTGAAACCTGAGTTTTCGGAGGCGCGGAAGTTGATGCCGAAGTCGCTTTATTTTGAGCCGTCGCGCCGTTTGTTTTTTCAACCGATGCGCTGCCAGCTTGCGGTTTGGTCGCAGCGGTTTGACCGTTACCTTTTTCCGGTGACGCATTTCCGCCGTTTAGCAATTCGCTGAAATACTGGCGCCACGATTCATCAACCAGATTCGGGTCTGATTTGTAGCGATTTAATAAACCTTCGACGTAACTGGCGTTCGCGCCGAAATTTTCGGTGATATATTCGGAGACGCCGGCTGATTTTTCACTCACTTTGTTTTTACCTCTTTCAAACATTTGCGGAAATCGAAAGATAATTTTAACGCAAAAACGGTTTAAATATAAGTGTGCGGAGAAATTCGAGCGATTTGCGCGATTTACGCCGCGCGATAAAATGTCTTTTCAAACTTTTTTCGCGCAAAAATTTTCGCTTATCGCTCGCTGTCTCTGAGCGGATTTTTGATTTTCAGATTTATCTCAATCGGCACGACGCGCTTGAAAGTCAGAAACGACTTTTCAAAGTGTCCGAAAACAAAAATTCTTCCCGTCAAAGTCCATTCCGTTTTCGATTCTTTGAATTCTTTGAACGCGCCGCGCAGAGTTTGCGACGCCGCGAGAAAAACTTTTATCGGTTTCGGCAGCCGAATAATTTTACCTTTCTCAAGCCGAAAAGATTCTTTGTATTCATCCGCGTCAACTGCTAAATCGTTGACGCGGAAGTCTTTGAAAGTCATAAAATCAACTGTTCCGCTCTGCGCTTGAGCTTCGATTTCAGCCGGAATTTCCAGAGTGATTCCGGCGAGCGAGATGTCCGTGATTTCAGGTTCGCCGATTTTCACAAGCGTTTCGGATTCATCCGGTTTGTCGTCTTTTTCAATTTTATTTTTAACCGAAATTTTTGCTCGATAAACTCTGTAACCGCGAATTTCTTTCGGTAATTCCTGAGTTTTGGCGACGGTAAAAGATAATAACAAAAGAAATAAGACGCGGACGAATACGGATTTAGCCGATTTACTCGGATTTTTATCTTTAAAATTTACCCGCGAAAATCCTTGAAAATTCGCGTTTGTCCGCGTCTTATTTTTCATCTGTCGGCAAAGAAATTTCAAACGTCTCGCCTTGTACTTTTTGTCGTTCGACGTTTATTCGTCCGCCTGCGGCTTCAACCGCGACTTTCACCGCGTCGAGTCCGATGCCGCGCCCGGAAATTTCCGTTAAGCGCGAAGCAGTCGAAAATTCGGGTAAAAAAATCAACCCGAGTGTTTCCTGTTCGCTTAAATTTTTGCCGTCGGAAATCAGATTTTTCTCGACGGCTTTGGCTTTTATTTTTTCCGAATCTATACCGCGCCCATTGTCCGAAACGATTAATTTTAGGGTTTTTTCTTCGCTTCTTATCATAATTTCAATTTTACCTTCGACTTCGACGGCGTGGTCAACCGCGTTGCGTATCAAATGCGTGAGCGCGTCAAAAACAAGTTTCAATTGTTTGTTTGAAAGTTTTGCCTCGTCCGCCGAAATTACAAACTCGACTGTTTTACCGAAATTTTTCGCAATCGCTTTTCCGTGTTCGACGGCTTGCGACAAAACGCCTTGTAAATCATTTGAAAAACTCGTTTCCGAAGCGTCGAAAATTATTTCAGCCGAAGATTTTTCAGCTATTCTTTTTACTTGCGCGGTTTTTAGAAAGCTGGCGAAAACGATTTGAAACCCGATTTTGCCCTGATTGTTAAATTTTCGGCTCGGAAGCGCGGCGACGATTTCTCCCGAATCGCTCAAAATTTGCCGGAAGTTTTTAAACTCGACCGCAAATTTTGCCGCTTCAAATCCTATTTCTAAAACGTAGAGAGTTTTTCCTTCTTTCCAAGCCGAAAGAAGCGCGTCCTTTTCCTGACCGGCAAGTTGAACGGAAATTTCAAGCGGAATTTCAGGCGAATATGTTTCGAGAAAATCATTTTTTCCAGCCGCTTCGGGAACAATCAAGTTAATTTTTTCGACGAAAGAGGCGGGAATTTCAAAATGTTTTTTTTCTAACGACGAAATCATTAACTCGAAACCTTCGGCGAAAACATTTCTGATTATTTGATTAAAATCTTTTGGACTTTGAACAGTTGAAAGAATCGTTTCGAGTTTGTGCGCGAGTTTGCTTGCAGAGTTGAAACCGAAAGTTTGCGAGCTGCCTTTGAGCGTGTGAAGCGTGCGAAAAACTTCGCGTTTTTCCGAATCGGAAAAGGCGTCGGCGTTTTGTAATCGCGTGTTCAGGTTTTTGAGTTTTTCGATTGATTCGGACGAAAAAAATTGGCGTAAATCTTCCATATTTTTCAAATTTCAAATTTCAGAATTCAAATTTTGACGAGTAAATCCGAAATTTGAAATTCGGTCAAGATGAAGAGGCTTGGGTTTTTTCGTTTGGCGGTTCGGATTTTTCAACCGGATTTTTTTCCAAATCGTGCTTTATCGCGTCGAGAATTCCGTTGATAAACTGCGTGGCTTCAAAAGTTGAAAAGCGGCGGGCGATTTCTAAGGCTTCGTTGATAACGACCGTGTGCGGCGTGTCGGAGAAAAGAAATTCGTAAACCGCGAGCCGCAAAACATTGCGGTCAACAATCGCCATTCGCTCGATGCGCCAATGCTCGGCGCGCGTGCGGATTTTCGCGTCAATTTCGTCAACACGGTCAAGCGTCCCGATTGACAATTGATCGGCAAACTCGCGCGTTTCCTCGTCGAGCGATTGCTCGCCGAGTTCAGTCCAGTAATTGCGCGTCAAACGCTCGTCTCGCGTTTTGGCGACATCCGCTGCAAATAACATCTGCAAAGCGCATTCACGCGCTTTACGTCGTGTTCCCATAATACTTCTTCGATTTTCAAACGACGTGCGGAAAAACCTTTTCTTTACTTTCGAGATTTTCTCCGCCGTCCATTGTTTTGTATAAATTAACGATTTCAACGGCTGAAACTGCCGCTTCAAAACCTTTATTTCCGGCTTTGACTCCGGCGCGATTGATTGCCTGTTCGAGCGTGTCAGCCGTCACGACGCCGAATAAAACCGGAACGCCCGTTTGCATTGCGACTTGCGACGCGCCTTTTGCCGCTTCGCCCGCAACGTAATCAAAATGCGGCGTTTCACCGCGAATCACCGTTCCGATGCAAATCAGCGCGTCAAATCTTCCGCTCTGCGCGACTTTCAACGCCGTCAGAGATAATTCGAGCGAACCCGGAACTTTGAAAACTTCGACCAGATTTTCATCCGCGCCGAGCCTTTCGAGCGCGTCGAGCGCGCCCTCGGTTAATTTCGCGGTTAAAAAATCGTTCCAACGCGCGACGACAATCGCAAAGCGAAATCCGGCGGCGGAAAGTTTTCCCTGATGAATTTTTGGCTGCAATTTTTTTTCCTCAAACGGGCAAAAATGCCACATTCAGTATAGACACGGTAAAACAAGGTTGACAAGTAAAAAATACAAATAGCTTTGTTCGCGGGTTTTCCGACCACACTAAAAGTCAGCGATAAAAAAGTTGGATTTTTGGCGATGAACTAAAAGTAATGCTGAAAGAATTTTTCACCGCAGAGGCGCTGAGAGAGCTTTCGCCGAGAAAACACAGAGATTTTTTTGTCTTTCTCGGCGACATCTCGGCGTCTTCACTCTCGGCGTCTCTGCGGTGAAAGCATTTCTTTCGGTTCACTACCGAATTTTTGAATGCCGGAACGATTAACAAATAAAAAAGGTCGCTTGTAAACGACCTTATCTTAAATCAAATTTCAGTTCATCCGATTTTTACTTCGCATACATCGCAACAGTCATCGGAAATTTCTGTAAATCGCTCGGCGCGGCGCTCATCGGTGTTAAATCGGTAACAAGTAAATCTTTCGCTGATTTTTTGTAGATGGCTTGGTTCAAATCCGAAGGTTTGATTACCGCGCCTTTGAGCGAAACTCCGGCAAACGCGCCTTGACTGCGCGAATAAGTCAAAATTCCAGCGCCGAGCGTCGCGCTCGTCGAGGCGGCTGCGGTTCGTCCGACCGGACCTGCCGCAACGCTGCCTTCGCCGCCGAATTCAAATTTGTCCTGAAGAATGCTGTTTAATCCGTCGTCATTGGTTACGACTAGCACATAATCAATTTTTTCGCCGCCGATCTGAAATCCGATGCTGCCGCCGCCGATGTTTAAAAATGCCGGCGCGCTCCATCCGCCGTTGGCGAGTTTTGTGACCGCGACGCCTTCGCCGCCGCGCCCGCCGATAATAAACGCCGCTTTCAGCACGCCCGGAAACACTATAACCGCTTTCGCATCGTCCAAAATTTCTTTCGGTATAGATTTATCGGGCGTTCCCATAACTTCACGCAACACTTCGGATGCGCTGTTCACACGCTTCTTGGCTTCGCTCAAATCCTTTCTGCTTTGAGCAAAAATGCTGGTATTTAGAGCGGCTAACGCCAGTAAAGTGACTGTTAAAATAAAAAATTTCGATGTTTTCATCAATCTATCTCCTTTGTAAATCATATTTTAATTAGTATCTTCAATTAGCGTGCCATAACAAATACAAAGGGTTTAGATGATTTTGTGTTGTTTATTGTATTAGTTCAAAACACAAATACAGGAAGTTTTGTGTTGAACGATTACATCGAAAGGCGAAGACTTTTCAGTCGTCATCTTCTTCCTCATCTTCTTCAGGATTATAAATTTCATAACCGTAAGAGTCGTCATAATAATAACTTTTCTCCTGCTGATCTCGACTCCAAACGTCTTTCAAATCATCTTCACGCTTTTCGTCCTGTCTTTCCGCAGGAATTTTGAAATCTTTGTTTCGCTTCGTCTTTTCAGGCATAAATCATTTATAATCGCTTGAAATCTTCTTTAGCAAATCATTTGAGGAAAATAATGAACCAAAAAAAGTATCTTCTGGCATTCGGGCTGCTCATATCTTCGATTGTTTCGACTTATTTCGTCGCAACAACTTCGACATCAGCACAAAGACAGCAAATCACCGCCGACAACGAATATCAAACGAGCGCGGTTTTGTATATGCAAAAAGCTGCCGAATATCGCGCTCTGGCTTATCAGGCGTTCAATCTGGCGCGAATGTCTCTGGACGCGGATTTTGAGAAAAAGAATTTAAAGAATTTACCGAAAGCCGAAAGAAAACGGGCGCGTGCGGTTGTCGTAGATGTGGACGAAACGGTTTTGGACAATTCGCCGCACCAGGCGTTTCTGGTTACAAATCATCTGCCTTTTATGCCGGATGTCTGGACTGAATGGGTTAATCGGCGAAAGGCGAAAGCGATTCCCGGCGCGGCTGAATTTCTGACTTACGCCAGTCGAAAAGGCGTAAAAGTTTTTTACGTTACCAACCGCGACGAAATTCATAAACAGGCGACGATTGATAATCTCGAACAAACCGGATTTCCAGACGCTTCAAATGAAACCGTGATGGTTCGCGTCGCCGGAGATTCGAGCAAAGAAACGCGCCGGCTTGCGATTATGCAAAAATATCGCATCGTTTTGCTGGTTGGCGATAACCTCAACGATTTATCAAACCAATTTGAGCATAAATCAGTCGCCGACCGATTCGCCGAAGTTGATAAAACGCGCGATTTGTTCGGCAAAAAATTCATCGTTTTGCCGAACGCGATGTATGGCGATTGGGAATCGGCGATTTACGATTACGGGCGCGCGTCCGATGCCGAAAAAAGAAAACTTCGCGCCGCCGCTTTGCAAAATTATTAATCAAATATTTTCCGCGAACTTTATAATGAATATATGAGCGTTGTAAAAATCGAAAATATCGGCGAATTGAAAGATAAAATCGGGCGGGAAATCGCCGCGAGCGATTGGCTCGAAGTTTCGCAAACGCGCATCAATCAATTCGGCGAGGCGACCGGCGATTTGCAATGGATTCACGTTGACGCGGAACGCGCGAAAAACGAATCGCCTTATAAACAAACAATCGCGCACGGATTTTTGACCGTTTCGCTGTTGAGCGAACTCGCAAAATCGGCGATGGAAATCGGCAATCTGAAAATGGCGATTAATTACGGTTTGAATCGCGTGCGCTTCGTCGCGCCGGTGTTTTCCGGCAGCAAAATTCGCGGACGTTTTATGCTCGCGGCAATTACCGAAATCCGGGACGGCATTCAGGCAAATTGGAACGTTACAATCGAGAGCGACAACGGCGAAAAGCCTTGCTGCATCGCCGAATGGCTCGTGCGTTATTATGTGTGATTTATAAGAATTTTAACCACGGATTGACACAGATAAAAGGCAGGATTTCGGACTAATTTACAAACTATTTTTGGTTTTATCTGTTCTAATTTATCCGTGTTTATCTGTGAAAATCTGTGGCTAAAAAAATGTATTAAATAAAAATTATGGCAGAACAAAATCAAGATTTGCTCGTTTCGCTCGAAAACGGAATTAAAAGAATTACTTTTAATCGCCCGGCGCGGCGCAATTCGGTCAACGCCGAAATGATGCCGCAGATGCTCGACGCTTTTCGGGAATCGGGAGGCGACGGCACGCGCGTCGTCGTTTTAACCGGCGCGGGCGATTCGTTTTGCGCAGGCGCGGATTTGAACGCGACGAACGAACGCGACATCGCTAACTTCAACATTACAGACGGTTTGCGCGAAGGCGTTAATCCGATAATTCTGGCGATGAGAAATTTGTCTGTGCCGATTATCGCCCGCGTTCACGGTCACGCGGTCGGCGTCGGTTTCAATTACGCGCTTGCCTGCGATTTAATTATCGCATCGGAGCAAGCGCTTTTCGGGCAGGTTTTCGTCAAAATCGGCTTGATGCCCGACGGCGGCAGCACGAATTTTTTGCCGCGTCTGGTCGGTTATCACAAAGCGTTTGAACTCGCCGCGCTCGGCGATATTATCAAGGCGGACGAAGCTCTGCGGCTCGGAATCGTCAACAAAGTAGTGGCGTTTGAAGAATTAGACAAAACCGTTGATGAAACGGCGCGAAGATTTTTGCAGTTGCCGCAGGTCGCGCTGGCGAAAATCAAAGCCGGTCTGAATTTCGGAATGAACGCCGATTTATCTGCCGCGCTCGAATTTGAAGCCGTCAATCAGGATGCTTGCTATCATTCGCCCGATTTCAACGAAGGCGTAACCGCATTTCTGGAAAAGCGCAAACCGATTTTTAATAAAGAATAAGCAAAAGAAAATTTTTATATAATGACAACGGCGCAGGAAAAACCGAACGACGGCGACGCGACCAGAACGCGCGCTTTTAGCTGGGAAAATCCGCTGGCGACAGCGAAAATCGGGCGTGATTTGAGCGGTCTCGAATACTTGCGAAAAATGATGGCGGGTGAAATCGCGCGTCCGCCGATGGGCGCGATGATGAATTTCGTCATCAGCGAAATCGGCGACGGGCAAGCGACTTTCACGGTCGAACCGGCTGAATATCATTACAATCCGATTGGAATGGTTCACGGCGGACTTGCGGCGACTTTGCTCGATTCGGCGATGGGCTGCGCGATTCACACAAAATTGCCCGCAAATGTCGGCTATACGACGCTCGAAATCAAAGTCAATTACATACGCCCGATGACAATTGAAACGGGCAAAGTCCGATGCGAAGGCAAAATTATTCACGTCGGCAATCGAACCGCGATTGCCGAAGGAAAAATTCTCGACGCGAACGACAAAATCTACGCGCACGCGACGACGACCTGTATGATTTTTCGCCCGTAAATTCTAAGAAAATGATTGATTCGATTGATACAAAACCCGTCCGCGCGAGTGAAAATCTCGATTGGGAAAAGCTCGAAAATTATCTGCGCGAGCAATTAAAAGAAAAATTCGCCGCTGAATTCGACGTTTCCGCCCGAATGGAAGTCGAGCAGTTTCCCGGCGGACACTCAAATCTGACTTATCTGCTTCGTTTCGGAAATCAGGAATTCGTTCTTCGTTGTCCGCCGTTCGGACCCGTTCCGCCGAAAGCGCACGATATGGCGCGCGAGTTTCACATTCTCGAAAAAGTTCATCCGGTTTACAGGCTCGCGCCGCGCCCGCTTGTTTTGTGCGAAGACGCAAGCGTCATCGGCTCGATTTTTTACGTGATGGAACGTCGCAGAGGAATTGTCATCCGCACGGACGAACCCGCGCAATTAGCCGATAATCCGGCGGCGCGGCGTGATGTAAGCAAGGCGATGACGGACGCGCTTGCCGAACTTCATCTGGTTGATATTCAAGCGAATAATTTGAATAATCTCGGAAAACCCGAAGGTTTTGTCGAGCGCCAGGTTTCCGGCTGGACAAATCGCTGGCACGGCTCGCAAACAAGCGAGTTAAAGGAAATGGACCGGCTCGCCGCCTGGCTCGCCGAAAGATTGCCGCCCGACGCGGAAAGACCGACGCTTGTTCACGGCGATTTTAAGTTGGACAATGTGATGCTCGACGCGGAAAATGTCGGTAAATTAGTCGGCGTATTCGATTGGGAAATGAGCGCAATCGGCGATCCGCTGGTTGATTTGGGAATTTTTCTCTGCTATTGGATTCACACTTCAACCAACGAGAAACGCGATTCGATTGCTTCGGTAACAAACCGCGAAGGTTATTTTACGCGCGAGGAAATCATCGAAAATTACCGGGCGAAAACCGGTTTCGATTTAACCGACATCACGTTTTACGAAGTCTTCGCCGTTTTCAAACTCACCGTTGTCATTCAGCAAATTTACTATCGCTA
This sequence comes from uncultured Pyrinomonadaceae bacterium, assembly GCA_964237245.1. Classification (GTDB taxonomy): domain Bacteria; phylum Acidobacteriota; class Blastocatellia; order Pyrinomonadales; family Pyrinomonadaceae. Next base: position 15,565 of record CAXSHW010000018.1, read on the forward strand.
CTTCAAAGGTCAAACCGACGACGCGCGTTTTGCCGGATTAAACGAGCGAGTCGAATGGCTCGCGCGAATCGGCGCGAAACTCATCGAAAAATAAACAATTTAAGATTTCTCTTCGAGCGCGTCTCGCAAATCTTTCGGGATTTTCGCAGGTTTGCCGTTTTTCAAAAAAACGACGGTCATCGCGCCCGTCAAAGCAAGCTCACCGGTTTCCAAAAACGCCTGAAAATCGTAGCGAATCGAACTGCGCCCGACTCGACCGATTGTTACGCGCAGACGAAATAAATCGTCGAGCGCAATCATTCGTTTGAAATCGCATTCGACGCGGACGCGCGGAAAATCGAATTCTTTGAGACGCTCGAACATTGACCAGCCGATTTTGCGAAGCAGTTCGATTTCCGCTTCTTCGACAATCTCGAAAATGCGCGGAAAATGCAGTCGTCCCGCCGCGTCAACGTCAGCCCAGCGCATTCGCCTTTCTAATTCAATAAAAACAGCCATATTCGGAAATGATTCGATTGAAATCGCAAGAAAGTTAAATTTTTACAGCCTTCTTGACAGAAACCAATTCGTGTAACTATATTTGAAATAACCAGTTTAATTATGAACAGAATTCAGCCGCGCAATCAAATCGTTTGTTGTTGTCGCCTTAAACGGACGCGACCGGCTGAGACATTTTCCTGAGAATAATTTTTGATTAAATCTTAAATACTCGGAATAACAAAATTCAGTCGGTCGTGAATTTCTTCGGATAATTTCACGACCTTTTATTTTTGGTTCTTGGAAAACGAAATTGTGGAAAAAGCAGTTCTAAAATCGGAAAATCAATCGGAGACAGGCGACAAATCTTTTTTGGAAGCGAGCGTCGGAAACACGCCTTTGTTTCGCCTACGCCGCATTATTCGAGATTTGCCCGCCGAAATCGAAATTTATGCCAAAGCCGAGTATTTAAATCCAGGCGGTTCAGTCAAAGACCGCGCGGCTTTAGCGATAATTCAGGCGGGCGAGCAGAGCGGAAAATTGACAAAAGATAAAACAATTTTGGACGCGACGAGCGGCAACACGGGAATTGCTTACGCGATGCTCGGCGCGGCGCGAGGTTATAAAGTCGCGCTTTGTCTGCCGGGCAACGCGAGCCGCGAGCGCAAGCGAATCTTGAAAATCTACGGCGCGGAAATCATCGAAACCGACCAGATGGACGGCACGGACGGCGCGCAAATCACAGCGAAAGAATTGGTTAAAAATTTTCCAGACAAATATTTTTACGCCGACCAATACAATAACGAAGCCAATTGGCGCGCCCATTTTGATACGACCGCGCCGGAAATTTGGCGGCAAACCGACGGACGAATCACGCATTTTGTCGCAGGTTTGGGAACGAGCGGAACTTTCGTCGGAACGACTCGCAGATTAAAGGAATTTAACCCGAATATTCAGGCGATTTCGATGCAGCCGGATTCGCCGCTTCACGGGCTTGAAGGAATGAAGCATATGGCGACGGCGATTGTGCCGGGAATTTATGACGCGAGTCTCGCGGACGAAAACGTAACCGTCGCCACTGAAGACGCGCAGGAAATGACGCGGCGTCTGGCAAAAGAAGAAGGTTTATTAATCGGCATCAGTGCGGGCGCGAATGTCTTCGCGGCGCATCGTCTGGCAAAAACTTTAAAAACAGGCGCGGTTATCGTTACGGTTTTGTGCGACGGCGGCGGAAAATACTTGAGCGAGAAATTTTGGGACGAGACTTAAACGCTTTGTTCGCAGTTCTTCTGAAATTATAGGATAATCGTTTCTCAAATGAAAAATTTAGCAATCACAACTAGACTGGTTCACGCCGGTGAAAGACGCGAGCCGCCAATCGGCGTTCCGGTTTCGACACCGATTTATCCGAGCGCGACTTACACTTACGCTTCGATGGCGGAAATGGACAAGGTTTTCTCCGGCGAATCGCCCGATTATATTTATTCGCGCTACGGAAATCCGACGGTCGCGGCGCTTCAGGAAGCGTTGGCGACGGTTGAAAACGGCAGTTTCGCCTGCGCGTATGCTTCGGGAATGGCGGCTTTGCACGCGGCGCTTTTAGCCTGTGAATTGTCAGCGAACTCGGTTGTTCTCGCTTCGCGCGATTTATACGGCGCGAGTTTTGATTTGATCAATAGAATTTTCGGCGCGTTCGGCGTGAAAATGCAGACGGCGGATTTTTCGGATTTAAAAGCTCTCCGCGAAAAGGCTCTGGAAATCAAACCGCGAGTTCTTCTGGCGGAAACAATTTCAAATCCGCTGCTAAAAGTTTGCGACATTACGGCTTGCGCGGAAATCGCCCGCGAATCGGGTGCGAGATTGATTGTTGACAACACATTCGCTTCGCCGTATTTGTGTCAGCCGCTCGATTTAGGCGCGGATTTTTCGGTTCACAGCGCGACGAAATACTTGGGCGGACACGCCGATACGACAGGCGGAATTGTCATTGCGAAAGCTGAATTTGACCGTCCGGCGCTTGTCGGCGTGATGAAGCTCGTCGGCGGAGTTTTGAGCGTCTGGGAAGCTCATCAGATTTTGCGCGGAATAAAAACGCTCGCGCTGCGTATTGAAAAACAATGCGAAAACGCGAAAATTCTGGCGACGCATTTTTCAAAACACCCGCAGATTAAAAAGGTTTTTTATCCGAATTTGACAGACAAAGCCGATTTGGTCGCCAGAGTTTTGCGCCCGCCGCACGCCGGAGCTTTGGTTACGATTGTTCTCAAAGACGACACGAGGGATGCAGCTTTTCGGTTTGTTGACAATTTGAAATTGTGCATTCGCGCGACGAGTTTGGGCGACGTTTTCACGCTCGTTTCACATTCGGCAACGTCATCGCACCGCGAACTTTCGCCGAAAAGACGCAAGGACTTGGGAATCTCGGACGGACTCGTGCGAATTTCCGTCGGCATCGAAGATGCAAACGACATTATTGCGGATATTGAGCAGGCGTTAGAGAAAAAATGATTTCGATACCCAAACGATTAATCGAACAAATCCAAATGCACGGCGAGCGCGATTACCCGCACGAGTGCGGCGGAATGTTAATCGGACGTTTCGACGCTGAAACGGGAAAAACAGTCGTTGAACTTTTGCCGATGGAAAATTCGAGCGAAGAATCTACGCGCCACAATCGCGTGCTGATTTTGCCGAAAGACGTTTTGCGAGCCGAACGCTACGCGCGTGAGAAAAAGCTCGATGTCGTCGGTTATTATCATTCTCACCCGGACGACAGGGCGTTTCCGTCGCAGTTCGATTTAGACCACGCGCTTCCGGTTTGGTCTTACATTATCGTTTCGGTTTTGCAGGGAAAAGCGGCGGACATCCGTTCGTGGCAAATGGAAAACGACCGCTCGAAATTTAACGAGGAAGAATTTGGGAATGAAGAAATTTAGCCGCAGATTTTCACGGATTAACACGGATTAAATGCAGATTAAGAAAGATTTTTTAATCAAATTTATCTTTTCTTTTTTATCTGAGTGAATCTGTGAAAATCCGTGGCTAAATTAGTTTTTGTTTTAGGAGTAATAATTTTATGGCAGTAACAATTGTAATTCCGACACCTTTGCGGCAGTTTGCGGGCGGGAAATCGGAAATTGAAGTCGAAGCGCAAACGGCGGGCGAAGCGTTAAATGCTTTGACGACGCAGTTTGCGGATTTGAAAAAGCATCTTTACAACGACGCGGGAATTTTGCGAAATTTCGTTAATGTTTACGTCGGCGACGAAGATATTCGTGATTTGGACGGACTCGAAAGCGCAGTCAAAGACGGCGGCGAAATTATGATTGTGCCTTCGATTGCGGGCGGAAATTCCGTTGTCGAAGCTAAATCAAACGACGATTTGCCGACGCTGACGAACGAAGAATACGCCCGATATTCGCGGCATTTGATTTTGCCGGAAGTCGGTCTCGAAGGTCAGCGCAAACTGAAAGCGGCGCGGGTTTTAATGATCGGCACGGGCGGTTTGGGTTCGCCGCTCGGTTTATATTTGGCGGCAGCGGGCATCGGAACTTTGGGTTTGGTTGATTTCGATGTCGTGGACGAATCGAATCTACAAAGACAAATCATTCACGGCACGAAAGATGTCGGGCGACCAAAAATCGAATCGGCGCAGGATCGTTTGAAAGACATCAATCCGAATGTGAAAATCGAAGCGCACGAAACGCGCCTGACGAGCGAAAACGCGCTCGAATTATTCAAAGATTTCGACGTGATTGTTGACGGCACGGACAATTTTCCGACCAGATATTTGGTCAACGACGCTTCGGTTTTGACGGGAAAACCGAATGTTTACGGCTCAATCTTTCGTTTTGAAGGACAAGCGAGCGTGTTCTGGGCTGCAAAAGGCGCGTGTTACCGCTGTCTCTATCCCGAACCGCCGCCGCCGGGACTCGTTCCGTCGTGCGCCGAAGGCGGCGTGTTGGGCGTTTTGCCAGGAATTGTCGGCACGATTCAGGCGAACGAAGTTATCAAAGTGATTTTAGGCGCGGAAGGAATTTTGCTCAATCGGTTGCTGCTTTTCGACGCTTGGAAAATGAAATTCCGCGAATTGAAATTAAAGAAAAATCCCGATTGCCCGATTTGCGGCGAACACGCGACGATCAAAGAATTGATTGATTACGAAGAGTTTTGCGGCTTGAATCTGCCGAATGACGCGCCGGTTCTGGAAGAAATCACGGCGACGGAATTAAACGAATTAATCAAAAACGACAAAGAAGTGCAAATCATTGACGTGCGAGAACCGCACGAATATGAAATCGCCAAAATTCCGCAGACAAAACTAATTCCGCTCAACGAAGTCGTCAATCGCGCCAAAGAAATTGACCAGTCGAGAACGGCAATTATTCACTGCAAAGCCGGCGGACGCAGCGCGACTGCGATTGCCGCATTGCAGGAAAACGGTTACAAAGGAAAATTATTAAACTTAAAAGGCGGCATCACGGCTTGGTCGGATGAAGTTGACGCGAGCGTGCCTAAGTATTAAATCAAAGAAATTTAGCCGCAGATTTTCATAGATGAACACGGATAAATCAAAGATTAAGAATAATTTTTGAGCAAATAAAATCATTTTTCTTATCCGTGTTTATCCGCGTCCATCTGTGGCTAAAATTTTTCTTAAAACATCAAGGAGTAAAAAAATTATGTCAGTCAGAATTGGAGACGACGCGCCGAATTTTACGGCGGAAACGACGGAAGGCGAAATCAATTTTTACGATTATTTGGGCGACGATTGGGGCGTTTTATTTTCGCATCCGAAGGATTTTACGCCTGTCTGCACGACGGAACTCGGCGCGGTGGCGAAACTCAAACCGGAATTTGATAAACGCGGCGTAAAAGTCATCGGTTTGAGCGTTGACGCGTCCGATTCGCACAAAAAATGGGCGGTGGACATCGAGGAAACTCAAGGAACGCGAGTCAATTTTCCGCTGATCGCCGACAACGATAAAAAAGTCGCTGATCTTTACGATATGATTCACCCGAACGCTTCCGACACGGCGACCGTGCGCTCGGTTTTCGTCGTCGGACCGGACAAAAAAATCAAATTATCATTGACTTATCCGGCAAGCACCGGACGCAATTTTGACGAGATTCTGCGCGTCATAGATTCGCTGCAACTAACGGCGAATCATAGCGTGGCAACACCGGCGAACTGGAAAAACGGCGATGACGTGATTATCAGTCCGGCGATTTCGGACGAAGACGCGAAGACGAAATTTCCGAAAGGTTTCACAGCCGTCAAACCGTATTTGCGCATCACGCCGCAACCCAACAAATAGAATCTAAAGCGTGAAATTACAAAAAGTCCGATGCGCGAGCGTCGGACTTTTTTACTTTTAAGGCTTGCCGCAAAAATTTTGTAAATTACGGAAACGATTCGGATTAGCGGAGAACTTAAAATTGAAAGCCGACAACGAATTATCAGATAATTCCAAAAACTTCGCGTTTGAAATGAAGACAATCAACCGCCGCGCGTGTGCATTTCGCGGTGCGGATTTTGGCGCAAATCCTGAATTTGGTAGAGCATTTTGCGCGTTCCCGACGCGTCTAAATCTCGCCTGACTTCCGCGCCGCGATCTGCGCGTCTATTCCAGATTTGTTCGATATGATTTTGGATTTCAGCGTCTGATTTTCCGCCGCGAAGCATTTCGCGCAAATTAATTCCGTTCCGCGCGTAGAGGCAGAGCAGCCATTCGCCGTCAACCGTCAGTCGGCTGCGGTCGCAGTCGCCGCAAAAAGGTTCGGTGACCGAAGCGATAATTCCGAAAATCGTTCCGTCGGCGAGCCGGTAGCGTTCGGCGGGCATCGCGCCGCGCCCGTCGAGCGGTTCGATTTCGCCGAAAGTTTTTGACAATCTGGCGAGAATTTCGTCGCGCGAAACGACCGAGTTTCGCGTCCAGCGCGTCGCGCCGCCGACATCCATATATTCGATAAATCTCGCTTCGGCGTTCATTTCTCTGCCGAATGAAACGATGTCGGCGAGTTCGTCGTCGTTAAAATCGCGCATCACGACCGTGTTAAATTTCAAACTTTCAAATTCAGCATCTCGCGCGACGCGGATTCCTTCCAAAACAGCTTTTAGATTATCGCGGCGCGTCAATTCACGAAAACGGTCGTCGCGCAAAGTGTCCAAACTGACAGTTACACGCCGCAAACCCGCGTTTCGCAAAGCATCGGCGTGCGCGGCAAGCAAAATTCCGTTCGTCGTCAAAGCCAGATCGCGCAGATTTTCGTCCGTCGAAAGCTGTCTGATTAATTTGTCCAAATCGCGCCTGAGCAGCGGTTCGCCGCCGGTCAGCCGAATTTTCCCCGCGCCGAGCGTCGTAAAAATCCGTGCAAGCCTGGCGATTTCTTCAAACGAAAGCAACTCGTCGCGCTTCAGCCAAACGTAATCTTCCTCCGGCATACAATACGCGCACCGCAAATTGCACCGGTCGGTCACGGAAATCCGCAAACTCCCGAGCGGACGCTTGAACTGATCGAAAACTGCTGCCATAACAAAATTATAACATTCTGATTCGCTTTGGTGTCCAATATGACTCAACTTAGCATTTTAACTAATTTGAGCAATATTAATGAGCTTTGAGTAAAATATTTAGGATGTTCCATATCTTAAAATATTGTTTCTCTATTGCTACACCAACTCATGAATTTGAATAATTCATTTAAAGAAAATAAAATTGCACAGCCCAAAAATACATTGGATGTGAAAGTTTATGATAACTGCGGAGAGTATAATTGGTAAGTTGGTTTTACTAATCGTAAATAAAACTATCGGTAAATTACTTGACATTCCCTTTGACAAGAAAAGAAAGGCTTGTCGCTCACTCACAAAATTATATTTCTGTCTTCAAACCTTAGACGAGGTAACTGAATCTTTTTTTGAAACACTAGAAGATTTTTCTAAAGAAGGTGATGCCCGTGCTGTTGTCAACGCATTGAATAATCATAGCTATGAAATTGAGTTTGCAACAAATATGTTTATTGATTTGAGTTTTGAACTTTATGACGGATTGGAAATTATTGATCCTGCGTTAGCTCGTTGTTGTAAAGTACTTTATGAATCAAAATTTGACTTTTTATATTTTATGTCCAAGTCAATTAGTTGGGAAAGAGAAAGCGAAAAGACTAGAATTCATATTTTGGTTCCACAAGGAAAAATGGAATCAACTAATCTTGAGAAAGTGTATGATGACGCTTCAAAATTACTGCTAACAGAAGGTAATAAGTATTATTTTCCAACTTCCGCGTTAGATGACTTTGAGGAAGATTTTCAAGATATATCCATAAGTTTTGAGGATGATGAAACTGCAAATTGGCTAAAAATGTTGGTTTTACAGCAGAACATCAAACTTAAAGAAGCCAAAGAAAAATTGAGAATTTTACTTAAAGATAGTTTCTCAATAGAAGAACTGTTGTTTCAAAATAATAGTCGTCACAACTTAAAGTAAGGCAGAACTGTTTTGAACAACAATAATTTTCTGGCGAACGCCTAGACTGGTTATCTTCATTTGGTATTCTCACGCAAAAAATTAAGCATTGCCGGTTCAATAATTTGCGCGCCCCAACCGTTGAAATTGTAGTCGAAACCGTGCTGCGCGTAAGGCAGAAAAATCGTCTTTTGCGGCACGTTTGCTTTTTGTAATTCGTCGGTGAGCAGGTTCATATTTTCGCTTTTGACGAGTTGGTCTTGTCCGCCGTGAATTAATAAAGTCGGCGGCGTTTTGGAATTGACGTGCGATGTTGGAGATTCTAAAACGTATCTTTCGCGCAGTTCGTCGGATTCGCGCGGACTGCCGCCGAGAAAATCGGCGAGCGTTTGCTGTCCGCTAATGACGCGCTGATTTGCCGGATGATCGTAATCCCACAGCAGGTCGGTCGGCGCGTAAAAGGCAGCGACGGCGCGAACGGTTTGGCTCGTTTCCGTTGCGCCGCAGCTTGCCGGAAGACGCGCGTCGTTTGCCGAATACGCGGCGAGCAACGCGAGATGCGCTCCGGCGGAACGTCCTAAAAGCGCGATTCGGTCGGGCGAGATTTTGAATTTCGCGGCGTTTTCTTTAACCCATTTAACGGCGCATTTCACGTCGCCGGTCGCCGTTAAATAATTCGGCTGCGTCAGGCGATAATCAATGTCGAAAACGGTAAAACCTTTGGC
>CAXSHW010000018.1:24252-54285 GCA_964237245.1 uncultured Pyrinomonadaceae bacterium
TCGTTCCACTGCGGAAAATCATTTCGCTCGCCGCCGCTCCACGAACCGCCGTGAACGACGATCACGCTCGCGCCATTATTGGCAGTTTTCTCGGTCGGCAAATAAACGTCCAGCCGCAAATCTTTGCCGTCAATTTGGGCGAAAGTATAAGTCGTGAAATTTTGCGCCGCATCTTTGGAAGAATTGTTTCCGTTCCACAAACCGCTGAAATATCGTAATAATGACAGCGAAACATTGTTTTCCCGCGCTGTTGAAACAACGCTGAAAAATGGATAGAGCGAGATTGCAAGCGCGACGATTCCAACGATTACAGACACAATCCGCAAATTTCCGCTCAAACTAAACAGACTGAAAATTATCCCGATCAAAGCAATCGCGCCGATCCACAAACTCCATTCGCTCGCCGCGACCGAAAAAAGCCAGACGTTGTAGGCGGGCGCGGGAATAACGATCCAGACGACCGCGAGAAACGCGAAAAAATTTATGATCAGCGGCAGGAAGTTCAGAAATCGAAATTTTGGCGGCAGCATCGGCAATTAAATCAGAAATTCTCGTGCGAAAAAATTTTACATTCTAAATTTTAATGCTTCACTGAAAGCTAATCAAAACCGTTTTGCCCACGAAACACACGAAAAGCACGAAAGAAGAAAAAAAGCCGGAAAGATTTTTCTTTTTTCGTTTGTTTCGTTTGTTTCGTGGGCAAATTCTTAGATTTTCAGACAAATTATAAAACATCTATTTCACACGTCGCGGTCGGCGAGTTCCGTCCAGCGTTCCAGATTTTTTTCGAGTTTTTCAGCGATTTTTTGCTGCTCGGTGAAAATTTGGTTGACTTTGTAAGCGTCGGTGGCAAATTCGATCAGCTCGGCGGCGATTGCCGTCTGGCGTTTTTCGGCGGCGGCGATTTCGGTTTCGAGCGTTTCGAGTTCGCGTTTTTCTTTGAAAGTCAGTTTTTTCGCGGCGGAATTTGCTCCGTTTGACGAATCAATTTTCGGTTGAACGTTTTGCGCGATTTTGCTCGTTTCAGCTTGCTTTTCGCGCTCGCGTTTTTCGGTTTCTTCCTGTTCTTTATATTCGAGATAAGCCGAATAATCGCCCGCATATTCGCGGATTTCGCCGGCGCCTTCAAATTTGAAAACGCTGTCAATCGTCCGGTCGAGAAAATAACGGTCGTGACTGACGACGATCAGTGCGCCCGCGAAATCGTCGAGATATTCTTCGAGCGCGATCAAAGTCGGAATGTCCAAATCGTTCGTCGGCTCGTCAAGCAGTAAAACATTCGGAGAATCCATTAAAATTTTTAATAAGTAAAGCCTGCGCCGTTCGCCGCCGGATAGATTGCCGATGACGGCGTATTGCGCGGCGGGCGGAAAGAGAAATTTTTCGAGCATCTGCGAAGCCGTGATTTGATTTCCGTCAACCGTCGTCACATATTCCGCCGTTTCGCGGATGTAATCAATAACGCGCTGTTCGTCGTCGAGCGCGCGGCTTTCCTGATCGTAATGACCGATTTTCACCGTCTGTCCGATTTCGATTTCGCCCGTGTCCGGCGCGATTTCTTTCGTAATAATTTCGAGCAGCGTCGTTTTACCCGAACCGTTCGCGCCGATAATCCCGATGCGGTCGTCGCGCTTCAAAATATACGTCAAATCTTTGATTAAAATTTGGTCGCCGTAAGATTTGGAAACGTGTTCGAGTTCAACGATTTTCGAGCCTAAACGCTGCGAACCGACGGCGATGTCAATTTCGGATTTCTTTTGTTCTTTCGGCTGCGCCATCAAATCGTAAGCGGCGCTGATGCGGTGTTTCGACTTGCGCGTTCGCGCCTTTGCGCCGCGCCTGAGCCACGCTAACTCCTTTTTAATCAACTGTTCGCGCTTGTGTCCTTCGACGTGGCGAAGCGTTTCCTGTTCTTCTTTTTTCTCCAGATAATAAGCGTAATTTCCGGCGAAATTCTGCACCGCGCCAAGATCAATTTCAAAAATTCGATTCGTCACACGGTCGAGAAAATAACGGTCGTGCGTCACCAATAAAAGCGCGCCGGTGTAGCGCCGCAGATAATCTTCGAGCCATTCGATAGTGTCCGCGTCCAGATGATTGGTCGGTTCGTCGAGAATCAAAATGTCGGGTTTGAAAATCAATTCGTGAGCGAGCGCGACGCGTTTGCGCTGTCCGCCGCTCAGAGTTCGCATTTTGGCGGAAGTGTCGAAAATGCCGAGCCGATCAAGCACGATTTTGGCGTTCGTTTCGATTTCCCAACCGCCGGAAATGTCAAGTTCGTGTTGCAGTTCGGAAACTTTTTCGAGCAGTTTTTCGTCCGCGCCGTTCTCAGCCAGATTGTGACACGCCGTTTCATAATCCAAAATCAGCTTCATCACGGCGCCGCTCGCCGCAAAAATCGTTTCCAAAACCGTCGCTTCCTCGTCAATCGGCGGATTCTGCGCCAAAAACGCGAGCGTCTGTCCCTGCGTCCGCACGACTCTGCCCGTGTCGGGCGTTTCGCGCCCGGCAATCACTTTCAGAAGCGTCGTTTTGCCCGAACCATTCGCGCCGATAATCCCGATTTTGTCGCGGTCTTCAATGCCGAACGTCGCGTTTTCAAACAGCGGTTTAATCCCGTAATTTTTGCCGACGTTTTCGAGCGAAAGTATGTTCATAAATAAGAGACCTATTTAACCACAGATAGACGCAGATAAACACGGATAAGAAATGAAATAAATTTCTTAAAACCCTGAAAATTTATCCGAATTTGTGGCAGTGTCTTAATCTTGCGAAGCTAAAATTATTCTTTTAGAGCGCGAATCCGGGTATTTCGTAAATCAATTGTGAGAAGCCATTTTGAGATTTTTATTCTGAAATGATTATTGAGATAAGTGATAAGGACTGAATTATTTTATCAATGCCGATTCGTTTAGCTTTCTGAAAGGCTTATTTTTATTGGATACGATTGAAAATCATTTATAAAATAGTCCTCTTACTTTGATTTTGTAAATATTCAGATAGCATTTTCAAATTAAGCATTACAGTAAAATTTTTACAACTGCCGCAGTGATTAGAGAGCTATTAAACGCAAGTATTACCACTACAAAGTTTAGGGTCACAGCAAAAGGTTGAACAAGCAGAAGCCAGCTTGCAACAGAATCCGCCGAAAGTTGGATAGCAGGTTTGGTTGGTGCGACAGACAGCATTCCCGCAACGAGCGCCTGATGCTGTCATCACCGCAGTTAGCGCAACCAGTCCTGAAATAACCGGAAGCATCGCAATCAAAGCCAAACCAACCTTTTTGACCGCTTCCCGCCGGTTCATTCCCGCCAAAGGGTTGCTTAATTCTTCACCTTGATCCACAGGTAAATTGTCGGCGATTCACTTCAACCAATACCTGTGTTAATCATGCCAATGCCTATGTCAATCTTTTGTTTAAGAACACTTACAAACGAAGTCAACTCCTACTTTGGTTTCATTGAAGCTGCCGGAACAACATGAAATTTTGTCAGATCTTTGATTGCAACATCCGGCACTTTGACAAGAAGCAACTGATGTTCCTGTAGAGAAACAATTGCTGCATGTTGAATTGACACAACGCTGATTTGAGTTGCAACAATTGCTTTGCGTATTATCGGAAGGAGTGCAAGCTGTTCCGCTTGCCGCGCAGTTGCTCGCCGCATTCGCCGCCGTCGGTGCGATGAGTCCCGTGATTACCGGAAGGATCGCCATTGAAGCCAACCCTACTTTTTTGACCGCTTCGCGTCTCGTCAGTCCCGCAAAACGATTGGTCAATTCGTCCGCATTTTCGAGCAGATTGTCTTTTTTCAATCCGTCCAGAGCCAGCCACACCAAATCTTCGCTGACTAATGTTTTGAGTTTCACGCTCATCAAATCGTTGATCTCGGCAACCGTCTTTGTGCCGTCAGCCGATTGATAAACAAGCGCGGATGTTTCATTCAAACAAAACGCTTTATTAACGATTAAATCGTAAATCAAAACTTCCTTTCCGAGTTCCTGAACGACAACGTTTGCCCTGCGACTGATTGGTTTTTTATTCATAAAAATTATGACTCTTTTTTCTTCTCAAATGTCGGAAAATTTCAGCTGTGGGATTTTTCGGGAATTTTAGCGAAGTTTAGTGATAAAGGCAAATTTGATTGAGAAAAGATTTCACAACCTCTTGTGGACACTATCGAATCTATCAGATTTACCTATCAAAATTGGCGGCTGAAATAATTTTTATGACTAAGAAACGCGAGCTAAGTCAATAAAACCGCGCCGCGCGTCGGTAGCGGTTAAGCGGACGCGGATTTTTTCGCCGATTTGCAGGTTCGCTTCGTTTTCGACGATTCTGCCGTCAACCGGCGGGTGCAGAACACGGGCGAATGTGCCGCTCTGGTTGATGCCCGTGACAATCGCGTCGAAAATTTCGCCGACGCGCGGCGCCATTACGCTTGCCGCGACGGTTTTTCTGATTTGCCGTTCGACACGCCGCGACGCCGTTTCGCGTTCGTTGCAGTGCGCGGCAATCCGGTCTAATTCTTCAAAAGAATAAGGTTCGGGTTTTCCGGCGAGCGTCGCTTTGACTAATCGCTGGACGATCAAATCAGTGTAGCGGCGATTCGGCGCGGTCGAATGCGTGTAGTCGGGAACGGCGAGACCGAAATGTCCGCCCGCGTCTTCGCCCGCTTTTTGGCCGACGTATTCGCCCGCGCCGAGCAGTTTGATGATTGACAGCGAAACGTCCGGGTAATTGGTCGGGTCGGCGATTTTGCGACGCGCCAGAAATTCGGCGAGCGCGAGCGAATCGGGATTTTCCGGCAAATTTTCGCCGAAACTGCGGGCGACTTCGACGATGCGATTCCATCTCTGCGGATTTCTGACGACGCGCCGCAAGCTCGAAACATTTCTTTTTTCGAGAAATTCCGCCATTTCGACGTTCGCCGCGATCATAAAATTTTCGATAATATCACGCGCCGCGTTGCTTTGTTCGATTCCGAGGTCGGTGATTTCGCCGTTTGTAATGAACGGTTTAGCTTCGACGGTTTCAAAATCGAGCGCGCCTTTTTGTTTTCTGAAATCGAGCAGTCGCACGGCGGTTTCGTATTGCAGTCGAATTTGCGCTTCCATTCCGCTGATTCGCAAAACGGATTCGGGCGTCGCGCTTTTCCCGTCGAGCCACGCGCCGATTTGCTCGTAGGAAAGTTTCGCGTGGTTTCGCAAAAGAGCGCGAAAAACATCGCTCGTCCGAACGTCGCCGTCTGCGCTGACGATTAATTCGATGACGACGGCGAGCCGGTCGGACGCTTCACGCAGCGAAGTCAAATCGGTCGAAAGCTGTTCGGGCAACAGCGGAAAAACGCGGCTCGCCGTGTAAATCGAAACCGTGTTTTTGACGGCGAAACGGTCTATAATCGAATCTTTCGGCACAAATTCATCAACGTCCGCGACGCCGACAAGCAGGCGAATGTCGCCGTTCGGCAGTTTTTCGGCGTATTCAACTTGATCCAAATCGAGCGAAGCCGCGTCGTCAATCGAAGACCACAAAGAGGCGCGCAAATCTCTGACCGAAGATTTTGCCGACGCAATTATTTTTTGTTCGTCGAGCGAATTGACGAAACTCAAAACCTGCGGCGGAAACTCCGGCGCGAAAGCGTTTTCAATCAAAACCTGCCGCGCGAGCGCGTTTAAGTCGGTAACGGTTAATTGGCTCATTTATTTTTCGATATTTCCTGAAACAGCCGAGCATCTTCGGTCATAAATCGGTTGTTAAAAAAAATGTAGGAAAGTTTGTTTTCGGGCAGCATTTGCACGAGTTCGGCGAGTTCGTCCGCTTCATATTTGTAACGAAAACCGCCGCGCCCGTGCAGACGATAATAACATTTTTCGGGCGTTTCGGTCTGCCTTGAAAACGGGTCAACGGCGTGCCACAAATCCGATTTCGCGCAAATGCTCTTGATTGTTTTCGCCTCCCAATCGCCGCGCGGCTCCCACGCGAAATTCAGATTTTCACGCTCGATTGACGCGAAAAACTTTTCCAGATTTTTAATATTTTCCGCCGTCTGTCTGAAACTCGCCGGACACTGAAACAAAACCGTTTTCGCCCGCAGAGCTTTGGCGCACGCGAGCGTCGTTGCCCACGCTTTTTTGACAGTCGCGGTTAATTTAAAACGTCCGGCTTCGGCTTTTTCCGCTTCGGTCAAACTTTTTTTCAGACGCTTAAAAGTCGGGCTTTTAGCTTCGTGCGTGATTAACTGCCACGCTTTTATGGCGAATTCAAAATCCGGCGGAACCGCGTCGCGCCAATGTTCAAGCGTTTTGATTTGCGGCGGCTGATAAAAAGTGTGCTGCACTTCGACGGCGGAAAAACCGCGCGCGTATTCTTCTTTGGTCGAGCGAAAACCGCACGTTCCGATTTTTATTTCTGCCGCCATCGCCAACGAATTTTATTTGAACGAATTATTTCACGCCGATAACTTCGACGATAAAAATCAAGGTCGCGTCCGGCGGAATCACGCCGCCCGCGCCCCGCGCCCCGTAACCGATTGAAGCCGGAATCGTCAAAATCGCGTGGTCGCCGACGCGCAGTTTTTGAAAGCCTTCGTCCCAGCCTTTGATCACGTGTCCCGCGCCGAGCGGAAACGAAAAAGGTTCATTACGGTCGAGCGAACTGTCGAATTTCTGTCCGTTCGTCAGCAGCCCCGTGTAATTAACGATGATTTCATCGCCCGCTTTTAATTGCGCGCCGTCGCCTTTCTGCGTGATAATGTAAGTCAAGCCTGATTCGGTCGTGACCGCGTTTGATGTCGGAGTTGTCATAATATTTTTTCGGATAACCGTGTATTTTCCAAATTTCCTTCGCGTAGTCGTCTTTCTGATCGTCGTTCTTTTAACCGGACGGCGAACGGTTCTTTTTATTGTCTGACCGAAACCGAACGCTGTGCAAACGCTCAACATTAAAACAACTGCAAAGATTGATTTTTTCATATTTTCGTAAAATTAGATTCTCTTTTTTCGCAAAACCAGAGACGTTTATCTTAACGCTAATTCTGCGGAATTTGAAGCGGTTGAACGAATTGATAATGTTCTAATGTTGTGGTGCTGAAAATAGTTGGTTTTTAGAAAAGTCGGCGAAGCAATTTAGTTTTGACGCTTTGATTATGAAATGACTTTCGCAATGTTTGAATCAACATTAATTGTTGCGTCAATGAAACGAGACAAATACTGTGTTAGAAACGAGCGTTTTTAAGACTATTTAATTTAGAAACCATTTGAGCCTTTTCATAATATGCTCAAAAGTAGCAAAGCTGCCTTGTGCGTCGGATTCCTTGACCCATTGAATTTTTGAGTATGTCCATTCTCGATATTTGAATATAAAGCGTCCTTCGATGAACTCTATTGTGAGTAAATTTCGTTCAAAATTGATTTGTTTGCTTTGCGAAATACAAAGCGTATCGTGGGATGTAATACCAAAAATACCATCTGAGTATTGCGAAGAAGCAATTGCTTCAACCAGTTGCACCATTGGTTGCATATTCCAATCATAAACATCATTCAACTTTTGGTAGAATGTAATAATCTCGTTCCAAGATAGGCTTTCCGATACAAACATTATGAAAGACTTTTATTGCTAATTTTATCTCAAAAAGGGTCGTTTTTGATAAATTCTATTTTGATTTAACGCTCCGGTTCAGCGGCGCGTAGCAAAGTTCGCTGCAACAAATGGTTAGAGATGCTTGCCTAATCTTTCCGTGTAATCGTTTCGTGCAGGTGACCGACTGGAATTCCCAGAAACGTGATTTTGCCCACATTATCAATAGTCTTTCCATCAGGCATCAGCTTAAGTGTTTAGTGCATAATCAAAGGACCTTTAACTCGATACTTTAGCAGCAAACGAGAACCATTTGTGTGTCCGGTTACGCGCCCTGCGGCGTCGCTCAGTGTTCCCGTATAATGATTTTGACGGTCGGTCTTGAGTATCCAGAATCGCTTCTTGCTCGGTTGACCTTCAAAAGTGACGGTTTGATCGAGGCGGAAAGTGCCGTCAGCCTGATCGTATCCGTGACTCTCGACGTGGTAAATACGCTGCTTGCCGAAAAGCAGTTTGAGTTTGCCATTTCCCTCGCTATGACCGCTGAAACCATTTTGCGGAGTGAACTCTAGCGATCCCGCTTTCGCCTGCGCTGAAACGCCGACGACTGAAATGGATAGAACAAGAATTATTAGTGCTAAAATTTTCATAATCACCTCTAACTATTTACTATACCGCTAAATTGCGGCATAAATCCGAAATAGGAATAAAATCACGCAAATTGTGATTAACATTAATTATTGCGTAAATGAAACGAGGTAAATATCGTGTTAAAAACGAGCGTTTTTGACACCAATTTCCACAGGTTTTTATTTGCTAAGGAAAATTTAATTACTACCAATTTGCTATGTTTGCACTCGTCTCCGTTTTTACTTTCGCATCACGCTCTGCCAAACAGTTTTTTTAGTCTCCGAAAACCTTCGATTACGGTTGGATTAAAGTCTTTTCGTTCCGTTGTTAAATCTTCAATCCGCGAATTGAGTGTGGCAATTAAATCGAGGCAATCAATCTGCGAACGTCCGTCCGCCTTTGCGAATTTCATCGCTTGTTTGAAGAAAACTGCAGCTGACGGATGAATTTTTAAGCCGCCCTTAATATAGGGCTTAATTTCCTGAATTTCCTTTTCTGCAGCAGCTAAGACTTGTTCTGGCATCGCGCCGTTTTGAATAATCCTGAATGCAATCCAATCGGGAACAATTTGAAATAAAGCAACGATAATATGCCCTTCTCCGATGTGATATTGAGCGCGCTTTCTGGTAAGTTCCGCCGCTTTTTCAAAGACGGGAAGCCCTGTTTCGGAAAACTTTGCGAGATAGGTTTCGTCTTTCGTCATTTTTTTTAAATCTCACCATTTTGTAAAAATCCGTTCAACAGTAACTTGCCTCTCAAAAAAGGTCGTTTTTGAAATTCTCAAAAGTATATCACCGCAAAATTAGAATACTATTTTGGAAAATGATGAATTTGTTTAGAAGCAATTTGAAAACTCGAAATTGAATATCAGACTTTTCATTGATTTTTAATTTTTTAACTGTTTTTGTTTCACCAATCACTTTGTGTTGTCAGGCGTGACGCGCAGAATTCTGTCGTCTTCGGCGGTTGGCGAGCCGCGTCCGTCGCGGTTTGAGGTTGAAAAATAGATTGAACCGTCGGGAGCTTCGGCGACTTCGCGGATGCGCCCCATTTGTTTCAAAAATAATTTGTCCTGCGAGACGATTTTTCGTCCGTCTAAAACGAGTCGAATGATCGCTTCGCCTTTCAGAGTTCCGAACAGGAAATTTCCTTTTAGGTCGGGAAACAAATCGCCGCGATAAAACATCGCGCCGGCGGGCGCGACTGCCGGAGAATATTCGACGATTGCGGTTTCCATTCCGGCGCGTTTCATCGTGTGGCTGATTTTCGCCCAGCCGTAATTTTTGCCGCGTTCGACGATATTCACTTCGTCGCCGCCCGTTCGATGAAATAAATCCACGCCGTCAATGATCGTCGGACCGTGTTCGGTCTGAAACATCAGATTCGTTTCCGGCTGCCAGTCCATTCCCTGCGCGTTGCGGTGTCCGTAAGTCCAGATTTCGGGTCGCGCGTTTTTTGTGTTGACGAACGGATTATCTTCAGGAATCGTTCCGTCGTCGTTCAGACGCAGAGTTTTGCCGTTGATCGAACTTAACTGCTGGGCGCGGGATTGTTTGGTCGCGTCGCCGGTCGTGATGTAGAGTTTGCCGTCGGGACCGAATTTCAGCCGCGTTCCCGAATGATATTTCGACGCCGGAATCGCTTCGATAATCGTTTTCGGCTCGATAAAAGTTTCGCCGTTTTCGCGGTAACGCGCGACGCGCACGTTTTGATTTTTGTCCGCGTCCTGATAACCGTAAGCGATATAAACAAAGTGATTTTCGGCGAAATTCGGATGCAGCGTCATTCCCATCAAACCGCTCTCGCCCGACAATTCGATGTCCGGCACGGTGAAAAACGGTTTTTCCTGAAGTTTGCCGTTTTCAATCACGCGCACTCTGCCCGGACGTTCGGTAAAAAACATTCGTCCGTCGGGCGCGAAGACGATTGACCAGACGATTTCGAGATTTGCGGCAACCGTTTCGACGCGAAATTTCGGCACGCTTTTCGAGGCTGGAATCGGCGGAAAGTCCGTGCCGACCGTAATCGAAGAATCCGCGCAGGCTGCGTTAGACAGTAAAATAATTAGAAAAAACGACAAAGCCAGACATTTTTTTGAGTAATTCATTTGATTTCCGCAATTCTATAATAAGAATTGGTGAGATGCGGAATTGAAGGCAAGCGATGTTAGCGACTTACGCATTCAGGCATCGGGTTAATCGAAAATAATTCTATTCGGGATTTTAAAAAAAGACTGTGATGAAGATCTTTTTTAGACAAAAGTAAATTATTGAGTTTTCAATTTTAATCGCTTTAAATTTCAAGTCTTAATTAAGACTTGCCGCGTTGTTTTGGTCGAGTGTAATGATTGATTGTTTTGCCGTGTCAATCCTTAGATTCCAAATGATATTTGAATAATCCGCGCCGCCCGTGCCGAATAAATAATAATTTTCTTCGCCTAATCCTTTGAATGTGGCTCTGCCCTGCATATCGGTTTTTATTTTCCGAACAATATGCGGTTTTATGGCTTCGCTGACTTTTGCCGCCAATTCCGTGTATGGCGATTGAAATCTTCCCGCAAAAGAATATCCGGCATCGTTGATTAAGGCTTTATCGGCGTCGCCTTTATAGATTTGCAGAGTCGCGTCGGTCGGCTCGATTCCGGCGTTTTTAAGAATCGTCAAAAGCTCGTCATCGAGAAGATAAAAGGTCTGATACGCTATCGGCAAAACTTCGCCGGACGGATAAACCACAATCGCTTTGATGCTGAAATCTTTTCCGCTCGGCACAACCATATCTTTTGCCGCCCTTTCGGTTTCGACCGTCGGAGGTTTTGATTTTTGCAAAGTTTTTTTGGCTTGACCAACTACCGATATGCTCAAAATTGAAAGCAGTATTATTGACAGATAAAGTCTCATTACTAACTTATGCCACATTCTTTGCCTTTTTAGCAAGAAATTTCGACCGATACGACTTAATATGGATGTTTTGTGAAGCGGATTTGCGTGAGAAACTTTCGATTAATCCAAAACAAAAAATAATATCCGGGTTTGTGAATTGATAAAATTGAACTCTTGAGTGTCGAGTAGATTTTAAGTTATTTTGAGAAGTGTTGAATTTACCGAAAAAATAAAAATGCCGAAGGTCGGAGTCGAACCGACATGGGATTACTCCCGCCAGATTTTGAGTCTGGTGCGTATACCAATTTCGCCACCCCGGCGTGCGAATATGAATAATAAAACTATTGCTGACGCATCGTCAACCGGACGTTAAAATTAAGTTTTGTCGGGCGCGAAAAAAAACGAACCTTATTTTTGTTTTGACGCGCATTTAACTACAATCATTAACCGGTCTATTCTTAAATCAGACGGTTAAAATATGTCTCTGAAATACGAAAAAGAGGAAAAGGGGGAAAAAGATGAACCGCAATTAACGCCCGAAGAGTATCTGGAAAGCCGCAAAAGCGTGATTCGCCGCAGGTCTCAATGGTTTCTCGCGCTCGGAGCTTTGGTGATCGCGTATCTTTTGTTTTCGGTGTTTGCGGGATTTTCTACAGTCGGAGATTTGTTTCGCAATATATTTTTCATTCTCGGTCTGTTCGGTTTAGCAGGCGGCGTCTGGGGAATTTATTACGCGCGAAAATTAACTTTGAAAGATTTGATTCCGTCGCCCGAAGCGATTGAGTTTCTCAGACAGGAACAATTAACAAAGCCTTATTATTCATACGTTTTGGTGGCGGGTTTAATCATCGTTACGCTTTCGCAGTTTTGGGCTGGTCTGGACGCATCCATTAACATTGCCGGTTTCGTCAAACCGTATTTTTTGAGCAAAAGCCAATACTGGCGCATTCTGACCGGCGGCGTTTTGCACGGCGGCATTTTGCATCTCTATTTTAACGGGCAAGCGCTCTATGGTTTCGGAAGTCTCATCGAATCCATTTCAAACCGCGCTCATCTGGCGCTGGTTTTTCTGTTAGCGATAATCGGCGGCGGACTTGTCAGCTTAATTTTTCTGCCTGCGGGAACTTCGGTCGGCGCGTCGGGCGGAATTATGGGTTTGATCGGATATTTGGCGATTTACGGTTACAGGCGAAAACGACAGCTTCCGCCGGATTTTTTGAAAAGTATGCTGATAAACGTCGGATTTATCGCGGCATTCGGTATTGTCGCGTATCAAATCGTTGACAATTTCGGTCATCTCGGCGGAGTTTTAACCGGCGCGATTTACGGATTCGTCCAAATCCCGAAAGATTTACACAAAGACCCGCGTCCGGTCGGAGCGATTACGAAAACCTTCGGTTTAGCTGCGCTGGGAATTTTTATTTTGACCTGCGTTTTGAGTATTTTACTGATTTTGAATCTTATAAAACTATAAAAACGAAGCATTGATTTTTCACTTCGCACTTTGCATTTCGCATTTCGCAATCTTATGAGAGTTCGCGTTCACCAGCACGTAAATCCGCTCGCACCTTTTTATCAATTTGAGCCGCCGTCTTTTGAAATCGAAAACGTTTTCGCCCATCCGAATTCGCCGCTTTTGCTGGACATCGGCTCGGCGCGCGGCAGATTTTTGCTGAAAATAGCACAGATTCAGCCGCAGTGGAATTTTCTCGGCGTCGAAATCCGCGAGCCTCTAGTCGTTGAAGCAAACCGTCAGGCGAAAGAAAACGATTTAACAAACTTACGTTACGAATTTTGCAACGCGAGCTTTGCTTTGGATAAATTTCTGGCAAATCTTCCCGCCGATGTTTTGCAAAAAGTTACGATTCAATTTCCAGACCCGTGGTATAAAAAGAAACACGCTAAACGCCGGTTAATAACGAATAATTTAGTCGAAACGATTGTCGGACATCTAACGGCGTCGGGAACGATTTTCATTCAAACCGACGTTGATTTTTTAGCCGGAGAAATGTTTGCGATTTTTCGTGAAAACACAGAATTGCGCGAAATCGAAATTGCCGAAAATCCGTTTCCCGTAAAAACCGAAAGAGAAAATGCCGTCGAAGAAAAAGGCTTGCCGATTTACCGGAAAATGTTTGAAAGAATTAAAATTTAAAGCAATAAATTATAAAGTAATGCTAAAAGAATATTTTACCGCAGAGACGCCGAGAGAGAGAGCTTTCGCAGAGAAAACGCAAAGAGATTTTTTGTCTGTCTCGGCGACATCTCGGCGGCGTCTCTCTCGGTGTCTCTGCGGTAAAAGCATTTCTTTCGGTTCACTACCAAGTTTAAGTGTTTGAGAGCCGAAACGCTAAATAATTTTAAATTAAAACTTTGATTTCTGAACTTAGCATCTTAAAGTTCGACTCCGACACAATCTCGCCGATTTTATCGCTGACTTTTGTTAAGCCTTGAAAACCCGGCAAATTTTGGATTCTCTGCGAAACATTTTTGTCAATCCATTCCAAGCCGTCGTCGCCGCTGAAAAGCGTCGCAATCGTGTAATCGGATTCGTTTTTCGGTTTCGCGCCGCTGCCGACCGGAGACCAGAAATTTCTGACGATAAATCTGGCTAACTTTTGAGTGAACTCGGAATTTTTCAGCTCCAACCGCGCGACGCTGCGATAAAAATGCGTGTGAGCCGATTCTTCGCGGATAATTCCCTGCAAAATTTCCGTCAAAATCGGATGATTCGCCAGCGTCGCAAGTCGCCTGTAACCTTGCGTCGTGGACATTTCGTGAATCGCGCCGAAAGTCATATGCGTCGCCGTAAATTTTTTGCCGACCAGATTTGTCAGCGAAGTTATCAAATAATTGTTAATCGTATAAAAGTTTGAAACCGCGCCTCTGACTTGCGCGTGCCACTTTTCGTCGGTTTCGATTCCGGCTTCGTTCAGGAAACGATTCAAAACTTCGCCGTGCGTCTGTTCTTCGCTGCTCCAACGCTCCATAAATTTGCTGATAACCGGGTCTTTGCCCGTCGGCGTGCGGCGCAGTTCTTCATAATACATATCGGTCAAGGCTTCGACATCACGCATATACAGCAAAACCGGCACAAACTTTTCGTCGAGCGGATAGTTTTTTATGTCTTTCCACGCGATTTGCTCGATGAATTTTCCGGTTAGGGTTCTCGGCTGTTTTTCATACCAATTGAGAACTTCTTTTTTTGTCTCAAAAACCATAATCGCTTTTCCCAAAGTTCTATTCGTTGTGAGGATTCTATCAGATGCGATTCAGCCCGAAAATTTTTTGTGAAAGAGATTTGCCGAATAAAACACTTTTGCCTTTTTTCCCAAACGAGCATCTAAAATTTTTTGTATTTTATCTTGAAACAGCTTGTGAAAAAAGTTGGATTTACGGTTTAATAATAACGGTTTCGAGTATAATAAATAATAAAGTTCGGCTTTGCGCCGAAAACAATTTTTCATCAAAACAAGTTCTCGTTTTTGAACAAAACTCTATAGAAATCAATGAAACTAATTCTTGAAAGACAAATTCAGCTTGCCTTTATCTTCGCTTTATTGCTATTGCTGATACTCGGTTTTTTCGGTTACAGAAGCGCAAATTCCATTAACGACGCGTTGAAATGGGAAAAACACACGCAGGAAGTTTTGATGAAACTCGACGAAGTGTTCGGCGTCGCGTCGGCTATCGAATCGGACGGACGCGGATTCGCGTTGACAGGCGACGAAAATTTTTTTGCGGACTATACGAAAATCGAGCAGCAAATCGCGCCGAATTTAGATAGCTTGCGCCAACTCATCTCCGATAATCCGGTTCAAGTCGCGGAAGTGGAAAGGCTGCAAAATAAAATCGCTCAAAAAGACGATTTTAATAAAGCGACTATCGCGCTTCGCCGAAGTAAAGGACTTGCCGCCGCTTCGGAAAGAGTCGGCAGCGGCGAAGGCAGAATAATAATGGACAGTGTTCGTTCTTCAATTGATAAAATGAAGAACGAAGAAAATCGGCTTTTATCCGAACGGGAAGAAACGCTGAACAACAGCATCGGCAGCACTTCGCTGATTTTATTTTTGGGAACTTTCGGCGGAGTTTTATGTCTCGGTCTGGCAAATTTCGCCATCTACAGAGAAACCAAAAAACGGCGCGGCGCGGAAGAAAAGTTGCGTGATTCAAACAAAAATCTGGAAAAGCGCGTCGAGGAAAGAACCGGCGAATTATCAGCCAGCAATGAAGATTTGAAAGAACAAATAAGACAGCGCGAACAGGCTGAATCGCGCCGTCAAATGGCGCTCGAAGCCGGAAATTTGGGAACCTGGACGCTGAATCCGAAAGATAATCGGGCGGAAATTGACGAGCGCAGCAAGTCTCTGTTCGGACTCGACGCGGAAGATTTCGACGGTTCGCGCGAACGAATTTTCAGCCGCATACACGAAGAAGATTTTCCCGAAGTCGAAAAACTGTTTGAAAAATCAATCGTCGAACGCGCCCGCATCAACGCCGAATTTCGCGTCAAAATGCCGGACGGCTCGATTCGCTGGAATCAATGCACCGGACAGCCGCAACTGGACGCAAACGGCGAAATCGTCAACTTTGTCGGCAATTGCCGCGACGTTACCGACGGCAAAGAATACGAAAATTCTCTGCGCCGCAGCGAAAATTTTACGCGTTCGATTCTCAATTCGCTTTCGGCGCATATCGCCGTGCTTGACGGCGACGGAGTTATCGTCGCCGTCAACGAAGCGTGGGAAAGTTTCGCCGAGGCAAACTGCGTTCAGGAACAGCTCGACGCGACCGGAATCGGGCAAAATTATTTGAAAGTCTGCGAAAATTCCGAGGCTTTCGATGAAGATACGAAACAAATTGTCGGAAATTTGCGCGCGATTTTGAAAGGCGAAAAAGACAATTTCGCGTTTGAATATCCGTGTCATTCGCCGACCGAAGAGCGTTGGTTTCTGTTGCAGGTCAGTTCGATGCAAGGCGCGGACGGCGGCGCGGTTATTTCGCACATAGATATTTCCGACCGCAAACGAGCCGAAGCCGAACTGAAAACGAGCGAACAATTTAACCGCAGCATTTTTGAAAACAGTCCCGACTGCGTTCAGGTTCTGGAACTCGACGGAACATTTCACTCGATCAACGCGAACGGTCTGAAACTGCTCGAAATTGACGATTATTCGGAAATCGTCGGAAAACAGTGGCTCGATTTGTGGGAAGACAACGACAGCGAACAGGCTTATCAGGTGATGCAGACGGCTCTCAAAGGCAGAACGACGCATTTTGACGGGTTTTGCCGAACCGCGAAAGGACATCTCAAGTGGTGGGATGTTTCTATTGCGCCGATTTACGATGCCGCCGGGAAACCGAGTCGTCTGGTGGCGACTTCGCGCGATATTACCGAACGGCGCGAAACCGAACGTGAACGCGAAAAACTGCTCAAAAACGAAAAAGCCGCCCGCAAAGACGCGGAAATCGCCAATCGGATGCGCGACGAATTTCTCGCCACTGTTTCGCACGAACTGCGCGCGCCGCTCAATTCAATCCTCGGTTGGGGACGATTGATGGAAAAAGGGAAATTGGACGAAGCGACGACCGAAAAAGCCGTTGCGACGATTGTCCGCAACGCCGAAGCGCAAAATCGGCTGATCGAAGATTTACTCGACGTTTCGCGCATTATTTCCGGCAAACTGCGGCTCGAAGTAATGACGATTAAACCGATTAACGTCGTCGAATCGGCGCTCGAAACCGTTCGTCCGGCAGCCGAAGCCAAAGGCATTACGCTCGAAGTAAAGGAAGATGTCGTCGTCAGCCATATTTCCGGCGACCCGAATCGTCTTCAGCAGGTCATCTGGAATCTGCTCTCAAACGCGATCAAGTTTACGCCGACCGACGGCACTGTCAGACTGGAAATTGAGCGAACCGACGATTTTGTTGAACTGCGCGTCAAAGACACGGGCGTCGGCATCAAAGAAGAATTTCTGCCGCACGTTTTCGACCGTTTCCGGCAAGCTGACGCTTCGAGCATCAGAAAATTCGGCGGTCTCGGATTAGGTCTGGCAATCGTGCGGCATATTACGGAAATGCACGGCGGCACGGTTCACGCTTTCAGCGAAGGCGAAAACAAAGGCTCGACCTTCGTCGTCAAACTTCCGCTGGTAATTTCGCCGAACGAAGACGACGAAACAAAAACGCCCGCCAAAACTCATATGCTCGAAACCGAGTCAACTCTGAGTTTATCGGGACTTCTTGTGCTGGTCGTTGACGACGAAGAAGACACGCGCCAACTGCTGACGCAATCGCTGACGTTTTACGGCGCGACCGTTGTCACCGCCGATTCCGCCGCCGCCGGTTTCGACGAACTGCAAGCCAAAAGCCCGGACGTGCTGGTTTCCGACATCGGAATGCCGGACGAAGACGGTTATTCGTTTATTCGCAAAATCCGCGCGCTGTCGGACGCGAAACTCAAAGATATTCCGGCAATCGCTTTGACCGGATTCGCCCGCGCCCAAGACCGAATGCGCGCGCTGTCGAGCGGTTTTCAAAACCACGTCGCCAAACCGGTCGAACCGGATGAATTGGTAACGGTCATTGCGAGTTTGACCGGACGACTCCAAATCAACGAAGCGGAGCAGCAAAATTAGCCACAGAGAAACACAGAGAAGCAGAGAGTTTAAATTATTGCAAAAATTGATTTTATTTTCTGTGTTTCTCTGTGTTCTCTGTGGCAAAAATTAAAAATGAAACCGAATAAACAATCCAAAATCCAAAATCCAAAATCCAAAATTCATACGGGTTGTCAGGGTTGGAATTATGACGATTGGACGACGAAGGCGGACGGCGAAACCGTGTTTTATCCGCGCGGCACTCGCTCAAACGAAATGCTCGCGCGTTACGCGGAGATTTTCGACACCGTTGAGGTTGATTCGACTTTTTACGCGATTCCGGCAAGTTCGGCGGTCGAAAACTGGCATCGGAAAACGCCGGAAAATTTCACGTTTTCATTGAAATTGCCGCAGTCAATTACGCACGAATACGGTTTGCGGGAACCTTCGTTTCCGATTTTGAACGAATTTTGCGAGCGAATCGCACTGCTCAAAGAAAAACTCGGCGTGGTTTTAGTTCAGCTTCCGCCGAATTTTGAAGCGTCGAAGGAAAACGCTAAAGCGTTGCGTGAATTTTTGGCGGAATTGCCGGAAAATATCCGTTTCGCCGTCGAGTTTCGTGACAGAAACTGGCTGACTGACTGGACGTTTGAAGAATTTAAAAAAAATAAAGTCGCGCTTTGTCTGGTCGAAGGAAACTGGATTCCGCGCGAATTGACGTTTGAAGCGGCGGCAAAAAAAACGGCGGATTTTTCGTATATTCGTTTTATGGGCGAGCGCGATTTAACGAGTTTCGACTGCGTTGTTCGTCCGCAGGACGCTAATTTGCAGATGTGGAAAACGGAAATCGAACGCATCGAAGCGAAAGATATTTACGTTTATTTCAGCAACTTTTACGAAGGCTTCGCGCCCGAAA
The DNA here is from genome assembly GCA_964237245.1 of uncultured Pyrinomonadaceae bacterium. Classification (GTDB taxonomy): domain Bacteria; phylum Acidobacteriota; class Blastocatellia; order Pyrinomonadales; family Pyrinomonadaceae. Next base: position 42,853 of record CAXSHW010000018.1, read on the forward strand.
GCGTTAATAAATTAAAAGAACTTTTTGGGCAAAAAACAATCGAAGCGAGCGTTTTGGAAAATCAAAAATCTCTGTTTTGAAAATTTCAGCCGCAGAGAACACAGAGATTTAAGAGCTGCTTGAAAATTCTTTGTCCGCGAAATACACGAAAAACGCGAAAAGTTTTTATCGAGATTAAAATGATTTTTCTTTTTTCGTATGTTTTGTGTGTTTCGTGGGCAAAATTTATTGATTCAAACCTTTTCGCGGCATTTGACGTAAAAGTAAAATATCTTCGGTTTTCCGGTGGAAATTTATAAGTCAAGTTTTGGAGCAATATATACAAAATGGCAATGTCAAAAACAGCAAAAACACTTCTCATCATCGGCGCGAGCGCCCTTGTTATCGTTTTAATCGCAATTATCGGAATCGCTCTCGCGGCTGAATCGTTCAGCAAACCGGACGTGCCGAACAACAGCGTTTTGGTTTTGAAAGTTTCGGGAAGTTTGAACGATTTCGTGCCGGAAAATAAGTGGGCGAAAGTTTTCGGTTTTGAACAGCCGCAATCTTTTTCGGGTTTGCTGACCCAGCTTCGCAAGGCAAAAGTTGACAATCGCATCGGCGCGGTTTTGCTTGATATTCAAATGCCGCAAATCGGCTGGGGAAAAGCTGACGAACTGCGCGACGCGATTAAAGATTTTCGCGCGTCCGGCAAGCCGATTTATTCGTTTATGGAACTCGGAATGAATAAAGATTATTACATCGCGTCGGCAACCGAAAAAGTTTTCGTGCCGCCCGGCGGCGATTTATTTGTCAACGGTTTCGCGGCGGAAGCGACGTTTTATCGCGGCTCGCTCGACAAACTCGGCATTGAGCCGGAAGTCATCAAAATCGGCAAATACAAAAACGCGCCCGACCAATACACCGAAAAACAAATGTCCGACGCGCAGCGCGAAGTGATGAATGCGGTTTTGGACGAATACTACGGGCGTTTAACGAACGGAATCGCAGAAGATCGCAAAAAATCAGTCGAAGATGTCAGAGCGATAATTGACAACGCGCCCTATCACGCGCCGGAAGCCTTGCAAATCGGTTTGATTGACGGCGCGAAATATCGTGACGAAGTTGACGACGAACTGAAAAATCGGCTCGGTTACAAGGCAGACGAAGATTTGCGAACCGTCAGCGGAAATGCTTACCGTGATGTTCCGGCTGATTCGCTCGGCTTAAATAAAGGCGAAAAAATCGCCGTCATTTACGCTTCGGGCGTGATAAACGGCGGAAAATCAAGCAATTCTCCGTTTGGCGGCGAAATGGTCGGCTCGGACACATTTATCGAATCGGTCAATGAAGCAGCTGAAGATTCGACTGTCAAAGCGATTGTCCTTCGTGTTGATTCGCCCGGCGGCTCGGCGCTCGCGTCGGACTTGATGTGGCACGCGCTCGAAAAAGCGAAAGCGAAAAAACCGCTCGTTGTTTCGATGGGCGACGTTGCCGCTTCGGGCGGTTATTACATCGCCTGCAACGCCGACAAAATCATCGCCGAACCCGCAACTATTACCGGCTCAATCGGCGTTTTTATGGGCAAACCCGTCGTCAAAGGTTTATACGATTGGCTCGGAGTTTCAAACGAATACATCACGCGCGGCAAAAACGCCGGAATTTTCCGCGAAGACCAGAAATGGACGGACGACGAACGCGCCAAAATGCAAGACCAGGCAAACAAAATCTACTACGGAGATTTCGTGCCGAAAGTAGCAAAAGGTCGCGGAAAAACCGACGAAGAAATTAATTCTCTCGGTCAAGGTCGCGTCTGGACTGGGACGCAAGGCAAGCAAAACGGTCTGGTTGACGAATTCGGCGGACTCGAAAAGGCTATCGCCGTCGCTAAAGATTTAGCGCATCTTCCAGCCGAAAATGAAGTAAAACGAGTATCATATCCTGAATCGGAATCGCTTTTCAGCCAATACTTCGGCGGCGACAGCAGCACGCTTACCGATGTCAAAAGCCGGGAAGCGCAAGCGGCGTTAATCAAATCTTTACCCGAAGACGCGCGTCGCGCTCTGCGTTACGCCGCGCTTTTCGACCGGATGAAAAACGGCGAAGCAATGATGATGATGCCTTTTGAACTGGAAATTAAATAACTTACTGACAAAAACACGATTTTATTTTCGTCGAAGGCGGAATTTGTAAATTAGTTTACAAATTCCGCCTTCTTGTTTGTAAAAATTCCATACATTCCGATTTCACATTAAAACACTCAAACGATGCCAAGCTCTATAAATTTCTCTAATTAAACAAGTTGTCGTTACTGGCATATATGTTGCAATTTTACCGTTTATTCTTGATTCGTGTTTTTTCGACGAATCAATTTTTTGTTAGGAGAAGTTAAAAATTATGAAAAACATAAAAAATTTAAGCATTGGAGTGTTGCTTGCGACTGCTCTGACGGGCGCCGCTTTCGGGCAACAAACGGTTACGACTACAACTTCAACTTCGGTGAAAAAAGTTGTTCAAAATGCCGACGGTTCTTATTCGGTTATCGAATATCCAACCGGAAAAGAAGTTACGGTTGACCTCATGCCGACCGATAAAATGATGACAGCTAAAGGGATGGCTCGCGTTATGCGAATGAATGACGAGACAACTGTCAATCTTGATTTGAACGGGCTTGACAGTTCAAATTATTATGTCTATGCGGTTGACCCGATTGGTAACGCAACATTTTGGGTCCGGTGACGGGCGAAAACGGAATGGCGAAAACCACTTTTACGACTCCGCTTAACCAATTTATGCTGGTGCTTTCGCCGACCGAAGGCTTAACGACAGTCGGCAGCGATACGTCAATCGCGTTTCGCAGCAATGTGCCTAAAGGTTATGCGGTTGTGCGAAATCGTCCGACAAGTTCGATTAACGATTCTAAACAAGTAGCCGGAAGTCGCGCTGTAAATTCGACATATAATGTCCCGCTTCTTGGAGTTTCGGGCTTCAAAAAAGGCGAAACGGAAATCCGAATAAATTTCTCGGGTGATCTAAAAGGCTTAAAAGGAAAGGCGTATTTAGACACAAGCAAAGAAGGTTTAACAAAAATAAAAATGCGCTTTGACGATATGAAATTAGCTCCAAAAGACAAACGTTATGTTTTGTGGGCTGTTTCATCTGACAACGCATATACGAAAATCGGACAGATTATTAACGCCGGCAAACGCGAAGAAGCTGAAATTCGCGGCGAAACGGCGCTGACTGATTTCGGTTTACTCGTAACCGTTGAAGATGATGATGTATTGCAGCCGACATCAACGCTTTATTCTTCATTTTCTACATTATAAAATTTTCGTTCAGCATCTAAAATACAAAGAGCGGCGAGACAGAAATGTCTTGCCGCTCTTTGTATTTTGGATGAATTCGGGAAGGCGAAGCGATTTTCACTTTTTCGTTTTCCCTTCAGGAATTTCAACAAACAGAGCTTCTTTTTTTGTAATTTTTTCCAACGCTTTGCCGGAATCGGTCAGTTCGACATCTGAGGAAAGCACACGGGCGACTCTTTTCGGAAGCAGCATCGGCGCGATGTTCGCAATCGAGTTAGCGAGAGCCACAATATCGCCGCCGCCGCTCCAATGTTCGCGGACAATCGTTTCATCAGTATGACTTATCAACCTGAGCAGCGTCAGAGCGACCACATATGTATCGTCAACCTGTCCGATGAACGGAAGAAAATCGGGAATAAAATCGAGCGGCATAATCACATACACAATCGCGCCGGCAAATAATGCTTTATCGGCAATCGAGACGCGGCTGTCGGCAATTAGTTTGCCGAGAAGTTTCACCATATTCGGCAAAAACATCAGCATATTTTTCATCCGGTCTTTCATTTCACCTTTTTCCTTTCGCGTAGGTTTTTGCGCGTCCGTTTTCTGGATTTGGCTCATTTTATCTCGCTCCTTTATTAAATTTGATTACAGTCTAAGGAATACGGCGAATTTCAGCAAGTCTTTATCATTTATCATTTATCATTTATCATTTGATTTTTATCAAAAAACGGTTGTTTTTAAAAATTATGATTTTGGAAAAAATTCGCGCCAAAGCCGCGTCAAATTTGCAGCACATCGTCTTGCCCGAAGGCGAAGACCCGCGCACGGTGCAAGCCGCTGAAATGTGTGTGCGCGATAAAATCGCAAAAGTTACGCTCATCGGCAACGAAGAAAAAATTCGCGCTGCGGCTCGCGCTTCAAACGCTAATTTGAATGGAGTCGAAATTCTCGACCATTTAACCTCTGCCGAATTCGGTAAAGTCGCAACGTTTTATCACGAACTGCGGCGAGCAAAAGGCGTAACGCTTGCCGAAGCTGAACAAGTTGTCAAAGATTCGCTCTATTTTGGAAATCTGCTTGTCAAACTCGGGCGAGCCGACGGTTCGGTCGCGGGCGCGACAAATACGACGGCACACACGGTCGCGGCGGCTCTGCGCTGTGTCGGCGTGCGGCAAGGTTTTAAAGTTGTCTCGTCGTTTTTTTTGATGGTCGTGCCGGATAAAAATTTCGGCTGCGAAGGCGCGATGATTTATGCCGATTGCGGCGTAATTATTGACCCGAACGCGGCGGAACTCGCCGAGATTGCCGTTGCTTCGGCTGACTCGTGCCGGGCGCTTTTGGGCGTCGAACCGAAAGTTGCGATGCTTTCATTTTCGACCAAAGGAAGCGCGAAACACCAATTTATTGATAAAATTCTTGAAGCCACGAAAACCGCGCTGGCGCGTTTTCCCGAACTCGAAATTGACGGCGAATTACAGGCGGACGCCGCTTTGATTCCTTCGGTCGCCGCGTCAAAAGCGCCGGGATCAACGGTTGCCGGACAAGCAAACGTGCTTATTTTTCCCGATTTAAACGCCGGAAACATCGCTTATAAATTGACCGAAAGATTAACCGGCGGAACGGCAATCGGACCGATTCTGCAAGGTTTGGACAAACCCTGCAACGACCTTTCGCGCGGCTGCAAAGCCGAAGACATTGTTGACGCGGTTGCGATTACCGCAGTGCAGTCGCAGGCTCGAAAATCATCAATTTAATTTTTAGGCGAGCTTATAAAAAAATTACCGCATAAATCGCAGCGACAGCGAATAGAAATCCAATATAATTTCGCTTTCGCCTGTTTATAAGATATAATTGCTGTTTCGTTTTGACAGTTGCTTTTGAAGTTTGGGCAACTGTCAATTTATTTTTAATGACAGCGAAAAAAATTCTCCGCGTCGCTTTTTTTCCCGATTCGTTTCTGGAAATAAACGGCGCGGCAATGACAAGTCAGAGATTAGTCGGATACGCCAGGCGAAACGGTTATCCTTTTTTGTGTATTCACGCCGGCAAAGAAACCGAAATATCGCAAGACGAGAGCATTACTTACCTGTCGCTTAAGCGTTCCCCGGTTTCCTTTAAATTAGACGAAGATTTGGCTTACGACCCGCTTTTCCAACGCCACACGAGCCGCGTTCTTCGGGCGCTGGTAAAATTTCGCCCCGACGTTCTGCATATTACGGGTTTGAACGATGTCAGTATTATCGGCGCGTATCTCGGCTGGAAACTGCAAATTCCGATACTCGGTTCGTGGCACACGAACGTTCACGAATTTGCCGCTCATCGGCTCGCAAAAATGTTTAGTTTTTTGCCTGCTTCGACTGTTTCTGTCATTACGAATTTTGCCGAGAAAAGAATTTTGGGCGGCTCGGTTCTTTATTACAAAATGCCGAAAGTCGTGCTTGCGCCGAATCAGGAATTAGTTGATTTGCTGGGCAAAGGCACTCTTCGCAAATCTTTTTTGATGCTGCGCGGCGTTGACACGGAAATTTTCTCGCCCGCGAAAAGAACTGTGAACGACGGCGTTTTTCGTTTCGGTTTTGTCGGTAGACTTCGCGCCGAAAAAAACGTGCGAATGCTGGTTGATTTGGAAAATGAATTGTTAAAGTCCGGTAAAACGAACTTCAAATTTCTAATCGTCGGCGAAGGCAGCGAACGCGAGTTTCTGGAAAAAAAATTCAAACACGCTGAATTTACGGGTTTTCTTGACGGCGAGCAATTATCAAAGGCATATGCTAATATGGACGTTTTCGTGTTTCCGTCGGAAACCGACGCTTTCGGCAATGTCATTCAGGAGGCGAATGCCTCCGGCGTTCCGTCAATCGCCAGCAATCAAGGCGGACCGAAATTTATTGTCCGGCACAATGAAACCGGCTTTATTGCCGAAAGTTTTAACGATTTTGTAAAGTTTTCGCTTGAACTGATGAACAATCGGGAAAAATTGGCGATAATGAAATCGGCTTCGCGCGAATTTGCCCGCTCGCGCTCGTGGGATGCGGTTTTTGAGAAGGTTTACCAAGCCTATGATGAATGTTACAAAATTCAACAGGAAGAAATTAGATCAAACAGTGTTCCGGCTTCTTCGATATGAAAGAAATTACTTTTGAAACTGTCCCGTTCGCTCCGACCAAAACTATCGGCGAAGCTCTACTCGGTGTTTGGCAAGACCCGGCGCAGCTTGTCCGTCACTGGAATTACAAAGGCGCGATTATGAGCAGTTCGCTACGCGCGCCGATTTTTCTGGTTACTTATCTGGTCGGGCGCGAAAGTATTAAGCTCGCTATGGGCGCGGCTCTTGTGCAATTTATTTTTCGCTTTGTCTTTGCGGGAGTCGGCGGCGCGTTAATTCAGGCATTTCGGCGAGTTGAACCAGCCTGGAAAGCGCTCCTGGCGATTCTGTTAATTGTTCCGGTTATTAGTCACATTTTCGAGTTTCTGGTGCAAACCGGATTTACTTATTTTACTCAAACCGCAGACCATACCGATGTCGCTATTGTCCGTTCTATTTGCATCTCGATTTTGTCGGCATTATTCAGCCTGTTTATTATGCGACGTAACGTAATGATTGTCGGTGAAGCGGAAACCAAATCAATTTGGAGTGATTTCGCCCGTTTTCCGCGTTTGATTTTTGAGTTTATGGCTTTTATACCGCTAGAGATTGCTAAAATGCTCAGGCGCGGTGAATATCTTCGTGTTTTTCTAAGTGTAGCCGCGTTCGGCATTTTTGCACAGCTACTCGGCTGGGCGATTGTCAGTAAACCATTTTGGACGCATAACGGCGGACGGGAAATTTTTTTGTTAAAGTTTTGGGGAGTGGACGGAATAATTTTTTTGGTGATCAATAGTGTGTTGGCTACAATTTTTTTATATCAAACCGTAAAATTATCTAAAACCACTGATTAACCATTTATTTTGGTTATTACAATAATCAAAAGTGTAGTTTCAAAGACAAACAGTGAGCAATAAACCGCTAAAATCAGTTCACATCACGAACTATTATCACAAAAATTCAGGCGGAATCAGCACTTCTTTCAATAATCTGCTTGCCGCAGCCGAGCGTCATCAGAGATATATTCGCTTAATTGTTCCGGGCGAAACCGAAGAAATCGAAGACATCAACGAATTTGCTAAAATTTATTACGTTCCCGCCCGTCAATCGCCGATTTTTGATAAACGCTACAGGCTGATGATGCCGTGGCAATATATGGCGAGCGATTCAATCATACGCAGAATTTTGCTTGTAGAAAAACCGGATATAGTTGAAGTTACAGACAAATATACGCTCTCGATGTTGGGCGCAATGATTCGCGTCGGAAAATTTAAACAACTCGGAAGACCGATGCTCGTGCATTTTTCCTGCGAGCGAATGGATGACAATATCGGCTCGTTTATCGTCAGCGGAAACACCGCCAAATGGTTTGCCAGACGAATGATGGGAAATTATAATTTTCCGCTGTTCGATTTCCACATCGCCAATTCGCCTTATACGGCGGAAGAATTTTACGAATCGGTTAAAAAATCCGCTAATCCGCATCGTTCCGACCGGTTTTTCAACTGGTGCTGGCAATTTTTCAAAGCTCCGCGAGTTCCGTTTGAGGAAAGAATTTTCGTTTGTCCGCGCGGCGTCAACGTCGAGCAGTTTTCACCCGACAGAAAATCCGACGCCGTAAAACGCGAAATGCGCGAACGTGCCGGAATTCCCGAAAACTCAATCGTTTTGCTTTACGCCGGAAGAATTTCACCCGAAAAAAACATCGGACTTCTGCCGGATTTGATGGAGATTTTAGCGAAAGATTCGGAAAAAGATTATCGTCTTCTAGTTGCGGGCGCGGGACCGAAAGCCGATTGGTTAAAGGAAGAAACCGCAAAAAGAATTCCGAATAAAATCGCGCAGCTCGGTCATCTCGACAAGGAAACTTTATCGAATTATTACGCTAACGCGGACGTTTTCGTGCATCCGAATCCGAAAGAGCCGTTCGGCATCGCGCCGCTCGAAGCGATGGCTTCCGGCACGCCGACGCTCGCGCCGAATGCAGGCGGACTTCTGGCTTATGCCAACAGCGAAAACGCCTGGTTGGTCGCGCCGACGGCGGAAAATTTCGCCCGCGCCGTGCGCGAGATTACTACGGACGAAAATTTGAGAAATCAAAAAGTCGAACGGGCGTTTGAAGCCGTCCGCGCCAATACGCGCGAAATTTCCACTGACCGTCTGCTGGCGACTTACGACAAAATGTTTGAAGATTTTCAAAAACGAAACGGACTTTTTACAGACCGAGAGAAAGTGAAAAATTTTGATTTCGCAACTTTGGTGAATAATGAATCGTAAATCTTTATTAGTTCAGAAAATTTATTGACAATTCACCATCTACCGAACTGTTATGTTAGAACTCGTTTTAGCCAATTTAAGAACCCGACCTTTTCGCACGTTGATCAGCATTATCGGCGTCGCGTTAGGCGTCGTTCTGGTTACGCTTTTCACGGGATTGGCGCGGGGAATGTCTGACGATATGGCGAAACGCGCGGCGAATTGGAAAGCGGAAATCGTTTTTACGCGTCCGGGCGCGATGGAAATGACGAGTTCAAGCGCAAATGTCAGCACAGCTTATGCTGACAGACTGCTTGAAATCGAAGGCGTAAAATCATCCGTTCCAATTATTCAATACATCACGCCGAACACGAAAGCGCGTTGGGGCGTTGAGCGGATTGACGGCGTTGAGTGGCAAACTTTTGCCGAAATGAACGATATGCAGATTCTGCAAGGTCACGCCGCAACCGCCAATGATGAAGTCGTTTTGGACGAGCGCAAAATGCAGGACGACACCCTCAAACTCAACGATTCGATTGAGATTTTCGGCAAGCCTTATAAAATCGTCGGAGTTTTCGCGCCGCCGTCGGGCGCGAGAATAAAAATGTCGCTCGCCGCGATGCAGGACGCGCTCGAAGCGCCGAACAAATGTTCTGGTATTCTGGTTAAACTCAAAGAAGGCGCGGACATTGACGAAACTGCCGCTCGAATCAACCAAACTCTGCCGGGAAATAAAATTAATTTAACGCGCGATTTGATTATTGACGCGCAAGACCGTATTCCCGGCTTGAAAACTTTTCTGCGCGTGCTGGTCGGACTCGGCGCTTTTGTCTCGACGATTTTCGTGCTGCTCTCGATGTATACGACGATTACCGAACGGCGCAAAGAAATCGGTATTTTAAAGTCCTTGGGCGCGTCGAAATCTTTTATCATCCGCGTTATCGAAGGCGAAGCGTTTTTTATCGGCATACTGGGAATTCTGCTCGGTTTTACCGTTTCATTTCTCGCCTCTTTTATAATTCAATCGAGTTTCGATTTACAGTTTGAATTTACAAAAGGTTGGGCGCTGACAGCCGTTTTAATCGCGCTCGGCGGAAGTCTCATCGGCGCGCTGTATCCGGCGTGGCGAGCGTCAGACATTGATCCGGTTTTAGTTTTAACCAATGAATAAATTTTATTGGATTTGTCTGCTTTCTCTGTCAATTTACTACTCCAAATTACAAATCATCCAGCTTTAACAAGCCTTAAATGCGGTTTTCCCATAAAACTGAATCCATTTAATAAAAATAATCGAATTAAAAATTAGGCGTGTTTTGAAAACCAATTGAACCGCAGAATTTCCAATGGTTCATTTTTAACTTGAAACTCGCAGAAATTGTTATGAATTGAAAATAATTTTTTCAATTTGAATGAATCATATTTGGAGGAGAAAATGACAAAAATTATTAAGTCTAACAATGAAGATAATCTTGAGATTAACAGCGATAAATTATCTTCCAGACGGACATTTTTAAAATATTCGAGCGCCGCCGCTTTAACGGCATTTGCGTTCGGCGTGCTTAATCCAGAAAGTTTAAGCGCGAAGACGGCATTTATAGGATTGCCGATTGACGATGATAAATCCGGTTCGGTTGATTTGGGCAAAGGCGACACGGGAATTTTGAATTACGCCTACGCGCTCGAACAGCTCGAAGCAGCTTTTTATACGCAGGCGGTTTCGACGCCGTATTCGGGAATGAGTTCAGCCGAACGCCAGATTTTAAGCGACATCCGCGACCACGAAATCGCGCACCGCGAATTATTCAAAACCGCGCTCGGCAAAAAAGCGATTCCCGGTTTGCAGGTCAATTTTACGGCAATCAATTTCGGCAGCCGCGACAGCGTTTTGACGACGGCGCGGACGTTTGAAGATTTGGGTGTCGGCGCTTACAACGGCGCGGGACAATTGTTGAAAAACGGAGATTTTTTGCTGCTCGCGGGCAAAATCGTTTCCGTCGAAGCCAGACACGCGGCGACGATTCGTGATTTGATCAGTCCGTCATCATCAGCCTTTGCCGGAGATGATGCGGTTGATTCAAACGGCTTGGATAAAGCCATTATGCCCGCGCAGGTTTTAGCCGCCGCCGGTCCGTTTATCCGAACGCCGGTCACAGCCAACAAATTACCGCAGCCCAAATCGTAAAAAGGAGAAGAAAATGAATTTCAAAAAATCAATTTTAGAATCTGTTACGCCGGATTTTATCGGCGAAATGACGGAAAACCAGGAAAATTTGGCTAAAGCGAGAAAATTAACCGGCGCGCTTGCCACATTGCCGATCAGCTTTGGTGCGCTTGCCGCGACCGCTTACGGAGCTGCTGATAAATTGCCGGGAAAAATCGCCGACGTGTTGAATTTCGCTTTGACGCTCGAATATCTCGAAGACGAGTTTTATCGCACCGCGCTCGGCAGTTCGGGTTTGATTCCGTCCGACACGCAGAGCGTTTTCGGACAAATAAGCAAGCACGAAGCCGCGCACGTCGCGCTGTTGAAATCGGTTCTCGGCAGCAAAGCCGTCGCCAAACCGAATTTCGATTTTACGGCGGGCGGCGCGTTCGGCGATGTTTTCCGTAACTATCAAACATTTCTGGCGGTGTCGCAGGCGTTTGAAGACACGGGCGTTCGCGCTTACAAAGGTCAGGCGGGAAATTTGAAAGGCAACGGTAAAATTTTAACCACAGCTCTGCAAATTCATTCGGTCGAAGCGCGTCACGCGGCGGAAGTTCGTCGTCTGCGCGGCGAAAAAGGCTGGATTTCCGGCGATT
>CAXSHW010000019.1:0-10961 GCA_964237245.1 uncultured Pyrinomonadaceae bacterium
ACCCGAAACACAACGCCTGATCAACCGATTCCGACCAATTCATTCCGCCTTTGCCTGATTTGACGTTGTAATAACCGACAATAATCTCCGTCGCCGTTTCGTGATTTTCCTCAAGCCATCGGCGAAAATCGGATTGTGTCGGAAAGAATTTCGGGTTCATTCTATAAATCAAAAATCAAGCCGCGCGTAAAACTCTTTCCAAAGTTTGCGGCAGAGCGACTGCGTGAAATCTTGCCATCGAATAGCCGTAATCTTCGCCGCTTTCGTCAATGATGCGAATCAAACCTTCCGCTTCCGCGTCTTTATCAATCACGACTTGATAAATTTTGCCGAATTCGAGCGATGCTTCGTAATCTTTATTATTGATGCAAACTGCAAATTTGTGTTTTTTCATAATTAATCCAAAAACAGCAGTTTGATTTTCATCTCTTTTTGCCGATGCCGTGCGCTTCATACCAATGAACTTCCGCAAGCCGAATTCTGCCGCTCGGAAGTTCGACATTTGCCGCGCCCTTCAACTTTCGCCAGCGAACTTTGCCGTGAATTCGATTCAACCGCGCCAGATCACCGATGCTTTTATTGACCGCGATAATTTCAATATCCGTGATTTCGCTGACGAGTTTAAAATCAATCATCTCATATTAAAATCCGCGCAAACTTTCTTCCGAAACGCTGTTGCCGTAAAGCCGCAAAAGTTCGAGTTGTAAATTATTCATCGTTTTTATATTTCTAAAGCCGATACAATCAAATTTTGGCTTTATTCTCTACAAAATACAATCAAATTTTGAATTTGGTTATATCAATTGTCGCGCCTCTTTCGATAACTGGTTGAGCAAGTAAAAGTTTATCCAAGCGTTGATGAATAACAACGTGCCAATATATTCGATCATTATTTGAAGTTGTCCAAAAATTTTTGACAAAAGGCTCAAATTCCTCAAACGGAATCAAAATTGTGTTGTCAGGAGAACCACAACCATAAGCAATGAAGGAATTATTAAATTCTTTTAGAAAGTCTTGTTGATGAGGATGAAAGGCAAACCAATATTTTTTGAACTGTCCTTGCTTATGTGGTTTAGAAATAGAGCAAATCAATCCCGTAGATTTTTCCTTGTTTGAGTATGAAATACGAGTTTGCTTTATTAAATTAATTTCTAGTTTCGACTGCACTTTTTCCAAACATTCGTTATGAAAATTTACAGGAGATGCTTTTGTTTTCGGAGAATCATTTTCTGTAATTTCTTTCTCCTCACCTAAAATCTCTTCAGATTCCACCGAATCTTCGATTTCTAAATCTTTGGAAGTTAAGAAAATCAAATCAATTAACTTGTCAATTCTTGTGTATTCTTTGGGTTTTAATAATTCATTTATTTGCTGGATTGTTTTGGTATCGTTAAGTTTTTCTTTCAAAGCCAATAATTGTAAAAGTGAATCCGTGCTTAAAAGTCTAATATCCCAAGCGTGACGAGAACCTCTGATCTGCGCTTCAAGGTCTCCGGTATCTTGTCTTCCGACAATGATTAAAATTGAAGAATTTGTTTTGTTGATTTGTCTTTGTTCAATCAACTTATTTCGATATTTAGCAATAGTGTCTAAATTTATCCGATAAGCGTCCGTTGTCTTAACCTCAACGATAATGCTGAAATCTTCATTTGATTTCCAAATACCATCGAAACCGATTTTATTTTTTCTGCCTCTATAAAGTCCATTCGTTACATCAAAACCTAATCTTGAACCAATTTGATTAATAACATCTTGAAGAGCGAAACCGCTGTCATCAAACTTTTCAGAAAGACAATTTTCAGAGAATTGTTTCAGAAGTTCAAATGGAACTTGTTCAAGTAATTCTCTAAACTCAATTGAGGTCGTATTGTTGTCCTTGAGTTTGCCATCACCTGCAAAAGACAATATTTGTGAGAGTGATTTTGAGTCAAAAGTTTCTTTGCTGTTAATCCAAATTTCCGAAATACTGTTCATCGTTTTATTAAAAAAAACAAAAAATTATTAAAAAGCCGGTTCTTCATAAATCCCGTAAACATCGCGCAGAGCCGTGCAGATTTCTTCGACCGTCGCGTATTCCTTCACCGCTTCGATTGTCAAAGGCATCAGATTGACGTTTTCCTGCGCGCCTTTTTTTAGTTTTTCGAGGACGCTTGAAACCGCGCCGTGGTCGCGTTTTGTTTTGGTTTGTTCGAGTCTTGCCAACTGCGTTTCGCGGACGGTTTCGTCAATCTGCAAAATGTTGGTCGTGGAAAGTTCGTCCTGCATAAAATATTTGTTGACACCGACGATAATTTGTTCACCGCGTTCGACGGCTTTTTGGTATTGATACGCCGATTCCTGGATGTCGCGCTGCGGGAAACCGGCTTCGATGGCTTCGACCATTCCGCCGAATGCGTCAATTTTGGCGAAATAATCGAAACAGCCGTCAACCATTTTCTGCGTCAGAGATTCGACGTAATACGAGCCTCCGAGCGGGTCAACCGTGTTCGCCGCGCCGGTTTCTTCGGCGATGATTTGCTGTGTTCGCAGCGCGATTAATGCGGCTTGGTCGGTCGGTAGTGCCAACGCTTCGTCGTAAGAATCGGTGTGCAAACTCTGTGTGCCGCCCAAAACTCCGGCGAGTGCCTGAATCGCAACGCGGGCGATGTTGTTCAAAGGCTGTTGCGAAGTCAGGGAAACTCCGGCGGTTTGCGTGTGAAAACGCATCTGCATCGTGCGCGGATTTTTCGCGCCGAAACGCTCTTTCATCGTCTTTGCCCAAATGACGCGGGCGGCGCGAAATTTGGCGATTTCCTCGAAAAAGTCGTTGTGCGAATTGAAGAAAAACGAGATTCGCGGCACGAATTCGTCAACGTCCATTCCGCGTTCCACGCCGTATTTAACGTAATCCACGCCGTCGCGCAGCGTGAACGCCAGTTCCTGCAACGCCGTCGAACCGGCTTCGCGGATGTGATAGCCCGAAACGGAAATCGGATTGTATTTCGGAACGTTCTGTGTGCAGAATTCAAACGTGTCAATACACAATTTCATCGCCGGTTTGATCGGATAAATCCACTCTTTCTGCGCGATATATTCCTTCAAAATATCGTTCTGCAAAGTCCCGGAAATCTTCTTAAAATCACAGCCTTGTTTCTCGGCAAGCGCGACGTAAAACGCCAGAAAAATCCACGCCGGCGCGTTAATCGTCTGCGAAACCGTCACGTCTTCAAGATTAATGCCGTCAAACAAAACCTCAAAATCCGCGAACGAGGAAACCGCCACGCCGCATTTACCGACTTCGCCTTCCGACAGCGGAGAATCTGCGTCTAAGCCCATCAGCGCGGGCAAATCATACGCCGTCGAAAGCCCGGTTTGCCCCTGCGACATCAGATACTTAAAGCGTTCGTTGGTATTTTCCGGCGAAGAAAACCCGGCAAACTGCCGCATCGTCCACAATTTCCCGCGATAACCGGTCGGATGAATCCCGCGTTTATACGGATATTCGCCGGGAAAGCCGATTTCTTCGACATTTTCCGCGTCGGACGCAGTGTAAAGCCGCTCGACGGGTTCTAAGGACACGCCTTCAAAACTTTTTTTGCGTTCGGGTGATTTGTCCAAAACTTTTTTTAAGGTTTCAGCTTCCCAGCGTTCGATTGCGGCTTGCGATTGTGATGCGATTTGTTCTTTTGTTTCGGGCATAATTTTTTTCTCTTTAATTTGTATAGATACTTTTGATAGATTAGCAAAAATTGGCGTTTTTTTGAATAAAGGCGGGAATTTCTCGGATGTGAACAAAACTATTTGTATATTATTCCGTGATAAAATTCTTCGGTTTTGGCGACCATTCTTTCAAGCGAAAAATTTGCTTCGACACGTTTTCTGCCGTTTTCACCCAAAAAATCACGTTTTGCGCGGTCGGCGAATAAATCTAAAATTTTTCGGGCGAGCAGTTCGTGATCTTCGTTCGGAACTAAAATTCCGCTTTCGCCGTCTTCGATAATTTCGTTCGCGCCTTCGCTGCGCGTGGCGATGACCGGAATTTCATAAAGCATCGCTTCGGGCATTACCAGACCGAACGCTTCGGCGCGGGCGGAGGAAACGAATAAATCGAATGTTTGCAGATACGGGCGCACGTCGTCCGTCCAGCCGACGAGTTCGATTTTTTCGGACAAGTTTAATTTTGCCGTCAAATTCTCGATTTCGCGCCGATTTGCGCCGTCGCGCGATTTGTCTTCGCCTACGATGATGAAACGAATGTCGGGTTGCGTCCGCAAAACAATTTCGGCGGCGCGAATAAAAACGTCGTGACCTTTGATCGGCGCGAGATGTCCGATTGTGCCGACGGTGAATGTGTCGCGCGCGATTCTTTTCACCGGCGAAAACCGCGCGATGTCAATGCCGTAATGAATAAGCGTGATTTTCTCGGGCGGAAACAGATTTTGTTTTTTGAGCGATTTTTCAATCGCGTTTGACGGCGCGATGATTCCGCGAACATTTTTTAAGACGCTTTTTTGCAGACGATTGAGCGGAAATAAAACGTGGCGCGTCAGCACGAAAGGTTTTTTCGACTTGCGCGCCGCCAGCGCCGCCAGCGGATAATCGCGTGCTAAATGCGCGTGAATAATTTCGACCGAATTTCGGCGGGCAAAATCTGCCAATTCAAACGCGCTCGAAAAGTCGAACGCGTTTCGCATTCTCGAAAACAGAATATTTTCCGTCGGAACGACAGACAATTCCGCCTTCAGCGGCGCGTTCGGTGCGAGCGCGACGAAAATTTCGTGTCCGCGTTCGGCGAGCGCGTTTGATAAATCGGTTAAATATCTTTCGCCGCCGCCGATTTCACGCGCCGAGCAGATTTGTAAAATTCTCATCGGGTTAGATTTCGGATTTTAGATTCCAGATTCCAGATTCCAGATTTTAATTTGGAATCTGGAATCTGGAATTTTCAATATTGAATAAGACTGCCTTCACGTTTGGCGCGTCTTATCGCGCGTCCGAAAACCCAGAGCGCGAAGGGAAGCAAAACGACGAGAAACGCGAGCAGAGTAAAAAACTGCGGTTCGACTTCGGAAAATGTTTTGCCTTCGATCAAAACGCCGCGAATTCCTTCGAGTCCGTGCGTCGCAGGATTGATGTAGGAAATCACTTTGCCGCCCGTTACGCCCAGAGTTTCCTGAAGCATTTCCTTCGGATAAAATACGCCGGAAAACAGCGCGGTGCTGGCGCCTAAAAGAATCGCAAACGGATCGCCGCGTTTGAAAACCATCGCAAAACTCGCCGATAAAATTCCCAGACTCGCCAAAACCAGCGTCGTTAAGATCAAAAAAACGAGCGCCAGCAAAAAACTGCCTTCGTATTGCACATTAAACAAAAGCCAGCCGAAAAACAGATATAAAAACGAATTAAAAGTCGCGTCAACATAAGCCCAGGCGGAACTTGCAATAATCACCGTCGGCACGCTAATCGGTGTCAATAATACACTTTCGAGCGTTCCCTGCATCTGTTCCTGCCGAATCGCGTTGGCGAGCGACGAAAAACCGACGAGAAAATAATTCAACATCGCCATTCCGGTCAGCCACGCCGCCAGCGGATTTTGCCATTGCCGATATTGCGCGAGCGGAAAACCGGCGAAAATTCTTGAAATAAAATAAAAGGTCGTTACGACGCCTAAAATCCACAAAATGCGAATAAAAAACTCGACTTGATACGACAGCGCGAGTTGAAAATCACGAATGATAAAAGCGCGGATTCGTCGTAAAAGCAAAATCATAAAATTTGCAAAAGCTCGCAGAGTTCAAGAAATTCAGGTAATCTACAATTATTTGAAATTATAAACAACTCTTGCGACTTTTCTAAATCGCAAAATTTGCCGAATCATATGGTGTAGAAAATTTGATTCAAGGCGTTGTTGGCGGCTCGCAGACTATGGAAAATTATTGCAATCTTTCGGTATTATTTTTACAATAGCCGAATGAAATTTACTCTCCTGAATTTAACCGCGATTTTAGTTTTTACAATCTTGTTTTCAACCGCGTGCGGCAATAATGATTTGGCAGGCGGCAATGATAATACTGCTGCTAAAAATTCCAATCAAACCGGAGTCGCAAACGGCGAAAATACAAATCGGGCGAAAGACGACGTTGACGAACTCGGGAAAATTATCAAACTGCCTTTGATTCCCGAAGAAGCAACTTATTGGGAAGAGAATTTGATTAAATCCGAAGACGGAAATCAAAATTCGGCGTCGAACGGGAAAAGATTCGTCGCCGTTTTAAAGTATTCGCCGGAAAACGCCGCCGCGCTTGTCAATCAAATCGAAAAAATCAAACCGCCGGT
This sequence comes from uncultured Pyrinomonadaceae bacterium, assembly GCA_964237245.1. Taxonomy (GTDB): domain Bacteria; phylum Acidobacteriota; class Blastocatellia; order Pyrinomonadales; family Pyrinomonadaceae. The sequence goes on from CAXSHW010000019.1 coordinate 6,316, forward strand.
TGATTCCGAAGTTGACGCCGAAAGCCGATTTCCAGCCGAACTCATCGCGCAAAGTCAATTATCCGGCGACGAAACTTTAAAAGGAAAATCTTACGCCGCCGATAATTTTTTTCAGCCGCCATATAAAAACGGAAAAATTACGCGCATCGAGAATACGGATTATTTTGTGTTGGAGTTGACGACAAATTAATCGCGCCGTTTTAAATTTCTTCGTATTTTTTCAGCTTTCGGTAAAGCGTCGAAAGGTCAATGCCTAAAATCTCGGCGGCGTTTGTTTTGTCTTCGCCGACCGATTTCAGAATCTCCAAAATATAACGTCGCTCCATTTCTTCGAGCGTCGGACGCAAGCCTTCCGGGTCGCGCGTCTCAAAATTGTTTTGCGAATTTCGGGTTATTTTGGCAGGCAAACTTTGCGTGTCAATTTCTTCGCCGCCCAAGATAAACGCGCGTTCAATCGCGTTTTCGAGTTCGCGGATGTTTCCTCTCCACTCAAAATTGACCAGCGCGAACATCGCTTCTTTGGAAATCGGTTTTTCATCGCTTTTTTGCCTGCGGGCAATTTCCGCAACAAAATGTTTGACGAGCAGCGGAATGTCTTCGCGCCTCGCTCGAAGCGGCGGCAACAAGATTTCGATGACGTTCAAGCGGTAAAATAAATCTTCGCGGAAACGATTTTCGGCAACTTCCGTTTCGAGATTTTTATTTGTCGCGGCGACGATTCGAGCGTCGAATTTGACTGGCGCGCTTGAGCCGACAGGCAAAACTTCGCGTTCCTGCAAGGCGCGCAGAAGTTTGACTTGCAAAACCTGCGGCATTTCGCCGATTTCGTCCAAAAAAATCGTGCCGCCGTCAGCCGAGCGAAAAAGTCCTTTTTTGTCGGCAATCGCGCCGGTAAAAGCGCCTTTCGTGTGTCCGAAAAGTTCCGATTCAAGCAGATTTTCAGGCAGAGCGCCGCAGTTTACGGCGAGAAAAGGCTTGGCGGCGCGGCGACTGTTAAAATGAATCGCCCGCGCGACGAGTTCTTTTCCCGTTCCCGATTCGCCTTCGATTAAAACGCTCGCGTCGGTGTCTGCGACTTTTTCGACGATGCGAAAAATATTTTGCAAAACTTCGCTCGTGCCGACGATTTCCGAAAAACCGTATTTCTTGCCGAGTTCGCGGCGCAGATTTCGATTTTCACGAAAAAGCTCTTTCGTGCGAACCGCGTTTTTTACCGTTTGCAGCAAATCTTCGTTGACGAACGGTTTCGTCACGTAATCGTAAGCGCCTTTACGAAGCGCGGCAATCGCCGAATCAACCGAAGAATACGCCGTCATAATTATCACAATCGCTTCTTCGTCAACAGTTTTTATCCGGTCGAGAAGCGCTAGTCCGTCCATTCCACCCATTTTTATATCGGTTAATGTTACGGCAATTTCGTCATTCGCAAACAGCGTCAAAGCGTTTTCAGCACTGTCGGCGGTCAAAACCTGAAAACCTTCGTCTTCAAGCAACTGCCTTAAAATTACGCGCATCAATTCTTCGTCTTCGACAACTAAAATATTTGGCTTCATAAGTAAAAGTGGTAAGTGGTAAATGGTAAGTGGTAAATATTGTCTTTTAATTTACCACTTACCATTTACCACTTACCACTAAATTCGTGTTAGCATCAAATTTGCTTTTGTATTTAATCGAATGCGTCTTCATAAATCTTTAAAACTCGTCGTTTTCATTGTTTTATTGTTTGCTTTCGCGGCGCAGGCACAGCAGACGAACCCCGTTGACAAGCAGGTTGCCAATCCGATGACCGACACGCCGAACGTCAATCCGGTCGCGCCCGAACAAGATATTAAAGCGCCGAAACGCAAATTTGAACCCGGTAATATTCCCGGCGGCGGCGATGAACTTTCCATTGATTACGATAAAGTAAGTTCCGTCGGCGAAGAGGGAAATCGCGTCATTGTTCACACCGGAAACGTTGACGTTCACTATGGAATTTACCGGCTGCAAGCCGACAAAATCACGTATTATGAAGCCGAAGGACGACTCGTTGCCGAAGGCAGCGTCGTTTTTGATCAGGGCGATGACCAGCGCATTACGGGCAGCAAAGGCGAGTTCAATTACCGCACAAAACTCGGTTATTTCCTTGATTCAACCGGATTTACAAACCAGACGAACGACGGCACTGTAATTTATTTTACGGCTGACCGCGTTGAAAGAGTCAGTCTCAACGAAACCGTCGTAACGAAAGGACAATTTACCGCTTGCGCAGACTACGTTCCGTAATGGAGCTTTACGGCTGATACAGCCGTAATCAGAACAAATGACCGCATAAAGTTGGAAAATGCGAAGTTTCGCGTGAAAAATGTGCCGATTCTGCCTGTGCCGTTCGCTTCGATTCCGATAAAAAAGCGCGACCGCGCGTCCGGGTTTTTAACGCCGACCGCCAGTTTTTCCGGCAAAGGTTTCCGCCTGTCAACCGCTTATTATCAAACTCTCGGACGTTCCGCGGACGTAACGTTTCGCGGCGATTTATATGCTTCGCGCGGTTTCGGTTACGGACTCGATTTGCGGACTCGCACCAATTCGCGTTCGTATTTTAATTTCGGATTTTACGTCGTCCAAGACAGAATTTTAGGTCATCAAGCCGACGCCGACCATCCGAATCAAGGCGGAAGCCTTATTTACGCCGACGGCGTTCAATATTTTCCGAACGGCTTTACTGCCGTTGCGAATGTACGGCTGACATCGAGTCTTTCGTTCCGCCAGGTTTTTTCCGACGGAATTCAACAGGTCATTTCGCCCATTGAAGTCTCTCAGGTCTATATCAACAAAAGTTGGGACAATTATACTCTGAATCTGCTGGCTCGCTCGCAGGTCATTTCGATTCCGAACGTTCGCATTAAAACCCGCGATTTGCCGAGCGACGAATTTGAAAAACGTCCTTCGCGTTTCTCATTTTGGAAACCCGCATATTTTTCATTTAAGTCGAGTCTCGAAGGTGTCAGCCGGCGCGAGGATGTGGACGATGTTGCGGCGTATCGGGCGGCGACCGGAAGCGACCCGGTTGTAACGCCTGCCGTCGTTCAGCGTTTCGACGCTCACCCGCAGATTTCCGTTCCGTTTTACAGTAAATTTTTCGATCTCACGGCAACCGCCGGAATGCGCGTCAGTTATTATTCAAATTCTTTTGATGACTTTCGGCAGGTCGTCGGACGTGACATCGTTCGTAAATATGGCGAATTTGAACTCGATTTGCGACCCGTCGCGCTGGCAAAAAATTACTTTGCCGAAAACGGCGCGTTTCGTTTTCGGCATGTCATCGAGCCTTTTCTAACCTATCGCTTTGTTACAGGCGTAAATAATTTTAACAAAATTATCCGTTTTGATTACGAAGACACCGAAACCGACACGAACGAAATCGAATACGGAGTTACAAACCGTTTTTACACGCGCAAATATACCGAAGCCGTCACCGAAGAAGCTCAAAAGCGGCTCGAAGAAGATAAAACCGCGAAAAAAGATTCGCTCGCCGTTCAGCCGTATGAGATTTTTTCGCTGACCGTGCGCGGCAAATACTTTTTTGACAAAACTTTCGGCGGCGCTTTAATTCCCGGCGAGCGCAACGAAATCGCGCCGATAACCGCACTCAGTTTTTACACTTTCGGCGGCGCGCCGCGCCGGTTTTCGCCCGTCAACATTGACGCGACATATCGCCCGCAGCGAACGATTTTTGTCAATACCCGAATGGATTTAGGTTTTCAGGGCGACGGTTTGCGCGACATTTCTTCGACCGTCGGTTACGACACGAAATTTTTGAAAATCTTTCAAACGTTTTATTACACGCGCGCCGTTACTTTAATTCCGTCGTTGCAGCAATACGCCGATCCGAACGGCAAAGAAGCGGGAACTTTGCGTGGTTCGCAGTTTAGTCCGGCGATTTTCGTCGGCAACCGCGACCGCGGCTTTTACGGCGGAACATCTCTGTTTTTCGATTTTGAAAATCGCCGCGCTCTTGGCGGTTCACCGCTCATCAGCTCGCTTTTCACGCTCGGTTACGCCTACGACTGCTGCGCCGTAACTTTACAGTATTACACTTTCAACGTCGGCGTCCGCCGCGAAAATCGCTTCGTCTTCAGCTTTCGCTTAAACGGCATCGGCACGTTCGGCACGGAACAATACGGGCAGGGATTGAGGTGATTTAAAGAGAAAAGAATCTGAATTTTGTCCTAAGATATTATTGATTGGCAATGATTTTCACTTGCTCCAATAAGTCAGGCGGCGCTCCGTATGAATAATCCTTAACAATCTTTTGAAAGATTTCCTTTTTCTTAGCAGGATCATTCATTTTAGATTTATTTTGCCGCAAAAGTTGTTTGATGTCATAAACATTATGATAGCCGTTATAAACATTTTCCGACTCTTGAAACGCCGCGATTGCATTCTCATAATCGCCGCTGATTAAATTTTGAAAACCTTCTTTTTCCTTATCTTTGGCTGTTTGAAGTTTGCTGACAGGCACAACGGATTGATTAGTTTGACGAGTATCTCTGAATTCCTGAGTCGCCGTTGATTCTGAATTATTAAGAGACTGCTTGGTGATTTGAGTCGTATCTTGCAGGTTTGTCAATTTTCTCTCGGCTTCAACTAAATGCTCCTGCACCTGC
>CAXSHW010000019.1:10971-15759 GCA_964237245.1 uncultured Pyrinomonadaceae bacterium
TCTTGTTTGGCTTTGCTTATTGTTTCCTGAATCAAAGATATTTGAGATTGTAGTTCGGCAAGCTCTGACTTGGCTGCATCGCGTTTATTTTCCATTTCGATTCTGTCGAGTTTGGCTTGCGCGACATCGGCTTTAGCAATTGTAGCTTTGCTTTCATACGTCAAAGATTGCCCGATATTTCCGGCTACGGAAACTGCTAAAGCGATTACTCCAATCCAGAATGTCGGCTGCAGATAAGGCTTTTTAAGTATCTTAACTTCCGCTATTAACTTCTCGACTTCATTTTGTAGTTTGTCGGTTTCCGAATACATAATTGTTTTCTCCGTATTCTTTAGATTGCTCTGAATTATTTCGTGCTGAAATGTTTGATAAAATCAATTAATCGAAGTCCGAGTTTGGCAATTTCGTCTTTGCCGTAGATTTCCTGCATATTCTTAAGCGGGTTTGTGTAAAGCAAATCGCTTTGCAGAATTCCTTTATCGCCGAGCCACGTCAAATCGGTGTTAACCGTATTTCCATTTGCGTCTGTAACTCCGGCGGCTTCCATCGCTTTCAAAAATTCGTAAGCGATAATTCCGTGACCGATTGGCGTCGGGTGAACGCCGTCGAGACTAAATAAACCGCCTTGTTTTAACTTGCCTTCGGTGTCGGCGTGATAGTATTTCGTGTTGACCGGCGGGTAGAGAAATTTCAAATCGTGCGGAAGTTTATACGGCGGGCGACCGTTGTTTCGTTTATACGCCAAATCTTCGAGCATTTTGCAGGTGTCAACCAAAAAATATCGTTTAACTCCGTGTAAATTATCTTGTTAAATTCGCGGATACAGTTGTCAATATGCAGAGTGTCCTGCATCGTAAGATACTTGCCGGATTCCACGGCGAAATTTTCCGTGAAGGGAAAATAAGTGTAATACTTGTAATAAATGGCAGTTGCGTCAACATCTTTGCCGTACACGAATTGTTCGATAGGAACTTCGGTCGTTTCACCGACGCCTTTGGCAATCGGCGCAATCGTCACCAGTGGGACAGTTCCGACAAACACCTTCCAATTCGGTTCAAGATTTTTCTGCATAATGGCATTAACTTTATTAATCATTACTTTATAATCCGCCTCAAAATCGTCTGGATGCCACAAGTTCCAATCAAATTGAGTACGAGTTAAACGTTCATATTCGTTCGGTCGCAGACTACCGTTTTTTAGGTTTGGAGTTTGACTAATGCTAAGTGTGGTGACCGTTCCGAGCGCGTTGTTGGAGCCAAGCCAGAGAATTAAATTTTCAACGCCCGTGCCTGACATTTGGTTACCGTTTTGGTCGGTAACCAAATGTCCAGCTTCATCTGTTCCCGTAGCGTGAAGTTTAAGCCAGCTTAATTGACTGAAATTATCGAAAGCCGGATCGAGCGACGGATTAAAACTTTCAGCGCGGTGCGATACATCGGGTTATCCGCGCCGACTTTAAAGATGTTATCTTTAGTTGGCTTGCCGTTATAAATTACATTTATGCAAGTTTTAGGCTTAATCTGGAATGAATCCGCGACATCAAAACCCCACACGGCGACGTTGTTGAAAAACTGTGTGCCTTTCTCATCATAAGGATTATTCGCTCTGCCCTCTCCTCGCTCGTAATAATCTTCGGCGCGGTCAACAATATGGTTGACCGTTTGTGACAGCGTGAGCCATTCGAGTCCGCTGATTTCCGAACCGTAGCGACTTTGCATCTCGCGCATAATCACTTCGATACTGAGCGGAATACCGTCTTTATTCCAATCGGCAAACCGATACTGGTTACTGTTTATTACAAGCCCCAATTTTTGCGCGATCAGCGTCGAATAAGCATTATCCGTCCGCGCTGCCGCCAGCGACATAAATCCCTGCGAAACGCTGTCTCCAATCGTAAAAAGTTTCATTTCTACCTCCATCTCTAAAGTTTTAACAATACAATTCCACATCTGCGCCGCGAAAATTATTTCAACGACACAGACTCATTCAAGAAAAATGATTCCGGCTGAACTACTGGTTAAAAATGTTTCAAGTCGTATAGCTGATCGCCGCGTAAAATTGTTTGCCGTAGCCTGATATTAAATTAGCTTTGTCTGTGCCGTTGATAATTCTCCGGGCATTTATCCAGTCGCCTTTGTTCGGACTAAAATAATCTGATAATTTCTTGCCGGTAAAACTGCCGTTCGTCATTCCGTAGAACATTATTTTGACTGCCAAATCCAGGTCCAGAGCCTTTTCGGGATGATTAAGCAAATCTTCATTAAACTGTTTGCCCATATTGTCGTAGTTGTATTTCCAGGTAAGTTGGACAAGCCCGCGCCCGTAGTATTTTTGCTTGGTAATGGGGTCGGGTTTCCCGTAATCGTGTCCCGCGCCTTTGCCGTATTCCTCGATTGCCTGAAATTTTCTATCCGTTTCGTGATGCGCCGTAGCAAGCATATAAGCCAGCCAGCGGTCATCATCGGTCGAATAACTGTTTTCCCAGTAATCTAAAATTGCCGTCAAGCCTTCGACCTGTGATTGTTTCAAAACTCCGCCGAAAAGATGCAGTTTGACGTAATCGAAAAAGAATTTGCGATTGATTTTTGCCATCTGAATTTCCTCCGTTTTTGTATTGTTGAATTATTGGACCTTTAAGTCTTACGTTTTCGTGGTGGTAATTTTATACAGCCCCGACTATTTTCCAAACAGCCTCAATTCCTTGAGTGCGGGCGATTTGACGGGCAACGTCAGACGGGCTTGGTTTACATAATCCCCATTGAAAATGCGGAAGGTCTCGCATCTTCCAGTCACCGCCCCATTTGCATCCGAATTTTATAAATGATTCCGCTACTGCCTTAAACCACGATTCTGGTTTATTCCAGAAGTCTGATTGGGAAATAACGTCAACCGCGAGACAGTAGCCGTGCCAGCTAAAAAGATTGCTCGAAGCGTTTGTAACCGGTTTGGTCGGCGGAATTACAGTGCGTCCTCGCGCGTAGTAGAGAACCTGCAATTCCTGAGAACGATAAGCCTCAAATACATAGGCGTCATATCCTCGCTTGCGGCAATCTTCAATAGCTTTTACGACCGCTTCCCCAAACTTCGGCGCAAGCAGATTTAAATCGTGATTAACCGTTGTTTTATTTTCACTTGTTCCTGCGCTCATATAATTCCCTCCTGTGGATTTCCCGCATTCCATTCTTGCGGTTGAAACGATTCAACCGTGCTTGAACTTGTTTCCGGTGTTTGATTTTTTGTAGCTGTGGTTAAAGTCGGCGGTGCTTGATTGGGAAGTGTTTGACGATCTTCGGATGATTCTTCAGGGCTTTTCTCGTGCGGTTTAACCGTCGAGCGAATTACCATAAACTTATTCAAAACATCGAACCAAAAAGGAGCGCCGAGCGAGATAGCCGCCGCCGTTAAAAGCCAGCCGATTAAAGGGAAAAGTAAATGCTGCCAAAAATTGAAAGGACTTGGTAAGAATTTAAAGTTATCCCAGACAATCGGTAATCCTAATTCTTCGAGTTGTTTTTTGTTTTCTTTGAAATTCGAGGTTTGAAGATTAGGATTTCCAACGCTTTTTTCGGCTTGCGCGACAACGGCGTTGCGTAATGCGTTATCATTCGAGAGACTTTTGACAATCGTAATGGAATTGACGTTTAAGCCAATGGTCAGGGTTAACCCCATCACCAAAATAATCCATTTTGTTCGGCGGGTATACCAACCTGAAACGCGATCCATCGAACTGTTAAACCAGGCTTCGATGTTTTCTCGCATCTTATTAACATCACCACCGGATTGCTCTGCGATTGTTCTCAACGCTCTTTGAACTTCCGTATTGCCGCCAAATCCGTTTATCGCCGACCGAATAGTTTCGATTGAAATTGTATTAGTGTAAGGATTTACCCAGGAAACGCCCGAAGCGGCATTTTGAGTTGCAGAATCATCGTTGTTATGCAGCAAAATATCCATCACCGCGAAAGCGAAATTTCCGGCGGGAATATACGAAGGCAAGTTGGAAGACTTTAAATAATATTTTAACCAACCCTCCGTATTTACATTATTTTCGGTTAATTTATTATTCTCAGACTTATCCGCCTGATTTCTTTTGCTTCTGTATGAGCCTTCGAATAATCCTTTAATCAAGGGATGGTTATAGAATTTTGTTACTAATATACCTCCTTTCTTTTCGTTGAAAAGTTCGCAAATACCGCGTTCAAGGTCAGTCGCGCGATTCTTTAATTTAGCTTCGATTATTTCATTAACGGCTGAGCATATTAGGCTCAACAACAAATAGACAAAAACCAATCCAATTGCAACTTCGAGTATTGATGAACCAAACATAGAAAACCTCCTTTGACATTTGTAGTTTTTAGAAAAGTAAAAAGTGTAATTAGGATTAACTGCTTGTGAAAAAAATTAATATCTAAAACAAATATGAGAATCACGTTCGATTTATAACGAACCGCATTCGTTCTATTATTACGTTTGCGACAATTCTGTCGGTGATTTTTTCTTTGCCGCGCGTTCGACGTGGCAAGCGCTTGTCCACGCCGCGAGTTTTGCTGGGTTATCGCGGTATTTGTTCGTGACGATTGCCCGTAGACGTTGCAGGGCTTCGAGTCCGATTTGGACGGCGCTGCCGATTGAATCGGTGGCGGCTACTTTTTCGCCCATCGCGGAGTTTTTTTCGTTGACCGATTGTTCAAAATCCGCGATGTCGGATTGTAAATCTTCGAGAAAATCGGCGGGCAGACCGAATTCGACGAACTGATTTTAAGCTGCGTCGCGCCTGTTAAAAAGGCG
>CAXSHW010000019.1:15773-22656 GCA_964237245.1 uncultured Pyrinomonadaceae bacterium
TTGTTCGCTGTTGCCGTAAGGCATTCGAAAAAGCTCGCCGACGCCCGCGTCGTCAACCGCCAGAGCGCGAGCCGTGCGGTTTATCGCCTGCAAATCTTCGCGAACGTCGGCAATCGCCAATCCTTTCCGCATCGTCATCTGCCCGCCCGCGCCGGAAGCCTGAGTCGCGCCCGATTGTTCCAACTCATCAACCGCCGCGCCGATTGCCGTAAAATTATTCGCGCCCGCCGAACCAACCGGAAAATCAGCCGCGTTTTCCGCCCCGAAATTCCGCACGCTGACAAATGTGTTGTAATAGTTTCTTTCCTTGTCTTTCATTTTAGTTTTCCTCCCTCAAAATTGAGTTTTTACATTACACAAATCATCTGCGCGTCTGCACAAACCGTCAACGCTACCGCAAAAACGAACTTACCCTCTGCACAAATGAACTTACTCTCTGCACAAATGAATTTCCCCTCCCGACAAACCATCTGCACCAACCGATAAATGATTTATACACGCCGACAAACTGATTTACCCCGTCAACAAATCATCTATACCGACAGACAAGTTATCTGCCGCAGCCGACAAACGATTTACCACGCCCGATAATCCTCTGACGTTCTGCACAAATAAGTTTTACAACTTCATAAAAGGAATCATATTTTCTATGTAAATATCGCTGTTTGAGACGAAAAGTAAGTAAGTGAGGCAAGATGTTCTAACTTGCCTCTAAAATAGAACAAGCCAAAATTGATTTTTCAATCTATTTTGAGATCATCCCATCGAGTGGACATCAAAGCTACGAGATAATAATCGTCGCCCTGAACACTAGCCGTAATTTTAGTATCGCTGTCTTTATGAAGCGTTACCTTGCCGTTAATCGTGTTGTCTTGGTTAAAAATGTCGAGATGGGCTTCAACGCCGGCATCAAAACTCGTCGTTTTTTCAAATGTTACCGACCAATTCTTCGCTGTTTGAATCCAGCTAATAAAAGCGTTTTTCTGCAAAAACTTAACTGCCGTTTTCAGCATTGGTTTAGAATCCAATGCCTGAGGATTATCTTTAAGATATTGATAAAAGGCTATCATATTGCCTTTAGGAATATATTCATAACGAGTTCCTTCGCCGTAGTTAATGTCAATGGCTTTTGTGCTTGAGTGGTCAACGCTAAATTTGCCCCCAAAAGGAATTGACGGAAAAGGACCTGCTCCTAATTGAAATGAACTCTTTTTATTGACTTGAAAATGCTGCTGTCCGGCAGCAATTTTTGCGCTTACCGTAATTTTATTAAGACCAAGCGTTTCCTTCATTTCAGTTAAAACGTCAACAAATAGTCGCGGGTCAAAACTGGACAAAGGAACCGGATAATCAACGTGCCAGAGAGGTTCTTTGTTCTCCTGGACAACCGCGCCAAGCAACGCTTCTCCTCCACCGTCTTCGCTATCGGCTAATTGCAGTTCATTAAGTAAAAAAAATGAACCGACGCCGGTTACTTTTTGTTTCGATAAATAATAAGTTCCGATTGCCATGATTTCTCCTATATTTGTTTAAGACTGTAAATACTGTGAGAACTTTATGTAACACAGGGATTCCAGCCGTAAAGGTTAATTGCCAAGGTTTATATAAATAAACAAATTCATACAAACCACCCGTAAATCCGCGACAATTTTTCCAGATCAAACATCCTAAAGTTCTTTCAAACCGTTAAGGTCGCCGTTAAACTTATCTCGTTCGCAGCATCTTATGCCGGAAACTTAACGTAGTTGCAAACCGCGTTGCCATCCTTGTATTACCAAAACCAGATATTTTCAATGCTGACAACTAAACAAAACTTATTGTATTTTTTTCCTTAACCCACTTTGGGGTTGGCTAAATTTGCTCACTATTTCCGAATTTCCGATTCTTATTGAAACGTTTTGTTTTGAAAAAAAATCACCGGATAGCCAAAGTTTTTATATGAAAAGCAGAAGCATCCGGTGATTTTCTTCCTCCTGAAGGCGAAGTTGAAATGACGCCTTTTTGATACCTGCTATTTGTGTTCATCTTTAAACGCACCATCAGAAATTAAAAACTATCATCCGCCGGTGAAATTATTTTTACAGGCAAGTTTTTTATTGTTTGGATTGAAGAATGCGGCGGATAATTCTTGCAAAAGTTTTAGATAGTTTTTATACGGCGGCGGGTAATTCGCAAATGAAAAGCGGAAATTCCAAATTTATTACAAAATGAAACTTTCCGCCTTTTGTTGTTAGTTTTTCTTTCTCGTCTATTCGTCTTCTTCGTGCGTGCGGATTCTACCTTCGGCGCGGGCTTGTTCGACTACTTTTGCCGAAAGATTTCCCGGCAACGGATCGTAATGTGAAAACTGCATATGATACGAGCCGCGTGCTTGGGTAACCGAGTTTAATTTCGATTGATAGTCGAGCATTTCCGACAAGGGAACTTGCGCTTTGATAATTTGCTGTTTGCCGCGCATATCCATTCCGGCGACGCGCCCGCGACGGGAATTCAGATCGCCCATAATATCGCCGGAAACTTCAATCGGGCAGAAAACTTCAACGTCCATAATCGGTTCGAGCAAGGTCGGTTTGGCTTTTTCAATCGCGTTGCGAAATGCTTTTCTGCCTGCCGCGCGGAAGCTGTGTTCATCCGAATCAACCGTGTGATAGCTGCCGTCAATTAAAGTGACTTTGAAATCAACGAGCGGATAACCGGCAATCGCGCCGCCTTGCGCGGCTTCGACGATTCCTTTTTCGATTGCCGGGCGAAAATTCTGCGGAATCGCGCCGCCAAAAATTTTGTCCACCCATTCAAAGCCTTTGCCGCGTTCGAGCGGTTCAAAAATACATTTGCAGTCGCCGAATTGACCGCGCCCGCCGGATTGTTTTTTGTGTCGTCCCTGAACTTCGACCGACTGCGAAATCGTTTCCTTATACGGAACTTTCGGCGGATGCAGCGCGACTTCGACGTGGTAGCGATTTTTTAATTTGTCCACAATCGTCTCGATATGAAGTTGTCCCGAACCGCTCAGGATAAATTCTTTGGTCTGCGGATCGCGGTCGAAATGCAAACTTGGGTCTTCCTCTAAAATTTTGTGTAAAGCCGCCGAGATTTTATCTTCGTCGGCGCGAGATTTCGGTTCGATGGCAAATGAAATCGCGGCTTCCGGGTATTCGACCGGCGGATAGACGATTGGATTTGCCTTGTCGGAAAGCGTGTCGCCGGTTTGCGTGTCTTTTAATTTGACGACCGCGATAATGTCGCCGGTTTGCGCTTCATTGACTTTTTCCAGGTTTTTGCCTTGCAAAACGTGCAGAGCGCCGAGTCTTTCGACAAATTCGCGGCTCGTATTCAGAACGGCGTCGTCGGAAGAAATTTTGCCGGAGACGATTTTCATCACATTGATTCGTCCGGCGAACGGGTCGGCAATCGTGCGGAAAACATACGCCGAAAAAGGTTCATCGTTGCTGTATCGTCGCGTTGGTCTTTCAAGAAGACTTCCGACGACGGGTTTTCCGTATTCGACTTCGTGCGCTGCCGGATTCGGGGCGAATTCGACGATGTGGTCGAGCAAAATCGAAAGCCCGACGAGCGTGTCGGCGGAAACCGCGTAAACCGGACAGAGTTTGCTGTTCGCAATCGCTTTTGCCAGATTCGGGTAAATATCCGCTTCGTCCAAAGTTCCGTTATCAAAATATTTTTCCATCAGCGCGTCGTCCGATTCGGCGACGATTTCAATCAGACGTTCGCGCGTCGAATCAAAAACAGCGCGACCTGTTTCGGGAATCGGAATTTCTTTGGCTTTGCCGTTTGCATCGAATTCATAAGCCTTTTGATGAACGACATCAACCACGCCGCGAAAGTTCGCTTCCGTTCCAATCGGCAAAGTAAACGGCACGATTGAACGCGCGAAACTGCTTGCCGCCGTGTCGAGCGCGTGACCGAAATCCGAGCGTTCCTTTTCCAATTTATTGATCACCATAAAGCGCGGCAGCATAAATTCGTTGGCGTAGCTCCACGTTTTCTCCGTCTGCACTTCAATTCCGTTCACGCCGTCCACAACGACCAGAGCGCAATCGGCGACGCGCAAGCCGGGACGCGCGTGCGAGACGAACGCGGCGTAACCGGGCGTGTCAATCAAATTTATTTTCGTGTCTTTGTATTCGAGGTGAGCGAAATTGTTGTTCAGGGAAACTTTTCTTTCAATCGAATCTTCGTCGTAATCGGTAACGGTCGTTCCTTCGGCGACTTTTCCCCAACGCGCGGTCGCGCCCGCAATGTGCAGCAGAGAACTGACAATCTGGGTTTTACCCGCGTCGCCGTGTCCAATGACAGCCAGATTGCGTATATTTTCGGTAGTAAATGCTTTCATTTTCGGCAAATCTCCTTTGATATTAAGATTCCAGATTCCAAATTCCAGATTCAATATTCCGAAGCGATGATTATAAACAACGATTTTTGAATCGCGGTTATTGGATGTTTGGTAGAAATTTAATTTAACTAACTCGGCGAAAGATAGCAAGAATAATGTTATATTTCTTTCGTTTTACAACCGATTTTCGCGGTAAACCGTAAATATGAGGCATTTCGTATTGAATAAATATGTTAATCCTGCAAAGGTATTTTTGCCTTTGATTTGTTTGCTTGTTTGGAACGGTTCGGCGCAGATTCAAAATAAATCGCCGCTCGGAAAATACAAAATCAGAGAGAAAATCATTCAATACAATCTCGGTGACAGAGCCGTGAAAATCGTCGTCAGCAAAACTGCCGGACAGCTTTCAAAATTTGTGTATTTCAATTTGCACGACAACGAAAATACGTCGGTTGAAGCCGCCAAAGAAATTATAAAAAAATACGGCGGCACGCTCGTCGAAATCGAAAACGGCGACAAAAGATTGATAAGTTTTTCATTAAAGGACGAAGAATTTACGTTTGACCCGAACCGGATTTTTACACGGGTCGGCATCAAAACGACGTTGGAAAACAACGGCAAATATACAATCGAAGCGGAAAGTGAAACAAACAAATTTGCCGAAAAATTGAAGAATTTACTGAAAAACGTCCGTTTGATAATCGCTCTGCACAACAACAACAATGAAAATTATTCGATTAAAAGCTACCTAACAGGCGGAGAATATGAAAGCGACGCGAAACTTGTCAACATTAATTCGGAAATTGACATTGACGATTTTTTCTTTGTTACCGGAAACGTTTTTTTTAACTTCCTAAAAGAAAAAAATCAAAACGTCGCTCTTCAAGACAACGCGAATGTTACCGACGACGGCTCTTTATCGGTTTATTGCGGCAGGCAAAAAATTTCATACATCAACGTCGAGGCTGAAAACGGACATTTAGCGGAGCAAACAAAAATGCTGGAGATTTTGCAGAAACTAACGAAAGATTTTAGTCGGATTAAAAGGAAAATTCGTCGCAGTTAAATTGATTCAAAATAAAAATGCCGGACATTTTCTTAAAATGTCCGGCATTTTTTAATAAATCACAATCGTTTATTTGCCCGTATTCAATGCAACCGGCGCCGGATAGCCTTTGCCTTTTAACTCCGCAAGATCAAATTCGACTTCTTTTTTGCATTTGATTGTTCGCGTAATCGGGACATTTTTTGAAGTTGAATCGTTTGAATTTGCTTTGGTATTTGAATTTGAACTATTTGAATTGGTTTTCGCGTTCGAGTTTGAATTTTTCAAATTAGCATCGGCATTTGGTTCAACCGGATTTCCGGTGGCGTCAATCGCCATTTGTTTCAAACCGGCGAGGATTTTTTGCTGATCTTGCTCTTTCAAATCATCAAAGGAAACACCGTAACTTTCAAGCACTTTCCGCAAATTATCTTCCGTGTTTGTGCCTTTTTCGTAAACATCGCGCAAAATCATTAACTTTCCGTCTTCGACGACGATTGTTTGATAGCGAAGTTCGACCGGAATCGGCTTGCCGAGTTTAACGTTTTTGGTTTCGGTTTTTTGTTTCGCGTAATCCGCAACATTGTCTTTCGTCAGTTCAGTCCCGGAAATACCGGCTAAATCGAGCGAAAAATCCTGAACTTGCTGATTGGTTAAACCGACGCAGCCGTGAGAAGCGAACGTGCCGAGCTTTGCAGGAGTTTTTCCGCCGTGAATCAGAGAGGGAAGTCCGATTGGAATTTTAATCGGACCGAGCGGATTCAATTTGTCTCCGGCTTTGACGGTTTCGCCGGCTTTTACTTTGTTTGAACCTTCAACCCAAGGCTCGTCCGGCGGCGTCCAGGTCGGATTAAAAATAATTTCATTCGCCTTTCGCATTCCGCTCGGCAGTGGAAATTCGGGATAACCGATGCCGACTTTATAAGTTTTGATGAGTTTTCCGTCTTGAAAAATGTCCATTCTATATTCGGGCGCATTGACAACGATGCGCGTGTCTTTCGGAACGGCATTCGCCGCCGAAGAATCGTTGTTTCCGGTATTTTCCGCTTCATCAACGCCGCCTGACCAGCGGTCGCGCACAAAACCGAAAAATTTGTCGGCGTTGTTCTCGCCTAAAATTTCCTTGATTTGTCGGCTTGCGCGTTCCATCGAAGCGCGTGTCGAACCGCTCGCTTCATCGTCAGTTTCTTTTAAATTGGCAACTGCCTGATGCGACACGTTTTTTAATTTGTCAATCTGTTCGTCCGTCAATTGCAATTTCGACTTCAAATCAGAGGCGAAATTTTCGTCGCTGAACATAGCGTCCAAAACCGGCAAAGTTACAGGCATTTGCGAAGCCAAATTTTTGTTTTGTTCAGGCGGCATACTTTGCGCCGTGTTCGTCGCCGAATTAGTTTCGACTTTATTGGCAGGCGCATTAACGTTAGTGTTTGTAGTTACGGTAGTGTTGGGCGGCACGCACCCGAATGCGGTCAGGATTAACG
>CAXSHW010000019.1:22666-26781 GCA_964237245.1 uncultured Pyrinomonadaceae bacterium
ACGCAAGTGTAAAAGTAAACGCGAATGTTTTTGCGGCTCGCGCCTTATTGAATTTAAAATCCATTAAATATCTCCTCAAGAAATTGTCTCTATTTAATACAGTCAAACTGTCCGCAGGAACTAAGCAATAATTATACCGAGAGTGGAAAATGATGAATTAGAAGCAACGAAAGATGAATTAAGGGAATTTTCCGCGCGCGACATTCAAATTTAATAGTTCATCATTTCCACTATTTCGCTTCGATGCCGTTTTTGAGAATCGGATACGGATTAACGTCTAAGCCGTCAAAATAGCGTTTCGGGTCTTTGAGCGTCATAATTTCAAAATGCAGATGATAATTTCCCGCGCCTGCGTTTCCGGTGTCGCCGACGTAACCGATAAGCGTTCCCTGCTTGACGAAATCATGTTCTTTGATATTGTCGGAGCGTTTTTGCAAGTGAGCGTAATAATAAATAAAATGCTTGTCTGGACTGTATTGATAAATTGTTGTTCCGCCTTTTACGCTGTCGAAAAACTTGGCAATTTCGCCATCCGAAGCCGCGACGACCGGAGTTCCGCCGGCAGCCATAATGTCAATCGCGTTATGGACGCGACCTTCGGAACGCGCGTCGTTGTAAGTATCTCGAAGCTGTTCGCGTTTGATACCGACAACGGGAATCATTAAAGTTTGAGTTGGTTGAATGGACGACGCATTTGGAGTTTGGATGGATTCATTTGAAAAATCACTTGGTGTTTGACTGGCGTTTGCTTCGACTTCCGAACTATCGGGCGTTGGTGTTTCCACTTCGGTTGACGGAAGCGGCTGCGGTGTCGGAACAGCAAATCTTTGAGTCGGGTCTTGAACGTTTTCAGTTTGTAATTCGCTTTGATTAAAATACGATTTCAAATAATTTTCATAAACAAAAAGAACGGCGAGCGCGTGAATAACAATCAGATAGAAAATTATAAAAATTTTTTTAACCATTGAAATTTCGCCGGTGATACGTCTGCATTTTAAGTTTTAACACGAATAACGGCAAGAGAAATACGTCTGATGAAGAAAATAAAAGCAAATAAATCGTTTAGCGATAAACTTTCAGCGAATTTTAAACAGCCGGCAGACGCGATTGGCAACAGATTGCTTTGTGAATACGGCGCGGTTTTTGTCGCGCGCGGCGGCGCGATTCCGCCGGATAAGATTATTTTCAAAAACGAAAAGGAAGTTGCCGATTGGCAAAAAAGCGTCGAAATTTCTAAAGAAACAATCGCTGGATTTGAAATCGAACTGCAAACGGCGGCGATGGAAGCGTTAAAAAATGCTGTCAAAGAAGCCGAAAAAAACGATTTGACAATTACGCCGCGCGGTTCGGACGCGGCGCGGCGAATTTACGGCGAAACAGTTGATTTGTGGGCGAGTCGAGTCAATCCGGCTTTGCTGCATTGGACGGAAAAGGGAAAATTAAGCGAACCGCAAGTCGGTAAAATTCGCTCTCTTTCGCCGTTTGAACAAGTTTCCGAAGTTTTCAAACTCGAAGCGGAAGGAATTTTTTTCAGTAAAGATTTGTCGAAATCAATCATTTATTCGGTCGCGCCGCCCGGAACTTCACAGCATCTTGCGATGCTCGCCCTTGATGTTCGTGAACACGCGGACGCTGAAGTCCGCAAGATTCTTGCCCGACATTTTTGGTTTCAAACTGTCATTTCGGATTTGCCGCATTTTACTTTTTTGGGAATTCCTGAAAATGAACTTGCAGATTTCGGTTTGAAAAAGATAACAGACGGCGAACGCGATTTTTGGATTCCCGATTTGTGATTTCCCTGAATTACTTTCCAACCTGAAACAAAATTTTTCAATCAAACGTATTGAAAATACAGTAATATCAACAAATATCTTCTGATAAAACACTAAATTTGAGAGAACAAAATATGAATTTTAAATTTTTCCCGGTGAAAGTTTCGGCTTTCCTGCTGGCATTTTTATTTGCTTCGAGCCAAATAGTAAGCGCCAATCCGCTATTTTTTCAGCTTCCCACGATTCAGGACGACAGCGCGCGAGTGAAAAAACTTCCGCCCGTCAATTATATTCGCAGTCGCAACATTGACGTAAAGCACGTCGCTATTGACTTGCGTTTCGATTGGGACAAAGAGCAGGCATACGGCTCGACCGTTGTTACGCTTGAACCGTTTAAGGATATGAATAAATTCTACCTGGACGCGGCGGCGATGACGGTAAACTCGGTAACTTTATCGAACGGAATGGCTTTGAAATTTAATTACGACGGCAAAAAGGACAACGATAATCTTGAAATTATGCTCGACCGCACGTATAAACGCGGCGAAGACATTGCCGTCAAAGTTGATTATCGAACGAATTACGTCAATAAAGCGGATGCGGACACGGCAATCGGAAGTTTCGGGCGCGGCATTCGTTTTATCAAACCGACGGCTGATAATCCGAACAAGCCGCGCCAGATTTGGTCGCAGGGCGAGACGGAATTTAATCGCTACTGGTTTCCGTCTTACGATTCGCCGAATGATTTCCGCACGTCGGAACTGCGCGCGACAGTCGAAAAACCTTATACGGTCGTTTCAAACGGCAAGCTGGAAAATGGACACGCCTTATTCAAATTATTTAACTTCAATCGTCGTCGGCAATTACACGGAAATTAAAGACGGCGAATATGACGGAATTCCGGTTCTGGCTTTCGGTTATCCGTCAGAAGCCAAAGAAGTTGCCGCAACGACGAAAAATGTTCCGGCGATGATTAAATTTTTCTCGGAAAAAACCGGCGTGAAATACTCTTATCCGAAGTATTCGCAAACGATGGTCGAAGATTTCGGCGGCGGAATGGAAAACATTTCAGCGACGACCCAAATCGAAGAAATGATTCACGACAGCCGCGAACTGCTCGACGGCGATTCGGATTCTTTGCAGTCACACGAACTCGCGCATCAGTGGTTCGGCGATTACGTGACGACGCGCGATTGGGGACAAATCTGGCTCAACGAAAGTTTCGCCACTTATTTCCAGGCGCTCTGGGACGAAGAATCGAAAGGCGAAGATTATTTTCTTTACAGCAATGTCCGCACCAATCAGGAGACGACTTTGAACACCTGGAATCGCGGAAATCGTCGCCCTATTGTGACCAAATACTACGCGAACAAAGATGCAATGTTTGATAATTACGCTTATCCGGGCGGCGGTTCGGTTCTGCATATGCTTCGCAAACAACTCGGCGATGAATTGTTTTTCAAATCGCTTAATCACTATTTAACCGCCAACGCGCATCAGCCTGTTTCGACCGACGAATTAAGAATCGCCATCGAAGAAGCGACCGGACAATCAATGGATTGGTTTTTCGACGAATGGCTTTACAAAATGGGACATCCGATTTTTGAAATTACCAAAAATTACGATGCGGCAAGCAAACAACTGACCTTGAATGTCAAACAGACGCAAAAAATTGACCCGAACAACGAATTTCCGCAAACCGAGTTTTTCCAGACTTACGTTGACGTTGAAATCGGAACGCCTTCTGGAACTCGACTTGAAAGAGTCTGGATAAAACCGCAAGCCGAAAATACTTTCACGTTTGCTTCCGAGACGAATCCGACGCTTGTCAATTTCGATTATCAAGGCGCGCTTTTGAAAGAAATGACGTTTGACAAACCCGTTGACGAACTCATTTATCAATTTCAAAATGACAAAGACGTTCTCGGCAGACGCTGGGCGATGACCGAACTCGAAAAACGCTATGCGGCGGCGGCGGATGCGACTGACGCTGATAAAACGAAAATTTTCGGTGTCTTTACAAATGCGATTACCAAAGAACCTTTCTGGGAACTGCGTCGGGACATTATCAACGATATTCCGACCGGCGAGAAGAGACAATCTCAGCGCGGCAGAGCGATAGGAAATGATAATGCGACGACTCCGAAATTTTCGGCGGAATTGACAAGCGCTCTGGTTGCGGCGGCGAAAGACACGAACTCAAATGTTCGCGCGGCGGCGATTGCGATGCTTGCTCAAACGAAAGACGCGCAATTTGCCAATTTATATATCGAGGCATTAAACGATCAGAGTTACAGCGTGATTGATAATGCTTCGGTGGCTCTGGCTTTGACGAAAGACGCG
>CAXSHW010000019.1:26791-41843 GCA_964237245.1 uncultured Pyrinomonadaceae bacterium
AGAGCTTATGATCAGCTCACAAAACTCGCCGGTATGTCTTCGTGGAAAGACCGTCTAAAAATCGCCGGACTTCGGTCGTTAGCTATTCTGGGTGACAAACGCGCTTTTGAAACAGGTTTGAAATTAGCGTCCGATGCGACGCAATCTTCAAACGTGCGTTCGACGGCGTTGTCAATCGTTGCCTCAAACGGCAAAGGCGATCCGCGAGCGTTTCCGCTGATTTTTGAAAACTATAAAAAAGCTCTGGATAATAATGAATATCAGGCAGTTTTCAATAATCTGGCAAGTCTCGTTCGTCTCGCCGATCCGCGCGGACAGGAAGCGTTCGATCTGGCAAAGGCGAAATTCAAAACGCAGCCGCAATTAATGGGTTACGTAACGATGTTTGAATCGCAGTTCAAAGCCGCGCTCGAAAAGTAATCTGCTTTAAACTTTTCAAAAAAGAAAATCTCGAACCTGTCGCTTTCTGCTGACAGGTTCGAGATTTTCTTTTTTTATAAAAGGGAGGCTTCAGACTTAACCGCAACACAGGCTGAAATCGCTGCCGTTGCTCTGTTCCCAGTCTAGCGGAGTTCACGACTCAAACCTTGTGCGGAGCCTGAAGCCATAAGTCAATTACGAATTACGAATTACGAATGCAGGAAACAGATTTCAATTCGCAATTCGTAATTAAAATTCTGGCGGAAAGGGTGGGATTCGAACCCACGGAACCCTTTTGAGGTTCACTACATTTCCAATGTAGCCAATTCAACCGCTCTTGCACCTTTCCACAAACTAATTACGAAATTACGAATGAAAAATTCTAAAAATTCGCAATTCGCAATTTGATTTCTGGCGGAGAGGGTGGGATTCGAACCCACGGAACCCGTTAGGGTTCAACAATTTTCGAGACTGTCCAATTCAACCACTCTTGCACCTCTCCGCGAATCAATTAAAAATTCTTAATTCTTAATTGATTACGTTTTCGGCGAAAAAAATCTTGCATTAAGTTTCTGCATTCTTCCTGCAAAACGCCCGCCTTTATTTCAATTCTATGATTCAAAGAACCGGAGTCGCAAAGCCTGAAAACGCTTTCGACCGCGCCGAATCTTTCGTCGCGCGCGCCGAAAACGAGTCGTTTGATTCTGGCATTTACCAGCGCGCCGGCGCACATCGCGCAAGGTTCAATAGTCGTATAAACAATCGTATCAGTCAACCGATAGTTGCCGATTTTACTTGCCGCTTTGCGCAAAACCAAAATTTCGGCGTGAGCCGTCGGATCGTGGTCGTTAATCGTTTGATTTCCCGCTGCTGCCAGAAGTTCGCCGTTTTCATCAATCAAACACGCGCCGACCGGAACTTCGCCCGCAGCGCCCGCGCCTTTGGCAGCTTGCAAAGCATTTCGCATCCAAAACTCATCGGCATCAATCACGTATTACATTTTAGCTGAAAAAAGCGCAAACAAAAAATATATGTCTCTGAAACAAATGTGTCAAGACAGTTGCAACGAATGACAGTTAATTTATGTGATTTTAAATATTTAAAAGATGAAATTTAGAAATCAAACAATTTCTTTGCCTCGAATTCGGAAATCGCAACTTTGAAACTTAGGTCGCAGTCTGTTATTTTTGCATTGCAATTTTAACAATTATTAAGGAGAAAATTTTATGCCGGTTGAACTTGAAGACCGCGGGAAAGCGCTTGAAAACGAATACTTTCGCCGCAGGGAACAGGAACTCGTCGAAAAGATGAAATCAAAGCTGCAAGCTGAAAATCAAAAATCGTCCGATCCGAAATGTCCGAAATGCGACGGCAAATTGAGGGAAACCAATTATGAAAACATCAAAATTGATGTTTGTGACAAATGTTCGGGCGTTTGGCTCGACGCGGGCGAACTCGCGCAAATTGTTGACAAAGACGAAACCGGCGGTTGGTTTGGAAGAGTTTTCGGTTAATGAAAATAAGGAAGATAATCACAAATGAAGAAAAATAATCGCAGGTTTATAAATCAATTTTTGGCGTTGATTTTTATTGTCGGCTTCACGTTTTCGACTTACGCGCAGCAAGCGCAGCAGAAAACAGCGCTTCCGGCGACGGTCGCAAATTACAAGCTGGACAGCAAATTGATGGCGCGCGAAATGCCGTATCGCGTTGTTTTGCCGGTCAATTATAACAACTCAAACGAAAAAACTTTTTATCCGGTCGTTTATTTGCTTCACGGCTTGACCGGACATTTCGATAATTGGACGAATCAAGGAAACGCCGCCGAATACGCCGCAAAATATAATTTTATAATCGTTACGCCCGAAGGCGATAACGGCTGGTATACCGACAGCACGACTGTGGCGAACGATAAATACGAAAGCTATATTATTCAGGAATTGATACCGGAAATTGAGAAAAAATATCGGGTCTTAAAAGACAGAAATCATCGCGTCGTCGCCGGACTTTCGATGGGCGGTTACGGCGCGGTTAAATTCGGTCTGAAATATCCTGAAATGTTTTCGCTCGTCGGTTCGTTCAGCGGCGCGCTGCAAGCCGCTTCGCTGACGGAAAAAATGCTTGGCAACAGTTGGAAAGCGCTGACTGATTCGATTGTCGGCGTCTATGGCGCGGAAGATTCGCCGACGCGCAAAGCGAATGACGTTTTCAAAATTCTTAGCGGAATACCACCTGACAAAACGAAAAATTTGCCGTTTATCTATTTCGCCTGTGGAACTGAAGACGGTTTAATCTCCACCAACCGCGAATTTTCAGCCTTGCTTTTAGAGAAGAAAATTCCGCACGAGTTTCGGGAAAGTCCGGGTATTCACGATTGGAAATTCTGGAACACGCAGATTCAGGAATTTCTCCGACTAACCGATAGAATAGTTAAGTAAGCACTGAAAATTTTCGCATTTTATCGCCGAAAAAAATTGAAATTTATGTGGAAAAAAATAATTTATACGACCATTTTATTTTTAGCGGCTTTTAATTTTATTGTTTTTGCCCAGAATAAAACCGTCGTTAACGATGCCGATGCAAAACAGATGCTGCTCGGCAGACACAAACTTTCTTTGCAATGGATAAGCTGGGATTATTTCGGCGTGGCGACCGTAACCGACAAAAACGGCGTTTTGTATGTCAAAGGCGAACAAAACCAGCGCGGCGGCACGGATTATTTGAAGATTGACGGAACGATTACCGCGATTGAAAAAAACGAGTTCTCGTTCAATGGAATAATCACGATGCAAGTCAGTTACCTCAACGGCGGCGCGGCTTGCAAGCGCGAAGGTAAAATGACTTTCGCCATTAAAGGAAATCGCAAATACTGGCGGCTTCAAGAGATGGACAATCCGTGCGGCGAAACGACCGATTACGTTGATATTTTCTTTCGATAAAAATTTTAATGTTAAATTTCGCAATGGAAACCGCGCGTGAGGCGGGACAAATTCTGCTCGAAAAGTTCGGGCGAAAAATAAATATCTCGCTCAAAGGCGACATCAATCTTGTCACGGAAGCTGATTTGGCGTCCGAAAAAATGATTGTCGAAAAAATTCGTTCTCATTATCCGAGGTATTCTATTTTAGCTGAAGAATCCGGCGCGGCGACAATTGACGAAAGCGTCTGGAAATGGATAATTGACCCGCTCGACGGCACGACGAATTACGCGCACGGTTATCCGTGTTTCTGCGTCACGCTCGCGCTCGAACACAAAGGCGAAATCGTCGTCGGCGCGACGTTTGACCCGACGCGCGATGAAATGTTTTCCGCAGAAAAGGGAAGCGGCGCGACTTTGAACGGCAGAAAAATTCGCGTTTCGGAAACGGGAAATTTAAGCGACGCGCTGCTCGTTACGGGTTTTCCCTACAACGCGCGGACACGCGGGGATTTTGCCGAACACTTTATCGAATTTACTCACAAATCGCGCGGAGTCAGACGTGACGGTTCGGCGGCGATTGATATGGCTTACGTCGCCTGCGGGCGTTTTGACGGTTTTTGGGAAGAAGGCTTAAATCCCTGGGATGTCGCGGCGGGCGTTTTGCTGATTGAAGAAGCGGGCGGCAAAGTTTCCTATTACGACGATTCAAAATTCAGCATTTACAAACCGCCGATTTGCGCCAGCAACAACTTAATCCACGCCCAAATGCTTGACGTTCTCAATTGAGTAATTTAGACAAACCGATTCAGTATGGTAATCTTGTCAAAGAAAATCCAAAATCCAGAATCTAAAATCCAGAATCAGTATGGCTTGGTTTCGCCGCGATAATCCCAAAATCGAAGAACAAAACTCGGACGAAGAACGCAAGGTAAAAACCGAAGGCATCTTTATCAAGTGTCTGGAGTGCGACAGCGCTCTCTACAAACGCGAACTGAAAGAATCGCTGCAAGTCTGCACGCATTGCGGTTATCATTTTCGGCTCGGCGCGAGAAATCGGCTGGATTCTCTGTTTGACGGCGGCGAATATGAAAAGCTCGACGAAGAAATAATTTCCGCCGACCCGCTCGAATTCGTTGATACGAAACCTTACAAAGAACGCCTGGAACAAGCGAAAGAATCTTCCGGTTTGCCCGAAGCAATTGTCTCAGGCACGGGAGAAGTCGGCGGTCATCTCGTCTATGCGGGCGCGATGGATATGAGCTTTATCGGCGGTTCGATGGGTTCGGCGGTCGGCGAAAAAATCACGCGATTGATTGAACGCGCGATGGAAAATCGCGGCGCGGTGATAATTTTCGCGGCGTCCGGCGGCGCGAGAATGCAGGAAGGGACGTATTCTCTGATGCAGATGGCGAAAATTTCCGCCGCGCTTGCTCAACTGCACGACGCGCGTCTGCCTTTTATTTCCGTTTTGACCGACCCGACGACCGGCGGCGTAACGGCGAGTTTTGCGATGCTCGGCGACATCATTATCGCCGAACCGAAAGCGTTAATCGGTTTCGCCGGTCCGCGAGTTATTGAGCAGACGATTCGCCAAAAATTGCCGAAAGGCTTTCAGCGTTCGGAATTTCTGCTCGAACACGGAATGCTCGATATGATCGTTGATCGCCGCGAGCTGCGCGACACAATCGTTCGCCTGCTGAATTTTATGTTAAATCCTGAAATAGTATAATTGAGAGGGAAAGGCTAAGAATTTACGCGCTTTCAGAGTAGAATTTTAATTTATAAGGCAGAAAAAATCTGCCGATTTTTAAAAAGAAAATAAAATTATGAGCGAAACACAACTTAAAGTAACGGGCAATTTTCAGGCTGCGGACGATGAAGGCAACGATTATAATGTCTATGAATATACAGTTTTTGCCCATACGACGGACGCCGAAATGAAGTATGGAGTGGACGCGGAAAAAGCCTACAAACTTGCAGACGGCTCACCGCTCGTCAAAGTAAGCGAAACGGAATTTGAAATCGGTTTGAACGGCACGAAAATTCATAAAGTATAAGAATGAAGACAACAAAGCTGCTCTTATTAACTCTGTTCACGCTTGCCTCTATCGCCTGTTCCTCCGCAGTTTCGACGACTGTTAAACCCGCAATTGCTAACGAAGCCATAATCGAAAAGAATAAACAAACCGCTGTTCTAAACGAAGTCGGCGCAACCGTGCGGGAAGCACAATCCATTGAAAAACTTGGCAGAAATATGGAATCTTACAGGTTGGCTCTTGATGCCGAAACCAAACGCGCCTGTAATACCGTGTCGGAAGACAATCAGCGGGAATTAGCAAATTTGGAAAACCGGATAAACAGTCTTCCGGGCAATTATAAAGATCAATTAATTTCAATCGTTCCCGATTTGAACCAATGCGTTACCTGCGCGAAAAACGCGATGGAAAGCTGTGTCAAAGCGAGAGCGTCAATCAACACAATGATAAAGGAAATTTATCCGTAACGCTAAACACTTGATAAAATGGATTTTAGCGAATCTCTCGAATATCTTCTAAATCTCGGCAACGAAGTTTTGGCGATGAAGCTCGGACTTGGGAACATCGAAAAACTTCTCGACGCGCTTGGAAATCCAGAAAAAAACTTTCTCAAAATCCAGGTCGCCGGAACAAACGGCAAAGGTTCAACCTGCGCGTTTTTAGATTCAATCTGCATTTCGGCAGACATTAAAACCGGACTTTTTACGTCGCCGCACCTGGTTTCAATAACCGAAAGAATAAAAATCAGCGGACGGGAAATATCGAAAGAAGATTTTGCGCGACACGCCGCGAAAATTAGAGAAATCTCGGAAAGATTGTTGGAAAGCGGAAAATTAGAAACACTTCCGACATTTTTCGAACAAATTACGGCGATTGCGCTTTCGGTTTTTGACGAAGCGAAAGTTGATTTGGCGATTTTAGAAACCGGACTCGGCGGGCGCTTTGACGCGACAACAGCGGCAAAAGCTGAAATCGTCGCAATTACGCCGATTGATTACGATCACCAAAACATTTTGGGAAATACGATTGCGGAGATTGCGGCAGAAAAAGCGGCAATCATTCGCGCCGATACAAAAGTCGTTTTGTCCGAACAATGGTCAGAGGCGAAAAACGTCATATCGAAAGTTTGCGCCGACTTTGGCGTCGCGCCAAAGTCGGCGGATTTTGCCGCAAAAATCAAGGGTTTTGACGAAAAAGGAAAATTTATTTTCAACTTCAAAACCGATAAAGCCGAATATAAAAATGTTCAATCAAATTTATCCGGCACACATCAAATCGAAAATGCAAAAACAGCAATTCTTCTAGCTGAAACTTTACAGGAAAGCGGTTTTCAAATTATGCCGGAAAACATCATTGAAGGTTTGCAAACGGCGATTCATAAGGGACGACTCGAATTTTACGATGGAATTTTATTTGACGGAGCGCATAACGTCGCGGGCGCAAAGGCTTTGAAAAATTATCTCGACGAGTTTGTAAAAAAGCCGGTTACGATGATTTTCGGCGCGATGAAAGACAAGGATTTAGCGGAAATTGCCGAAATACTGTTCCCGAAAGCCGACAAATTGATTTTTACAAAAGCCGACAACCCGCGTTCGGTTGAGCCGCAGGAATTTTTGAATTTATCGAGAGAATATGAAGTCGAAGCGGTTTTTACGGCAGACGATGTATTTCGGGCAATTAAAATCGCGCGTCAAATTACAACAAAAGACAGTTTGATTTTAGTTACGGGTTCGCTTTATCTTATCGGTGAAGCGCAAAAAATTCTGCAATCGAAAAATTATGTATAAATTAGTTTTAATCAGACACGGCGAGAGTGAATGGAACAGGGAAAATCGTTTTACGGGCTGGAAAGACGTTGACCTTTCCGAAAAAGGCAAAGAAGAAGCGCGAGCGGCGGGAAAACTTCTTAAAGCCGAAGGTTTTACGTTTGACGAAGCCTTTACTTCGGTTTTGAAACGCGCTATCAGAACGCTCTGGATCATTCTGGACGAAATGGATTTGATGTGGATTCCAGAAACGAAATCGTGGCTGCTGAACGAAAGGCATTACGGCGGGCTGCAAGGTTTGAATAAAGCCGAAACCGCCGCCGAATACGGCGAAGAACAGGTTTTAATCTGGCGCAGAAGCTACGATGTTTTGCCAACCGAACTGCTCGAAACGGACGAGCGTTATTCGGGCAAAGACCCGCGTTATTCGGGAATCGAAACTGGGAAATTTCCGAAAGCCGAAGCGTTGAAACAAACCGTCGAGCGCGTCGTGCCATATTACGAAACGGAAATCGCGCCGAAAATCAAAGCCGGAAAACGTCTGATTATCGCCGCGCACGGCAATTCTCTTCGCGCGCTTGTTAAATACCTCGACAAAATCGGCGACGAAGACATCGTAAATCGCAACATACCGACGGGAATTCCGCTGGTTTATGAATTGGACGCCGATTTAAAACCGACAAAAAGTTATTATTTAGGCGACGCGGACGCCATTGCCAAAGCGCAGGAAGCAGTCGCCAATCAGGGAAAAGCGAAATAACGGAAAACGGAAAACGGAAAATTTGTCTTTAATTTTCCATTTCCCATTTTCCGTTTTCCATTCGTATGAAAATTCTTTTCTTTTTTTTAATTTTTTTGTGCTTAACGCCGTTTGTTCCGCCTCCGATTGCGCTCGCCGTCGGACTTTTCGCGGCACTCACATTCGGCAATCCGTTTCCCGAACAAACTAAAAAGGCGACAAAAATTTTATTGCAGGCTTCGGTGGTTTTGCTCGGATTCGGAATGAATCTGGGCGAAGTTTGGAAAGCCGGAAAGCAGGGAATTTTGTTCACGATAGCGACAATTTTCGGAACGCTCGCGGTCGGTTTTTTAATCGGCAGATTACTAAAAGTAAAAGATAAAACTTCAAATCTGATTTCTACGGGAACAGCGATTTGCGGCGGCAGCGCGATTGCGGCTATTGCGCCGGTGATTGACGCCGATTCGGAGGAAATTTCAGTATCTTTAGGAACAATTTTCATCTTAAATTCCATCGCGCTTTTTCTTTTTCCGGTCATCGGTCACGCGCTGAATTTGTCGCAGAATCAATTTGGCGTTTGGGCGGCGATTTCGATTCACGACACGAGTTCGGTCGTCGGCGCGGCGCAGAGTTACGGCACGGAAGCGTTAGCAATCGCTACAACTGTAAAGCTAACGCGCGCTCTTTGGATTGCTCCGGTCGCGCTGTTGTTCGCTTTTTTATATCGCGGGAAAAATGAGAAAAAGGCAAAAATCGCCGTTCCGTATTTTATTTTATTCTTTCTGCTGGCGACTGTCGTTCGCACTTATATGCCGGCATCCTTTCCGCCGAGCCTTTTCGATTCGCTCGTAATGCTGGCAAAAACAGGTTTGACCGTAACGCTTTTCTTGATCGGCGCGAGCCTTTCGCGCGAAACGCTGAAAAAAGTCGGTGTCAAACCGCTCATTCAAGGCGTTCTGCTGTGGATTTTGATTTTGTTAGTTTCGCTGTGGGCGGTTTTAAATCTGTTATAATCAAATCAAAATTTATGGAACAGCCGAACATCGAACCGAAAAAAAAACCGAAACGTGAAATTACCGGCGTGGTCGAACCGAAACTCGTGCGGATGATTTCCTTTACAATCATCACTTTATCGCTCGCCGCCTTGCACGGTTTTGTGCATTTTGGCAATCTGGCAATTCACTCAATCCGACGCGGTATGGCGCGCCGTCGCAACATTCATCGTCGTCAGCGTCGCCACCGGAATTTTTACTTTCGTCAACGAAAAGTTAGGTTAATTAATTTCTAAAAACATCACAAAAAAGCGTGCTGACTGTTTTTAAATTTCAAATCGAAGAAAATCTTCACAAAAATCGTCTCGACAAATTTTTATACGACGAAATTCCGGCAATCAGCCGAATGTATCTGAAATATCTGATTATTGCGGGAAAATGTCAGGTGAACGGCAAAATCGAAAATCGCGGTTATCATCTGCAAGCGGGCGATTCGGTGGAAATCGAAGTTGATGTCAGAGAGCAAACCGAAATGCTGCCGGAAAATATTTCGCTCGACATCGTTTTTGAAGACGAAGAATTGCTGATTGTTGACAAACCTTCGGGAATGCTCGCGCATCCGACAAAAGGCACTCGGCGCGGAACTCTATTAAACGCTGTAACTTATCTTTTAAATTTTGACGAATTAGGTGAGCCGAAATCGGAAAAACTCATTCGCGCCGGACTCGTTCATCGTCTCGATAAAAACACTTCCGGTTTGATGGTCATTGCCAAAAATCCGCGTTCGCATCGAATTTTGTGCAGTCATTTCCAGCGAAAACTCGTCGAAAAAAAATACTTCGCCGTCGTCGAAGGAATTGTCAAAGAAAATTGCGGAACAATTGTCGCGCCAATCGGACGCAATGCCGAAGAAAAATTCTGGTATATTTCTTCTACGGAAAATGGAAAATACGCCGAATCAAATTTTCGACTTATCAAAAGAAACGCCGACACGACTCTTTTAGAACTCGAACCCGTAACAGGCAGAACCAATCAACTTCGACTGCATTGCGCGCACGTCGGACATCCGATTATCGGCGACGACAAATACGGCGGACGCGAATTTTCGCGCCTCTGCCTGCACGCCGCTAAATTAAGTTTTTGGCATCCGAACGGAAATCTTAAACTTGAGTTTGAATCGGCTTTGCCGGATGAAATGAATTTGTGAAAATGATTATGAATAATACGGTTTACAAAAAATAATTTAATCTACATTTTTATAAAAAGTTTAGTTTTAGCAGTTTTGCTCACATTATTCGATAACTGGCGACAAAATATTTTGTTTTTAAACTTTTTAAGTAATGAATTTGCAGAATTTTTTATTAGATTTTTGATTGCATTATTTGTTCTCTTGATTATAGAAATTATTAGGGAAAGATAATGAGTAAATTTTATCACTCCGCAGGAATTTTCAGCCGAGAAGACGGACAAAGATTTTCAAGCACGCATTCGGCGCATTTCGGTGTTCGCGCCTGACAGATTTTGCGCCCGTGAGCGATTAGCCGGTGCGGAAACATAATCCAATTTTTTTTTGGAACGAGTTCCGCCAAATCTTTTTCGATTTTTTCGGGCGCTGTTTCTTCGGTTAAACCCAATCTTTGCGAAAGGCGCGAGACGTGCGTGTCAACAACGACGCCGGACGCGATGCCGAAAGCGTTGCCGAGAACGACGTTAGCCGTTTTTCTGGCAACGCCGTTAAGAGTTAAAAGTTCATCCATCGTTTGCGGCAATTCGCCGCCGAAAGTTTCGATGATTTTACGGCTCGCGCCTTGAATGTTTTTCGCTTTGTTGCGAAAAAATCCGGTCGGGCGAATGTCTTGTTCGAGTTCTTCGGGCGCAACGTTTAAAAAATCCTGCGGACTGCGATATTTGCGAAAAAGATTCGCCGTCACGATATTGACGCGCGCGTCCGTGCATTGCGCCGAAAGAATCGTCGCAACGAGCAATTCAAATGCGTTTGAATGAATTAGCTCGCAATGCGCGTCCGGGTATTCTTTTTTGAGTCGCTTGATAATTTCCGCTGTTCGCTGTTTTCTGTCGTCAATCATTTCCACTAAACTAAAAAAGAAACCGGGAAAATGCAAATTCGCATTTATTTAGTTAAAATTTACTTTCTGCAAAAATAAAAATTTTTAATCGTAAATTTGATTTTTGTTTTGCTCACAAAATTTGTAAATAATGGCGGAGAAAATAGAACAACTGAAATTGCTTGACGCTTCCCGATTACCGGCGCGAATCGGCATAATTGCCGCGCTGCTTTTCGCCGTGCTTTTCGGTTGGCTCGCAATTCGCTGGCAGCTCGGAAATATGCTGGCGGAACTTACTTCGCCGACGGACGCAAACGCGGACGAAATAGCGCGGCTTGCCGTCCGACTCGCGCCGGACGACGCTTTATCTAATTGGTTGCTGGCGAGTTCGTCAAAAGACAGCAAATCCGGCAACAACGCTTCCGCCGAAAAAGATTTTGAGCGAGTCGTCAAACTTTCGCCGAATGATTTTCGCTGGTGGATTGAACTGGGCAGAGCCGACGAACAAGCCGAAAACTTTGCGGAAGCGGAAAAAGCCTTTGTCAGAGCCGTCCGGCTCGCGCCTAATTATACGTTTCCGCACTGGCAGCTCGGTAATTTTTATCTGCGGCAAAATCGGAGCGACGAAGCATTTGCCGAGTTGAAAAAAGCCGCCGAATCAAATGATATCTACCGCGACCAGGTGCTTTCTATCGCGTGGGATTATTTCGGACAGGACGCCGCGAAACTCGAACAAATCGCCGGCGATTCGCCGTCGGTCAGAGCGGGTTTGGCAAAATTTTACGCTGCAAAAGAACGTCCCGAAGATTCTTTGAGAATCTGGAATACGCTCGGCGAAGAAGATAAAGAATCGAACTCCGACGCTGCAAAAGCGATTGCACAGGCGCTCTACGACAAGCGTTTTTTTCAACCGGCAATCGAGTTTGTGCGTCAATTGGGAATCGAACCGGACGCGCAAAATCAGACGATTCAAAATGCCGGATTTGAAAAGCCGATTGGCGATCAGAAGGATGTTTTTTTCGGCTGGCGCATTTCTCCGACGGAGAAAATGGACATCAAACTCGATCCGACGCAGAAATTCGAGGGCAGTCGAAGTTTGCGCGTAACGTTTAACGGTTACATCAATCCGAATCTTTACAACATTTACCAATTCGTCACGGTCGAACCGTCGGCGCGTTATCGTCTGAGTTTTCGGCTTCGGACGGAGAACTTGAAAAGCGGCGGAACACCGCAGTTGGAGATTTACAACGCGAACGACGACAAAAGCATTGCGACAAGCGCCGCTTTTCCAATCGGCACAAATGATTGGCAGCAGGTAAAAATTGATTTTACAGCGCCTGCGAATGCCGAAGCCGTCGCGCTGCGAACGATTCGCGTGTTTTGCGGCAGCGAATGTCCGATTGTCGGAACGTTTTGGTATGACGATTTTAAGTTGGAAAAGATAAAAAACAGTGAAAAGTGAAAAACGAAAGACGAAAAGTATATAAATAAATTTTCGTTTTTCACTTTTCGCTTTTTGTTTTTCACTAACTTCGATGACAAAGGAAACTCAAAAAACCCGGGCGAGCAAAATTTTATTTTTTCTGCTTTGCGCGACCGTCGTCTTCACGACCATCGCTTACGGCACGGTGCATCAGCCGATTATCGCAATTTTTTATTTGATTGCCGTAATCGTCGTTTTTTTGTGGGCGTTTGACGCTTTCACAAGCGGCGTTTTGCGCTTTAACAAAAGTCTTGTGCAAATACCGCTGATCGGCGCGGTCGTCTATGGAATTTTGCAAATCATACCGTTTGGAACTTTAGGGGAAACTGCCGGCGTCGCCGGAATTCCGCGCACCATTTCGCTCGACCCTTTTGCGACACAAATTTCCGCGCTTCATTTCCTCGCGCTTTTAATTTTTCTGGCGGCGTTTTTAACTTTTATTGACAGCGCCGAACGTCTGCGAAAAACCGTCTATGTCGTGACGATTTTCGGTTTTGTATTTGCCTTTTTCGCCATTCTGCAAGCCGTTCTCAGTCCGAACAAAATTTACGGTATTTACGAGCCGAAATTTGCTGTTCCGTTCGGTTCATTCGTCAACCGGCACAATTTTGCGGCGTATATGGAAATGACGCTCAGTTTGCCGCTCGGATTGATGTTTGTCGGCGCAATCGGACGCGACAAACGTTTGATTTATATAACAGCCATCGGTTTGATGGGCGTTGCCTTGCTTTTGAGCGGCTCGCGCGGCGGATTCGTCTCGCTTGTTGCGGAAATTTTCTTTTTAATAATTTTGACGACAAAAACAAAAAGTTCCGCGCAAATGGCAATCAAAATCGGTTTCTCCATTTTGCTTCTGACAGTTATTGTATTCGGCGCGATTTTAATCGGCGGCGAATCATCTTTAACTCGTTTTGCCGAAACCGCCGCTTCAAAAGATTTCTCCACCAATCGCACACACATCTGGGATGTAACTTTAAGTATTATAAAAAACAATCTGCCTTTCGGCGCCGGACTCGGCGCGTTTGGCGCGGCTTATACGCCGTATGATTCTTTGAGCGGTTTGGAACGGGTCGAGCAGGCGCACAACGACTATCTGCAAGTTTTATCCGATGCGGGAGTCGTCGGTTTGCTGCTCGGCGCGTTTTTTATTTACGAGCTGTTCCGAAGCGGATTAAAAAATACGAAAACTTCCGACCGGTTTCGGCGCGGTGTCGCCATCGGTTCGCTCGCCGGTTGTTTTGCCGTTTTGGTTCACAGTCTTTTCGATTTTGTTCTGCATACGACAGCCGTCGCAACGTTATTTGTCGCGCTCGTTTCGCTTTGTGTCGTCAGCGGCAAGCAATTTGCGGACGAAGATGACAACAGCCAAATGCGTCAAAAAAAACGCCGCTCCGCAAGCGTTACGCCGATTGAAGAAAAAAGAAAAAAACTGACGGTTGATAGTGTCTGACGAGAAATTTTTCTGTTGCGAAAAAAGGAAAAAGCGCGTTTTAGGATTCGATTTTTTCCGCGACTATTTCTTCTCTTCGACTTTGCGGGTGCAAAAGGCTTAAAAAATGCCAGACTATTCCGTGTGAGACGTAAACGATTCCGAGCGCCAACAGCACATATTTTGAATAAAGCCAGACGAGCATTCCAAAAGCCGCGATAACTAAAATTAAATAACCGTTGCGCTTGCCTGTGCCGGCGGATTTAAAGCTCGTATAACGAAGCGTGCTAACCATCGAGAGTCCTAAACCACCGATTAAAAACATTATTAAAATGCCGTAAAGACTCGCTAAATTTTCGCCGTGTGAAATAAGCGGCTGCGGCGTGAAATGGACGACGGCGGCAATCAGTCCGGCAGCCGCCGGAATCGGCAAACCGACAAAGTTTTTCTTGTCAACTTTGACTGTGCCTTCCATCAAAACTCTCGGACGAGTTGCTTGCAGATTAAATCGAGCGAGCCGAAACGCGCCGCACATCAGATACATAAACAAAACAAAAACCCCAAACCCGTGCAGACCGCTGTCTTCCGGGAAAGTCGCGCCGACCGCCCAACCGTATATTAAAACAATCGGCGCGATTCCAAAGGTTAAAACATCCGCCAATGAATCGAGCTGAACGCCGATTTCCGTCGCCGTCTTCGTCATTCGCGCGACGCGCCCGTCGAGCGCGTCGAACAAAATCGCAAAAGCGATGGCTTTCGCGGCATAATCAAAATAGACGGCTGCCTGTTCAGGGCTGATTGCGATAAGCTGAAATCCGCGCAGGGAAGACAAAACCGCCAAAAATCCCATACCGATATTTGCCGCCGTAAACGCCGTCGGTATTACATATAAACCTTTTTTAAGTCCTTTGTGAACAGGTTTATTTTCTGCGGTTTCCATAATTGCCAAAAGAGATTTATAAAAAACTTTACTTAAAACGGCTGCCGGATTTGCCGGAAATTTCAGTTTGCGGCGGGCAGTTCAGCCGACGCGGTTATCTTAGAATAATCTTGAGGAACATTATATTCGACGTATCTGGCGATAACGGTTTCACCGCCGATGACTCTATCGCCGATTTTAACGGCAATCTCGACGTTTTTCGGCATCAGCAAATCCGTGCGCGAGCCGAATTTTATCAAGCCGAATTTCTCTCCGAGCTGT
>CAXSHW010000019.1:41853-52466 GCA_964237245.1 uncultured Pyrinomonadaceae bacterium
TGTAAATCGTCACCGACATTGCTCCAGCAAACTATTCGTCTGGCAAGTATTCCGACAATCTGCGTGCAGACGACAGTCATTTTTTCTCCTTCGATTGTTACCGCGTTTCGTTCGTTCGTTTGGCTCGCTTCGTTGCTGGTCGCGGGAGCTTTTTTTCCGCGAAACTTTTCAATTCTGGTAACTTTTCCGGCAATCGGCGCGCGATTGATATGCACGTCGGTAGGCGATAAAAAAACGCTGACGAATTTTCCTTCGTTGCGGTCTTCAATGCGCGTATCTTTGCCGGCGGCGGCTGAAATAATAATATCCGCTTCGGTCGGTATGGCGCGTTGCGGGTCACGAAAAAAAAACGCCATAAAAAGTGTCAGGGCGACAAACAAAACTGTAAAAATCCACCATCCGAAAAGAGCCAGAACGACTGCCATCATAAGCGGAAATACAACAAACGGAATTCCTTCTTTTACCATACAGAGAAACTGGATGTCAGATGTCGGAAAAGCCGTCTGATAAATACGACTTTCGACATCTCTCAATGATTTTACGTTAAATCAGCCCAATTGGAAAACGAAAAAAGCCTGATGTTATCGAACATCAGGCAAATGGAGGAGGATTATGAAAGGAAGTTTTTATTTTCTAAAAGGATTATCTTTGGCATAACTAAAAGCGCACCAGGCGGCGATTAGATGAACAAATAAGCCCAAAAATCCCATTGACCCAATCCAGGAAACTCCGGTAACCAATAACCAGATAATACCGATAATTATTCTGCCGTTATAGATTTGCCCGAGTCCGGGAATTAAAAAGCTCAGAACACCTGCTATCCAAGGATTACGCATATAGAAAAATTACCTCCGCTTTTATAAACGACAAATCGTTTGTAAAGTTCCAAACTTTTTGCGTCTAATCGCAAAAAATTAAATTTTCGTTACCTCGATAATTTTGCCGCGAAAAATACGCAGAGCCTTTTTTACCATCGGATGATTTTCGGCGTATTGATACATTTCTTCTTGGGTCGGATTTTCAGGAAGCACCGGCATTACATCTGAAATTTCTTCTCTTTCCAAATCAGGAATTACGAATGTCGGCTTTGTTTTAGTCGGCGCGAAAGCTGTCGCCGTGCCGTTTTTATTCGAGTCAAACGCAGCGAAATTACCGTTTGAAACGTTTTCGCCAAACAAAACGGCGGCAACTTCCGAAGCGTTTTTGATCAAACTCATATTGTCGCCAGCCTGTTGAAGTTTGCGCTCAAACTCCGAATCGAGCCAATTGTCTTCGATGTGTTCGAGTTCTTCGGAAGTTATCGGCAACAATTTAACCGGCATTGAAGCGATAAATTCCGGCGAAATGTTTACGGCTGAGTTTGTTGAAACGATTTTAGGTTCGACACTTTTGACAGCCGTTTCCTCAAAGTTCGAGATACTGTTTGAAACAGTAATATCATCGGAAACTTGAGAGTTTCCATTTACCGTTTCAAATTCGTTTTCATTTTTTACCGTTGAATCTACGCTTGCCGTGATCGGAAATGGAATTTCTTCGAGCGAAAAATCAACTGTTAGAGTTTTTTTTTCCGTCTTGCCGCCGGAAGATGCGGCGGTTTTTAGTTGTTCCGAATTTTCCGTTTGAAAATCTGTTCCGGCTAAAGCATTTTCAAGTTTCGATAAACGCTCTAAAATTTTTTCAATCGGCGCGACGCGGCGCATTTCGATTAATTTCATCAAGCCGATTTCCAGAATATAGCGCGGATTCGTCGCTTCACGCAATTTGCTTTCGGTTTCGCCCAGCGAATTAAAAAACCTGATCAAATCGGATTCGGAAAAACCTGCGGAATTTTCTTCGAGTTCCGCGCGGCTTAAAACTGCGGTATCAAGCAAATTTTCAGAATCGCCCGCAATTTTAAAAACCAGCAAATCACGAAAAAAATTCATTAAATCACGACAGAAATTTCGCAAATCCTGACCGCGCCCGATTAACTCGTCAACCACATTCAAGGCTTCGGCAGGTTTATTTTCCGAAATCGCCTTTGCCGTGCGCGTGAGCATTTCCGCGCCCGCGACGCCGAGCGCTACCGCGACATCCTGAATCGAAATTTGCTCGCCCGAAAAACTTATAACCTGGTCGAAATTGCTCTGCGCGTCGCGCATCGAGCCTTCGCCGGAACGCGCGATTTCGCGCAGAGCTTCGTCGGAAACGTCTATTTTTTCGGCTTCGGCGATAATTTTCAGACGCTCGAAGATTTTTTGCGACGGAATCGTGCGAAACTCAAATTCCTGACAGCGCGACAAAATCGTGTCGGGAACTTTATGCAATTCGGTCGTCGCCATTATAAACTCGACGCGCGGCGGCGGCTCTTCCAGAGTTTTGAGCAGCGCGTTAAAAGCCGATTTTGAAAGCTGATGAACTTCATCAATGATAAAAACTTTGTAACGATCACGCGCCGGATTGAAATTTATGCTTTCCAGAATAGTCTCTCGAATATCGTCAACGCCGGTGTGCGATGCGGCGTCAATTTCCAAAACGTCAATCGAACGACTTTCAGCGATTTCCTTGCAGGAAACGCAAGCCGTCGGGTCGTCTGCCGCGCACGGCAACGGATTAGGTTTTGTTGTTTTATGACAATTTAAGGCTTTGGCGAGAAGCCGCGCAGTCGTAGTTTTGCCGACACCGCGCGCGCCGGAAAAAAGATAAGCGTGGTGCAGACGCTCGTGTTCGACGGCGTTTCGCAAAGTGCGCGTAATCGCTTCCTGTCCTGTAACTTCTTCAAATTTCTGCGGACGCCATTTTCGGGCGATGACTTGGTAACTCATTTTGAAAAGTAAATTGTCTTTAAAAGCTGTCTGTAAAAATCAGAAATTCTAAATTTTACATTCTTCATTTTTAATTTTTACCGGAAAAAATGAAGAATTTAGAATGAAGAATGTAAAACTTTTGACGACTTATTCATTTTTGAGACGGTTTCTAGTAAATAGTCAATTTTAAATAAAGTCAAATTTTAAATAAATTCTAATTTTTGAAATGTTCGAGATTAAACTTTGTAAGTTTTGAAACTAAATTATCGCAAGAAAAATGCGATAAGCAAAGTTTTACTTTTGCTTATCGCGTCAAAGTCCGGTGAAATTGTTTCAAACCGATTTGAAAAATTAATTTGAAGCCGTAGTCGTCAAATTTCTGCCGTTTCCGTTTGCCGAAATTGGCGAATGCGTTGCGACAAATACTTTTTCGGTAATGTTTGTTTTGACCATCGCTTCCTTGCGTTTCATACCGACGATTTTGCCGTAAGTCGTCAGTGACTGCGCGACGATTTGATCCATATTGTAATACTTGTAAGTCGCCAGTCGTCCGACAAAATGCACATCGGCGCGAGTGTCGGCTAAAGTTTTGTATTTCGCGTAAAGTTCGGCGTTTTCCTTGCGCGGAATCGGATAATACGGGTCGCCTTCCGCCTGCGGAAATTCATAAACAACGCTCGTTTTTTTGTGTTCCTGTCCGGTCAGATACTTGAATTCGGTGATTCGCGTAAATGCCTGTTCGTTCGGAAAATTGACGACCGGCGCGGTTTGAAATTGTTCCGTATCGTGTGTTTCGTGTTTAAATTCCAGTGAACGATAGGGAAGTTTGCCGTAGCGATAATCGAAAAATGCGTCAACCGGACCTGTATAAATCATTTCTTTATACTCAATTTGATTCGCTATTTCCCGGTAATCGCAATTGAGCATAATTTTGATATTCGGGCTGTCGAGTATTTTTTCAAACATTCTGGTAAAACCGTGTTTCGGCATCGCTTGATAAGAATCCGTAAAATAACGGTCGTCGCGGTTCGTGCGCGTCGGAACTCTGGCGGTTACCGAAGCGTCTAATTCCGAAGGGTCGAGTCCCCATTGTTTGCGCGTGTAGTTACGGAAAAATTTTTCGTATAATTCGCGTCCGACTTTCGAGACGACGACATCTTCCGAAGTGCGAATATGATCGCATTTTTCCGCGACGGATTCAAAAAAATCTTCAATTTGAAAAGCTGTCAGATTCAAACCGTAAAGTTTGTTAATCGTGTCGAGGTTAATCGGAATCGGCAGAAGCATTCCGTCTACCGAAGCTAAAACGCGATGTTGATATTCGCGCCATTCGGTAAAACGCGAAAGATATTCAAAAACTTCCTGCGAATTCGTATGAAAAATATGCGGTCCGTATTTGTGAATCAAAATGCCTTCGTCATTGTAAAAATCGTAAGCGTTACCTCCGATATGCGGGCGTTTGTCGCAAATCAAAATTTTTTTATTTGAACCGTTTGCCAGCCTTTCGGCTAAAACACTTCCTGCAAAACCCGCGCCGACAATTAAATAGTCAAACATATACTTCTCCCCTTGTTTAAAAAAAATTCCGTATTAAAAAGATACTCAAAAGTTGTAAACTCAGGCAAAGGCAATTCTTGTGCCTTTTTTCACAACTTCGCCAATTAAATTTGCCATTTTCAACCAGGTTCGGTCCCAGGAATTTTGCGCCAAAAATTCATCAACTTGCTGTTGATTTTCAGCGCGAGTTTTCCGCAGAGCATTTTCGCAAGCGGTGACGAATTCTTTCGCCGTCGAAGCAATTTGAACCAGATTCATTTCGCCGTAAGGTCGCGACACGTCTCGAATCGCGGTCGAAACGACGGGAAGCCCCGCTGCCAGGTATTCCGGCGTTTTCGTCGGACTGATAAAGCGCGTGGATTCGTTGAGCGCGAACGGCATCAAAGCCGCGTCCCAACCAGCCATATACGCGGGCAATTCCTGATAATTTTTTCCGCCGAGATAATGAATGTTCGCGCGGCGCGGCAAATCTTCGTCGCGGATTTTAACGACCGGACCAATCATTACGAATTGCCAGTCGGGACGCAGTTCAGCGATTTCGGCTAAAAGATTAATGTCCAATCTTTCATCAATAACGCCGCAATAACCGAGTCGCGGACGCGCGATTTCTTGTTGGTCTCGCGGTTCGTCGGTGACGTTTCTGGCTTGTTGGAAATGAGCCGTATCAATGCTCGACGGAAAAGCGTGAACGCTTTTATGACGATCTTTTTTCGCTTCGTAGAGACTTTGACCGCCTGTAAAAACAAGGTCGGCTTTTTCAAAAAGGTTCGATTCGTTTTCGAGCAGTTCCGGCGGCGCGAATTTGAAGGCGGAAAGTTCGTCCATACAATCATAAACGACGGCTTTCGGTTCAAGATGCGCGGCAAAACTCATTGCCATCGGCGTATAAAACCACAAAACAAAATCTTTTATCTGCTGTTCGCGGAAAAGTTGATCTATTAATTCGCGCTCGATTTCTTCGATATTCTTTGAGTCGCGGTCGTGGTGTGAAACGCGCGGCACGACAACCGTTAATTTATCTTCGCGCCGACTAATTTCAAGATGCGTCGGTTCGTCGGTAAAAATCGGTTCTTCAAAAAAAAACACGCGATTGTTTTTTGCAAAACGACTCATCAAATGCTGCGGTCTTTGATAAACAAAATCCCAGCGCAAGTGTGAAAGACAAACGAGGTCGTAATTTTCAAAAACAGGCAAATCTTCGCCTGCGGAGAATTTCTTTTCAATGCTCATAAAACGTAAATTATTTAAATTGAATTTATTATATCAAAAATCTCAAAATTGAATATGTAAGATAGAATACAATTCCGGTCTTTAAAATTCCTTAAAATTATTTAAGGTCAAAAAGCGTCGAAGGAAATTAAAATGATTTTCTTTGCGAAAATTGCACGGCATTGGAAGTGGTGAAGTTATTTGGGCAGAGACGTTTGACTTAAATAGAAATTAAAATATTTGATTAACGATTTAATGAACAAAAGTATTTTTCAGAGTTATTTGATGGGCGGTTTTGAATGTTCGACTCATCGAAATTGGCAGAAAAGACGAATTGACGTTATTGCGGCGACGCGGCACGACCGTTTTGCCGAAGCCGATTACGCGCGAATGATTGAAATCGGAATGAAAACGGCGCGCGACGGAACGCGCTGGCATTTAATCGAACGCGAGCCGTTTCGTTACGATTTTTCGAGCGTCGGCAACCAGGTTCGCGCCGCGAAAAAAACGGGAATACAAATTATTTGGGATTTGTTTCACTACGGTTTTCCTGATGATTTGGATATTTTTTCTGCGGAATTTCCCGTTCGGTTCGCAAAATTTTCCGAAGCGTTCACCCGATTTTTATTGAGCGAAAATAACGAAACGCCGTTTTCGAAGGCGACGCGGAGGCGAACTGAAAAGACAACTCGTGCGGGCGATGATTGCGAGCATTGACGCGATTCGCGCGATTGCGCCCGAAGCAAGATTCGTTCAAACCGACCCTGCGATTCGCGTCTCCGCGCCGCCGCTTCGACCACAAAGCAAATCGAGCGCGAGACGCTATCATCTGTCGCAATTTCACGCATTCGATATGATTAGCGGCAGACTCTCGCCCGAACTCGGCGGCGGCGAAAAATATCTGGATATAATCGGGCTGAATTATTATTTTGACAATCAGTGGAGACACCCGACCGGCGAGCGTGTTTTTCGAGGTAGCGAAGATTATCATCCTCTGAGTTCGATTCTGCGCGAATACTTTGAAAAATATAAACGCCCGATTTTGATTGCCGAAACCGGAATCGAAAACGAAGCGCGTCCCGAATGGTTTAGCTACGTTTGCGAAGAAGCGAAAATTGCCGAAGAAAAAGGTGTTCCAGTCGAAGGAATTTGCCTTTACCCAATCGTCAATCATCCGG
The DNA here is from genome assembly GCA_964237245.1 of uncultured Pyrinomonadaceae bacterium. Taxonomy (GTDB): domain Bacteria; phylum Acidobacteriota; class Blastocatellia; order Pyrinomonadales; family Pyrinomonadaceae. Next base: position 48,584 of record CAXSHW010000019.1, read on the forward strand.
GTTGGAACGATAATCGGCATTGCCATAACGGTTTATGGGATTATCCTGATAAACAGGGAAATCGCCGAATCTACGCGCCTTTAGCCGAAGAAATTAGGATTCAAAAGGGCAATTCGCAAACACTTTTGATGGCGGCTCATAATTGATGAAATGTCTGATGGCGAAGGCGACAAATTGTTGAAGGAAACAAAAGACATTCCGGCTCTGGCGGATTTGGCGATTAACGGCGGATGCTCAAAAGTCGAACATTATGAAATCGCTTCGTATCGCGGATTGATTGCCGGCGCAGAACAAATGAGACAAACCGAAATTGTGAGCTTGCTGAAAGAAAATTTACAGCAGGAAGAAAATACGGCGCAGGCGCTCGAATCGAGTATGCCGACTCTGCTTCAAAAAGCGGCGCAAACCGCTTCGCAATCGGCTTCGAGTTAATTTTTACAAAACAATAAAAAGGCAAGCCTACGTGAAACAGGCTTGCCTTTTCATTGATATTCCTTTTTACTGAATATCAATAGCACATAACTCGCGCCTTTGGTTTTGATGCTGTGATGTCCACTTTAGTAAATGTTACATCAAAACCGGTAGCATCACCGACATAGTTAAGACCATCTCCATTACCTACCTCAAAATCAAAAGTGCTTCCGCCAAGTAAAGAAAATGTATTGTTAAGAGTTACATCTGTACCGTTACCGTTAATTACACCTGTCGCCAGTATCCCGCTGTTATAGAAGATAGTGTAGGATGATGAGGTGGGATAATTATCAATTCCTTTGAAGTGAACCGCCATATTGAAAGTTGCTGTATATGGGACTGTCCATCGTACGACGGCTCTTTGTTGATTGCCGGCAGGATATAAAACCAATAAATCGGTAGGGACAATTATTGTATCGTATAGGGTATGCGGGTTCGTTGTTAAATTTTTCCCCACAAAAGGAAAGCGTAGATAATCGGTAGACCAGTATCCTAAATTACCTTGCGGATAATCGTCAAATTGAACTGTGCCGTAATAAGGAAAGCGTATGTAATCTCCGCAATCGCCGTCTCGAACTCCGTAGCCCCATGTTTTTTGCGGATTGTTTCCTTGGTAAGAGAAAGCCATTTGTAGCGTTCCAAGTTAGTGGCGGCGGCGGCGTAGGCGGAAAGTCAATCAGAGTATATAACGGTAGATTAGGCGCGCCTTTTGTATCACCGGTTAAAACATTTTGCGTAATGAAACAATATATTGGTCTTTGATGCCGTGTTTGTCGTGTTGGATAAATTTATTCGAGTTTTGAGCATAAATATTGACCGTAGTAAACAGCATATTAAGCGTAAAGAAAGTGAATGCGAAAAGCAGTAATTTGATTTTTTTCATAGAGACTCCTTCATAGAGAATTTATTGCAGTTGACGCTGTAAAAATAAAACGTCGCTCAACAAAAAACCTTTTGAAACATCAATTGAAAGTTAAAAACTTTAGTTAAATTTCTCACTTTGCCTTTGAATTATATTGATTTGGCGGCTAGGATTTAATTGTGAGAAATTTGCAATTTATTGTTTAACATAAGTTAAAAAGCAAGGTCAAGGGCTAAACAAACCACACGAGCAGTTTAGTGGATAAAACTTTTAAATAGTTCAAACGATTTGCAATGAAACATCAATCCGATAGAAAATTTCCAGTTTTTAATACAGGAATTTTCGAGACTTTCATTATTTATATCAAAACGCGGGCTTAACAACAGAAATCAGAAAAACAAAAATTTCTCTACAAATCACTTAAAAAATTCTATTTTAATTAAATCATTCTCTAAAAATTCAAAAATCTAAAAGGAAAAATATGAAAATCTTAGCTCAAAAAATTTTCTTCGGCTTTATTGGTAAAATCGGAATCGTTTCGCTAATGGCAATTTGCATTATTTTGTTTAATTCAAAAATAAAGGCTCAACAGACATTACTTGTCAATTATGACTTTGGTTCTGCAATCGCCGGAACGCCTTGTATGGCAAATCCATTGACCACTGCCTCCGGCATAACATCAATTTTTACAAGCAGCGGCACAAACGGCGGAACTTGTACTACTTCCATAGGGAATCAGATGAATAATCCAGAAATAGGATACGCTTTTGCATTTAATGAAACCGACAACCTAGCAGTGAATCTCGACAGTTCTGCCGGAGATTCAGCAGGTTATTTTCAATTTCAATTAAACGGCGTCAGCGCATTTCACGACTACAAGCTGTTTTTTCAAAGAACGCGAACTAGTGCGATTGATGTGCAATACAGCACAGACGGAATTAATTTTACAAGTTTCACTCGAATTCCTTCGAGTCCATTCCAAGATGGCTTTCCGCGCTTAATAATTGATTTGAGTTCGATAACCGCTATTGACAATCAGCCGACAGTTTATTTTAGATTGGAAGGAATAAGATATGGCGGTGATTATTCGCCGCAATTGATTGGACTTGTAATTGACAATTTTCAAGTGCAGGCAACAGCGGCAACCAAATCACGTAAGCGAGTCAGGTTCTTCTAGGATTTGTAGAAATCTCAATTACATTCTACTTATTTTGGCTGAATTCTTAACAAATAGCTGCAAACGGTAATCGGAACGCCAGCCGTCACAGCGACTTTTTGTCCGGCAGGAAGCTCGTAACTATCAATCATCGCCGGATTTCGACCTTCGTTGACGACTGAAAAATTTCCGTCGGAAAAAACTAAACTCATATGGCGGCGGCTGATTTCAGGGTCGCCCGAAAGCGTAACGTCAACCGGCTGTGATTTTGAGCCGCGACCGATGCTGATTTCATTTTTATAAATCGGCATTACGCTTTGACGCACGTTATCGCGCCAAATTTCCAGCCGATACAATTCAGGCGCGCGGCGTTTATGAACCTGCGTCATTTCTTCGGCGTCTTCGGTTTGAAAATCGTTTGTTTGCCGCTGATTTTGTTGGACGGTCGAGGTTTGATTTAAATTTAGGGAAGGCTGCGTAACAAAATTCGGAGTTTGCAGAGTTGTCTGATTTTGCCCGTTACTCGTCTGATTAGTTTGAGATATTTGCGAAGGCAAGTTTGCCGGACGCGGCAAAACGCCGGTTTTATTGCTCGAATCCTCCTCCCAACTGTGCGAGATGCGAACGTCGCCTTTTTCGAGTGTTCCGTCAACTCCAAGCTCGACCGCGAATGATTGAGTTTCGAGTTTCTTTTTTCCGGCAATTTCTTTGGCGCGTTCGGCTAAGATGTGATATAGACCCTGTTCCAGCCCGCGACGTTTGACGCCTTGCCATTCTTTGTCGTCCTGCTCGCTGAGGAAAATAATGTATTCGGTCGGAATAATCGCTGTGCCTTGCGGCAGCGGAACGAGTTCGTTCTGCATTACGTCTTCGACCGCTTTGGCAATTTTAACGATAAACGCTTCAGCCTGACTGCGCGGTTTTACCTGCGCGTTGCGAGCAGCTTCTTCCAAAACAAGTTCCGCGCTTTCGCCGTCAATCCAATGTCTAACTTTGTCTAAAACGCTCATAAAATTTATGATTCCAGATTCCAGATTCCAAATTCGGTATCTAACATTTTAATACAAGATTTTAATCTTAAATCTGGAATTTGGAATCTGGAATTTTGATTTATTCCTGCACGTCAACATATTTTGAAAACACCCAGCCGCGGTCGGCGTAATCCGGGTTTTCCTTCGGGCGACCGTAATCGGTCACTTCAATTTCATACCAATTTTCGCTGGTATTTAAGATTTTAACACGCGAATCTTTCGGAACCATTCCAATCGGGTCGTTTTTAGCGGTCGGCGCGGGGCGCAAATTTAAATCCGTGTTTGTTTTGCCCGTCTGTGTTTTGAACGGATTATTGATTTGCGGCAAAATGCCGCGCCCGCGCAAATAATTATGCGTTCCGT
>CAXSHW010000019.1:52476-54138 GCA_964237245.1 uncultured Pyrinomonadaceae bacterium
TTCCGTAAAGAATTCCGGCAAACAAACCGAGAAAAATTACAAACGTCGCAAACCGCCGCAAAAAATTTCTACTTTTTCTTTTCCTGAGCCGCGGAAGTTCTTCATAGACGGGAACAATTTCTGTCGCAATCGGCTGCGGCGATTGTAAATTCAAAGTTTGATTGAAATTTTGATTTTCCAATCTGACGACCAGCGGCGCATTGTCGGCGATTGAATTGTTTTTTAACTTCAAATCGCGCGAAGTATTGAAACGCGGTTTTTGCGGCGCGAGCGGCGTGTAGCCTTTAGCTATATGCGGCGCGGCGAGAGTTTTTGTTTCCGAATCGAGGTCTTCGTCTTCGGCAAGCAACTTAATTTTGGACAAATCCTGCCAGAAATCGTTGACGGTTTGGTAACGCATCCGCGAATCGTTTTGCGTAGCTTTATTCAGCACTTTCACCAAATCCGTCGCCCAGGGTTTTTGACGCATCGCAAAGGGAAGTTCGGTAATCGGCTGGTTGGTAAAAAATCTGGGCGACTCGCAGGTGATTAAAACGTAAGCCGATTTTGCCAGCGAATAAATATCAGCGGCGGGCGTTAATTTTGTATAGACGTGCGTTCCGGTCTGACCGGAAAAAAGCGGGCTGTGTTCGGGCGGCGCGAACATATTTGTTCCGACGCGCGTTATCGGCGAATCCGACTGGGAAACTCGCGCGACACCGAAATCGGCGATTTTGACCGTTTGACGGTCGGCTGTCAGAAGCAGATTTTGCGGTTTGATGTCGCGGTGAATAATGCCTTTTTCGTGCGCGTGTCCGAGTCCGGCGCAAACCTGTTCGAGATAAAATAAAGCCTCTGTCAAAGTTAGAGATTTTTCACGGCACGCTTTTGACAGATCGCCGCCCGGCAGATATTCCAGAACCAGATAATGAAAAATCGTCGAACGCAAATCTCTGGCTGTTCCGTGTCCGAGCCGACTGATGACGTTCGGATGCCGCACGCGGTCGAGCGCAATCGCTTCGTTTTGAAAATTTTCGATCAGCGTGCGTTCCAAATCCACGTCTAAATCGTTTTGCAAAAAGACGTTAAGAGCTTTGATGACAACCAGTTTATTAGGCGATGCGGGCGCGGCGAGCGCGTCACGCGCCACATAAATTTCCGCGTAACTGCCTTGTCCAAGAGTTCTCTGGATGTCGAAGCGTTCGTCGAGCCGTGTGTTATTTAACGAGAGTTCCTTCATCAATTTATCGGTCAAATCAAACGCTGCTAAAGAAAGAGATTTTCATTTAACCTTACGTTTATTATAAATTCAAAGTTCGCTAAATACATAACGCGCAAAAAAAATCGTTTGCACGAGTCGTAAAAACTCGTGCAAACGATTTCAGTTGTAACCGATTTTATTTTAGTTCAATCTCTGGAAGCCGGTTAATTGAATTGTCTGAAAAAAAGGTGTTCCCGGCGGCAGACGATTCGGGTCGAGAAACGTCGCGTCGAAAACCCAGTTGCGATCCGGCGGACTGTAAACCTTTCCGCTGTTTTTGTAAGAACCGTTGTTATTGTGCGAGTTGAAAAGATTGATAAGCGAACCCACATAATTAAGGCGAACTCCGCCCCAATCTTCGAGAAAGCGCTTGAAGTTGTGAACGCCGCCGCACAAACGCAAATCGCCGCCGCCTTGATTCG
>CAXSHW010000020.1:0-19286 GCA_964237245.1 uncultured Pyrinomonadaceae bacterium
ATTTATCGCGTCGTCGGTTATTTCAAGCTGGTCGGGCTGCAAACCGCTTTCTTTAATTTGCCGTTCGATTAAATACTGCTTGGCGATATTTAATTTTTCCGCGTCCGAATAACCGGCAAGCTGAATAATTTCCATTCGGTCGCGCAGCGGCGCGGGAATCGGCGCGAGTTGGTTTGCCGTGGCGATAAAGAAAACCTTCGACAAATCGAACGGTAAATCCAAATAATGATCGCGGAACGAATTGTTTTGCTGCGGGTCGAGAATTTCGAGCAGCGCCGCCGCCGGATCGCCGCGATAATCGTTGCCGAGTTTGTCTATTTCATCGAGCATCATCACCGGATTATTGACGCCGACGCGCCGCAGACTCTGGATGATTCTGCCGGGCATTGCGCCGATATATGTGCGGCGATGTCCGCGCAGTTCGGCTTCGTCGCGCACGCCGCCGAGCGATAATCTTTCAAATTCGCGTCCCAAAGCTCTGGCAATCGAACGTCCTAAAGAAGTTTTGCCGACGCCCGGAGGTCCGACGAAAAGCAGAATCGGACTTTTTGAATCGGGACGCAGTTTGACAACCGCCAAAGATTCCAAAATGCGTTCCTTGATGTCTTCGAGTCCGTAATGATCTTCGTCCAAAATTCGTCTGGCTTCGTTCAAATCCAGTTTTTCTTCACTCGACTTTTTCCACGGCAATTCCAAAACGTATTCGAGATACGTGCGAATGACGTGATAATCCGGCGCGGATTGCGGCAATTGTTCCATTCGCTTGAGTTCGCGTTCGGATTCTTTGCGCACGTCTTCGGGCAAATCGGCGGTTTCGAGGCGCGAACGCAGTTGTTCGGCTTCGGCTTTTTCGCCTTCGTCTTCGCCGAGTTCCTTCTGAATCGCCTTCATTTGCTGGCGCAAAATGTAATCGCGCTGCGATTTGTCCATTTCCGTCTGTGCTTCGGTCGCAATTTTCGACCGAATCTGCATTATCTCGACTTCTTTGGCGAGTGCTGCATAAGCGAGCGACAAAAGCTCGTCGGTCGTCGTCGCTTCGAGCATTTTTTGTTCGGTTTCGACGCCCAAATCCATCACCGAAGCGAGAAAATAAGACAACTGCACCGGATTATTTTGCGAAGTAACCGCCATTCGCACTTCGGGCGGAACTTGCGGCAGCATCGCCAATGCTTCCTGAATCAAGCCTTGAATGTTGCGTTTCAATGCTTCGACTTCTTCGAGTTCCTTGATTTGCAGTTCCGGCAAAACTTCGACTTTCGCCTTCAAAAACGGCTGTTCCTGCGACCATTCAAGCACGCGCACGCGCTCGACGCCTTGCACGATCAACTGCATAATACCGTCGTTACGCATCATTCGCTTAATATTGACGACTGTTCCGGTTGTATAAAGATCAGTCGCAACGGCATCATTTCCCGTCACGTTTTCAGTTTTCGTCGTGATGCAGGCGATTAATTTTTCTTCGGTCGAAAGCGCGAATTCGACCGCTTTTACCGAACGCTCGCGCCCGACGGCGAGCGGCACGACCGTTTCAGGAAAAAGCGTCGTGTTCTGCAAAGGCAAAACCGCGATTTCAAACTGTCGCGGCTGATCAGTTTTTGCTTCTTGATTCGTATTTTGTGTAATTTCAGTTGTTTCTGCCATAAAATTTTTTGCCACAAAGTGTGCAGAGATTTTAGAGAAAATTTTTGATAGTAAGTTTGTCTCGGAATAAATTCGCTGACGTTTTTCCTCTAAATTTTTAAGTGTCTATTTGCCTTTTCTTCAAATAAACTAATAAAATTCCGTCCGTGTAATTGTGTTCGAGCTTCGCGCCTTCGATTGAGGCGGGAAATTCCAGAGTTTTTTCAAAACGGCTGTAAGTGATTTCCATTTGTTGATACGACATTCCGACCGCGCACGTTCGGTCGCGGCGGCAGCCGGCGATGTAAAGCTGATTGCCCTGAATGTCAATTTCCAAATCTTCCGCCGAAACGCCCGCGAGTTCGACTTTGACGAGCCAACCGTCGGGCGTTTGATAAACATCCGCCGACGGATACCACAGTCTGCCCGAAGGTCTCATACTTTTCGACGAAGCTAAAAAATGAAAGTAACGATTGATTGATTTAGCCATAATTTGATAATTAAAAATGCAAAATTCAAAATTCAAAATTTGTCCGTTTAATTTTCATTCTTAATTCTTTCGCCAGTATCCCGCGCCGCTGGAGATTTCTTCCAAAGTTTCGGCGATTTCGCGCTGGTCTTCGGTTTCGAGCGCAACGTCCGCCATCGCAATAATTCCGGCGAGTTCGCCCGCTTCATTGATAACAGGAATGCGGCGCACCTGTTTGTCGCCCATCAGACGAATCGCTTCAAAAACGAAATCGTCGGGTTTGACCGCGAAAATCTCGGTCGTCATCGCGTCGCCGATTGGCGCGTCCGCATTTTTTCCGTCGGCAACAGCGCGAATGACAATATCGCGGTCGGTCACAATGCCGACGAGCTTTTTACCTTCGACAATCGGCAGCGCGCCGCAGTCATTGTCGCGCATCAGTCCGGCGATTTCCCGCAAAGTCATTTCGCGGTTCGCCGTCGTCACATTGCCGGTCATAATTTCACGGCAGCGTCGCCGCGCGTTTTCCGAAAAACTTTTTTCCGTCATAATTTATTATCTCGCCACAATTTTATAATTTATATTTTGGGTGAGCGAAGAAGATAAATCAAGCAGAGGAATTTTCCGCGCCATTTGCCAATCCAAAATCCAGAATCTAAAATTTAAGATAAGATTATGGGAAAACTCAACGAAAACAGACGCAAACCGTCGCGCACCGGCAGAAAAGTAACAGTCGGACACATCGGCGACGTTCCCGAAGGACGCGGCGCGACCGTCAAATTAAAAGACGGCACGGAAGTCGCGCTGTTCAATTCAAACGGCAAACTTTACGCGATAGAAAATTTCTGCCCGCACAAAGGCTACCCGCTCGCCAATTCGCCGCTCGACGGAAAAACGGTCAAATGCAAATTTCACGGCTGGCGTTTCGATGTCAGAAACGGCGAATGTTTCAAGAAAAAAGGCTGTTCGATTGAAAGTTATAAAGTTACAGTCGAAGACGAAATGATCAGAATTTTGATTTAGAAACTTACAGCGAAATGAGTTTTTCGTAGTTTTCCAGCAAATCCGCCGGATTTTGATAAATCTCAGCACAGCCTTTTGCGCGCAAATCCTTTTCGGGAAAATTACCGCATAAAACGCCGACGATTTTGAGGTTTGCCTTCGTCGCCGCTTCCGCGTCATAAGGCGTGTCGCCGACGACCAGAACCGTTTCGAGTTTCGGATTTCCGAGCAGTTTCAGCGCGGCTTGGAAAATGTCGGGTTCGGGTTTTGAATCTTTCGCGTCGTCCGTCGAAGTTGATTTTTCGACTAAATCTTCGATGTTCGCAATCTTTTTATATGCTTTGACTTCATCTTCTTTGGACGAAGAAGCGAGCGCGACTTTTTTGCCGTCGGCTTTGATTCGCTCGAAAAGTTCGCGCACTTTCGGAAACGGTTTAACCAGATTCAGATATTCTTTTTTGAAAATCTCGCCGCGCGCTTCGGTTATTTTGTCGCCGGATTCTTCGATTTCTTTTCCGGTTAAAAATTCCGGCAGAAAATTGTCCGCGCCTTTGCCGATTTGAGCGCGAATTTTGTCGAACGGAATTTCAAATCCGTATTTCGCCAACGCTTTTTGCCACGCTTCGGCGTGAAAATCGTTTGAATCAATCAACGTTCCGTCAACGTCGAAAATAAATGCTTCGATCATAATTTCGTCAAATAAAAAGGCGGAAATTTCCGCCGTCAAACATTTCTAATTCTAAAAGTTTTTAATTTCCGTCATCGCCAATCGCTTCAACCGGACAGGCGAGCAAGGCTTCTTCGCAAAGTTCAAATTCTTCGGGCGTTTCCGGCTGTTTATAGACAAACGAATAACCGTTTTCGTCATAGCGCGTAAAATTTTCCGGCGAAGTGTCGCGGCAAACGTCGCAGTCAATACACATCCGGTCAACGTAAAATTTTCCTGAAGCGTTTTCCGGTAATTTGTCTTTGATTTCAGCCATAAATTTTTTTAACCACAGATTTGCACAGATAAACACTGATAAGAAAAAAGATAAAAATTGATTTCACATCTTTTTCGATCTTTAAAAATCTGTGTCTATCTATGCAAATCTGTGGTTAAATTTTCTTTCCTGATTCCGTCAGCGAAATCATCCGTTCGAGCGCGATCAGTGCGAAATGTTTCGTTTCGTCGTCAACTTTAATTTCGTTGACGACATTTCCTGCAACAAGATTTTCCAAAGCCCACGCGAGATTTTGCGGCGCGATGCGATACATCGTCGCGCACATACATAAATCCGGCGCGAGCAGGCGAATTTCTTTGTCGGGAAACTTTTTCTGCATTCGGTTGACGAGATTTAATTCAGTGCCGACCGCCCATTTCGAGCCGCTCGGCGAATTCTCTATCTGGTTGATAATAAACGATGTCGAGCCGTTCAAATCGCTCTTTTCGACGACTTCATACATACATTCGGGATGGACGAGAACTTTGATGTCGGGCGTTTCCGCGCGAACCTGATCAACGTGCCACGGTTTGAAACGCCCGTGAACCGAACAATGTCCGCGCCATAAAATCAATTTCGCGTTGTGCAATTCTTCTTTGGTGTTGCCGCCGAGTTCTTCGTGCGGATTCCATAAAGCCATTTTGTCCAATGGAATTCCGAATTTTAAACCCGTATTTCTGCCGAGATGCTGGTCGGGAAAGAAAAACATTTTGTCGTATTCTTTCAAATATTTATCAAACAGCGGAACGGCGTTCGACGACGTGCAGACGACACCGCCGTTGCGCCCGCAAAAGGCTTTGATCGCGGCGGTCGAATTCATATAAGTCATCGGCGCGACGGTTTTTTCGCCCGTGATAACGCCGATTTCCCTGAGTTGTTCCCAAGCGTCTTCAACCTGATCAATGTTCGCCATATCCGCCATCGAACAGCCCGCGCCCAAATCCGGTAAAATCACTTTTTGGTTTGGCTGACCCAAAATATCCGCCGATTCAGCCATAAAATGCACGCCGCAGAAAACGATAAATTCCGCGTCTTTTCGCTGCGAAGCCATCACCGACAATTGGTAAGAATCGCCCGTCAAATCGGCGTGTTCGATCACGTCGTCGCGCTGATAATGATGTCCCAAAACAACGACGCGCGAACCGAGCGTTTGTCTGGCGCTCTCGATCCGTTCGTGTAGTTCCGCGTCGGGCATCGCCATATGTTTTTCCAGCCCGAACTGTTTCGCCAACGCTTCTTCTTCACCGGCAATTTTATCGTTCAAAACCGCTTCGATTGTTTCGTTTCTCATTTGTTTATTTGATGCGAAATTTAAAGGTTCTGCAAACTGCGATTATACAAAATGTAGAATTCTCTCGTATAAATTAAATGTTACATTCGATAAATGAATCGGTTTTAAGTAATTCATATTTCTAATGGCGTTTCCAGATTTTCGGCAAATCTGAATCAGATGAAACAAGTGATTCTCTAAACTCTTTGTCCTGAATTACTCGTGTTGCCAATTTATGGAAATCTATTTGCGGATAATCTTGATATTCTATTAAACCAAATATTTCTCTGTCTTCACTCCGAAATAAAAAAACTCTATACCAACATTTATCTTCTCTTTCTGACGGAACTTCTGTATATGAGGCAAATACCCAATGATGTTTTCGATCTTTTTTAGCAAGTCCAACAGGGAAAACGTCAGACCACATTCCGGTTTTTGATTGTTTGTCCATAACTTTTCTCGTAACTCAATTTACAATTACCATATTAAATTATATTCAAACCAATTCTGCATATACATTCAAATTGATTTTCAAAATCTGATTGAATAATTGCACTTGTCCTGTTCTAATTTAGCAAAGATGAAAAACGATTTTCCGAATCTGGATCAATTGCGCCGCAAATTTCCGCAAACAGTGGGAAATTTCGCGCATTTGCCGAATCGTGAAGCGTGGCTGAGAAGAATGTGGGAAATCGAAGCGCGCTGGAACGATTTTCGGGAAAATCCCGACAAGATTGAAGAAAAGATTTTTTTCGCTCACGCGCCGAAGGATTTGGAAGTCGAGGCGGAATTTGAAATCGTTTACGCGGGCGGAACTTTGGGTTTGCTGCACGCGGCTTTGATGGCGGCGAAATTCGACCGCAAAGTTTTAGTTTTCGACGCGCACACGGTCGGGAAAACGCACCGCGATTGGAATATTTCCGACGGCGAATTGCGCGAATTTGTCGAAGCCGGACTTTTTACGACGGAGGAAATCGAAACGTCGGTGGCGAATCGTTACAAAACCGGATTCGTTAAATTTTACGACGCGAATTCAAAGATAAAAACGCCGCCGCTGTTTATGGAAAATGTTCTGGACGTGGCGATTGAAGCCGACAAACTGCTCGAAATCGCGCGTCGGAAAATCGAAAAAACCGATTCGGAAATCGTTGATAATCTGCGTTTCGTCCGCGCGTTTGTCAACAAGGAAAAAGTTTTGATCGAATGCGAAGACGCGGAAACAAATCGGCGCAGACTGTTCGCGGCGAAACTTTTCGTTGACGCGACGGGAACGAATTCGCCGGTTTCGCGCCAGATAAACGCGGGAAAATCTATCACGCACGTCTGTCCGACGGTCGGAACGGTGGCGACGGGTTTTCGGCGCACGAACGATTTGAAAACGGACGAAAAGGCGGTTGATTTTTCAGTCGGCGAAATTCTCGTCTCGACCGAAGACGCCGCCGACAATCGCCAATTAATCTGGGAAGGTTTCGCTGGAAATCGGCGCAGAGACGAATACACGACTTATTTATTTTTCTACGATTCGGTCGAGTCAAAAGCCGATAAATCTTTGTTCGGATTGTTTGAAAATTACTTTGAAAAACTGCCCGATTACAAAGAAAAAAACGGCAGCTGGCAAATTGTTAAACCCGTGTTCGGCTATATTCCGAGCGTCCATCATCGCGGCTGGAACAATGTCAAAAAAACGGCAATTGACAGAGTTTTATTGATCGGCGACGCTGCGGGACTTTCTTCGCCGCTGACGTTTTGCGGTTTCGGCTCGCACGTCAGAAATTTGCGGCGATTGACCGATTTGACCGAAAAAGCCTTGCGCGAAAATCTTTTCGACAAAAAAAATCTCTCGCAAATCAACGCTTACGAACCGCGCGTCGCGCAAATGTCGAGTCTCGCGGAATTTATGCGCCCGACGGAAAACGGCAAATCTGCGGCGGTCAACGAAACGATGAACGCCGTGATGTCGGCGTTGAGCGGTTTGGACAAAAACATCAGCCGCGAAATGTTTCAAGACCGTATTTCGTTCGCGTCGTTCAAACGAGTTCTGGCGAAAACAGCGAAAATTCATCCGCCGGTTTTTCGGAAAATGTTTGAACATCTGGGCGCGAACGGCGCGTTTTGGTGGCTCGCCAACATCGCCGAAGCCGCTCTGAACGAAAAGCTTCCGGTTTCTGATATTTCCGACAAACCTTTCAAACGAGATTCCGAAACGACGCAAGCATAATCATCGCAACAATTTGCATTTGACATCATAAAAGTTGGACGAGTTTTCCGGTTTCAATTTTCGCGCGTTCAATTTATCGCGCGAATTCTGTTATATTTGTAGTTTATGGCGAAAAAAGGTTCGATCTTAGTTTGCGACGACGAAGAAATAATGCGCGACGTTTTGGAGACGATTTTGAGCGGCGCGGGTTACAAAGTTGATTTGGCAAAAACGGGCGAAGAAGCTCTCAAGGCTTACGAAGAAAAGCCTTACGACGTTGTGCTGATGGACGTTTCGATGCCCGGAATCGGCGGTTTGACGACGCTCGAAGAAATTATCAAATTGGACGCCGAAGCCGTCGTTTTGATGATTACGGCTTACGCGACGTTCGACACGGCGATTTCCGCCTGGGACAAAGGCGCGGAAGGATGCATCAGAAAACCGTTTCAAAACGAACAGATTCTCGCGCTCGTCGCGCGCGGCGTCAGAACCAGGCGCAAGGAAGAAGAGCGCGTTTCGCTGCGTCAGGCGATGACGCGTTCGGTCAAACGCGACGCGATTATCGGGCGTTCCGAGAAAATGGAAACCGTTTTTCAGCTTGTCGAACGAGTTGCTCCGGCGCGTTCGACCGTTTTAATCAGCGGCGAATCGGGAACGGGAAAGGAACTGCTCGCCAAATCAATTCACGAATCTTCGCCGCGTGCCGAGATGCCGTTTGTCGCCGTTAATTGCTCGAATATTCCGTCGGAACTGCTCGAATCCGAACTTTTCGGACACACCAAAGGCGCGTTCACCGGCGCGATCAACGCCAAAAAAGGCTTGTTTGAAGTCGCCGACAGCGGCTCGATTTTTCTGGACGAAATCGGCGATCTGCGTCCCGAAACACAGGTTCGACTGTTGCGCGTGATTCAGGAACGCGAATTTACGCCGCTCGGCGACACGTCGCCGGTCAAAGTTGACGTGCGCATCATCGCCGCGACCAATATTGATTTGAAGGAAGCCGTCAAAACCGGAATGTTCCGCGAAGATTTGTATTATCGTCTGTCGGTCGTTCCCATCGAACTGCCGCCGCTCAGAACGCGACGCGAAGATATTCTGCCGCTCGCGCAACATTTCATTCGCAAATACAATGCGGAAAATTTTCGCCAAATCAACGAAAATATCTCGCCGGAAGTTTTATCGCTGCTCGAAAACTATTATTATCCGGGCAATGTGCGCGAACTCGAAAACATCATCGAACGCGCCGTTGTGATTGCGCCGACCGACGAAATTACGGTTGAATGTCTGCGCCCGGAAGTCAGCAATCCCGAACTTGCGCGGCAAATGATAAAGGACAGCGAAGGAAGTTCGGAAGAAATTGACATCTCGCGCGGAACGAATTTTTACGATGAAATTCGCCGCTTTGAAACCGATTTAATTCGTCGCGCGCTTGACCAGACCGGCGGACACCAATCGCGCGCGGCGCGTCTTTTAGGATTGAATGCGACTACCTTAAATTCAAAAATTAAAAGCTACAATATTCTTCCTCGTATCTAAAACCTAAACTACTTCTCTTATTAAATAAGAGTAGCAACGCACAAGGTAAGCACCGGAAGATTTTAGCCGCGTCTCTATTTTGAGCCGTTTTTACAGCTCAATTGAATCTGCTAAACGGGTTTTGATACACTTTTTGTATTGACCTATAAATATATTGCCGTCTCTTAATTCATGTTTTTACCTCTAAGGTTAGTAAACGCTTCCAATTATTTGAATAATAATCCAACTTATTGGTCAAAAATTTCAAAAATTATTTTCTTGCTTTCTAAAAACGCTTATGTTTATTAGAGATATTTCCCTGTTTGTTTTGGCACGAAATTTGACTTTAAGCGCGATTACTCTATATAGACTTTTGTCTTAATAACTAAAAGTTAAGAAATCTTTAAATTCTGCAAAATAAGGAAAGAGAAGTATGAAAAAAATCATAGTCAGTATTTTGTTTATTTTTAGCTGCCTGGGCTTGATAAACGCCCAAACGCCGACGGGACGTCTCGTAGGAGTCGTGTCAACCGCCGACGGAAGCGTTTTGCCGAACGCGACAGTTGAAATTAAATTCAGTCAAACGGATAAAACCCAGACTGTTACAACCGGTAACGACGGCACATTCGGTTTTCCGCAACTTGAGCCGGGAAACTATACAGTAACCATATCGGCGCAAGGCTTTAAAACTTTTGTCGCAAACCAACTCAAGATTGACGTCGGACGCGATTACAACTTAACGCCGACGCTCGAAGTCGGCAACGTTTCGGAGACCGTAAACGTTACGGCGGACGCGGACGTAGTTACTTCTACTACAGCGCAGCTTTCCAACGTGGTCAGCCCGCAACAGATTTTATCGCTTCCGTTGCTTACGAGAAATCCGCTCGAATTAGCTAGACTGGCGCCCGGTGTCGCAAGCAATCCGTTTCAAGGAACATCCATCAACGGACTGCGAACTTCATTGACAAACATTACCCGTGACGGTATCAGCATCAATGACCAGTTCATTCGTTCTAATGCAACCGATTTCGCGCCCGGCAGACCGTCGGTGGACGATACTGGCGAATTTACGCTTGTTACCAGCAACCAAGAACCGGATTTAGGTTCGGGCGGCGCGCAAATCGTTCTGGTTACGCCGCGCGGCACAAAAGATTTTCACGGCGCGTTATTTGAATACAATCGTAATTCACATTTCGCGGCGAACAATTTCTTTAATAACCGCACTCCGTATACCAGTCTCGGTCAACCCGATATAGCCAAAAAACCGCCGTTTCGCAACCGTAATCAATACGGCGGAAAAATCGGCGGACCCGTTCCGCTTCCCCATTTCGGCGAAGGCGGTTCTGTTTTTGAAAAAAACAAAGGATTCTTTTTCTTTGCCTATGAAGGCATCAAAGATCCTCTTTCCGCCCGCGCGACTCGAACTATTTTGACTCCTACGGCAAGAACCGGAGTGTTTCAGTTTAACCGCGCCACCGCTGGAAGCGTTATTAACAGCGGCGGAATTTCTTGCCCTTCGGGAACTGTCAACAGTATTTGTACGATTTCAAATATCTTAACCTTTGCTCAGTCGCAGGGATTGACAAATATTCCGTCAACAATTAACCCAATTATTCAGCAGAGAGTTCTCAACGTATTACCGACTGCGGGCAACACCACGGGCGGCGATTCTTTGAATACGACCGGATTTGCGTTGAATCGCCGTCAAGATACAACTCGTAACACATACACGACCAGAATTGATGTTGACGCTACTGATAAAGATTCCGTCAATGGCGTTTTCAGTTATAACAAGGAAAACGTCCTTCGTCCTGATGTTGATGTGGTTGGGTTCACCGAACAACCAGATGTAACTCAATTTTCGGCAAACAAATCGCTCAGCTTGACTTATCGTAGAATTCTTTCAAATTCTATGGTCAATGAAGCTCGATTCGGAATCTTCTTCAGCGCCGTTCCATTTCATCGCGTCAGCGCGTATCCTGATTTTTTCCTCGGACCGTCTGGAACGACCAGCACGACTCTAGCAGGTATCATCACCCAACCGGACAATGTATTTTTGGATCAGGGACGGTTTAACAAGTTATTTACTTATGCTGACAACTTCAATTTGGTTGCGGGCAAACATTCCTTTAAGTTCGGCGGTCAAATTCAGAAATACAAGGTGAATTCATTCAACGACGTATTTAATGTTCCGAACTATATTATTGGAACAAGCAATCTCAACGCAGCCAATAATACAACTCTTCAAACAACCAACTTTGCCAATGTCGGCGGAACGGGAAGTATTATCAATTCCACCGATCTAGGAACTGCAAATGGATTGCTGGCGATTTTGGGCGGTCTCGTAAATGGTTCGACTGAAGGTTTTAACACGACAAGTCCGACATCTGGTTTTTCGGTTGCTAGAAACCTCGCGCCGTATCGAAATTCAAACGACTCGCTTTATGCTTCAGATAGATGGGCGATTACTCGTTCGCTAACCTTAACGCTCGGCGTCAGATATGAATTATATCCGGCATTAAAGCTGGCGAACGGTTTGGCTCTTGAGCCGGTCATTTCAGACCCGGATAATCCGGCGGCTTCGTTGCTGGCTGGAAACGGAACTTTTAATGTTATCGGAACAAACTCCGGTAAGCAGTATCAATACTACAAAACCGATTATAATAACTTTGCTCCGAACGTCGGTCTAGCCTATTCGCCGAGTTTCGAGAAAGGCGTCGGGAAATTGCTTTTCGGTTTGGAAGGCAAAACGGTTATTCGCGGCGGTTATAGCGTCGTCTACGGAAATGACGAAATCATTACTTCGTTGAGCAACACGCTTTCCACTAATCTCGGTCTCGGTCGCGGATTCGGGTCTGCTATCGGACCAACGGGAACAACTACGTTAAGCACAACCGTAAATTCATTGCCCGCGATTCCCGTTCCGGCGTTTGTCGCACCGCCACGCACATTTTTGCAAAACAATACAAATGTGCAGAGTTTCTTTGGAGTCGCTAATGTGGTAGATCCAAAATTGCAAATTCCCAAAACCGAACAATATAGTTTCGGTTTTCAACGCGAAATCTTCCACAACACGGCAGTCGAAGTTCGATACGTCGGCAGCCGCAGCAAAAATCTGGCGAGAGGCGTTGACCTTAATCAGATTGATATTGTCAACAACGGTTTCTTAACCGATTTCCAGAAAGCGCAGGCAAACCTTGCGTTGTCAATCGCGGCTAATCCGACGAATACGGCAGCCCAAACGCCGTTTTGTGCCGGAGTTACGGCAGGTTGTGTTCCTTTAAATATTTTCACAAACAGCGCAGCAGCGGCTGGAGCAGGACGCTTAGTTGTTGGTGCGCCACTTTCGTCGCTGACAGGTACGCTGACATTGGCGACATTCAAATCGCAGTTGCAAAACGGAACTGTGGCTGATTTGGCTCAATTATTTGTTACGAATAATTTGAACAATCATCCGACGCTTGCGGCTCCAGGCAATACGCCGTTCGTGAAATTCTATCCGAATCCGAATATCGGTCAGATTGAGCTTTTCACCAACGCCGGTTCCTATAATTACAACTCTTTGCAGTTAGAAGTTCGACATCGTTTTTCGCAAGGATATTATTTCCAAGCGAATTATACTTTCTCGAAAAACTTGACGGATACTATCGGCACGAGTCAACAATTATTTGAACCGTATCTGCAAAATCAAAATACCGCGCTCGACAGGCAGCGCGCCGACTTCGACCAAACGCACGTCTTTAACTTTGGCGGGATTTATGAATTACCGTTCGGTAAAGGTAAAACGTTTTTGAATAACGGCGGCATTATTGATAAAGTTTTCGGTGGTTTTGAGTTATCGGGAACCGCGCAGTATTCGACAGGCGCGCCGATTACTTTTGTAGATACTCGCGGAACGTTGAATCGCGCCGCGCGTTCGGGAAGACAAACTGTAACCACTTCGTTGACCAACGATCAGATTCGCGCTTTGTCTGGAGTTTTTGAAGCAAACGGAAGAATTTATTTTATAGATCCTTCGGTTATCAATCCTGCGAATGGAACTGCTTCAAGCGGATATATTGCTCCGGGTTTGAATGCCAACACAGCATTTTCGGGACAGGTATTCTTTAACGATGTACCCGGTCAAACGGGAAATACGGCTCGAACGCTTATTAACGGTCCGAGTAGCTTCAACGTAAATGCGGCTTTGTTAAAAAACATAAAATTCACGGAAACTTTACGATTCCAGATAAGAGCTGAGGCTTTTAACCTGTTCAATCACGTGAATTTCTTTAACAATACGCAGTTTGCCAATATCAACAGCACGACGTTCGGGCAGATAACATCCGCCGCCGATGCGCGTATATTCCAATTTGCAGGTCGCTTTGAATTCTAATTCGGGCGATTTTGAGCAATTCAGTTTGCTTTTTAACGGCGTTGCTTCGATTGAAGCAACGCCTTTTTACATTTAAAGAAAATTAATATAAGAAAATTAACGGAAAAAAAATAGATTATTCGTCAGTCTGCTTATCGTATTTCTAATCACCGCGGATTTATCCAAATAATTGGATTATATTCAAAAGTTTTTACTGAAAAGGCTTTTTTAAAAATCGGTAAATAACAACTATTGCCTTGAACAATCAAATTTCTCCAAGCAGTTCAATCTGTTACAAATTCGATAAATATATTTTTATTTGCGGTATAACTATTGCATTATAAAAATTGAACTTCCTTTCATTTACCAAATACAATTAAACGACAGAAGCACAAAGGTTTTGTGCATTTACTGACACTTCCGCTTTTTCTGTCCAAAGTTTTACAAGAATTACAGCGCTTTTATACATAAAAACAGCACTATACGTGAATCTTATCTAACATCTTGGAGGAAAATAAATGAGAAAATTTGCTAATACTTTATTGATATTGGCGTTTATAGCTTTTGGTCAGCTAATAGCCCAAGCCCAGACCACAGGCTCAATCGCGGGAACGGTGGTTGACCCGAATGGAGCGGTTATTCCGAACGCGACTATCACCGCAGCGGGCGACGGCGGACAGGAATTTACCGCAACCAGCAGCGAAAACGGCACATACCGGATTCCGGCGGTTCAAAACGGTATTTATACGCTAACCGTCGTAACGCCGGGTTTTAAGAAGTATATCGTAACAAACGTCAAGGTAGATGTCGGATTGCCGACGACCGTTGACGCCGCTCTGGAGATTGGCGGCAGCGAGCAAATTGTCGAAGTAACCAGCGGCGGCGAGGTTCTGCAAACCGAAACTGCGGCGATCAGCCGAAATATAACGGGACGACAAATTATCGAAACGCCGATTGCGTCGCGTGACGCGCTCGATTTGGTATTGCTGATGCCCGGCACTAACAGCGTCGGCGCGCCGCGCCGTTCGTCAATTGACGGTCTGCCGAAAGGCGCTCTGAACATCTCGATTGACGGTGTGGACGTGCAGGATAACCTGCTGCGTTCGTCCGACGGATTTTTCACTTATGTTCGCCCGCGCGTTGACGCGATTGAAGAGGCGACGATTTCGACATCAAATCCCGGCGCGGAAAGCGGCGGCGACGGCGCGGTGCAAATCAAATTTGTTACCAGGCGCGGCACTAACAGCTATAACGGCGGCGTATTTTATCAACACCGCAACACAGCCTTAAACGCCAATTATTTCTTTCTGAACCGCGACGGCGCGCGTGACGCGAACGGCAAAGCTCTGCGTCAGAAAATTCAATTGAATCAATACGGTGGTCACGTCGGCGGTCCGATTCCGTTTCCGCATTTCGGCGAAGGCGGTCCGTTTTTCCATTCGGGCAAAGACAAGGCTTTCTTCTTCGTCAACTACGAACAATTCCGCCAGCCTGAATCTAACTCTCGAACGCGCGTTGTTCTGACGCCCGACGCGCAGGCTGGACTTTTTTCATACGTTACAAGTTCCGGTGTTCAGACAAGAAATATCTATACGATTGCAGCCGCAGGCAACTGCGGAACGACGGCGGCGCCTGTTGCTTGCACGGCAACTCCAGACCCAACGGTCGGCGCAGTTTTGGGAAGAATCCGATCATCTCTCGGCACGACCGGCACACTGACTCCGATTACGGGCGACCCGAATCGTCTGAATTACAATTTTACGCCGGCGGGCGGACAGGTGCGAAGATTTTTGGCTTTGCGTTTCGACTTTAATTTGACGAAAACCACCAGTCTGGAATTCGTTACAAACAGACAAAAATTTGACCCTTCAAAAGATTTTCTTAATAGTCAGGATGAGAGATTTCCGGGTTTTCCGTTTTACGCGCAGGGTTCAAACCGTAATTCATACGAAGGCGCGGTTCGTTCAAGCATAACCAAAAAACTTATCAACGAAGCGCGTTACGCTGTTTCCACAGGTCTTTCGGTGTTCAGTCCCGGAATATCGGCTGACGATTTTGCTTATTCGGGCGGCAGACTTCTCGATATTAGCGTCGCGGGAATTACGACTCCATATTCCAGAAACTCTTACAGCAGCCGCAATACGCCGACTTATGATTTTACCGATTCGATGACTTTACTGTCCGGCTCGCACAACATCAATTTCGGCGGCGAATACAAAATTATCAGGTCGGAAAGCACTGCCATCAATCGCATCGTGCCGACTATTAGTTTTGCAATTGACCCGACTGAAACGGGAGCTACGGCTTTGTTCAATTCCACTACTCTTCCGGGTTCGACATCCACACAGCAAACCGAAGCGCGCAACCTTTACGCGACTTTAATCGGACGAGTCAGCGCCTATACCGCGACAGCTTATCTGGCGGCTGACGGAACTTACCAGTTAGACGGCAATCAGGAACAGCTTTCCAAACAAAAGACATACGGTTTGTTTGCTCAGGACAGTTGGAAAGTTCGCCCGAATTTAACGCTGAATTACGGTCTGCGCTGGCAGCCGCAAAGCGGTTATATTATTTTGAGCGACAATTACGCCAGAATTAACAGCTTTGAAGATGTCTATGGTGTCTCCGGTGTCGGAAATCTCTTTAAGCCGGGAACTTTGACCGGACGAGTTCCGACGGTCGTCGCTATCAAAAGCGGCGAAAGCGCTTACCCGGCAGACAACAATAATTTCGCGCCGAGCGTCGGCTTGGTTTACAGCCCGGGTTTTAACGGCAAAGGAATTATGCACAGCGTATTCGGCGGAAGCGGACGCAGCGTTTTTCGCGGCGGATATTCGATTTCATACGTTCGTGAAGGATTTGCGCTCGTCGGAAGCATTTTGGGAGCAAATCCGGGCGGCAATCTGCCGGCTTCGAGAAGTTTCGCGCTCGGCAACGGCACGGTCGGAACGAATTTGAGAGATGCGAACAATATCAATTTGACACCGGCGCCGTTTTCGGCAACGCCCGCTTATCCGATTACGCTCTCGACGGCGACCAGCGCTAACGCTTTTGATCCGAATTTAAAAACCGGCTCGGTTCATTCGTTCAGCGTTGGCTATCAGCGTGAGATTGATAAAAATACGGTCGTCGAAGTCCGTTATGTAGGCAATCGCGGATACGATTTGTTCCGTCAGCACAACATCAACGAATTTAATAATATCGAAAACGGATTTGCCGCAGAATATCAGATTGCCCAGGCAAATTTGTATGCCAATATTGCCGCCAATCGCTGTCAGACAGGCGTTACGGCAGTTAATTGCCAATATAATTTTGCTTATTTCGGACCCGGAACCGGAACGTCTCCGCTTCCGATTTCTCTGGCTTACATCAGCGGAATAAATGCGGCTGGAGCGACAAATCCGGCTAATTATTCAAATTCGCTGTTCAGAAATACAACGCTTGCCGGAAATTTGAACAGAGCGAATCCGGTTGTCACTTCTTTCGGCTCGAACATCGAAAACGCGGCAACACGGCGGGCAAACGCGCTGACTGCCGGACTTCCCAGTAACTTTTTCTATGTTAATCCGACTACCGCTACTGCCGGTGCTTATATCGTAGATAACAGCGCGAAAAGCTGGTATGACTCGGCGGTTATTGAAGTGCGTCGGCGACTTTCAACCGGATTGCGCTTTCAGGCAAGCTATGTTTTTGCGAAAGCGCAGTCGAATTCTTTCCAATCGAATTCGGACAATTACGCTAACTTCTCAAACCGACCGAACGGTTTGGATTTGGCTAAAAACGTCGCGGTCTTTGATATTCGCCACGCATTCAAGTTTGACGCGACTTATGATTTACCGTTCGGCAAAGGAGCGCCGTTTTTCTCAAATGCCAACGGTTTTGTAAATGCGATTGTCGGCGGCTGGAGTCTCTATCCGACGATTCGCTGGCAGAGCGGTTCACCGTTCAGCTTCGGCAACGTAACTTTGGTCGGAATGACGAAAAACGAACTTCAGAAGGAAATCAAGGTGCGCAAAAACTCGATTCAAAACGGAGTCAATGTGGTAACTTATTTGCCCGACGACATCATTTTGAACACACAGAGAGCCTTTGACACGAGCATTACTTCCACAACCGGCTACGGAACGACGTTCGGCGGCGGTGGCGCGCCGACCGGCAGATTTATCGCTCCGGCTGGCTACAGCAATTGTCAATCGAGATATGCGGGCGAGTGCGGTTTCAACAATTTGATTTTATACGGACCGAGCTTTTTCAAATTCGATGTTTCTCTGGCAAAGAAAATCAATTTTAATGAAAAACGCAACGTCGAATTACGAGCGACATTCCTTGACGCTCTGAATCACCCGAATTTCCGCGTCGGCGGTTGGGCGGCTGACACGATAGCCATAACTCCCGGCGGTTCGACTTTCGGTCAGCTCG
Source organism: uncultured Pyrinomonadaceae bacterium (assembly GCA_964237245.1). Taxonomy (GTDB): domain Bacteria; phylum Acidobacteriota; class Blastocatellia; order Pyrinomonadales; family Pyrinomonadaceae. The sequence goes on from CAXSHW010000020.1 coordinate 17,830, forward strand.
GCAACGGCACGGCTTATCAAGACATTTCGACGACGAACGATCCGGGCGGACGTCTTATTGACTTGATGATACGAATCAATTTCTAAAGCAGCGGCGGCGCTTTTTCCATTGCCGCTTTAGAAAATAATCGTTACGATTAAAGGTGATGTCTTTTTAAGGCATCGCCTTTTTTTGAGCGAATAAATTTGGTAAATGAATAACTTCACCGAAAAAGATGTTTCGCTTGTGCCGCTCGGCGCGGGTGATTTAGTTGACCGCGCCGTGCGTTTTTACCGCAAAAATTTCTGGACGTTTGTCTGGATTGCCGCGCCGCCGATTATCGTCGGGACGCTGATTTCCGTCGGCTGGACGTTTGCGGGACACGAAATTTTCTCGGACGGAGCGCAGCGAGACCCGTCTGAGATGGTGTTTTATTATCTTTTTGCGGGAATTGGCAATCTGATTATCTGGCTGGCGGAAACCGTAGCGACGATTGTTGTAATGGGCGGCGCTTCGCGCAATTTTGTTCGACATTTATTGTTCGGCGAAGCGATAACGGCGCGGGAAACTTATAAAAATGTGTGGAAAAGATTGGGCGGTTTATTAATTGCCGCGTTTATCATTTCGATTTTGATTGGTCTGATAGGCGTTTTTGTTTTCTACTTCGGGCTAATCGTCGCTTTCATAGCAGTCGCGGCGTGCGTCGCCGCATTCGCCTCAGTTCCGTTTTTAGCATTTATCGTGTCGTTCGCTTTAGCTTTGGCGATTATCGTCGCTACGGGCTGGCTGTTTTTTCTGATAGCCTCGCGGTTTGCCTACGTGCCGCAGATAATGTTGGTCGAAGGGCAAAGCGTAACGGCGGCAATCGCCAGAAGTATGAGTCTCGCCAGCGGAAACGTCAAACGCTTTGCCGCGTTGTTCGTTTTTACGACGGCGGCGACTTATTCGGCGCTCGCGCTTCTGTATATTCCGCTCGGTTGGTATGCTTATCTCAACGGTGTCGAGTTTTTTTCATTCAATACGGACACGATTCCGGCTTGGTATCAAATTGCCAGTCAATTCGTCTGGCAGGCAAGTTTTATTTTGCTGATGCCGATCTGGATGATCGGATTATGTCTGCTTTACGTTGACGAGCGCGTGCGGCACGAAGGTTACGACATTGAACTGCTGGCGGCACGGCGTTTCGGCGAGATTCCCGTCGTTCCGCAAACGTATGCGAATCCTTTGCAGCCCGCTTTGTCGTCGCAGTCAATATCTAATCAAAGCAAAAATCAGGCGCGAAAGCAGGAATCTTCAATGTCGCCGCTTGGGTTAAATTGAACAATCTCAAACACATTTTACCGATGCAACTGCTGACGAACGCCAATAAAAACAATAAATTCAATTTTGCCCGATTGATACTGTCAATCGGTTTTGGTTTCTTCGTCTTTTCGCCTGTTTCGGCATTTGCTAAAACGCTTGAGCAGTATCACGAAAAC
>CAXSHW010000020.1:19296-28394 GCA_964237245.1 uncultured Pyrinomonadaceae bacterium
AACGTCCGTTACGCGAGAGATTTAACCATCTCTATGCTTGACCCGGACGAAGACGCGGCGATTAAAAATTCTCAAAATTCGGAATCCGCAAATTTGGCGAAAATCCGCAAGAGCGTTTCGGAAAGCGAAAAAATAGAATGGAAAGACGAAAGCGTCGAGACGAATAATCAATGGTTATGGGAATACTTAGTCCAATTTGAGTCTGAGGCGAAAAATTCGCCGAAACGCCGCCTGATTTTAACTTCAATCAGCGAAAGGCTCGACGCGCTTGATAAAAAAATCGGAGAACTCGAAAATCAGACGTTTTCCAGCCGCGCCAAAGACGAAGACAAACAAAAGCTGACGGAAATTTTGCGCCGCGAAGAATATCAAAAGCCGGAGGAAAGAAACGAAAGTTTTTTCCAAAAACTTTCTCGCCAAATTCAGGAAATCTACCGGAAAATTATAAATTGGCTGGAGAGTTTTTTTCCGCGACCGGATTTTTCAGGCAGTTCCGCAAACGGTTTTCAGACATTTTCCTTCGTTTTGCAAATCATTCTTTACGCTTTGGTTTTGGGCGTCATCGCTTTTTTGATTCGTCGGTTCGCACCGTTTCTCGCCGGACGATTTCGCCGGAAAGTTAAACTGAAAAAAGACGAACGAATTATTTTGGGCGAACGGATTTCGGCGGAAGAAACGGCGCAAAATCTTTTCGCCGAAGCCGAAAATTTAGCCCGCGAAGGGAATTTACGCGCGGCGATTCGCAAAGGATACATCGCGCTTTTGTGCGAACTCGCCGACCGAAAAATCATCGGACTCGCGCAAAATAAAACCAACCGCGATTATCTGCGCGACGTGCGCGGCAGAAACGAGATTTACCAAAATATGAACGGCTTAACCTTAAATTTCGAGCGACACTGGTATGGATTTGAGTCGGCGGATATAAATGATTGGGAAGAATTTAAAAACGGATACGAAGAGATAATTACGAATTTCAAATTACGAATTACGAATTGAGGAAAGATTACGAATTTCAAATTACGAATTAGAAGAAAGATTTCAAACATTCGTAATTCGTAATTGAAAAAAGAAGGTGCGTCAAAAATTTTTCATATTTTTAGCCTTGATTTTTCTGACAGTCGTGCTTGTCGGATTAAATGCCGCGTCGTTCGCGCAGAAGGAAAAAGTTCCCGACACGGAAGCTAATCCGAATCGTTCGACTTTTAATTTCGGCGCGACCGGAACACGCGCTTTTTATGATTTGCTGGCGGAAACCGGCAGAGAAACGACGCGCTGGCAAGAACCGATGTCCGCGCTTCTCGGCGACGGGAAAAATAAACCTGCAACTTTTGTCGTCGTCGGGAAAACGCGGCGCGAATTCACCGATAAGGAAATCGAACAGCTTCTGCGCTGGGTTTCATCCGGTGGAAAATTAGTCGTTATTGACCGCGAACCGCCGGAAGAACTGGTAAAAACGACGGCAAATTGGCTCATCTCAACCGTCAATTCAAAAGAAAATATCTTTTTTGACGCCGACCCGACCAACCCGAATCAAATGACGGAAAAAACGACGGCGGTAAAACCGACGCAGCCGACCGTTTTTACAGATGAAGTCAATACCGTGCAGCCTTCACGGTTTGCTTCTTCGGTAAATTTCGAGCATATTTCCGACTCGGACATTTCAGAAAGCAAAGATGAAAATAAAAAACAGGTCAACGGAATCGGAAAAGGCAAAACGAATGCGAATCCGCCAAATTCTGTAAATTCCGGGAAATCGTCTGAAGACGTTAAAACAGTCGCGCTCGACGCGCCGGTCGTTTATCTAGCGAACGACGAAAAAAAATTGCTCGTTGATTTTCCTTTCGGGTCGGGCGAAATAGTTTATCTCGCCGATCCGTATATCGCGTCAAACGGCGGCATTGGTTTGGCTGACAACGCGCGATTGGCGACAAATATCGTTGCTTCGCGCAAAGGCGTTATCGCTTTTGACGAATTTCATCAAGGTTACGGCAGCGGCGATAATCGGATGTTGACATATTTTGCCGGAACGCCGGTCGTCGCAATTTTTCTACAGCTTCTTTTTTTAATCGGCTTGATTTTCTTTACGCAAAGCCGCCGTTTCGCCCGCGCTCTGCCCGCAATCGAGCCGAATCGTTTAGCCAAACTCGAATACGTTTCGGCAATGGCGGAATTGCAGCGGCGAACGCGAGCTTTTGATTTGGCAATCGAAAACATTTATACGGAATTCCGGCGACGAACTTCGAGACTCGTCGGCGTTGATAATTTTACGACACCATACAAAGAATTAGCGAAATTGATTGCCGAACGCGCTAATCTAAACGCTCAAGAGGTCGAAAATTTAATGTTCAAATGCGAAGATATTATTCGCGGCGAGCCGACCGATAAAAGGGAAGTTCTGCAAATTACCGGTCATCTGCGTGAGATTGAAGAAAAACTCGGCTTGAAACGAGCGAAAAGGCAAATTTTCAAAAGATGAACTTATCAACTGCGGATTTAGTTTTGCTCGCCTTGCTTTTTTTCGCAACCAGCGTGGTCGGCGTCGTTACGGGCAGCAATTCGTTGATAACCGTTCCGGCAATGTTTCAATTCGGCGTTCCCTCGAAAGTTGCCGTAGCGACGAATATGTTCGGCTTGACGTTTATGGCAATCGGTGGGACTCTGCCTTTCGTTCGCCAAAAAGCGATTGATTACAAAAAAGTTTCGCCTTTGATTTTGTTGACAATCGCGGGTTCGGCAATCGGCGCTGTTTTGGTCAATTTTATTTCCGACAAAACAATACCGATAATCGTTTCAATTTCGATGATCGCGGTAACGATTTTTACTTTGATAAAACGTAACGCCGGCGTTGCGAAAGCGGAAGTTATTTCGACGAAAGCCAGAAATATCACCTTCGTTTTGACATTTCTTCTGGGAATTTACGGCGGACTTTACAGCGGCGGCTATGTTACATTATTAACCGCGTCTTACGTCGCATTTTTCGGAATGACTTTCACCGAATCGGTTGCCGCGACCAAACTTATCAACGTCTTTTCGTCCTTGATTGCCAGCCTGATTTTTATGTGGCAAGGTTTGGTTGATTATAAATTAGGCGCGATTTTAGCCGTTACAATGTTCGTCGCCGCCTACATCGGCGCGCAAACAGTCACGAAATTAAACGATGTCTGGCTCAAGCGAATTTTTCTCGCAACAGTTTTGATTTTAGCGGTAAAGACGATTTTTGATTTTATTTAATTGAACCGCAGAGAACGCGAAGGACACAGAGGAAAAGTTAAATACCGGAAAACCGGACGAATCGAAACAATATCAATTTTTTTATTTGTAGTTTGAAAATCTCGGCGTCCTTTGCGTCCTCTGCGGTTAATAAATTTTCTAATGCTAAATTACACACCAACAACCGTCGCGCACATTCAGAACGAACTTCGCAAAGTAATCGTCGGGCAAGACGAAGTGATCGAACAAATTCTGGTCGCCGTGCTTGCCGAAGGACACGCGCTGCTCGAAGGCGTTCCCGGCACGGCGAAAACTTTGACCGTTAAAACTCTGGCGCGAATTATCGGCGCGGATTATTCGCGGATTCAGTTTACGCCGGATTTAATGCCTTCGGATATTACCGGAACGAATGTTTTCAATTTGCAGTCGTCGGAATTTTCTCTGCGGCAGGGTCCGATTTTTACGGACGTTTTGCTCGCCGACGAAATCAACCGCACGCCGCCGAAAACCCAATCCGCGCTGCTCGAAGCGATGGAAGAACGGCAGACGACGATTGACGGCGAACGCTTTCCGTTGTCGCCGCTGTTTACGGTTCTGGCGACGGAAAATCCGATTGAATACGAGGGAACTTATCCGCTGCCCGAAGCGCAACTCGATAGATTTTTACTGAAAATTCTGATCGAGTATCCGTCGCAGGAAGCCGAACTCGAAATCGTTTCGCGCTGGGACGCCGGTTTTAATTCGCGCCGACTCGAACAGATTGACATTCTGCCGCTGGCGGATGCGACGGCGATTCAGCAGTGCCGGCTCGAAGTCAAACAGATGCGAATGGAGCCGGGCGTGCAGAAATATATCGTCGAAATTGTCGGAAAAACTCGCGCGCATCCTTCGATTCTCTACGGCGCGAGTCCGCGCGCTTCGGTCGCTTTATTGCTGTGTTCAAAAGCACTGGCGGCGATTCGCGGGCGCGATTTTCCGACGCCCGACGACGTGCGCGACGTTTCGCTTCCGGTTCTGCGTCATCGTCTCGCCCTTCGCGCCGAAGCCGAACTCGACGGCGCGACGACCGACGCGGTAATCGCCGACATTCTCAAAACCGTCGAAGTTCCGCGATAAAATACAACCGAACCGCAACGAAACGATAAGACGGATCGGGAAAACATTCATTTCTTCGGTCTGTAAAACAATATTTGCTATAATAATTCAGTTATGAAAATCGCGGTAGCAATGAGCGGCGGCGTTGATTCTTCGACGGCAGCCGCGCTTCTCAAAAAACAGGGACACGAACTGGTCGGGTTCACGATGCAGTTGTGGAATCAGCGGCGCGGCATTTCCGTAGATGAAAACGGCGATTCGCTGCCGTCGCGGTGCTGTTCGCTCGACGACGTTTACGACGCGCGGCGCGTTGCCGAAACCATCGGCATTCCGTTTTATGTGCTGAATTTAGAACAGGAATTTGAAAAATCGGTCGTCGAACCTTTCGTGCAGAGTTATCTGGACGGCGAAACGCCGATTCCGTGCGTCGCGTGCAATTCGCGTCTGAAATTCGCGTCGCTGGACAAATTGGCGCGAAGTTTAGGCTGCGACAAAGTGGCGACCGGACATTTCGCGCGTGTCGAATACGACGAAGCGGCAAATCGTTATCGTCTTTTTCGCGGGCGTAATCACTGGAAAGATCAGAGTTATTTTCTGTGGGAATTGACGCAGGATCAACTTTCGCGCGCCTTTTTTCCGCTCGGCGAAATGCTGAAATCGGAAGTCCGCGACATCGCCAGAGACAACAATCTCTATGTCGCCGAAAAACAGGAATCGCAGGAAATCTGCTTCGTTCCCGACGGCAAATATTCGGAATTTATTGACCGTTATTTGACGCACGAAAATCGTTCCGCCGAATTGCCGAAAGGCGGCGAAATCGTCAATACGAAAGGCGAAAAAATCGGCGAACACACGGGAATTCACCGCTACACGGTCGGGCAGCGGCGCGGGCTTGGAATCGCGCACGAAAAACCTCTGTATGTCGTGCAGATCGAACGCGCCCGAAACCGGATTATCGCGGGCGAAAAAGAAGAACTCGATTCAACGGAATTCATCGCCAAAGGCGTCAATTGGGTCGCTTTTGACGCGCCCGCCGAACCTGTCCGCGCGTCAGTCCGCGTTCGTTATCGTCACGAACCCGAACCGGCGACGATTTACGCTCTGCCCGACAATCGCGCCCGCATCGTATTCGACGAGCCGCAAGCCGCGATTACGCCCGGACAAGCGACGGTTTTCTACGACGGCGAAGAAGTTGTCGGCGGCGGCTGGATCGTTAGAAGTTAATCGGAACATACAAAATTTGAAATTTCAAAAAGGTAAAAATAAAAGTGAAAGAAAAAAAGAGACTGAGCAAAAACGCGAAAGCCGCGCTGAAAATATTAAACGATTCCAAATTGTTAAAGGATTCAAAAACGATTGCAGATTCAAAAGCGGATCAAAATTTCAAACCGACCGCCGCTCAAACCAAAACCGAAGCGGCGAACAAAACCCGACCGGAAAAGAAACGCGGATAAATAATGGCGAAGCGGCTGCGCTTTGAAAATTGTTTTTGAGATTGATGAATAAAACCGATCTTCGCCGAGTTTATCTTGCCCGCCGAAAAGCTCTTTCGCCTGCCGAAAGAGCGGAAAAAAGCCGGCGAATCTCCGAACGATTTTTTGCCGGGTTTGAGGTCGCGGACATCAAAACTCTGCATTGTTTTTTGCCGATTGAAAAATTTGCCGAAATCAACACGCGATTGATTCTGGAAAAAATCCGGCGCGAATTTCCGCAGATTCAGACGCTCGCGCCGCGCGTTGATTTTCAAACAAACGAAATCGAAAGCGTAAAATTTTCACCTGAAACAAATCTTACCGAAAACGATTGGCAAATTCTTGAACCTGTGGGAGATGAAACAGTTGCGGCAAGCGAAATTGATTTGGTTTTAGTTCCGCTGATTTGCTTTGACGAGCGCGGTTTTCGCGTCGGTTACGGCAAAGGTTTTTACGACAGATTTTTGAAACGATGCCGCCGCGACTGCGCGAAAATCGGTCTGAGTTATTTCGCACCCGTCGCGAAAATCGCGGACGCGAAAGATTTCGACGCGGCGCTCGACGCTTGCGTCACGCCGGAAAAGATTTGGCGATTTTAAAAAGCCGCTTAAAAATTTGAGATTCTGCCCACGAAATACACGGATTAAACGAAAAAAGAAGAAATTATTAAAGTTTTCCTGCTGTATTTCGTATTTTTAGTGTGTTTCGCGGGAAAAAATAGTTTTCAGACAGCTTCCAGGAAAAATTATCTGCCGCTTTTTAAAAGGTCGCGGATTTCCGCCAGCAAAACTTCTTCGCCGGTCGGCGGCGTCGGTGCGGCTTTTAGATGATTAAACATTCTGACGGCATAACGCGCCAGCGCGAACATCACCATTGCGACAATTAGAAAATTGATGACATCGTTGATAAGCTGACCATACATTATCAACGGTTGTTTCGCCGCGACTGCCGCCGTAATTTCCGCCGGAGTCGAAACCGGCATATTGCCTAAATTCAAAACTTTGTCCTTGAAATCAATGCCGCCGGTCAGAAGTCCGACAACAGGCATAATAATTCCATCGGTAAAAGTTTTGACGACCGCGCCGAAAGCCGCGCCCATAATGACGGCAATCGCCAGATCGAGAATGTTTCCGCGCGCGATAAACGCTTTGAAATCTTCGAGCATAATCTATTTTCTCTTTTTTGTGATTTTTGACGTTCATATTTCAAGCACACATAAAATATGAAAATCCTACTTATTCTGCATTATAAACCTTCAATTTTCCAGCTCTCCAACGTTCCTCATCCCACCATAAAACATCAGGCAAGTATCTTAGTATTGAGGGACGGCGTAAAAGTGGCTGCTCATTTGTATTGAACCATTGTGAAATAAAGCATATAGAGCTATGTGGGTAGTGAATTTTTTTTCTATCATTTAATTCTGGTTTCCAAAAAGACACGAAACAATGTTCTGACAATTCTAACAAATTTCTTTCAAACTTGGCTGGATAAACTATCTCGCCAAGCCAAATTAATAGAGTATCACTTCTTATATTTGGTAAAATATGGTGTTTGTCGTTGATTCTAGAGCAAAAGGTTTTTTCAGTAATACCACAGTATAAAATTTGATTCTGCCTTCCGTATTTTATTTTGCCGGTTAATAAATAAAAACCTTTGCTTTTATCTGAGTTACATACCTGTTCATACGAATAGCCTCCAGTCCATTTAATTATAACTGTTGTCATTGGCATAGAATTTTGATTTATACTTAGTTTGGTTGGGGCAACAAACCCTTTATTTCTTTGACAATGCGCTGCACATCTTCGTGATCTTCGAGCGAAAACATAAAAAATTCGTAGCCGGTTTTGAAACAAATCAAGCCGTTGCCGAAAAACCAGACGCCTTCGAGCAGCGGATTTCCGCCTAAAAACCAGTCAATCGGCGCGCCGGTAATCGTCTTCGGACTGAAAACATTCGTCAGCATAACCGCGCCGGACGCAAAACTGAATGCACCCAAAAGTGGTGCGCCGACGTATTTGGCAATTTCGCGTTCAAACTGAATGCGTTCGGTTTCGGCTTGCGACAATTCGCCTTTGGCAATTAAATCGTTCTGTTCGCTGAGATAATTTTGAAATTTTTCGCCAGCCATTTTGACTGCTGAAGTCGGCAGCGCGGAATTGAAAAGCCAGTGTGAACTGATGCCCGTGAAAACTACGCCGAGACCCGCGCCGACAGCAACTGACGCGCCCGTCGCGGCGGCTTGCAAAGGTTTTTCGGCAATCCAATCGGAAGTTTTCTGAACGGTTTTAATCGCCGCGTCAATCGTGCGCGTCCAGCTTGCGCCGAAGTTGAAAATGTTGGAAACGCGATTTGCCGTCGTGCCGAAAGTGCTTCTGGCGTCTTCAAAAACTTCGCTTGCTTTGACGCTTGCGATGTCGAAAACTTCACTTGCGGTTTTTCCGACTGACTTTAAAATGCTTTCCGCGCCGACGGCGGATTTATTGAAAGCGTCGGCGGCTTTTTCGCCCGCGTCTTCAGCCGCGCTGCGAACCGACGCGCTCGCTTCCCAAGCCTTTTTTCCCGCTTCGCCCGCAGTTTTAACGGTTTCTTCGGCGACTTTAACGGCTTGCTTCCCGACCTCTGATTTCTCGGCTTCGATTTTGATTTTTTGCGCGCCTTCTTTTAAAGTTTCCGCGCTTTTCTGCGCCGTTTCGACAACGATTTTCGCGCTTTCGCCGAGTTTTTCTTTTAATCCGATTTGTTTGTCGAAATCCTCAAAACGCTCTTTCGCGTCACGCTGCCATTTTTCAAATTTTTCTTTATAATCAGCCATTTTTCTGTTCCTTTTGCGGTCAATTTTCCGTTAAATACGACATCGCCGAACGGTTTGTTCGCTTTGATGCCAAATCTGTCGCTAAACTTTGTATAATTACAAAATCGAGCGAAACAATCAAACATTTTCGGAATCAAAGTCTTGTTCGATTTTTTTTCGCTTTGTGTTAAAATCGGGTTTTATTTGAATTATGCCAATCGTAAAATGTCCAACCTGCAATAGAGAAACCGAGTTCAGCGGCAACGAATTTCGCCCGTTTTGTTCGGAACGCTGTAAATTGATAGATTTCGGCGCGTGGGCTGACGAAGAATTTTGCCTGCCGACGCAAAGTTCGGAAATGTCAGAAGAAGATTTCAACGAAATTCAGCGGGCTTACGCAGAAAAAGAAAGCGCGAAATAATTTATGACAATAGCGGCGATAATTTTTGTGATGTTTTTGCTGGCAGTCACGGCGATCACTTTTTTCGTGCTGAAAAAAGCCTTGAAAATGGCGATTCGCGCGGCGATTG
>CAXSHW010000020.1:28404-54052 GCA_964237245.1 uncultured Pyrinomonadaceae bacterium
TTTGATTTTACTCGCGCCGTTCGCCGTTATTGGCGCAATCGTTCATTCGCCCGCTTATCTTTTCTCGAATCTCATCGGTAAAATCTTCAAAACGCACGATACGGACGTTGCTGGTTCGAGTTCAACGATTATCGCCGCCATCGGTTTAATGCCTTTGACGTGGCTGATTGTCGCGCTGATTCTGCTGATTGCCGTTGTCGGCGGTGTCTCTCTGTGGATGTTCGGCACGAATGGAAATAATTCTGACAATCGCCCCGCCGTAATTAAAAAAAACCGCTAATTTTTAACGAATGCCTCAACCTAATCAAAGTTTTTTCTCACGCTACAAAAATCTTTCCGGCAACGTTCTCGCGCTTAGTTTAGTCAGTCTCTTAAACGATACTTCGAGTGAAATAATTTACCCTCTATTGCCTGCGTTTCTGGCTTTAACTTTGGGAGCGTCGCCGTTTGAAATTGGTTTAATCGAAGGTTTTGCTGAATCTGTCGCCGCGCTTTTGAAACTTTTCTCCGGTTATTTCAGCGATAAATTCGAGCGTCGAAAACTTCCGGTTTTTGTCGGTTACGCTTTGGCAAGTTTGACGCGCCCGTTTCTGGCGTTTGCGACGACTTGGCATCAGGTTCTGGCGATTCGCGTAACCGATAGAGTCGGCAAGGGAATTCGCGGCGCGCCGCGCGATGCGATTATCGCGGCGAGCGTGCCGGAAGAAAAGCGCGGTTTGGCGTTCGGTTTTAATCGCGCTGCCGACAATCTCGGCGCGGTTATCGGTCCGATTATCGCTTTTCTGCTGCTTTCGCATTTCGCCGGAAATCCGCAAAACCCGACCGCGCAGGAATATCGGCAGGTTTTTCTCTACGCTTCGATTCCGGTGGTTTTGGGTTTGTTCGTCATTGTTTTTTTCGTCAAAGAAAAGTCAAAGGACAAAACCGTCAAAATCGAAACCGCGAAAATCAAACTTTCGCTCAAGGAATTTGACGGAAATTTCAAACGGTTTCTGGTTGTTATCGCGCTTTTCACTTTGTCGAATTCGACCGACGCATTTTTGCTTTTGCGCGCCAGACAAGCCGGAATCGCGGTCGCCGTTTTGCCGCTTTTGTGGATGTTTCTGAACATCAGCAAAGTAATTTTTTCGCTGATCGGCGGCGATTTGTCCGACAAAATCGGGCGCAAAACTTTGATTTTTTCCGGCTGGATTGTTTACGCGCTTGTCTATGCCGGATTTGCTTTCACAACTCAGGCGTGGCAGGCGTGGACTCTGTTTCTAATTTACGGAATTTATTTCGGTTTGTCCGAAGGCGTCGAAAAAGCGCTCGTCGCCGATTTAGTCGCGCCGGAAAAACGAGGAACGGCATTCGGTTTCTACAATTTAGCGTTCAGCATCACGGTTTTCCCCGCGTCGCTGCTGTTCGGCGCGCTGTGGACGCAATTCGGCGCGGAAACGGCATTTTTAATCAGCGCGACGATTTCAATTTGCGCCGCCGTTTTGCTTTTGACTGTTCAAACTAAAAATTCTACAAATTTATAATAAAAGTTTGAGACAATTAATTTATGGAAGAATTTGAAGATAATGACGATATAGATTTAAATGCTCCACTCGATATTAGATATGTATTTGTAGGACTGTCAATGTTAATTTTCGGTCTGCTCACTATTCCCTTTGTGGAAAATATCTGGATAAAATATTTTGGATTTTTCTGCCTTCTTGCATCTCTGTTTATTATGACGAAGAAAGACAAAAGAAAAAATTTACAATAGTTATCCCAATTTTTTGTCCTTTTTAAATCTTTTAACGACCATTTCGCCCCGCATTTTCGGCAGATGATCAATGAAAAGTTTGCCGTTGCAGTGGTCGGTTTCGTGTTGGAAACAGCGCGCCGCGTAGCCAGTCGCTTCCTGTTCAAACCATTCGCCTTTTGAATTTTGCGCTCGCAAAGTCGCTTTTTCGGCGCGAACGACGACTGCCGGAACTTTACCGAGCGACAGACAGCCTTCAGAACCGGATTGTTCGCCTTCGGTTGAGATGATTTCAGGATTTGCCGCGACGAGTTTGATGCCTTCGCAATCCATTACGAAAAGCTGCAAAGCAAGTCCGATTTGCTGTGCCGCTAAACCGACTCCTTCCGCCTCATACATTGTCTCGAACATATCGGCGCACAAATTTTCGAGTTCTTCGTCGAAACTTGCTACGGGTTTGCCGACTTCCGCTAAAACTTTTTCGGGATATTCGGTGATTTTCCTCGTTGCCATAAACTATTTTTCGATAACCGTTTCGATGTCGTTTTGTCTCGCGCTTCGTTTCCAATCGCGCTTGGTGTTAAAACCTTTGTCCGCGCGCTGCTGGCAATCCCAGCAAACGTTTTCGGTTTCGTTGGTCGGGCTGACGAATGTTACATAATTGTCAACTTCGCGGTCGCATTCGACGCATCTGGTTACCGGCTTCGGCTCAGAATTATTCGTAATCGGTTCAAGCATTTTATTTTCTTCCTCAAAAGCCTAATTCTTTCCAAATAAAAATCTTTTGTTTCGATAACAGTGTAATCGGCTTCGAGAAAATTTTCCAAGTCGCTCTAAGATTAAAGGGCAAAACCGCTAATCATCATTGCGCCGGCGGCAAACGAAATACCTTAACATTGCCTTTATAATAAACAATCGGGTAAGGATAATCGGTTTCAGTTATAAGATATTCCGCCTTATATTTATCTGCTAACGAATCAATCGTTTCTTTGTTTAGCTGGAAATAAAACTTTGCCAATTCCTTCTTTTCCCGAATTCCGTTTTCAGGTTCGGCTTTTCCGACAAGGTTGTCCAAACGAGTTTGCCATTCGCCAATGTCCGCTATTATCGGTTTGCCGTTGTTCACCACTTCGGCTCGTTCCGACAGATACCAAAAATCGGAACGCCAGGGCGGTGCGATTACCACGGCATTTTTGGGAGAGTTGTTTTTCAGCCAGACAAATGTGTCCGCAGTATCATCCGGCGGCTGATTCCAGATTTGGTATGTCGCTTTCGCCTGTTCGAAACCTCTAAGCGGAATTCCATCCCAAAACGACAGAAGGATAATCGGCAGCAGCACGGCAATTTGCAAAGGCTTTTGAAGAAGATTTTCTTGATACGCTTCGCTTAAATAGTAGAAAAAAAACAACGGAATGAAAACGGCGAAAAGTCTCGTCGGCGTATATTTCAGTAATTCAAACCGGTCGAAAATTCGCAGTAAGATTCCCGATGCGAAAAAAACGCCCAAAATTGTCAGGAAAGTAAACAAAAATTTGGACGGTTTGGCAGTCTTAATTTGAGCGTGAATTGTTATGCAGAAAGCCGTCAAAAGACAGAGTAGAAAAATTTCACTTCTTGACCACGTAAACGGGTCGAAATGAAACGGGAATTTTACAAGCTGAAAATATTTCAAATTTTCGATTGTCGGTTCAACGCTTTCGGCTCGCATTTGCAGCAAAGGAATCGCGCCGATCAGCGAAAACACGCCCGAAATTACAGCTACTTTTAAGGTTTGACGAATATCCCGACGGCAAATCAAAAATGCGGGAACAGCCGCCGCAATGCCCCAGAGACCGATGACCGGATGAAACGAAAACGCCAGCCCGAGCAAAATCGCCGCCGAAATATCCTTTGCCTCGCAAAAACGATCCAGCGCGAATATCAGGCAAATGTAGGCGACGCACTTTGCCTCAAATCCTCCGAACATCCATTCGTCCGCGATAATGGATTGTCCGACATAGAGCCACAAAAAAATTGAAACTGAAATCATCCAGACGGGAATTTCCCAGCGTTTTCCGAGTTTCATCAAAGCGAACAGCAAAATTGACCAGCAGGCGATTCTTCCGATCCATCCGATTGTTTGAATCGAAAATAAAAACGTCAGCAGTCCGAAGATATGATCGAAAAGCCAGTATTCGTTCGTCGGCGTGGAAAAGGTAATGTCGCTCGCCAGAAAATTCGGGTCATACACTTTTCTAAAACGCAATAAATAACTGTATTCGTTGCTGTAGGGAACGGGTTTGCCGACAAATAAAAAAACAGCGCCGACGAGCGCGATTAACTGAAGATAGAGATTCTCCTTTAGATTTTTAATTTTATTTAGCTTTATCATTTGGAATATGCAGTTTCGGCTTACTCGTTTAACTTATAAAATGAGCCTCTGGCAACGGTTTTGCAGATGGAGTAATTCTTGTTCACAGTATTTATAAAAGACGGGTCTTCTTCAACGGTCGGCTGAAGCAGCTTCGTTTCTATAAAAATATATTTCGGAGGTTTTTCCGACATTTCACGGTCGAGTCTTTTCCATTCAAAATCGGTAAACATATCCGACATCGCGCCGTTGCTGGCAAATACCGGCGACGAATCGGAAAGATAATAATAAAGCGGATTTGAAACGACAAAAATTGCGGCTTTCGGATTTTCCGCCGTCAAAAATGCGGTATCGGCGGAAATGGATTTGTAATCTGCGGCGGCGTCTCCCGTAACTCCAAATTGTCTGTCTCCGATTTTAATCGTTTCAATCTGTTTGGATTGACTGATTTTGTTGACTAGCCTTTGCGCCGTCGGAACGAATAAAAGCATAATTATTCCGGTCAAAAATGAATAAGCGAAAGTTTTCCGGCGAAATTTCGGATTGGCTTTTATTCTTTCAAAAAGGTTTTCGACACACTTGACCGCCAAAATTCCCAGAGGAAGCATCAGCAGCGAATAATGATATTCCCACCAGGACAATTTCTGAATTAAAATCACGGCAAAGCCTGAAAAAATCCATATAAATAAACCTGAAATCAAAAAAGTCTCGCGCCGTAAAACAAACTTTTCTTTGTGTTGCCAGCCGTCGAAAAAGGATTTTATGTTGAGCGACAGAAGACTTAACGTGAGCAAAATTACGGGAAAATAAGACTTGAAAAACCACACGAGTCCGTTTTTCAAAACCTCGTTTCGATTCTCCATTCTGGTTACGGCAGTTACGGCGTCATACGGAAAAACAAATGTTGTATAATACAAATCGCCGAGCGCGTTATTCCGAGCAAAATAAAATATGACAACCGCAATCGGGATCAGCAGACCGAGAAAAATCAGTCCGGCTGAAACCAAAATCTGTCTGGCGTTTCTCTCAAAAAGTAAGAAATAGCAATATACAAATAAACAAACCCAAAAAGCGCAGATGATGACGATAAACATCAATTTGAACGTCAGGACAATTCCGCCAAACAGTCCGGATAAAACTAAGAGACTTTTTTTATCCGGTTTTTCTAAAAACTTTTGGCAAAACCACAAACTGACGAAAAGCGGAAAACACACCAAACTTTCCGTCTGTGTAAAGTGCAAACTTCCCGAAACCGAATAATAAATGCCTATCGTAAAAAGCGGCGTTAAAATTGCAAAAAGCGGATTTGTGAAATAATTTCTTAAACCGAAAATCAGTATCAAACTCAGACCGAGCCAGTAAATAATTTCAAAAAGGTGAATTCCGATTTCGTTAAAACCAAACAACTTTCCGGCAACCAGATAAAAGACAAAAATCGCCGGTTGTTTGATGTCCCAAACATCTCGATACAAAATCGCGCCGTTATTAATTGCCTTGGAATAAATCAAAAACAGCGCCTGATCGCCGGAGAAACCGTCGCGCAAACTCAACGCCGCAATCGCGCCGACAATGACCAGTGTCAGAACAGCATAACCGTAAAAAATGTATTTGCCGCCAAATTTTTGAGTTTCGCTTCTGATTACTTATTACCTCGCTGATTTTTATAAACGCTCGTTCGCAAGATTGAAATCGGAGGGGATTTTAATCCGGCTGTAATGGAAAATCGTTGACAGATTTTTGCGTTGCGGTCTTTTACAATTGTTCCAGATATTGCCGCGTTTTTTTTCGGGTTCGCCAGTAAACATCTTCCATAAAAATATGCGAGAATTCGCCGTTTCGCCCGACGCTCAGAAGATTCTCAACATTCGTTGATTGCTCAAAATTCTGGCGTTCCGCTTCGTATTCATTGAGGAAAACCGGATAAGCAATCGGCGTCCGCAAAACATTAGAGCCTAAGTAACGCGCTCTGACATCGGGAATAATCTGCGTCATATTTTCGAGACACAGTTCGCTGATAGTTTCGTCGTCCATCGTCCAAAACTCGTCGCCCTTTTCGCAGCCGATGTCAACGGTAATCAGAGTTTTGCCTTCGGGAGCAAGCCAAGGCATCGAAATCGGAGCTTCCGTCAGGCGGAAAAACGGAAATTGTTTTTCGGGAAACCATAAAACCGTATCGGGCAGTAAATTTCGACCTTCAAAACGCATATTGATAAACGTCATCGGGCGATACCGAAACTGCGAAAATGGCTGCAAAGCATCCGTACCTTCGACGAGCTTGCTTAAAACGTGAGCGGGCGCGGTGCTGATAACGGCGGAAACTTCCAGCGTTTCACCTTTTGCGCGAACAGCTTTTACTTTTCCGCCTTCAACTAAAATCGCTTCGACCGGACTTTCGAGTTTTATTTTATCTTCCAAACCTTCCGCCAGTTTCTCACACAAAGTAGAAACGCCTTTTTTCGGATAGACGTGATAAACTCCGGCATTTTCGGGCATTTCACGATTATAGCCGCAGGCGACGGCGCGTCCGGTCAATTTGCTCGCCGCCTTTAAATATAAGGTTTTTCCGATGCTTCCCGGCAAACTCATCCCGACGGCGGCTGATAAATTTTCCGCGTCCGCTCCCGACCAGGCTTCAATCAGCGGTAAGGCGACTTCATCCGCCAGAGCGTTTCCGTAACTTTTGCGAAACCATTCCGCCGCTGATTTCGGCTTGTGTCCATTGCTTAAAGATTTTAATTTGCTTTTGATTCCGCTCCAGGTCATTCGCGGAATTTTAATCAATCCGAAAGGATAATCGTAAGTTTTTCCGTCCAGCCAAACCGTTTCACCGTAATACTTTACCGTATAACATTCCGCGCCGACGCCGATTGCGTCCGCCAACCGATTGGTAATAAAATGCGCGCCGAAATCATAGCTGAATCCTTCCGCATCCTTAAAGCTCGAAGCAAGTCCGGCGATTTTCTTTCCCGCTTCAAAAAGCACGAAAGGCACATTTTGGCTGTTTAAGTATTCCGCCGCCGTCAGACCTGCGATTCCCGCTCCAATTATTGCAATCGGCTTTTCATTTTTCATAGTTTTTAAATTCGGTTTGTTTAAGGTCGAATTTAATAACTCCGACGACCGAATTTGACAAATTAATCTTCCATTTCTAAGACGTTTGCGCTTCCATTTGAAATTCTTTGAGTTCCCGAATTTTCGTTTCTTTTCCCTTGACGGAATCGGCGTGTTCTCGCATATTGACGACTTCAAATTTGTCGGTCAAACCTTCTAAAATCTCACTCAAAAATTCTAATTTTTTTTCGACCGGAAGATTCATCGCCGGAAAAAATTTCAATTCCGGCGCGTCATCGCCCGAAAGAAAATCAAGCGGATGAAGCAGAAGCGAAAGCTGTGTTCCCGATATTTTGCACATTTCGACGGCGGTTTTCCAATAATTTCGCGCCAGCGTTTTGGAAAACGTCGAAAGATAAATCACATAACTCGCGTGAATTGGCGTTTTAAATATCGGCAACGTCGTGACCGGAATTTCAACCAGTTCCTTTTCGCCGATTTGCCATTTATACGGCTTCAAACTCTGAAATCCGTCGGCGAATTTGCCGAAAAGTTTCTTCCGTTTTTCGCGTTCTTCGTCAGACATTTCCGGCGATTTGAAAAAATAATAAGCCCGCGCGAGCGGCGCGATATACGTCGGCAAAGTCGAGCAGTCGTATTCATAACCGCGTTCTGATAAAACTTCCAAAACCGTCGGCGACAGCGAATAACCGGGACCGCGAAAGCCGACGAGTTTTTGATCGGTAAAGTTTGCCATTGCCGTTTCGGTTTTTTCAAATTCTTCGACAAGCTGCTGTTTTGAATAAAGATGCAGCCACGGTTCGTGATTAAACGAATGATTGCCGATTTCGTGTTTCGCGCCCGCAATCTGCGACAAAGCGTTATGATTTTCCTCACGCGCCGCGTCCTGCCCGACGATAAAATACGTGATTTTCAAATCGCGCTCTTTCAAAAATTCGAGCGAACGCGGCACGACGCAATCGAAATAAGTCGGAAAACTTTCCCAACCCGCGTCGCCGTGCGTTTTCATATACGACCATTTATTGTCGAGGTCTAAACTTAAACTTGCTATCGGTTTCATAAGATTTTTTAGCCGCGAACAACCACGAAATTTCACGAAAATTTTATGAAATCTTTTTCGTGTTCTTTCGTGTGTGTTCGCGGCTAATAAAGTTTTCAGCTAATTGAATTGTTTCGTTGACGTTCAAAGTGCCGTTCGTAATCTGCGCCGAATTTAAAATATAAACATTTTCGAGCGAAGTTTTCACATCGGGAACATTCGCCGAATAATCCAGCGTCGGCAGCGGAAAAACCTGCCGAACGCGCGAAACTTTAAACGCTTCGACATCTTCGCGCGAAAAATGCGGATACATTTTTTCTAACGCTGAAATAAAAATCTCCTTTATTTCAGCGTCCGATTTTTCAAATAATTCGTCGTCTGGCGCAACGTATTTCGGCAGATAAACGAGCGCGTTGCCGCCGAATTCTTTTTTGTCAACGAGCGCGGACATTTCGATAATTCCCGTAAACGGCGTTTCATCCGTGATGTTCGTAACGTAGAAATTCGACAGCGATTTTTTCATCAAAACCGACGCGCAGACGATACCCTGATATTTTATTTTGGTGAGTTTCGCTTTTTCGTTTGCAGTCAATTGCGGGCAGATTTTCGCGGCGACGTTCGACGGGCAAGTCAAAATCACCGAGTCAAAACTTTCGGATGAATCAGCAACCGAAATTACAGCGTTTTCGGAAGAAGAATTTACAGGGACAAAAGGATTAACAGGGATAAGAAAACCTGATTTTTTATCCGTTTTTATCCTGACATCCCTGTAAATTTCCCTTGTGTTTTCTTTATTTAAAACATTCAGTCTTCCGTCGTTCAATTTTTCAATTTTTTCGACGGGCGTATTTAACCGAATTTCAACGCCTTTATCTCGTAAATGCTCGCCGAATTTCTCCAAAATCCGCGCGTAACCGCCGCGCACATAGCCGAACATTTCTTTTTTTAACCCGGAATTTCGCGCCGCATACATTCGCTGAATCGTCGCCCAGATAAATGCGGCGGAAGTTTCTTTGTATGCTTCGCCGAGTTTGGCTTTGAGCAAAGGTTTCCACATTTTTTCAAATGTTTTCTTGCCTGATAACTTTGTCAGCCAGTCTTCGACCGAAATTTTCTCCAACGCCTTCCAGTCTTTCACCCGCGAGGCGTAAAAAATCGTGCCGCCCAAACGAAATTTCGAGATTAAATCGAGCGGCGGAAACTGCAAAAACTCCAGCGTGTTCGACATCGAAACGAGTTTGCCGTCGGTGTAAAATCCGGTTTTCGTTTCAACCCATTCAAACTCGTCCTGCAAGCCGATTTCACCGATGACTTTTTTCGTAAACGAATCCGACAAAAGCGTAACGTGATAATGTTTGTCCCAAACCACATCGCCGATCTGCCACGCGCTCGCCAACCCGCCGATTTCCGGCGCGGATTCGTAAACGGTAACTCGATTTCCCGCTTCCGATAAACGCAAAGCCAGCGTCAAACCGAGAAATCCGCTACCGATGATGGCAATTTTTTTATTCATTGGAGAAGTTTTAGCCACAGATTTACACGGATAAACTCAGATAAAAAACAAATACGGATAAGAAAATCATTTGGATAAGTAAGAGGACTGAATTATTTTATAAATGCTTTACAAGGTCGCTCAACAAGTGTCGAAAGCCAAGCAGAATTAAATTTGAACATCTATAAAATAATTCAGTCTTTCTACTTAATATTAAGAAAGATAAAAGATTTGGATAAAAAATCAAAAAATTATCTTGTGTTTATCCGTGTAAATCTGTGGCTAAACAATTATAAAATAAATCTCTTAACCTCGACGCGCGGATTACCGAAATTTATCAGCAAACAAATTTTCAATTTTGTTGCCTTTAAATAATTCAAACATTGTGCTTTATGCGCTTCATCCAAGTTCTTAACTCCTTTCAGCTCGACCAAAACAGTATCTTGCACGACCAAATCAGTTTCATAAAAGCCGACTTCAACTTTGTCGTAGAAAACTTTGACTTGCTTTTGCTGTTCGACTTTTAAACCCAATTTTCCGATCTCATAAACCAAAGCATTTTCATAAACTTTTTCTAAAAACCCACAGCCTAATTCATTCGCCACTTTATAAGCACAGCCAATTATTTTCTCAGTTATCAGATTAATTTCATCTCTCGAATCATTTTCAAAAAGTGATTTCAAAAAATTTGATTTATCTTCTTCCATCGCTTTTCTTAATCTGAGTTTATCTGTGTAAATCTGTGGCTAAAAATAATTCTCTCACATTTCGATTTCCAATCTCGTATCGCAAACCGCAAACGCATTCAAATTCTCGTTTGTCCGAATCGTCAAACTTATGAAAAAGCTGTCCGCATTTGCAGACTGCGCCGATGCTTCGCGCCGGACTTCCCAAAACCAGATGAAAATCGGGAACGCTTTTGGTAACGACTGAACCCATTCCGACCATCGCCCAGCGTCCGATTTCGAGGTCGTTGCCGATGATGCAGCCCGCGCCGACGGTCGCGCCTTCGCGGACGAGAGTTTTTAAGGTGTGTTCGTCAGGTTCGGACGGGCGCAGAGTTTTCAAATCGGGAAAAGTCGCGCGCGGAAAACGGTCGTTGGTAAACGTCGTCGAAGCCGAAATCATCACGCCGTCTTCGATGGTCACTTCGGCGCAGATGTAAACCATCGCGTTGATTTTCACCCGATTGCCGATTTTCACGTCGTAAGCGATATAAGTCTTTTCGCCGACGATACATTCTTCGCCGATCTCCGCGCCGTGACGAATATGCACGTTGTCCCAAACGCTCGTGCCTGCGCCGATTTTGACGTTTTCTTCGATGATTGCTGTCGGGTGGATTTTTATCATAAGATTTTTTGCCACGAACAACCACGAAATTTCACGAAAAATTTTTAAGAAGTTTTACCACAGATTTTCACAGATGAACACGGATCAGAAAAGATGAAATCAAAATGATTTTTATCTCTTGATTTATTTTTTAACAATCTGTGTTCATCTGTGAAAATCTGTGGTTTCAATTTCTTCTTTCGTGCCTTTTTCGTGGTTGTTCGCGGCTAATTGCCTTCCATTCTTTATATTTCTCGCGCAGACATCCGAAACAAGGTCTGTATCCGGCGGCTATTGCGGTTTGTTCGTCGGCGAAAAAGACGCGCTGTTTGACGTAAAAGCCTTTGGCGAGCCAACGCGCCGCGCCTTTGCAGTCTAATGTGCCGTAGATTTTATCTTTCCGATGTCCGCCGAACGTGCCTTTGGTTCGGCTTTGGTAAGATTTGCCGTCCGCGCCGACGAGTTTGTAGGGTTTGTTTGGCACTTCGTATTTATCGGAGAGATTCAAACAGGCTGAACGATTTGCAGAGTATGTTTCAAAACTTGCTTCGGGGCAAATGAAGCATTTTGAGATTGAACAGCAATTCTGTTTCGCCGTTCAGCCTGTTTGAATTTTGTGTTTAGCGGGTTGCCGTTTCGGTTTTTTCGACAACTTTCTGCCAAAGATTTTGGTTCAGCGATTTGTAAGCCGCTTCGATGACTTCGACCGACGCAAGCGCGTCTTCGGGTTTGGTCAAAAGCTCTTCGTCTTCTAAAATCGCGTTGCGGAAGTTTTCGATTTTCGAGCGAAATGCCTGAACTTTATCGTAGCCTTCGCCGAAAACCGTCCAGTCGGGCGACGAATTTAATTTATATTTCGATTCGCGCCAGCCGATGTGCAAAGTGCCGTTTGTGCCGTAAATGCTGATGAAATTCGGCAATTCTTTGTTGATTCCCCAAGTCAAATCAACGCTCGCGGCAACGCCATTTGACGTTTTCGCAAGTAATTTGACGTTTTCGTCAACACTCAAATCTTGCGTGCCGGAAGTTTCGAGCGCGAGAACGTCGGAAATCGCGCCCAAAAAATAGCGGATTATATCAACCGAATGCGTGCCGTTGTCCATCAGAACGCCGCCGCCGGAGATTTTCCGGTTTGAATTCCAACGCTTTGACATATCAACTTTCGCCGTGAAAGCGTTTTCAAATTGGACGACCTCGCCCAAAACGCCCGATGCGATGATGGCTTTTGCCTTGACGACATCCGCGCAATAGCGAAACTTTGTCGCCATCGTAAATTTGACGTTTGATTTCTCAGCCGTCTCAATCATTTCTCTGGCATCGGCAACCGACAAACAGAGCGGCTTTTCGCATAAAACATTGACGCCTTTTCGCATAAAATACATCGCAATTTCAGGATGCGAATCGGGCGGCGTCGAAATTATCACGGCGTCAATTTCACTGTTTTCAGCCAGAGTTTTGTAATCGGCAAACGCCTTCGCGCCGAAAGGTTCGGCAAACGCCTTCGCTGAATCTTTGTTGATGTCGGCAACCGCGACGAGCTTGCAGCATTCGCTCGTCTGAAACGCCTGCGCGTAGGTTTGGGCGATGCCGCCTGTTCCGATAAGTGCAAATTTTAATTTGTTCATAGTTTTATTTTGCCCACGAAACACACGAAAAATACGAAAGAAGAAAAAAAGATTTTGGTTTTTTATTTCGTGCCTTTCGTGTATTTCGTGGGCAATATCTTATTTAATTCTAACTGCTTCGACAGCTTCGCGGATCGAGTCGGCTAAGAATTCGATGTGCTTTTCTTCGTAGCGTTCGTTAATCGGCAAAACGAGAACGTCGTGCAAGCCTTTGATTGTGCCTTGAAAATTGTCGTCGTTGTAATCAACCGCTTCGGGACGCGCCAGATTGAATGGATAATGCGAATCGCCGAACGTATTTTGGTCGCGGAAAACCATACATTTATACGCCGGTTTGACGACGTAGCGCGGCGCACTGGCGACATCGTAAGTTTTCAGCGCTTTGGCAAGACCGACCGCGCCGTCTTCGATTTTCGCGTCGTCAACACGCAAGCAGTATTTCCAGTAAGTCATCGTCGAACCTTCGACAGGTTTGTAACTTTCGATTCCGTCAACGTCGGCGAGTTTTTCGTCTAAAAGTTTCGCCATTTTCTGACGCTGCGCGACCGAAAAATCTAATTTTCTTAATTGCTCGACTGCCAAAGCCGCCTGCAATTCGGTCATTCTGTAATTCAGAGCGATAAAATAATGGTCTGGATTTTGGTCGCCGTAACCCCAAGCCTTGTTGATGCAGAGATATAAACGGCGCGCTAAATCGTCGTCATTTGTCACGACGATTCCGCCTTCGCCGGTCGTCATTTGTTTGCCCTGCTGAAACGAAAACGCGCCGATTTTGCCGATTGTTCCGGCATATTTGCCATCGCACACTGCAAGAAAACTCTGCGCCGTGTCTTCGATTACCGGAATTCCTTTCGCGTCAGCCAATTCCATAATCGCTTTCATCTCGCACGGATTTCCGAACAAATGCGTGACGATAATCGCTTTTGTTTTCTCGCTTAAAACTCGTTCGATTGTTTCCGCCGTGACGTTTAAAGTTTTCGGGTCAACGTCGGCGAAAACGGGAATCGCGCCTTGAAAAACGATTGGCGTCAGAGCGCCCATATCGGTGATCGAAGTCGTCACGATTTCGTCGCCCGGATTCGGATTGATCGCGGCGATGGCGACGTGAACCGCCGCCGAACCGGAATTACAGGCGTATGCGTATTTCACGCCGAGTTTTTCGGCAAATTCTTTTTCGAGCAATTTGCCGTATTTGCCTTTGGTTGTAATTAAAACGCCGCTGTTTAGAACGTCCGTTACGGCGGCGATTTCTTCCGCGCCGAAGGTTCTGCCCGAAGCGTCCTGGTCATTTGGTAATTTAATGATTTCCGTTTGTGCTGTTGGTGTCATAATTTTTAAGATGATTTATAGAAATAAAAGCGACAAACAGAAATTAAAACGAAACCCGATTTTATACTTATCTCTGCCTATCTCCTTTATCTGTATAAATTTTATTTATGTTTATTGGTATTCATCTGTGGTTTCAGATTCTCTTGTAAAGAAGTTTCAATAGTTTTGGTTTTCCCGAATAATTGCTCTTTTGACAAATGCGTGAGTAGTTTTAGGTGTCCGAAAATTGTCCGCGCGGTTTTCATTTTTGAAAATCCGAACAGCCGAACTTCCAGAACTGCCGGATATTCGAGAACGCGCCCGCCGCGCAAAATCAATTTTCCGAGCATTTCCGCGACGCCCAAAAAGCCTGTTTCCCGCAAATCCAAATCAACGACCGAACTGCGCCGATAGACGCGAAAGCAGCTTGTGTAAGTCGAGATATTCGAACGCAAAACTTTTGAATATAAAAACGACGCGCCCTGCGATAAAAAAAGCCTCCATTCGGGAACATTACGCACGCCGCCGCTCTGGTGATACGGCGAAGCCGTAACCAGATCAACGCTTTCGCTGAGCAGCGGAATCATATTTTTGAGTTCGTGCGGGTCATAAGTGCAGTCACAATCCATCGAGCAGACAATTTCGGTTTCGGCATTTTGAATTCCCGTCATAATTCCAGCCGCTACGCCTTTGTTTGTCTCGTGGCGAATAATTCGGACGTTTTGGCTCGCGCCGAAAAGTTCCTGTAATTTGTCGAAGGTTTTATCACGGCTCGCATCGTCCACAAAAATAAATTCCGGTTCGTAATCCTCACGCAGCTCCGTTTCGAGACTTCGCAAGGTATTTGCCAGATAAGGCAAAGTCGGCGCTTCGTTGTAGCAGGGAATGACGATTGATATTTCGGGTTTTGAGCTTTCGGTTTCCGACTTGGAATTTGTGATTTTGAGTTTTGAAATCTCCGTTTCCCGGCTTGAATTTTGAACTTTAAGCTCTGAGCTTTGAACTTGTAATTCGTCTTTCAATCCGAGAAAATCCGCGCCGGTCGTAAAGGCGTATTTTCGCAGATACTCCTTGATAACCCATTCCATTTTATCGAGTTTGCGATAATGGCGAATGCGATTGTAGTTCGACGCCGCCGAGATGCGCGGCTGTTCCGGGTCGAGTTCCCAGACGTGAAAATACAGCACAAACGGCGCTTCGTAGCGCTTGTGCCAATCGTGGACGGCGTGGCGCATCAAAGTGTGCGGAATTTGCCGCAGATAATTTCCGCCGGAAATCGGCAGAAGTCCGACGCCGATGTCGCGCGTCGCGTAAGGAAATTCCCAGATTATTCGGTCGCTCGCTTGAATTTGATGAGCGAAGCGTTTTGACTTTTCGGTTTTTTGCGTCGGCAAAAACGAAGCGTCATAAACGAAATTTTCCTCAGCCAAAATATCTAAAATCCAGGCATCTTTTTCGTAAGACAATTTTTCCGCCGCTCTGTAACCGATAATTTTTTGCCCGCTCGCGTCTTCTAAAGCGCGATTCGCGCGGCGAAAATCTTCACGAATTTCTTCCGGTGTTAAATGTTTTAAAGAACGATGATAAAACCCGCGACTGGCGACTTCGTGTCCGCGCGAAACGATTTCACGAAGAAGTTTAGGATTTTGTTCGGCAATCCAGCCAAGCACGAAAAACGTCGCTTTTGTTTTGAATTCATCAAGCAAATCAAGAGTTTTTAGAGTGTTCTGCTCGTAACGCGGCTCGAAATTCGACCAATTTCGCTGCTGTATCAGATTTTCAAACGCGCCGACGTGAAAATAATCTTCGACCAGAACGGTCAAAAGATGTTTTTTTG
The DNA here is from genome assembly GCA_964237245.1 of uncultured Pyrinomonadaceae bacterium. Lineage (GTDB taxonomy): Bacteria > Acidobacteriota > Blastocatellia > Pyrinomonadales > Pyrinomonadaceae. The sequence goes on from CAXSHW010000020.1 coordinate 44,189, forward strand.
TTGTCGCGTATTGTGTCATAAAAATTTAGCCGCAAATTATAAGAATAATACAAATTAAAAAGGCAATTAATTCGTGTCGTTCGTAACCGAATATTTTTCCGCCCGAGTCGAAAAGTTTCTGTCCAAAATTTCGACAATTCGTTTTGCCGCTCTGCCGTCGCCGAACGGATTTTCGATTTCCTTCACCGAATTTATCCAGCTTTCATCCGCGTAATTTTCCTCTAAAAGTTCGTGTAGATCGTCGCCGACTAATTTGGCGATTCCCGATTTAATCGCTTCCGGGCGTTCGGTGTTTTCTCTTAAAATAAGCAACGGTTTGCCCAAACTCGGCGCTTCTTCCTGGACGCCGCCCGAATCGGACGCAATCAGCCAGGCGTTTTTCTGCAATGCGATAAAATCCGTGTAATCGAGCGGTTCAAGCAAAAAAACGCGCTCTCGATTAGCCAGAATTTTTTCGGTTACGCCGCGCACGTTCGGATTCGGGTGAACCGGAAAAATCAAACAGGTATCTTTTTGTTTTTCGACAAAATCGCGCAGCGTTCGCAGATTTTCCGACATCGCTTCGCCGAAACTTTCGCGCCGGTGCGTCGTCAGCAAAATGCGCTTCAAATCGTTCGTGCTTTCGAGCAAATTCTGGATTTTCGCGCTCGGCTGTCGGCTTTCGAGTATAAAATGCAATGTGTCAACAACCGTATTTCCCGTTACGAAAATTTGTTTTTCGCAGACGTTTTCAGCCAGCAGATTCTTTCTGTTTTGTTCGGTCGCCGCGAAATGAAAAGTCGCTAATTGCGAAATAAGACGACGGTTGAGTTCTTCGGGAAAAGGACTCAAAACGTTTCCCGAACGAAGTCCGGCTTCGACGTGACCGATTTTTATTCGCCGGTTAAACGCGGCAAACGCACCGGCAAAAGCCGTCGTCGTGTCGCCCTGCACAATAATTATATCAGGCTTTTCCTTCTCTAAAATCGAGTCGAGCGACGACAAAACTTTCGCGCAAACCTGGTTCGGCGTTTGATTTGCCGTCATTACGCGCAAATCGTAATCAATTTTGAGGTTGAAAATTTTCAAAAAAGGCGCGAGCAAATCCGCGTGCTGGCTTGAAGAAACGACGACAGTTTGAAAATCGCGGCGTTTTTTTAATTCGCCGATGACGAGCGCGAGTTTTATAGCTTCGGGGCGCGTGCCGAAAAGCACGAGCATTTTGCGCGACGATTTTTCGCTCGATTTGAAAACTTCGCTTTCGTATCGTGAATTTTCCTCGTAATTAACTAACATTTTGACGCGCTTTAGATTAAGAAAAATAGAGATGACAATTGTATAAGGAATTTTGCTTCTTTTGAATTGCAAAGCTGAAGATAATGATTGAACAAAGGAATCGTTCAATCGCAAGGAAGTTTCGATAAAATTTCAGAGACGCTTTCCGCAGTAATGAAAGCTGTTTTTATTTTACTTTAGAACATAAAAGATTGGCAAGTTTTTTATTTGGCGAAATTTTTTCGGTTTCAGACAAAGAAAAGGGAACGGCAAAAATTTTAATTTTTGCCGTTCCTGATTTTATAAAAAGTTTTATTATTCCGGCGGTCCGGTGCAGCCCGCGCCTTGGAGAGCCGGAATTTTCGTGCTGATAATCGGATAATTTTCAGCCTCGGCGTTTTTCGCCAGCCAATCTTCGTATTCCGGCGGGATTGACATATCTGAGAAAATCGCCTCGACCGGACATTCCGGTATGCAGGCGTCGCAGTCAATACAGGTGTCGGGATTGATTAAAAGCCGGTCGGGAAGCTCGTGAAACGCTTCGACGGGACAGACCGCCGCGCAATCTGTGTATTTACATTCGATGCACGGCTCGGCTACGATATACGTCATTTGTTAAAAATTCTCCTTCTTCGGTGATAAAAACTCAAATAAAAATATGATACCGAAAAGCATAACTTGTCAAAGCAGGTTAGACAAGTGTTAGAATGCCACTCACAATCAAAAAAAATATCTCGAAGGAAACCTGATGAAAAACTTAAAAGCAGAGAGAGAGTTGTCTTTGGATTTTCTGCGCGTCTGTGAAGCGGCGGCGATTGAATCGGCGAAAACGATGGGACAGGGCGACCGCAAGTATTCAGACCACGTAGCGGTCGAAGCAATGCGGCAAGTAATGGACAGCGTTCCGATGCGCGGCAGAATCGTCATCGGCGAAGGCGAGCGCGACGAAGCGCCGATGCTCTATATCGGCGAAGAACTCGGCGGCGGCGGTTACAGCAATGATGTGAAAGAGTCTTTTCCCGAAATTGACATCGCCGTTGACCCGCTCGAAGGCACGAATTTGTGCGCCGTCGGCGCGAATAATGCGATTGCCGTTCTTGCGGCGGCGGAACGCGGCGGATTATTAAACGCGCCCGACATTTATATGGACAAAATCGTCGTCGGACCGTCGTGTCGCGGCGCGGTTGATATTGACGCGCCGGTCTTTGAAAATTTGAAAAATATCGCTCGCCGATTAGGACGCGATGTTGACGATTTAACCGTCATTTGTCTTGACCGTTCGCGCCACAAAAAATTAATCAACGACGTGCGAAAAGCCGGCGCGAGAATCCGGTTGATTTCCGACGGCGATCTTTCGGCGGGAATTTCGGCGGCGGTCGCGGGAACAAACATTCACGCTTTGATGGGTATCGGCGGCGCGCCCGAAGGCGTGATTACGGCGGCGGCGATGAAATGTCTGAACGGCGAGATTCAAGCCAAACTCGTCTATGACCACGAACGGCTCGGCGTTGACAAATCGAAAGTTCCGCCACCTGAAGAAGTAATGGAGAGGTTGCAGTCAATGGGAATCAGCGATCCGAATAAAATTTACGGCACGAACGATCTAGCGCCCGGAAAACGAATAATTTTTGCCGCGACCGGCGTTACGGACGGCGCGCTTCTGAGAGGCGTAAGATTTTTCGGCGCGGGCAAACGGACGCATTCGGTCGTGATGACGACCGATCCGAAAAGCATACGTTTTGTTGACACGGTTCACGTCGAAGGCGGTCCTGACGCAGTGATTCGATTTTAATTTCTTAGCCGCGAACAAACACGAAAAGATCACGAACAGAGATCAATTTTTTTGGTTTTTCACTTTCTGATTTTGTCTTATCTATTTTTTCTTTCGTGTCTTTTCGTGTTTGTTCGTGGCTAACTTCTTTTATGCCGGAAGCAATCGAAAATTACGTTCCGCAAATTGCCGTCGAGAAACTGCGGCGACAGGCGTTTTTCGTTTGGGGCGCGGCAGTCTTTTCGGCAGCATTCTGGGTTTTTCTGATAGTTTTCGCGCCCGTCGCGCGGGCAAACGATTTAACCGCCGTTTCGAGTTTGATTTATAAATTTTGCAGCTTTATTTGTCATCAAATTCCGGCTCGCTCTTACTTTTTAGAAAATCAGCCTTTTGCCGTCTGCGCTCGCTGCTTCGGCATTTATTTCGGGTTGTTTGTCGGTTTTGTGTTGTATCCTTTTCTGCGTCCGGTTGAAAAAAACGAGTCGTTTCCGCGCGTCTGGCTTTTTCTGGCGATGATTCCGATGGCGATTGATTGGTCGCTCGGTTACTTTGAGATTTGGGAAAACACGCATCTTTCCAGATTTTTGACCGGATTGATTTTGGGCGCGGCATGCGCGGTTTTTATCGTTCCCGCGCTGATTGAAATTTTTCGGCTTTTAGCAAGCCGCAGACAAGTAAAAAGGCTGTCAACCTGACAGCCTTTTCGCATCTAAATTATTTTAAGATACTGATTTTTGATATTTTGTTGGCGACTCAGCGAAACGCTTCGCAGTGTCCCTTGATAAGCAAAATTTATTATACCTATATTTTTTATTGTTTGACAAGTAATAGGTTAAATTTTGTTCGACTTTTGTTTTTACCGGCTAAATTGTTGAAAATAAATAGGTATAATAAAAAAACGAAAGTTTTCCACAGGTGGAAAACTTTTTTGAGGGTCTATTTTATTGACTAATTTTACAAAGAGGCGCAAAATTAAATTATCACTCGACAATTAAAAAAGCATATGAGTTTTAGCAAAGACAGCGCAATCGAAAGAGCAAAAAGCGATTTGGCAAAGCGTCTCGGCGTTAAGGAAAGTGAGATAAAAAATGTTTCCGCGAGCGAAACCGACTTTCCCGATATGTCGCTCGGCGCGCCTGCCGACGGCGAAATGTCGGCGCAGATGATTTCGAGCGGCTGGAAAATTAATTTGAGCGCGGACGGCAAAAATTACGAATATCGCGCTGATAAATATCAACTTCGTCTGTGCGGATTCAAAGGAAAGAATATCGTTATCGAATCTTAAAATAAATAGTAAAACTTTTTCGGAGCTTAAAAAATGAATCGAAACAATTTTTGGATACATTTCGGCATCGCCGTTATTTTAATTACTTTTGCGGCGGTTATCGGACAATTTAGACATTGGGACGCATTGCTGCATCAAGGGACGACAACAGCCGACCAATCTAAATTAACGACAAAGCCGGTTGCGGTTAAGCGTTCAAGCGTCGAAAGCGCGCCGGAAGTTCTCGTTAAATTTCGCCCGAATGTGAGTCTTGCGGACATCAAAAAAATCGCGGCGAAAAATAACGACCGTGTTGAAGACGAAATCGAATCGGTCAAAGGCTTAACTTCGATTGATGACCTTGACGGACTCGATAAAGAAACGGTCGCCAAACAATACAGCCAGATGACCGATTTGGTAATTTATGCCGAACCGGTTCAGGAAATACATTTTGACGACCCGATTCAAAATTTTTCAGCTTCTGATTTGCTTGCCCGCGAAACAGAACCGGGCGCGGGTCAACCGAATGATCCGATGTTTGATGAGCAGTGGGCTTTGAATAACGTCGGGCAGAACGGCGGAAAAGCGAAAGCCGACGTTGCCGCGTTGAAGGCGTGGAATAAAACGCACGGAAGCGGCGACGTGGTAGTTGCCGTTTTAGATAGCGGTGTTGACTATACGCACCAGGATTTAGTTTCAAATATGTGGCTTCGCCCGGACAATGTTCCCGCCTACAAGGACGAAGAACTGGGCGCATTTAACGATTTGCACGGATTTAACGCCGTTGACAATCAATCAGACCCGATGGATGACAACGGACACGGAACGCACTGTGCGGGAATTATAGGCGCGGAAGGCGACAACGACGAAGGCATCGCGGGAATTAATTGGAGCGTTCAAATTATGCCGCTCAAATTTATGGGACGCGGCGGATTCGGCACGACGAAAGACGCGATTGAAGCGATAAACTACGCGATTGACCGCAAACGAAACGGCGTGAACGTTCGAGTCATCAACGCGAGCTGGGGTTCGACAGCCAATTCAAAAGCGCTCGAAGACACGATTCGCGCGGCGGGCGAAGAAGGAATTTTGTTTGTCGCGGCAGCCGGAAATGACGGTTCGAGCAACGATAAGCGCCCGCATTATCCTTCTAACTACGACTTGCCAAACCTTATTAGCGTCGCGGCTTTAGACCGCAACGATAATTTAGCCTCTTTTTCAAACTTTGGTATAAAAACCGTCCACGTCGCCGCGCCCGGCAAAGACATTCTTTCAACCTGGCTCGGCGGAAATTACCGCGAAGCGTCTGGAACTTCGATGGCGACGCCGTATGTCGCGGGCGTCGCGGCTTTGATTTTATCGAGCGAGCCGAAACTTTCAGTCGAGAAATTGCGCGACAGAATTTTGAAATCGGTTGATAAGCTCGATTCCTTAGACGGGAAAATCGAAAGCGGCGGTCGAATCAACGCGGCGAAAGCGCTGGGAAATTAAATTTCTTTTGAAAAATTTACCAAACAAAAAAGGCGGTCGCTTGACTGCCTTTTTTGTTTGAGCGATAAATTTCTTGTTAACTCGAAAATCAAATGCAATAATTCGCTTGTCAATTTACAGGAAACGAAAAGTGTTTTTCGGCATAAAATGACAACAATTACAAACCTCGCCTTTTCCGTTAATCAAGGCGTTTTCACCGCCCATTTTGATTTTGGCGCGAGCGTTTTTTTCGGGCGCGGATATATTTCTGCAAATTTCCGTGCTAAGAAAAGGGGCGACAGTTTCGTCACGCTCAATCGGCGCCTGCAATCACTTCGTCGCCGTCTTCGATTGACGGCGATAAACATTGCCAAATTTCCGGCGGCTTTTGAGCGGATTCAAACATCGTCTTTTTTCTTGCACTTCGGTTGAAACGCCTTGTATCCGACAAATCCGGCAAATCCGGCGGCTGTCAATCCCATCAGCAAAAACAAAATCAACAGCAAAAAGCCATACCAGTTAAAATGTCCTTCAAATAATTCTCGAATTTGCAGAAAAGCGAAGAAAATTTTCATACGTTTGCGGCTGAACGGTGATTAATCGCGCCGAGCCATTCGTTCCAGGTTTCGAGCGCGAGTTCGACTTGAATGTTGTGGCGTTCGCGTTTGTTGCGATATTTTTTGCGAATCTCAAGCGGCAATTCTTCGAGCAAGCCGAATGTGATATTGACCGGCTGAAAATTCTTCGTTTCAGCGCCGGAAACATAACGGCACAACGCGCCGATTGCGCTCGAAGTCGGCGCGGCAATTAAATTTTCATCGTTTAATAATCGCGCCGCGTTCAAACCGGCAAGCCAGCCTGTTCCGACCGATTCGATATAACCTTCGACGCCGGTGATTTGTCCGGCGAAAAATAAATTCGGTGTTTCGCGCGTCTGTAAAGTATTTCGCAAAATTTTCGGCGAATTGATAAAAGTGTTGCGGTGAATTTGTCCGAACTGCAAAAAATCGGCGTTTTCCATTCCCGGAATCAAGCGCAAAACTCTCTCCTGTTCGCCGTAGCGCAGATGATTTTGAAAACCCACAAGCGAAAAAGCATCTGCCATCAAATCTTCCTGACGCAGTTGAACAGCCGCGTAAGGCTCGCGTCCGGTCGAGGGCAAAGGCAAACCTTTCGGTTTCATACATCCGAACCGAAGAGTGTCAACACCACGCCTTGCCAATTCTTCAATCGGCAGACACGATTCAAACCAGTGCGTTTCTTCAAAACGTTTGAGCGGAACGGATTTGGCTTCGACAAGCGCGCTGTAGAAAGATTCGTATTGGTCGCGGTCGAACGGGCAATTGATGTAATCGTCGCCGCCTTTGCCGTAACGCGCGGCTTTGAAAGCGATTGACATATCAATCGAATCAGCCGCGACAATCGGCGCAATCGCATCATAAAAATAAAGCTGGTCGTCGCCTGTCAGACGCATAATTTCCGACGTTAAAGCGTCGGAAGTTAAAGGTCCGGTTGCAATAATCGTAATTTCGTCGTTCGGGATTTTTGTGGTTTCTTCACGAATCAAACTGATGTTCGGATGACTTTCGATGCGCTCCGTAATCAATTCGGAAAACTTCGCGCGATCAACGGCGAGCGCCGCGCCTGCCGGAACTTTTGTCTGTTCGGCAACTTCCATCACGAGCGATTTTCCGCGTCTTAATTCTTCCTTCAAAAGATACGGCGCACTTCCGAATTCGTCGGATTTTAAGGAATTTGAGCAGACGATTTCGGCGAGTTGATCTGTCCGATGGGCAGGCGTTTTTTGAACGGGACGCATTTCGTAAAGTTTGACTTTCGCGCCCGATTCCGCCGCCTGCCAAGCCGCTTCGACTCCGGCGAGTCCGCCGCCGATGACATTTATTTCTTTCATAATTGATAATGGATAATTGATAATCTGAAAACAATTTCTTGATTATCAATTATCAACTATCCATTATCAATTACGAAAGTTTACTTTCTCAGCCGCGCTTCGACATTGTTGGCTTTCAGCGAATTTCCGGTTGCCCGCTGCAAGTCGGCAATTGCTTTGTTCAAATCGGTTTGCGAGCGGAGTTCGACGCTGCGCGCCGTTGTCAGCGCGGTTTGGCGATCTAAAACCATATAGATATTCGATTGTCCGGCGTCGAGTTTGCGCTGTTCGGAAGCGTATTGTTTTTCGCTGTTTTCGCGGGCGAGAGTCGCCGTTCTAAGCCTGGCTTCCGAGCTGCGAACCGATTGCAAAGAGTTGCGCACGTCAACTTGAATGTTTTGCTCGGCTTGTTCGCGTTGCGTTTTGATTTGATCCTGCTGCACAAGCGCGCGTCCTAACTGCGCCTTCGCCGTTTTGTTGTGCAGCGGAATGCTGAACTGAACTCCGGCGCGAAACGTCGGGTAACGATTCAGAAAAATATCGCTGACGGTAGAAGTTGCGCCGCCGATGCCGTTCAGAAAAGTCTGTTGCTGATTTGCCAGAGCGGTTTGCTCGAGAAGCTGACGCGCGGCACATTGTTCGGCGGTTTCTCCGGCTTGGCAAGTCGAAACGCGGGCGAACGGATTAGTGAAATTCGGATTTTGACTGCCGCCGATGCCCGACGTAGTATAGCTCGCAATCAAATCAATTTGCGGTTTCGTCTGGTCGCGCAAAAAGCGCAGATCAATCTGATTGATGTCGCCCTGAACTTTGGCAATGTCAATTTCAGGACGATTCTGTAAAGCTAAATCAAGCGCTTCGGGCAGGGAAGTGCGCGGCGCGTCGAGATCAATCGAATCAGTCGGCACGAGCGAAGCCGTCCAAATCGGATCGTTTTTGTTTTCGGCGATTAGGTTTTTCAGCGTGTTTTCCGAGCGATTAACATCTTCGAGCGCGGTATAAACATTCTGCTCGAAGTTAGCGACCTGCGTCTGCGCGGCGATAATATCAACCGGCGCAAGCTGACCTTCGTCAACCAGTCGGCGATTGTGTTCGAGCTGATCTTTGGCGTCTTTGACCGAATCGCGCTGCACCTGCAAATTGCGCAGATTATAAGTCAAATCCCAATACGCGCGTTGGACATTCGTAATAATTTCAATCGAACGCTGGCGAAACTGCACGTCAGTCAAACTCAAATTTCGTTTAGCGATTTCAATCGCGCGGCGTGGCTGGTCGAATCTTCGTCCGCGAAATAGCGGCTGCGTCACGCTGGCGACCAAACTCGTATTGTATTGCGGACTCAAAATCGAAATCGGATTGTTGCTTCCGAGTCGGTTGTTATTTCCCGTAACATTAAAAATTGTGCCGTATTTGCGGATATATCCTTGAAAACCGGCGTTGGCGACGAGCGAATTCGTTGTCGTTGTTTTGTTAGTGCTGAAAATCGAAACATTCGGAATCGTCGCGCGTTCGTAATAGCTCTGACCGGTAAAACGCGGGTCATAATAACCGTCCGCCGAAGTCAGATCGAATTCGGCGAGCCGCACGTTTTGGCGCGAAACTTCGATGTCTTTGTTATTTTCGAGCGCGAGCTTAATCGCTTCGTTCAAGGCAAGCGGACGCTGCTGCATCATATCCACGCCGACCCGACCGAGATCGGGCAGACTCGTGTCGTCGTTCTGATAATTCGGCGCGATTTTCGGCACGCCCTGAAGATTTTCCGGCTGAACTTCCTGCGCGTCGTCAACCTTCGGCAGCGTCGAAGGTTCCGGCGTCGTCTTCGGCGTCGGATTTACAATAACCGTCGGAGTCGCATTCTGCGGCGTCGCCGTCGCGTCAACTGTTGGAGTTGCAGTCACTTGCGGCGTCGGCGAAGCGGTCGTGTCCTGCGCTTTCGCCGTCAAAAACGCAGACAGCGATAAAATCAAAATTGCTAAATATAATTGCTTGTTCATACCAACCCTAATAAAAATCAATCGAAAAAAAATATCGTATAAATGTCTTATCAATTACTGTTTGCTGACGAGCGAAGTCGCCGTCGTCGCCACCTTGCGTTTGAATCCGCCGAAGATTCTCGAACCCAGACCGCTCAGATGACGGAAAATTCCGTATTCGCTCAGGTCGTCAAACAGCGAATAAAAAACCGGCACGGCGAGCAAAGTTAAAAGCAGACAC
>CAXSHW010000021.1:0-53624 GCA_964237245.1 uncultured Pyrinomonadaceae bacterium
CGCTTTCGCTTTGCTTGTGCTTTTGCCCGTCGCTCTGCTTTTCAAAGTTCCGATTCGAGATTTTATCAACGCCGTGAAAACTCCGGCAACAATTGCTTTTGCGACGACTTCGAGCGAATCGGCTTTACCGAAAGCGATGGAAAATATGGTGCGTCTCGGCGTTCCGCGCCGCATCGTCGGTTTTGTTTTGCCGACCGGATACAGTTTCAATTTAGACGGCACGACGCTTTATCTGGCGCTCGCCTCGATTTTCGTCGCGCAAGCCGCAGGCGTAGAACTTTCCTGGACGCAGCAAATCGTGATGCTTCTGACGCTGATGCTCACCTCAAAAGGCGTCGCCGGAGTTCCGCGCGCATCCTTAGTGATTTTGCTCGGAACGCTCGCGTCGTTTAATTTGCCGGTCGAGGGCGTGATTTTAATACTCGGCGTTGACGAGCTTATGGATATGGGACGAACGGCGACAAACGTTATTGGAAATTGTCTGGCGACGGTTGTCGTTGCCAAATGGGAAGGCGCGTTTCGCAACGAAGAATGGGAGCGCGAAGAAGCTGAACTTGAAGAAGTTACAGGTCAAGGCGCGATTGCGACAGCTTGATTCTGAAAGTTAAAAAAGAGGCAAATCAACTGTTAAAGCTCTTCGTTATTTAAATTTCGCAAGCCCTGTTTTTCGGCTTTTTCGTTGTCGAGTTCAGTCAAAACGTCGAGCAGAAAGTTTGTATTGCTGACGATGCTGATAACGACGGGAAATTCCGTTTCGGAAGTCGAAAATTCAAAAGAACCGCTGTTAATTTCGATAATTTCGCGGAAAGCCTTGATTCCGTTGTGTCCGTTGGCTTCGGCGTCCACGATTTTTCCTTCGTTAAACGACACGCTCGCCAGGTGTAAATCGGATTTAATAATGAGCAAGCCGGTCATCCGTGAATTTTCAACCACCTGCACGGCGTCGAAAATACTGACATATAAAAGATTTCCCGCGAGCGTTACGTCGGTGCGAATTTTAACCGGCGTTTTGTCGCGCGTTACGGCAAAATCCGGTCGGCGCGCGCGGCGAATCGCTTCGAGTCCGGGCGCGACCGAAATGCGCGGGTCGAGCAATTTCGCTTCTTGAAGCCGGTCATACGCAAGGTCGAATTCCTCGCGCCCGATGTAAATGCTGACAAGCGCGAGACATTGTTTAGCGGCTTCGTCCAAATTTTTCTGCGAGATGCAAATCTCCCGCATTTTTTCGCGCAGAGCGGTCGAGCGCGGACTGCGTTCCATCGAGTCACGCAGCAGTGAAAATGCTTTTTCCGGCGAACGATACTTGACGAAAAGGTCTGCGTCGAGCAGAACCGATTGAATCGAAACTTCGGTGGCGACTTCGCGTTTGTCTAATGCGCTGTTACTAATCATAAATCTTTTGAACAAACTTGTTCAACACTTTAAATTATCACAAATAACTGTGTTTAGTCATCATAAATTTTGAATCTCAAATGTTGAAAAGCGGGACTGTTTTGTTGAAAACAGTCCCGCTTTTATTTTTTTGATTTCTCAAACTAGAAATCAAATCTTAAGCCGAGCCGAACGGTGCGCTGGCGAAAAGTTCTGGTCGGAATCAGAAAATTCTGATAGTTCGTCAATTGAGTCAGCGTCGGAGTCGCTCCGAGCGCGTTGAAATCAATAAACTCCGAACCGTAGCTAAAGACCGTCGCGTTGAGAATGTTGCCGAATTCGGCGGTCGGGCGCAAACGGAATCGCTCGCCAAACTTAAATTCTCTTGTAACGCTCAAATCGAAGACAAATAAACTCGGTCCTGTTCCCGCGTTTCTTGACAGGTTTCCGCTTTTCGCGCCAATCGGCGGAAGCGAAAACTGCGATGCGAGCGTGGTCGGAAAAGCCGAACCGGGTTGTCTGTAAACAATATCACTGACATTTCCTGTAAAATTCGGACGGTCAGTGCTTAAGTCGTCGAGATTGCGGTCAACGCCGTAACCCAAATTAAAACGCGCCGGACTTCCGATTCGCAAAAGCGGCGAAAATCTCAATCTGCCGAACCACGAAGGAGTGTCCATAGTTCCCGAAAAAGCGAAACGATGTCGTCTGTCCTGCAAAGACCTCGAAAACTCGCGGCTGAAATCACCGTTTACCTCGGCATTCGCCGTATTGTTTAACCCATCGTCTTCAGTGCTGGACAGAGTGTAAGCCGCGCGCAGAGTCGAACCGAAACCATAACCGAGTTTTCTGAAACGACTGCGAAGTTCCAAAATCAACCCTTGATAAAAAGAGTTTCCGATTGAAGCGACCCGCGCCGTTTCCGACAAATTCGGGTTTGGTCTAAACTGCGCGACTGCCGCCAGAGCGATTCCGACCGGCGTTCCGACGGCGTTTGTAGCAGAACCGGCAACGGCGATGCTCGGAAGTGTCGTTGTTGAACTGACTGAATTTAAGTTGACGAAACAGGTAACATTTCCGGTCGTCGCGCAAGCCGTCGTTCCGCCTTGGGTCGAAGCGACGCCGCTCGAATCGTTTGCCGCGCCGAGATAGAATCTATAAGTTCTGGTCGTCGGCGTAGTCGCGCCGGCATTTGTGAACACAAACGGATTGGCAAGCAGATAAGCCGTAAAATCGCTGTAACCGGCGGGAACGACCGGCGCGTTCGGATTGAATTCGCGCCACAAATGCGTGCTTTTATTGATTGTGTAATTTGCCTGAAAAACAAAACCTTTGGAAAGTTCGCGTTCGTAACCGACATTGAACTGATAGCTTTCGGGAATTCTAAGATTCGGGTCAACTGTTCGCAGAGGATTGCTCGTATTGCCCGTATTGGTTAAAAATCCCAAATTTGTCGAACACGCTACCGGAGTTGTCGGCGTGCCGCAATTTGCCGTTGCAACCGCATTCCTTAAATCCGTTGCGGATGAGAATCCGTTGGGAAATTGCTGCGCGATTTGACCTAAAACGGCAATTCTTCTCGCGTCAGTTCCAGACGTTCCGATATTATTTGTATCAAACTGGAATAAATCGCCGGAACTGTTCTGGATAAAATCGCCGACCGTGCGGAGCAGAACGCGGTTGTAAAACCAGCCCGCGCCGAGGCGAATTACGTCTTTTCCTTTTTTGAACGGGTCGTAAGCGATTCCGAGACGCGGACCTAGATTATTGTTGTCGTCAATCGCCGTCTCTTTTTCGTAGCGCAAGCCGTAACTTACCGTCAGATTTGAAATCGGTTTAAATTCGTCGTTGGCGAAAATTCCGTAATAAGTATTTTTAACGATGATGTCCGTGCCGAAATTTTGTCGGTAGCGGGACAAAGTATTATTTTGATAATTCAGAACGCTGCTGAAATTGAAAGTTCCCGTCGCATCGCCCAGAGAAATTGATTCGGAGTTGATATTTTGAATATCAAAACCGGCTCTCAAGGTGTGCGAACCTAAAACGTAAGTCAGTGAATCTTGAAGCTGCAATCTTTTTTCGCGGCGGCTGCTGGAAAATCCCGAATTCGAGCTGGAAGTCGAATTGCCGGCGATAAGCGTCTGGACAGAGTTGGTTATAGGATTTCTGTAACCGATTAAAACAACCGGGTCGAGCGGATTGTCCGTTTCATAACTCGGCGTAAAGCGCGACCATTGGAAACGGAATTGATTCACAATTTTAGAGCCGAATGTCTGATTGTCCGTGAAATTAAAAGCGTCGGAATCATTATTTAAGATTTGCAGCGCGTCTTCGATTCGCGTAACCGAAGTGCCTCTCGTGCGGCGATTGTTTTTTCTGCCGAATTGATAACCGAAAGTGGCGTTGTTACTGCTGAAAAATTGATGGTCAACTCTTGCGGTAACGACGTTGCTGGCGTTCGGCGTTGCCAGCGTAACATTATACGGGGAGACAAATCCCGCCGTCGGCGGATTAGCCGTGCAAGCGGCGGCTGAACTGTTGTCGCAAAACTGAGTCGTTCCCGTCGGCGTCGGCAAAGTAAAACGCGAATTTGTAACGACCGGAATATAAGTGTCAATCAGAGTCGTGTCTTTCAATTTATCGTATTCATAAGCTACGGAGAAGAAAGTTTTTTTCCTGCCGTTGTAAAAATGAGGAATGATTACCGGACCGCTCAAAGTAAAACCCGGATTGTAATCGGTAAACGGCAGACGTTCCAGAGGTCTTCTTAAAATGCTGCCGTCGGCATTGTAAAAAGTCAGATTGTTGTAATAGGTATTGGCGTTTAATTTAGAATCGCGGAAAAACATAAACGCGCGCCCGCGAAATTTTTTTGTTCCGGCTTTGGTTCTGATGTTGACGCGACTGCCCGCCGCACGTCCGTATTCGGCTGAAAATTGATTGGTGATAACCTGGACTTCGGCAACGGATTCGAGCGAAGGCTGAAATCTGTCTCGCGCCGAAAAATCGTCGTTGTTGTCAAAACCGTCAATCGTTATGTTGTTTGAATTGGACGCGCCGCCCGAAAGCGAAAAATTTCCCTGTTCAACCGGCGTGCTGCGCGGATCGGCGTTTCTGTCTTCGGCTAAATCTCTGGTCGAGAGCGCTTCTTCGGCTGTTCCGCCCAAGGTGAAAACCAGATCGAGCGGGTTTCTCGAATCATTGGGAATTTCTTCAATTTCGCGCTGCGTTACCGTTCCGCCGACGACCGTGCGCGTCGTATCAACGACCGGCGTGTCTTCCTCTCCGATAGTAACGGTTTGTTCCGCTTTGACATCGGCAGGCAAAAGCGTTAAATCGAGTTGAACGTTTTGCCCGGAAATTGTTATCAAACCGGTATTTTCCCTGATGCCGAAGCCGTTTGCCGTAGATTTGACATTATAAGTTCCCGGCGGAAGCTGAACGATTTTATAGCGACCTTCGTCATTGGTAACGACAGTTTGTTCCTTCCCGGTTTCAATCCGAGTAACAGTTACTGACGCGCCGACAATCGGCAAATTGTTTGAGTCAACTATTTTACCGCTGAAAGACACCGTATCAAGGTCTTGAGCGAAGCCGGCGGTGGTAAAGATTAGGAACGATAGACAAACGACGGAAAAAAAAGACGAAAGTCTTCTAAAAACACTCTTCATTAATACTTCTCCTGAAAATGATGATTTATGTGATGTGAACGAAGTATTTTGCCTTAAAATCGCTGTAAATGTAAAGAGGAGATGTGGAGCTGAAGTTGAAAAACGCGGAATTTACTCATCTTTGATTGTTTGATGACTAAATTTTAAGACACTGACGCGAGAAACAGGAATCAGCGCTTCGGAGTCGGATAGAATCTTGCTTTGATTGGCAAACTCATCGGCGTGGACTTGAAGATATTCAAAAAATCGCTCAAATTCCTGCTGCATCTGGTTCATTTTCTCGCGCATATTGAGAATGATTTCCACGCCAGCCAGGTTGACGCCTAAATCTCTGGTTAGCGACAAAATTATTTCCAGACGCTCAATGTCGGCGTCTTCGTAAAGCCGCGTGTTGCCGTCCGAGCGCGAAGGCTTCAGCAATCCTTCACGTTCATAAAGCCGCAGAGTTTGCGGATGAATCTCGAAAAGCTCCGCTACCGCGCTGATTGTATATGTTTTTATTTTTCGTTTCATAAAATCAATTACGAATTACGAATTTCAAATTACGATTCGGTTTTCAATTCATAATTCGTAATGTAAAATTTATAATTTATTCAAGTCCCATCGCTCGACGCGGATTTTCCGCATTCGCCTTTTCAAATTCGCGCAGGATTTCTTTCGTTTCTTCACTGATAACGCGCGGCAAAGCTATTTGCACTTCGATAAATTGGTCGCCGCGCAAACTCGGATTTCTTAGCGAAGGAAAACCGCGTTCCCGAAGGCGAAACTTTTGTCCCGATTCAGTTCCGGCGGGAATTTTTAACTGCGCCTTGCCTTCGACGGTCGGAACTTCGATTTTCGCTCCGAGCGCGGCTTCCGGCACGGTTATCGGCACGGTTACATAAATGTTATCGCCTTTTCGGGTAAAAAATTTGTGCTTGCCGACATTTGTGAGAATAAATAAATCGCCGGGTTCAGCGCCGAGTCGTCCGCCCTGACCTTTTTTCGGAATCCGCACGCGCGACCCCGTATCAACGCCTGCCGGAATACGAACTTTAACTTGTTCGGTTTTCGGCGTAACGCCTTTGCCGTTGCACTGCGGACACGGCTCACGCCTGCGACCCGTTCCGCCGCAATCAGGACAAGGCTGCGCGAATTGCAGACGCCCGCCGCTTCGCTGGACTTGTCCTGTTCCTTTGCAGGTCGGGCAAGTTACGATTGCGCCGCCCGTGTCGCCCGCGCCCTGACAGCGCGAACACTGTTCGCTGCGGTGCACGGTAATATTAGTCGTCAGCCCCGTCACCGATTCTTCAAAGCTGAGCGCGAGCGGCATTTCAATATCCGCGCCTTTTTTCGGCATCGCGCGCGGCGGTTCAGGCTCGCGCGCTGTCGTTCGGCTCCCGCCGCCGAAAAGGTCTGAAAAAATATCTCGAAAACTCGATGAACTGCCGCCGCTTCCGCCCGGTTCAAAATCGAAGCCGGAAAAGTCGAAACCACCCGCGCCGCCGGTCGCGCTCGCACCCGCGCCGTAAGGCGAATTGATGTCCAGATTGTCGGCGTAATAACCGAAACGGTCGAAGACTTTGCGTTTTTTCTCGTCGGATAAAACGTCGTAGGCTTCCTGAATTTCTTTGAATTTTTCTTCGGCGCCTTTATCGTTCGGATTCACGTCCGGGTGATATTTACGCGCGAGTTTGCGATACGATTTTTTAATTTCGTCCGCTTTCGCGTCTTTTTTTACGCCGAGAATTTGATAATAATCTTTTTTTGCCATTTTTATTCAACGGGCAATCAGTAAGAAGCCGTAAGCGAAACTTACGGCTTACTTTAGTTAGTATGTTTAATTTCGTTTGAAATTTAATCGAGCGGTGGGCGATGAACAGAATTGTTCATCGCCCACCGTTTCGGCTTACTTTTTGTCTTCGTCAACATCAACATATTCAGCATCAATCACGTTATCGTCATTGCTCGAAGTTGAAGATGTCGTGTCGCCGCCGCTCGCGCTCGCCGAACTTGCTTGTTCTTCGGTGGTCGCGCCGGCGTTGCTTCCGGTCTGACTGTAAAGAACTTCCGCAAGTTTGTGCGAAGCGGTTTGCAGACGTTCAAACGAGCTGTTCATCGCATCCGCGTCGCTTCCCGCTAAAGCGGTTTTCGCTTCCGAAATAGCGGTTTCGAGTTCGCCCGACGCGCTCGCGTCAAGTTTGTCTTTGTTTTCGCTGAAAGTTTTTTCAACCGAATAAACAAGACCGTCCAGGCGATTTCTAGCTTCGATTTCAGCTTTTTTCTTCTCGTCCTCGCCTGCGTGCGATTCGGCATCTTTCATCATCTTGTCAATTTCTTCTTTCGACAAACCTGACGAAGCCGTAATCGTGATTTTCTGCTCGCGTCCCGTTCCGACATCTTTCGCCGAAACATTGACGATGCCGTTCGCGTCAATGTCAAAGGTTACTTCGACCTGCGGAACGCCGCGCGGTGCGGGCGGAATGCCGACGAGGTGAAACTTGCCGAGCGTCTTATTGTCTGACGCAAGCGGTCGTTCGCCTTGCAGCACGTGAACTTCGACTGAAGTTTGATTGTCCGAAGCAGTCGAGAAAATTTCCGATTTTCTGGTCGGAATCGTCGTGTTGCGCGTAATCATCTGCGTCATCACGCCGCCCAGAGTTTCGATTCCCAAAGTCAGAGGCGTTACGTCGAGCAACAAAATATCGGTTTTTTCGCCCGACAAAACACTCGCTTGAACAGCCGCGCCGATGGCGACGACTTCATCGGGATTAACCGATTTATTCGGCTCTTTGCCAAAGAAATCTTTGACCATTTGCTGAACTTTCGGGATGCGCGTCGAACCGCCGACGAGAACGATTTCGTCAATGTTTTTCGGTTCGAGTCCGGCATCTTTAATCGCCTGCTCGACCGGCGGCATTAATTTTTTCAAAATCGGCTCGACAAGCTGTTCAAACTTCGAGCGCGTCAATTTCATTACCAAATGTTTCGGACCCGAAGCATCCGCCGTGATAAACGGCAGGTTGATTTCAGTTTCCATCGCGCTCGATAATTCGACTTTGGCTTTTTCCGCAGACTCCTTCAAACGCTGCAAAGCCATTTTATCGCTGGTTAAATCAATGCCCTGATCTTTTTTGAATTCGTCAATAATCCATTTAATCAACGCTTCGTCAACGTCGTCGCCGCCCAGATGCGTGTCGCCGTTGGTGGATTTTACCTCGACGACGCCTTCGCCGACTTCCAGTACGGAAATATCAAAAGTTCCGCCGCCGAAGTCGAACACGGCAATCGTTTCTTCTTTCTTTTTGTCCAAACCGTAAGCGAGCGCGGCTGCCGTCGGTTCATTAACGATTCTCATCACTTCGAGACCGGCGATTTTGCCAGCGTCTTTAGTCGCTTGCCGCTGCGCGTCGTTAAAATAAGCCGGAACGGTAATAACCGCCTGACTGACTTTTTGTCCGAGATAGTCTTCGGCGGACTGCTTTAGTTTCTGCAAAACCATTGCCGCGATTTCCGGCGGGCTGTATTGCTTGCCGTCGGCATCAATCCGCACATCGCCGTTTCCGGCTCTCTCTACCTTATACGGCACTTGCTTGATTTCGCCGCCAACTTCTTCAAAGCGGCGACCCATAAACCTTTTGATTGAATACAAAGTGTTTTCAGGATTCGTAACTGCTTGTCGTTTAGCGACTTGTCCGACCAGGCGATTTCCGTCTTTAGTGAAAGCGACGACCGAAGGTGTCGTCCGTCCGCCTTCCGAGTTCGTAATAACAACCGGCTCGCCGCCTTCCATAACCGCGACGACTGAATTTGTCGTTCCCAAATCAATTCCTATAATTTTGCCCATATTTATGATTCTCCAAATATAATTCTAGTTGAATTAGAACTATAATAATATATGAGTGCTTCCTTGTCAACTTTACTTTAGTCAGTTTCTAATCTTCAAGCGCGTCGAATTCTTTATTGTGCAAATAAAACAGGTCGGCAGATTGTATTAGCATTTGATTTGAAATTAGACTGTATGTAAAAACTTGTATGAAAATAAAATTTTAAATGAATAATGTCGGCAGTAATAAAAAAGAATTCATTTCGATAGTGATGCCCGTCTATCGTGAGGGAAATCATATCGGCGCGATTCTCGCGGCAGTCCGCGAAGCGCTTGCGGAAGTTGATGTTTCGTTTGAATTTGTTCTGGTTGATGACGGTTCGACTGACGAAACCTGGTCGGTTTTAAATGAGCAAGCGAAGATATTTCCGACATTACGAGCGGTTCGACTGAGCCGAAACTTTGGAAAAGACGCAGCTTTATGCGCCGGAATGGAAATGGCGCGCGGAGATGCCGTCATCGTAATGGACAGCGACGGACAACATCCGCCCGCGATTCTGCCGGAGATGGTGCGTGCCTGGCGCGAAACCGATGTTGATATTGTTGAAGCGATGAAAATTACGCGCGGCAAAGAAACATTTTTCAGCGAAATCAGCGCGGGATTGTTTTATTTGATCTGGAATACGCTTTCCGGTTTTGAACTCAAAGGCGCGTCGGATTTCAAATTGTTGAATCGCCGGGCAGTCAACGCTTATTTACAAATGGAAGAACGCAATGTGTTTTTTCGCGGAATGACGGCGTGGCTCGGTTTCAGGCGCGTGCAAATTCCGTTTGAAGTCGCCGGGCGCGTCGGCGGGCAGACAGGCTGGTCGGTATTGCGCCGGATAGGTTTAGCGCTGACCGGCATTACGGCGTTTTCGGCTTTACCTTTGCAAATTATTACTTTCGCCGGAATGCTTTTTCTGCTTTTCGCCTTTGCGCTCGGCGTTCAGACGCTTTTTGTATTTCTGTCTGGAAACGCGGTCAGCGGTTTTACTACGGTCATCCTTTTGCTGTTATTTATCGGAAGCATTTTAATGATCAGCCTCGGAATTATCGGCGAATATCTGGCGCGTATTTACCAGGAAGTCAAAGGGCGTCCGCGTTACATCATCGCGCAGTCAATCGAAGCGGAATCTAATCGACAACTTCAGTCGCGTGTCGGATTAACGGAATAGATTGAAGAATAGCCGTTTCATCAATAGAGCGAGATTTTAGACTTTCGGCAGCCGTGCTAAAGATTGTTGACGCAACCACATAAAATTACGGAGGCAAAAAATTCTTTGACAAAATTTGGAAAGTAGATTATAAAAGTAAAATCTTATAGGTGCGTCCTTAGTCGCTTAATAGTCAGTTTATATTGTTTATAATTAAGCCGTATTACAATAATTTTAAAATAAATAGAAGTAGGTTTTTATGTATTTTGCTAACTTCCGCAATAAATTCGGTTTATCATTCTTAGTTTTTGTGATTGTTTTATTCTCAACTGTTTTAATGGCATTTGGGACAATCAAGTCGTCTGCCGACTCTGATAATGAGAAGCGACAAGGCGAGAATTTTTCTTTTACCGATTTACAAAACCAGCAGATATTCAGCAATTCAAAAGAATTCACCGGATTTAACTTTTTGTCGAATAATCCGGCGGCTCTTTTTAACGATAGTAAATCGGTTCAGTCAGCTTTAAGCAAAGACGGCGCGAATGCTGATGTTTACGGGGAATTTGACAAATGGGTAAAATCCTACACTGCCAAAACCGCCAACGGTTTGCAAATTGACAGTCAGCAGATTGATGAAGGCGAAGCGCTGGCAATTCGCCGCCGCGAACAACTCAAACAGTTAATTCAAACCAATCCGCAAGCGGCAATCGAGCGAGCTATTTCTGCCGAAACCCTGGCGCTGCTGCCTTCTTCGATTGCCGAGCAATCCGAACGGCGCATCAACGCGACGGGCGATTTTATGGTCTATGAAGTGTGCGGGATAAATTCGGGGTTATCGGCTGGAAAGAAAGGCGTCAGAATGGGCAGTTCACGAACCGAGCGGGAAGTGGTCATCGGAGAGGATAAATACACAGCCTATGTCTATGGCAGACGCGAGCAGATGACGACAAAGTTGGCGATACCGTTGTCGGGAATAGAGATAGACGGGCAAATGGCGGTGGATGAAGCAGTCGGGCAGACGATAAAAGGAAGCGACGCGGCGGCGAAAGTCGGAGGAGAGACAAAGTATTTTGCAGACCGGACGGCGATGGATGAATATTTCGCTGATGAGGTAAAATGGGAGAGTCAAATCGGACCCAAGCGCGAATCAGCAGCAACAAAAGGCAAAGAAAAAACAGCAGTGAGCGGCAGAGCAGAAACGGAAGCGCCGGAGGCGACTGCATCGAGTTGGACAGAAGGACCTAAGACGGTGCTGATGATTCGCGCTGAATTTTCAGATAAACCCGGCGATCCCGTGAGTTATGATAATCAAACACTAACTGTAACAAGCGCGCAAAATTTGTTTACAAATGAAGTGAATCCGTTTTATCTGGCGAACTCATACGGAAAGACTTCAATCACGGCGACGGTAACGTCATCTTTAATACTTATGCCGCACCCACTGTCATATTACACGCAAGGGAACAATTCCGATGAATTAATACCTGACGCGCGGGCGGCAGCGCTGCAAAAAGGCTATAACACTAACAATTACGATTTTGATATTGTCGCCTTCAGCTATACATCGGCTTTTGATTGGGTAGGATTGTCTTCTATCGGCGCTAAAGGCAGTAAGCTCAACGGCGGATTCAGTCTGGAAGACGTTGCGCACGAATTAGGACACAACTACGGACTTTTGCACGCGAATTTATGGCGCACGACCGACGGAACAACCACCGGACAGGGCTATGATATTGAATATGGCGATTGCTATGATATGATGGCAAATCACTTTACCTGCAACATCACTCAAAACTCGCACTTCAATGCCACTTACAAGCATTTATTAAATTGGCTGACAGATGCCGCTGATGTGGAAACGGTAACTCCCGATAAAACAAATTACACGATATACGCTCAAGACGCGACAAGCGGCAGCGGAATACGAGCATTAAAAATCAATAAGGACGGCACAAAAAATTATTGGGTCGAATTTAGACAGGGAATGAACGGGGCATTGATTCGTTGGGATTTAGGCAGTCAGAGTTTTAAACAGACTGAGCTTTTGGATATGAATCCGACAACTTCTACTATAAATGATGCGGCGCTTGCGGTCGGTCAAAGTTTTTTTGACGGGACAAAAGGAATAAGGATAACAGTTCTCAGTAAAGGAAACACGACACCGGAAAGCCTGAATCTTAAAGTTGAAACAAATCTACCGATAGACGGCTGTGTTTATTCGCTTTCATCAACCAGTTTTAACGCTTTCGCCACCGGTCAAACGGGCAGTACAAGCATTATAACAAGGGCTGATTGCGCTTGGACGGCGACGAGCAGTAATTCTTGGATAACCTTTCCGGGTGCTACCAGCGGAAGCGGAAACGGCACAATCGCTTTTGCCGTCGCAAATAACCCGGGAGCGACAACCAGATACGGAACAATAACCGTCGGCGGACAGATTTTTACCATCACGCAGCCGAGCAATAGCTGCGCCGGTTCAATCAACTTTGCGTCTTTGAACTTTCCCGCAAGCGGCGGCAATTTAACTTATACTCACGGTTGTGTAAGCATAACGCCCGTGTCCGCAGGAAGTTCCGATTGGATAAATATAAATACCAATCCGATTACAATTTCGCCCAATAGCGGCGGCGCTCGCACCGGAAATTTGGTATTGAGAATAGAAGATACTAACGGAAACAGCTTTTCGCAATCTTTTCCAGTCAATCAAGCCGGACAAACCAATTGCACGTTTCCGCTTAATCCGACAAGCAAAAGTTTCAATTCGTCGGGAGGCACGGGAGTTTTTTCAATTAATTCTTCGGATTCAACCTGTTCGACAACTTATAGCGCGATCAGTAATTCTTCGTGGATAAATATCAGCAGCGCGGCGGGACAGTCGAGCGACAATATAGTTTATACCGTCTCTCAAAACAGCGGCGCTTCCAGAACCGGAACGATTACGGTTACTAATCCGATTACCGGAAGCCAAACGCTTACCGTCAGTCAAGATGCGAGCGGTTGCGCGATTTCGCTTTCATCGCCGAATAATAATTTTGGAGAAAGCGGCGGAGTAGGAGTTTTAAATGTCTCCTCCGGCGCGAATTGTCCGACACCGGTTACAAGTAATAATTCGTGGATAATAATTACGGAACCGGGTAACGGAACAGGCGGCGGAACGGTTAAATTTTTAGTCGGCTCAAATTCAAGTTCTGCCAGATCGGGATCAATTACGGTTGCGAACGGTTCGACGTTTATTGTCTCTCAGACAGCCGGCGCTGGGAAATCGCACAAACGGGTTCGATTCTTTTAATTGAAAATAAATATACTTTTATGGAAAAGGCGCGACGAGCTTTCAAAAAGCCGGTCGCGCCTTTTTCGTATCGGCAAAAAACTTTTCAATCAAACCATTGCTTTATATTCTTTTAATTCGAGCCGCGCGATGAAATGATTGCTCGAAGGCGAATTTGTCTGACAGTGCTTCTCAAGTCAAACTTTTTCGACATTCGACAGTTTGCGGATGTCAATTGAAATCGGCTCATCATTTTTAATTTCGTTATAGATATTCGCAAATTTGTAACCGAATTTTATTTCCTTTAATTTATAAGATGAACGCGCGTGAACCGTCTGCGCGAAAGTTTCGTCCATCGCCGACAGCACGATTAAAACTTCCGCGTCCGACGTTTCAAACTCGCTTTCGGTCAAATTGTAGAGCGGCGATTTTTCGTCAATCGGATGCACGATTGTCCAGGCGAGCGGCAGAAACGAAACCTTTTCGCGTTCGAGCCGGAGCAAATCGAAACGGCGAACCGTTTCTCCGCCTTCTTCGACAAAGCGCGTAAATAAAACTTGCGCCGTTACTTCGATTAACTGATTTTTGCGGCTGTTGACGATGCGAAACATAAAACCGTTTCTACCTTTATAAGGCGCGACGACTGCCGAACGACTGAAAATAATTTTCGCCGTCGGGCGCGAAAAGCGCGCGAAAACGAGTCCCGTAATCAGCGCGTTCACCAGCAGACTGTAATAGGATTCAATTGTTACGAGCAAATTCGGAACGATGCCGACCGGCTGAATCGTGCCGTAACCGATAGTCGCAAAAGTCTGCACGCTAAAGAAAAAACCGCGCAGAAATATGTTCGCCGTCGGCACGGCGGAAACGTCAACCAGAGATTCCGCGCCCAAAGCCGAATAAATCAAGCCGAAAGCGACATTGCTCAAGAAAAAAAGCAGAAGAACCAGCCCCAGAAATTGCGCCCAGGACATCGTAAGCAAAAAATGGTAAAGATTGCGCGTCGAATACTCGCTGATGCCGGTTTTTCTGACGTTGAACGTTCCGTCGCGGTTTAAAAACCGCAGGCGACTTTCACGCGCGACCTTCGCGCCGAAGCCTAAATCGCGGTCTTCTTCGGACATTTGCCGGACTTTCATTTTCGCCGTCTGCGGCTCAAATTCTTCTTCTAGCGTCATTGAAATTATTCTTTTTGATTATTAACTTTTTAACCCGACATCTTTGAAAATTTTATCTAACCACATATTCGACAGTTTTTCCTGAATCGAATTCGCCCGCAATCTATCGTTCAGATTTTTGAAATCAACGAAATCGAGATTTTGGTCCTGATTGAAACACGAAAAGACGAAAAATTCTTCGCCCGTGTGCGGATTGACGTGCCGCTGCAAACATTGGGCGCAGACTTCTTTCATCATACATTGCATCGGCGAGTTGATTGAGCCGATTGCCGTGTGTTCTTCCTTCAAATAAGGTTTTAAAGTTGTGTGTCGAGCTTCTTTGACGCCGTTCATCATCCGGTCTGAACCGATAGCGATAATGCGGTCAACATCTTTCAGGTTGACGTTTTGCTCGCCGAGTTTTCCTTCAGCGTAAGCGACCATCGCCTGCACGATATTGCCGCGAAAATGCGCGTCCTGCGCTCGTTCGGGTTGAATCTCGTCGCCGAAATCCGTCGCCCAAATAACTTTGTCGGTCGCGTTTTCGATTTCTTCGCGCTTGAATAAATCCGCGCCGTTTTTGTAGCCGGCGAAATAAATCACCTCGTTTTTATTTTCACGCATCGCTTTTGCAATCGAAAATAAAACCGCATTTCCCAAACCGCCGCCCGCTAGCAAAATCGTTTCGTTTTCGGGAATTTCCGTCGGCGTTCCGGTCGGTCCCATTACCAAAACTTCTTCGCCTTCTTTCAAAAGCGAACACAGGCGCGACGACGTTCCCATCTCTAAAACTATCATCGAAAGCAAACCTTTTTCTTCGTCAACCCACGCGCCCGTGAGCGCGAGACCTTCCATCATCAATTTCGTTCCTTCGACAATCGGCGCGCTCGTTTCAAAGTTTTGCAGGCGATAAAATTGTCCCGGCTCAAACTTTCTCGCTTGCAGCGGAGCTTTGACGACGACATCAATAATCGTCGGCGTTAGGCGTTCGACTTTGACAACATAAGCTCTTAATTGTTCGTCCAGAGTTTTTTCGAGATTGTCAAAAATTTTGTCTCGCTCGGCTTGCGGCAAAGTTCCGCGCGTCGCTAATTCGTCGGCGAAAATTTCAACGACTTTTTCGTAACCGTGTTTCGCCGAAGCCATTGCTTTGACGACGTTTCCGGCGTAGCGCGGGTGATTGTCGCCGTAATAACTGATAAATTTTCCGTCGTATTCGTAAGACGTGAAAAATCCCTGTTTCGATTCGACGGCGTGATATTTTCCGTCCGCGTTTTTGACGACTTCAAACGGCTCGAAAAACTGTTTCCATTCGTCGAGTTTGAAAGTTCCCGGCTTTTCCTTTTCATAAATCACGTTCGGCGAAGTTCCCGCAGCAACGCAAACAGTTCTTGCCGGAAACTCGACCGATTCGCCGGAATTTTCAAATTTCCCTGTTTCCGCAGCGTAGTTAAGTCGCTCGAAAATCAGAGCTTTGACCGCGCCGAATTCGTCCGGCACGGCTTCGGTCGGATTCATACATTCGACGAAGTTTATTCCTTCTTCGAGCGCTTTCTGGACTTCTTCGTGATTCAGACGATAAGCGGGCGAATCTTGCAGACGCTTGCGATAAACGAGCGAAACTCCCCCCCAACTTTGCACGAGCGGCACAAAATTCGGCGCTTCGCCCGCTTCTTCGGCGCGTTCTCTCTGCTCTCGAACCGCTTTGCCGTGAACGAGAAATTCACCGAAAACCTTCTTCTCTTCTTCGTCGAATTTCGCCCAAACCGCTTCTTCGCCGAACTCTTCGGTGATTTGCTCGAATTTTTCGAGCATTTTTTCGACCTGCACCGGATAATAAGCGAAAATCTCGGTCGCCGTGTCAATTCCCGTCAAACCGCCGCCGATAACGATTGCTGGAAGACGAACCTGCAAATTTGAAAGCGTGTCTTTTTTAAATGCGCCGGTTAATTGCAAAGCCATCAAAAAATCCGAAGCCTGCCGAATGCCGCGAATCAGATTGTTTTTCATTTTTACGATTGTCGGACGACCCGCGCCGGTCGCAATCGCAATGTGGTTAAAGCCGAAATTCCAGGCGTCTTCAATCGTAAAAGTTCCGCCGAAACGAACGCCGCTGTAAGCGCGGAAACGTTTTCGACGCGACAACATCGATTGCAGCATCGTCAGGAAATTTTTGTCCCAGCGCACGGTAATTCCGTATTCGGAAACGCCGCCGAAACCCGATAAAATTCGCTCGTCCAAATCATCTGTAATTTCTCCGATATTTTTTATCGGCTCGGGAATTTCCTTTCCGTTTTTGCCAGTCCATTCGTCCGGCAGCGGCTCAATCTTCAAACCGTCAACGCCGATAACTCCGAAACCTTCATTCAAAAGATAATGCGCGAGCGTGTAGCCTGCCGGACCCAAACCGACAACCAAAACGTTTTTTCCGTTATAAGGCAATGAATAAGGACGTTTGGCGTTTAGTGGATTCCAGCGCGTCAGCAAACTATAAATTTCAAAACCGTAAGGCAGATTCAAAACGTCGGTTAAAGTCGCAGTTTCGGCAAGCGGAATGTTCACGGGTTCTTGCTTTTGGAAAATGCAGCCTTTCATACAATCGTTGCAAATTCGATGACCTGTTCCGGCGCACATCGGGTTGTCAATCGTAACCAGCGCGAGGCTTGCAATCGAATCGCCGTGCCGTTTCATCAAGTGCATTTCCGAAATTTTCTCGTCGAGCGGACAGCCTTCGAGCTTGATTCCGAGAGGATTGCGTTTCGGCGTGCCGTCTTTTTCGTGCAAACCTGTCGAACACGAATCTTTTTCGCGCTCGTGGCAAATCAGACAATAATCAACCTCATAAAGCGCGTCGCGCTGCGTTCCCCGGTCGTCGGTTAATTTGAAACCGTCGCGCCGCCGCAGTTTTTCGTCCGTGCCGCGCAGCAGTTCGGGAATTTTCACGGTCGGATGAATCAAATGCACGAGATTTTGATAGTCGAGCGCGTGCGGAGTTTTGAACGAATACCATTTTTTTTCTTTTTTGAAAAACGCAATCGCCGACCACGCTTCCAAAAGCCGTAAAGCGGCTTTGACCTGCAAAAGTTCGCCGGTTTCTTCGGCTTCAAGAACAAAGCGCGTATAAACTTTACCGAAGGTTTTATCTTTTAATTTGTCGTAAGCCGCGCTTATTTTATTTAAGGTTTTCTGAATCTCAGCCGTGATTTCCAGATTTTTCGTCAAGGCTTCTTCGGCTTCGATCAATTTCTCAGTGACGAAAGCGACTGCCAATTCTTCGTCGTAGATTAAGGTTTCGTCAAACGCGGCGAATTTGAATTCATTCAGCGCCTGCGTTAATTCAGCTTCGTTAAAATCAGCCGATTTTTCCGCCGTGAAATTTTTTATCGCGCGGCGCTGGACAAAAAATTTATACTTCCAAATCGGATTTTGTTCCGCTATTTCCCGCTGCAAATTTTCGCGTTCTCGATCAACATTGAACATACGCGCGACAAATTCGGAAAGATACGGCGCGGCGTCGGTCAGAATTTTCGATTCGACTTTTCGTTCGTAGCCCGTGCCGCGATTTTCGATATATTTCGCCAGAGCATCGTGCAAAACCGGATTTTCTTTTTTCACACAATCGTAAAACTTTTCAGCAATCTCCCTGAGCTTTTCCGCATCAAAGAGGTCTGAATACTTAAAGCCGGCAATGCCTAAATTAAAATCGCGGTCTGAGCGCGTCGTTTCTGAAACAGTTTCTTTTTCGGACGTTCCAATCATATTTGTTTAATCAATAAAAGGTTCGGATAAAATTTTTATAATAAGAAAATTATATCAGTTTCGTCTCGACAGAAACAAAAGTCCAAGATTCGCGCCGGTTGATTCTTTGCTTTGGACAGGGAAAAAATGTATATTTTACAAGTATTCTGCAAACCAAACGGCTTAAACGGAAGTCTTTAGATGTGAAGTTTGCCGCGACTGTGGTATAAAAAAAGTTTGCTTTCACAAACTTTGACAAAGTAAAAAGGCGTAAAATTCAATTTATAAAACATAATTATATAAGGTTTTAATAAAAAAGGAAGTATGGAAAAGGATGATAGATTGCTGTCTCTGCCGACGACAGCCCGCGATTTGCAGCCGATTCATCAAGATTATCCGGCAGCCTATTCGCCGATGAACGATGAAGAATCGTTTGACCAGAAACGCTCGATTCATGAGTATTTCAATATTGTTTATAAACGCTTGCCGATAATCATCGCTTTGACGATTTTAACAACCGCCGTCGCCGCGTTTTATATGTATAAACAGCCGACGAATTATCTGGCATCTACGAGGATGATTATCGAACCGCGCAAAGCGTCGCCGACAACAAAAGAAATTAATATCAATTTATACAACGATACGAATTACTACGCGACGCAACTGCTGCTTTTGCAAAATCCCGAACTTATGCGCGATGTCGTCGTTCGACTCGGTTTGCAGCGCGACCCGAATTTGTTCGGCGGGCAAAACAGAGGTTTTCTCTCGACCGTTCGCTCAATTTTTTCGAGCAATAAAGATTCTCAAAATAAAGAAACTTCGCTGCCGGTTTTAACCGAAGCCGACAGCGACGCGGCAAATGTCGAACAGGCGACTCTGACGCCCGAAGAAAAAGCGCGAGCCGAACAATACGCCGGTATTTTTCTCGGCGGCTTGACGGTTGAACAAGTTGAGCGGACGGATCTGGTTAATATCTCAATCACCAGCACCCGTCAGGATTTAGCACCGAAAGTCGCCAATGCTGTCGCCGATGTTTTTATCGAGCAGGACATTGAGCGCGAGACGAAAGGCGCGAAAAAAGATTTGGTAGATTTAGGCGAATCAATTGATAAATTAAGAGGAACTATTGACGCGCAGTCACGACAGCTTATTGTTGAGCAAACTAATGCCAATCTGCCGCTGATGGGCGCGAAAGGTCAAGATTTTACTGAAGGCAGACTTCAAGGCATCAGCGCGCAACTTCTGGCGGCGAAAGATAAGCGGAGAAGCATCGAAGCCGATTTCAACGCCGCAGTAGCCGCCAATGAAAAAGGCGAAATTTTGTCGGTTCTCGGAAACAATCCGGCTGTTCAAAGTATGCGCGCGAATCTGGCTCAACAGAAAGCGAAACTCGATGACCGCATTCAAAAACTCACTGCCGACATTCAGGATTTAACGGCTAAAAAAGCTCTTCTATTAGCCAAATATACCGAAGAATATAAAGATGTTATAGCAGTCAACGAGGAAATCAAAAGGCGCGAAGATATTCTCAAGCAGACACAGGCTGACTATTCCACTCTCACGGAAAAAGAAGAAGAGAAAGTTAAAGGAGATGTGGCAAAAGAAGTTTTAACCGGAATGAGAGCGCAGCTCGCTTCGGCGCAGAAACAGGAAGCGCAGCTTCAAGACGCATTTAACGCCGAGTTTGCTTCGGCTAATCGAGCCGGAATCAACGAAACCCGTTTGACAACATTGACCAGAGAAATCGAAACGAGTCGTCAATTGCTTGACTCTTTAACTCAGCGACAGAAGGAACAGGAATTGACCGTTGCCAGCACCAAGCCGGACAATTTGACCGTTACTTCTAAGGCTCAAGGCTCGTCGCCAACCGGACCGAACCGACCCAGAAACATTTTTATCGCATTCCTGCTCTCGCTGACGGCGGGCATCGGACTGGCTTTTCTGCTCGATTACTTAGACGATTCGGTTAAAACTTCCGATGATGTCGGCAGATATTTAGGATTGCCGACGCTGGCTCTGATTCCATATCAAAGCGCGAACGAAAAACGTAAACTCAACCTTGCTTCAAATAACGGCAATGGAAACGGCTCGGTGGCTTTAGTCGCGCTCGAAGATAATCGCTCGGCGGTCGCCGAAGCGTATCGTCATTTGCGAACGTCTCTGCTGTTTTCCTCAGCCGGAAAACCGCCGCAGACGATTCTGGTAACTTCTTCGCAGCCCGCCGAAGGCAAAACCACAACGGCAATCAACACGGCGATTACGCTGGCTCAGTCCGGCGCGGAAGTCGTTATTATTGACTGCGATTTGCGTCGCCCGCGACTGCACAGCCATTTCGGTCTTGAAAACTCGACCGGTTTGACCAATTATCTTTCGGGCGACCGAAATACGGAAAATCTGCTTAAACCTTTTTCCAATTTGCCGCAGTTGAAAATCATCACGAGCGGTCCGATTCCGCCGAATCCGGCTGAACTGCTCAGCTCAAACGAGATGAAAAATCTTCTGCAGTTCTTAAAAGGCAACTTTCAGCACGTTATTATTGACTCGCCGCCGGCAATTTCTTTTACCGACGCGGCAATTCTTTCGACCCTTGTTGACGGAGTTGTGCTTGTAGCGATGGCTAACAAAAGTTCGATTCATCTGATGCGCCGCTTTAAACAGCGACTAAGTAATATCGGCGCACGAATCTACGGTGTGGTTTTGAACGGAGTTAAGACAAATTCGACTGAATACGCCTATTACGGTTACGGATATACTTATAATTATTACGCGCAGCCGGACGATGATAATTCAACGCCGCTGATGGAAGATGTAGTTTCGGTTCACGACGCAAAAAACTACGGTAATAAAAATTAGAGAACGAAAAATCCAAACGCCGGACGGCAGCGGCTTTGTCCGATTCGATTAGAATGCTTTCCGGTTATCGGTTTATGATTCGTAAAGTTTTTTCGCGGGCTTTCTCCCAATTTTACAATGGAGAAAGCCCGCTTTTTTTCAGATAAAAAGGCTGGAATTTGTATTTTGAAAATTTGCCGCGAGTTTTTTTGTTTCTAAATAAATTGTTCAGCAGAATAATTCAATCGCTGGAAACTTCCGGCTAATTCAGCGAATAAAATTAAAATTCGCCGGCTTTTTACAGCGACTAGACAATAACGCGCTGCAAAATTAAACTAGAAACTTTGCAATTATCAATATATTTTTAACAAGACGGAGATTAAACAATTTTATGGCACTCTCGGCAAACGATATGCGTAAAGGAATGGTAATAGTTTTTGAAGGCGCGCCGTGCAAGGTGATGGAATTTCGCCATCACACGCCCGGCAACCTTCGCGCGATGGTGCAGGCGCGGCTCAGAAATTTGAAAACCGGAAGTTCGTTCGAGCATCGTTTTCGCTCGAACGACACGCTCACCAGAGCAGCGCTCGAACAGCACGATATGGAATATCTCTATTCGGACGGCTCGCATCATCATTTTATGAACACGGAAACTTACGAACAAGTCGCTTTGTTAGAAGAGGATTTGGGCGACGCGGCGCAATGGCTGATGCCGGGTTTGAAAATTCAGGTCGAATTTTACGACGGCGCGCCAATCGGCGTCGAACTTCCCGTTTCGATGGAACTTGTCGTAAGTTATACCGAACCGGGCTTAAAAGGCGCGACCGTTACAAATTCCAACAAACCGGCGACACTCGAAAACGGTATTTCAATCCAGGTTCCGCCGTTTATCGAATCTGGCGAACGCATTCGCGTCAATCCAAGCGAATCCAGATATATGGAGCGCGTTAAATAAAACGAGTTCAAAATTCAAAGTTCAAGGTTCAAAGTTTTTTAAATAGCCTTGAACTTTGAATTTCGAGCTTTGAACTATGTTCTTAATCTACAGTTTTCTTTTAACAATCGGCTACCTGCTTCTTTTGCCGCGCTTTCTGTTTGACTGGCTGCGCAAAGGAAAATACGCGGCTGGCATCGGGCAGAGACTCGGAAATTTGCCCGATTTTGAACAAAGCGAGAAACCCGTTTTGTGGCTTCACTGCGTTTCGGTCGGCGAAGCGCAAGCCGCTCGTCCGCTCGTCAAAAAGATTCTCGAAAAATTTCCCGAATATCGCCTCGTCGTTTCCACAACGACCGATACAGGTCAAAAACTCGCTCGGGAAATTTTTGCCGGAGACGCGGAACTCGTTTTTTATTTTCCGCTCGATTGGAAATTTACCGTGCGCCGCGCTTTGCGGCAAATCAAACCGGCGGTTGTTTTGCTGATAGAAACCGAATTGTGGTTTAATTTTTTGCGTGAAGCGCGTCGAAGCGGCGCGAAAATCGCCATCGTCAACGGCAGATTGTCGGAAAAATCCGTTAATCGTTACCTGCGTATCGGAAAATTTATGCACCAGGTTTTGCATTACGTTGATTTAGCTTTGATGCAGGGAAACAAAGACGCAAAGCGAATCGTTCAACTCGGAATTCGCGCCGGCAAGATAAAAGTTACGGGAAATATCAAATATGATCTGCGATTTGACGAAGCCGAAAGCGAGTTGACCAGACAACTGCGCCGAAGATTTGATTTCAGAGAAGATGCGCCGCTGATAGTCGCGGCAAGCACGCACGCGCCGGAAGAAGCGTGGATTTTGCAGGCGTTCAAAGAGGTTTGGAAAAATTCAGAAGGAAATCTGCCGCGTCTTTTAATCGCGCCGCGCCACCCTGAAAGATTTGCGGAAGTCGAAAAATTGATAAAAGAATCGGGTTTCGATTGGGCAAGGCGCTCGGAAAAACCTTCGGACAGAGACAAAACGGCGGAAATAATTTTACTCGACAGCATCGGCGAGCTTCGCGCGGCTTTTCCGCTTGCCGAAATCGTTTTTGTCGGCGGAAGTCTGGTTCCGCGCGGCGGACAAAACATCTTAGAACCGGCATCTGCCCGAAAAGCGATTGTAACGGGTTTTTATACGACAAATTTTGAAGCTGTCACGCAGGAATTTTTAGAGCAGGACGCGCTCGTCCGGCTGCCTGAACTCGACGGAGAACAAATTGCGGAAAGTCTCGCCGAATCAATTTCCAACCTGCTCATAGACGCGGAAATGCGACAAACATTAGCCGATAATGCTTTTAATGTAATGCGGCGAAATCGCGGAGCGACCGAAAACACCGTCGAATATCTCAAACCGCTTTTGCAAGCCGATGATGATTTATGATGCTTTTGTTCTACTTTTTTGCCGCCGTTTTGATTTTTCTCGGCTATAAATCTTTGCGCGGCGGCATTGAATATCTTAGATATTTTAAGCAAGAGCTTTCCAAACCCGCATCCGATTTCGCGCCTTTTGCTTCGATAATCGCGCCGTGTCGCGGACTCGACCAAAATCTGCGCGAAAATTTACGCGCGCTTTTTTCACAGAATTATCCGAATTACGAAGTAATTTTTGTCGCGGACAGCGAAACGGACGAATCGGTAAAAATTATCGAGGAAGTCTCGGGCAAACAGGTAGAGCGCATCAATTCAAAGTGTGTAGTTGCGGGAAATGCGATTGATTCGAGCCAGAAAGTTCGCAATTTGCGCCGAGCCGTTTTGGAAGTTTCCGGCAGAAGCGAGATTTTCGTTTTTGTTGATTCGGACGCCAGACCAGACTCGAATTTGCGGTGAAATTTAGTCGCGCCTTTACAGGATAAAAACGTCGGCTGCGCGACAGGTTATCGCTGGTTCGTTTCAGAAGACGGCGGATTTTCTTCGGAATTTCGCGCGGTTTGGAACGCTTCGATTGCGTCGGCATTGGGCGCAAATACAAAAAGCAATTTTTGCTGGGGCGGCTCGACGGCGATTCGGCGCGAAACATTTGAAAAATTAAAAATCCGCGAAAAATGGCTTGGAACTTTATCGGACGATTTTGTCGTAACACGCGCGATGAAAGAAGCAAATCTACCGATTTATTTTGTGCCGCAGTGCCTTACGGCAACAATCGAAGACTGCGATTTCAGCGAACTTTTAGAATTTACAACGCGCCAGATGAAAATCACGCGCGTCTATGCGCCAAATTTGTGGAAAGCGTCTTTTGCGGGCGCGTTTATTTTTTCCGCCGTTTTTTGGTCGGGCGTTTTGCTGTTATTTTTCCTGTCGGGCGGGAATTTTTGGCTGACTTTATTTTTGCTGACGGTGATTTTTTCGCTCGGCGCGGCTAAAGCGCGGCTTCGTTTATCGGCTGTCAAATTGGTTTTGACCGATTTTCAAAGACAATTAAACCGGCAATTCGTCTGGCAAACTACGCTCTGGACAATTTCGCCCGCGCTTTATTTTTATAATTGTTTTCGCGCCTTTCTATCACGGAAAATTCTCTGGCGCGGCATCGAATACAATTTGCTGTCGCCGAATTCGACTGAAATTATTCGCCGAAAATCACTGTCAAAATAAAGATAAATATAATGTTTACACGATGAAAGACAAACCTTTTGCGAAAATCAACGTCAAATGCTATCTGTAGAGCAGTTAAATTTTTGTTTAATTCACGAAGAAGGATTAGTAAAATTTATGTCTTTTTTAATCAAGTCAAAGCACTTCCGAATTTTATCGTGCTTGCTTCTTTTGTCCGCTTTTTTGCTCAATGCCAACTTTATTCAAACAACAAACGCTCAGGATAAATCGGAAGCGCCGCCGACGCCGACGATTGTCAAAGGCAAACTGCCGGTGATTGTTATTCCGGGACTTCTCGGCTCGGAATTGATTAATAAAAATAACGAGGATACGGTCTGGTTTAATTTACAGCGGTCAAAGACGGATGATTTGCGTCTTCCGATTTCGACAAACATCGCCGCAAATCACGACAGCCTCGTGCCGGGCGACATTCTTCGCACCGTTAAGCTGCTAAAATTTTTCCCGGAAACCGAAATTTACGAACGGCTCACCGATGCTCTGGAAAACACAGGCGGCTACACCGAAGGCAAATGGGACGCACCGACTGAAACCGGTTACGAAGATACATATTATGTTTTCCCTTACGATTGGCGGCGCGATAATGTCGAAAACGCTCGTCTGCTGATTCGGCGCATTAACGAGTTAAAGCTCAAATTAAAAAAGCCGAATCTAAAATTTAATATCATCGCTCATTCGATGGGCGGACTTATTGCCAGATACGCCGCCAGATTCGGCGACGCGGATTTGCCTGGCGGCACACGACCTATAAAACCTACCTGGGCGGGCGCTAAAGACATTAACAAAATTTTTATGGTTGGCACGCCGAATCAAGGCGCTATTTCCGCGCTCGACTCGCTGATAAACGGTTTGGAATTGCTCAACGCCAAAGGCATAAATCTTCCTTTCGTGCAGGAATTGTCGAAATACGATGTTTTTACGATTCCTTCGGCTTACCAGCTTTTGCCGCACACGGGAACAGCTCGCGTGTTCGACGAAAATTTGAAGCCGCTGAAAATTGATTTATATAATCCGCTGACGTGGGAAAAATACGGCTGGACGGCGTATTCCGACCCGGATTTCGCCAAACAGTTCAGCGCCGAAGAGCAAAAACAGGCGAAGGCTTATTTTCGTGTGGTTTTAAGCCGCGCTAAACGACTCGAGCAAGCGCTCGATTCGAACATCAGCCGAAAAAGTCCGGTTTCGCTGTATCTGCTCGGCGGAGATTGCAAACCGACGCTGGATGCGATAATTATTTACCGCAACGCGAAAAAGAATCGCTGGGAAACTATTTTTCATCCGAAATCGTTCGAGCGCAGCGACGGAACAAAAGTTGAATCCAAAGATTTGGAAACATTGTTTTACGCGCCCGGCGACGGCGTTGTAACGCAGCGTTCGTTTTTAAGTTCGCCGATTGCCGCAAAGTTAGACATAAAAAAAAGCGCTCTGCCGTCGGCGTTTCTCGCCAAAGATATTTCCTTCGTTTGCGAAGTTCATAATAAATTGACCGGAAACCCGAAGATTCAAAGCGATTTGCTCGGCATTTTGGGAGGAAAATAAAATTTTAATTAAGGCGTATTGGCACAGATTGTTTTAGAATAATATGAAAGAAACACCCGAAAAACGATTGGACAAGACAAAAATTTCAATTTCAACAGAATTTGACGATTCCAACGAAAAACAATACTGGCTGTCCAGAACTACGAAAGAGCGACTTGAGCATATGGAAAGGCTTCGACGAATAAATTATGGAATTAAAGCTGCCGAAGGACTTCAAAGAACTATTGAAGTTATTAAATGCGAATGGCGTTAAGTATTTATTGATTGGCGGTTACGCGGTCGGGTTTTACGGTTATCCACGCGCCACGGGCGATATGGATATTTTTATTGCAAAG
This sequence comes from uncultured Pyrinomonadaceae bacterium, assembly GCA_964237245.1. Classification (GTDB taxonomy): domain Bacteria; phylum Acidobacteriota; class Blastocatellia; order Pyrinomonadales; family Pyrinomonadaceae. Next base: position 26,490 of record CAXSHW010000021.1, read on the forward strand.
GATTTGAAAAATGCCCGACGTTTGGTAAAAACCTTAATTGATTTTGGATTTGGAGCAGGCGAAGTTTCCGCAAAATACTTCACTCAAGATAAAAGCATCGTCCAAATGGGTGTTCGATAAAAATCGAGATTGCGAACTTTATTTCGGGCATCGAATTTGAAGACGCCTACAAAAATAAAGTCGTCGGTCTGATTGATGATGTTGAAGTTGATTTAATAAGTTTGCCGCATCTGAAAATCAATAAAAAAGCGAGCGGCAGATATAAAGACTTGAACGATTTGGAGAACTTACCTTAGATATTGCTTTCGGTTGAAGAAATATAGTAAATTGCGTTATGAAAAAGCTAAAAATTTCACTCGTCGCTTTCCTTCTTTTATCATTTTCGCAATTAGTTTTCTCCCAAAAAAAATCAGTTGATTTAATCGTTTCAGGCGGAACAATCGTGACGATGGACGCCGGAAAACGTCTTATCGAAAACGGCGCGGTTGCGATTGAAAAAGATAAAATTGTCGCCGTCGGAACAGCGAGCGAAATTGCGGAAAAATTCTCTGCCAAACAAACGATAAACGCTCAAAACAAGGTCGTTATTCCCGGTTTGATAAACACGCATACGCACGTTCCGATGTCGCTTTTTCGCGGTATCGCCGATGACCTAGATTTGCAGGAATGGCTGACGAAATACATTTTTCCGGCGGAAGCGAAAAACGTAACCGAAGATTTCGTGCGCGCCGGAACAAAACTCGGACTGGCGGAAATGATTCGCGGCGGCACGACGACTTACTGCGATATGTATTATTTTGAAGATGCCGTTGCCGACGAAACCGAAAAAGCCGGTGTGCGCGGCGTTTTGGGCGAAACTATTATTGATTTTCCCGTCGCCGACAACAAAACCAATGCTGAGGCGATGGCTTACACCGAAAAATTTATCAACAAGTGGAAGAACGATCCGCTCGTTATTCCCGCGATTGCGCCGCACGCACCTTACACTGTTTCGACCGAACACCTGAAGGCGATTCGTCTTTTATCAGACAAAACAGGCGCGCCGGTTGTCATTCACGTCGCTGAAACGCAAAAGGAAGTTGACGACATAACGAAACAATACGGCTCGCGTCCGGTGACTTATTTGTCGAAAATCGAATTTTTGAACAATCACGTAATCGCCGCGCACGTCGTTTATGCTAACGACGAAGAACTCGACATTTTGAAAAAGCTCGGTGTCGGAATCGCGCATAATCCGCAGTCGAATATGAAACTCGCTTCAGGTGTCGCGCCCGTTCCGCAGATGCTCGCCAAAGATTTGCCGGTCGGTTTGGGGACAGACGGCGCGGCATCGAACAACGACCTCGATATGTGGGAAGAAATAGATACGGCGGCGAAGCTGCATAAAGTTTTTACGGGCGATCCGAAAGTCGTCAACGCCGAACAAGCCTTTGAAATGGCGACGATTCGCGGTGCGCGCGCGCTTCATCTGGAAAAATTAATCGGCTCGATTGAAACGGGAAAACGCGCCGACATTGCCATTGTTGATTTTGATAGTCTGCATCAAACACCTCATTTTAACGTCTATTCGGCTCTGGTTTACTCGACCAAAGCGAGCGATGTCTCGACGGTTATTATCAACGGAAAAATCGTAATGCTTGACCGACGCTTGTTGACTTTGAACGAAAATGATATAAAGAAGACTGCAAACGCATATCGCCAAAAAATCATCACAAGTTTATCGCAATAAAAAGGCAAGTTTTCGGAAACTTGATTGGATTGGCTTTTTACATAACATAGCATAAGAATTATTTGCAGGTCACATAAGTGAGTCTTTTAGGTTGCTCGCTTTGAGCTTTGCGGAGAATTTAAGTCCCGGCGTGGGATAAGGAGACTCGAAATGCCGCTAAACGTCAGAAGGTTTTGCACTTCTTTTTTAGTAATCTTTTTATTTTCGATTGTCGCACTCGCTCAGACATCAGCCGATATAATGCGCGAGCGCGTAGCGAAAGCGAAAGCGTTTATTGCCGTTAAAAATTACAACGCGGCGATTTACGAACTCGAAAATATCAGGCGCGAAACAAAAGAACCGGCTGTCAACAGCGTCGTCAACGTTTTGCTGATGAATTCTTATTTGGAGCAGAGCGATTACAAACGCGCGCAGGATTTCTTGAAAGAACTTTCAGACACAAAAAAACAAAACAATTTGGCAAATTATTTCGTGGTCGCCGCGCAAGTTGTCAAAGGAGCCAGAAATCAGCTTGAACGTTATAAAGCGCTCGGACTTTCGGTTTCAGACCGCAGTTTGCCGCTCGAAGCAATTAACGATGTCGAAAAAATGCGCGAAACTCTTGAGCTGGTTGTCGCGCAATCAAAGGTTTTAGGCAACGACAAAACAAAAACTTCCGACGCGATGGCTCTGCTCGAAGAAGCGACAAACGCGCGAAGCGGCTTGGCGCGAGACGATTTTGACGCGAGCCGCTGGAAAAACGAAATTTCCGATGCCCGCGAGCAACTGGCAAATTCGAGAAGCGTCGTCGTTAATGCCGTTGACGGAACAACGACGAGCGCCGCAACTACAACTAATGTCGTCGCTCAAAATGTAACTCCAAATATCAATCAAACCAATCCGAATATTCTCGCTGCCGTTAAACCGAACGAATCAAACGTAATTTCTTCGCCCGTTCCAAATTCTTCTGTTGACAATTCAAAAACTACACCGATTACAAACGGCAGCTCTGTAAAAGACAACCCTAAACCGCAAACCGAAACAGCAGCCAAAGTTGAAAATCCGATTCCGACCTCAGCGCCGAAAGAAGCAACTAAAAAACCGGAAGAAGTTTCAAATACGAATACAAACAACTCTGCCGCCGCTCCGACCAAGAATGCAACAGTCGAAAATAAAGCGGACGAAAACAAAACAAATTTGAACGAAGCGAAGGTTGAACCGCAACCGGCGGCAAACAACTCCGAATCGCAAAAGGCAGACGCGCCGATGGCTGTCGGTTCTCTGCTTGATTATGTTACGCAAAAAGTGAATCCGGTTTATCCGCCCGCGGCAAGAACCGTCAGAATGTCGGGCGTCGTCAAAGTTGATGTCGTAGTTGACGAAGAAGGAAAAGTCACCGAAGTGCAGAAAACGAGCGGTCCGGCGATGCTTCAGAGAGCCGCCGCCGACGCGATCAAAAAATGGAAGTTTAAACCTTTCATCCGCGACGGGCAGCCGACAAAAGCGACCGGCTATGTCAGCTTTAATTTCAATTTGTAAATTGTTACAAGTCAAATTTAGAAACAGGCGGCAATTTATAAATTGCCGCCTGTTTCTAAATTTAAAGATTGCTCAACAAACAAATTGCTGATTTTAATAATGAGTCACTGTTTTATCCGATTGGCGTTTCTCTGAGGCGCGGCGCGATTATTTATGGCATTTGCTCCGCTGCCTCTGAAAAGCGGCGTAAAAATCCATTTGCTGTGATTTTCAATGCCGTAATAGGCGATAATTGACGTGCCGCGATTTTGACTCACGACTCCGATAAACGGCGTATTATCCGTAGCGGAATCTTCGTCTCCAGATTCATCGTCCGCGTCTTTAACGTCACTGTCGCTTTCGGTATTGATGATATTAACGAGCGGAAGGGCGTAACGGTCGAAGACTTGTCCCGGACTCGCCGGAAGAACGCCGTTATTGTAAACCTGAACGCGCCGTCCGAAATCAATAAATTTTTTATCGTCAAATTTGACGAGCCGCCATTTCTCGTCATCCGAAAGCGGGTCAATCGCCGCTGAAGGACGAAGAATCTGGCGTTTTTTCGTGCCGTAAGGCAAACCTTCGAGCAGGTCGTCCATCGAATTGGGAAGTTTTGCCCCACCGTAAAATAAAACGTATTGTCTGATGGCATCGGCTACTTCTTCACCGCGCTGGATAGTTTCGAGTTCTCTATCACGCTGAACTTCCTGCTGAACGGTCGGCGCGACGGCAAGCAGCGCAATTGCAAACAAAGTCATTGCGCCCAGCACCGCAATCAAAGACATACCCGCTTCCGAATGCAAAGTGCGAAGTGCAAAATGCGAAGTGTTTTTTCCTGTTTCTTTCGTTCTCAAATTTTTACTGCTCTGTTCGCTAATCAGACAAAGCGTGTCGTCTAATTTTTCCGGCGTATTTTAAATGCCGAATCGAAGCGGCGCTTATGTTTCTCAATTCGCAATCCGCAATCCACATTTAATTAGTTGTCGCCGTCGTCTTCGTCGTCATTGTTAACTGTTTTCGCCGGCTTCGGTTTAGGCGGTTGCTGTTGTTGTTGCTGCTGTTGTTGCGGCGGAATGTAACGCGGAATGTTGCTCGGAATTCCCGGAATTTCAACCTGCTGCTGAACATATGTTCCTGGATTAAACGGACTATAAACTCCTTGGTTAGGGTTCACATTATTATACGGATTGCCGCCCGAATTCGCAGTTTGTCCGGGCGCGGGACGATAAAGCGCGAGTTTGTGTCGAAAACCCAGGTTCACATCTTCCAGCACGACTTCGCTCGCCGAAATGCTTGCAATCCGAAAGCGTCCTTCGATAACATCATTCAGCCGCGCGCCAATCGGTAAATCTTTATCTTTTTCCTGAAAATATGCCGTGTCGTTGTTGAAACGCTTTCTGGCAATCATACCGATATATTGAAACTGCGGTCGCGGCGGCGCTTGTACGGTGATCATAACCGGATTTGAATAAAGAGCGCCGTCCGGCGTGCGGACAATTAACTGCAATGTTCCCGCGCCTGCAATCATATTTGACGGAACGTCAGCCGTAACTTTCTGCGGGCTGACAAAGGTCGTCGGAAGCTGACTGCCGTTCAAATAAATAAGCGATTCGGGCGTGAATTTGTCGCCGTCAACTTCCAGCCGAAAAGTTTTTGAACCCGCATAAACGTTTTGCGGCGTTATGAAGGCAATAACAAGCGGCGGCGTCGGTGTCGGAGTCGGCAGCGGCGGTGTCGGTTGCTGTTTAATTACCGGGATCGGCGAAATATATGGGGTTGGCGGCGGCGGCTCGTAAAAAGCGAAAATGTTTCTGCCCGCGTCCGGCGCGTAAAAAGAAGTCGGATTGTAAAAAACCGGCGTCGTCGTATCTACAAAAATTTGATCGTCCTTGGTCGGCATTCCGGCAGTTTCCGAATTCGCGCGCGGCGAAGCGGTCGGCGTCGGCGAAGCGGTTGTTACCGCAACGACGGTTTTTTTGCTCGGATACAACGTCATTATGTTATAGACAATAACAACCAAGACCATCGCGCCCAACACGGCTGCCGCGATGATTTTGTTTCTTTCCGCCGGAGTTTTGCCTTCAAAAATTTTCATTGCGCTTACTGATTGCTGACTTGCGTCTGCGACGCGACGGGGCGACGAAAATATGCCGCCATTTCTAATCTTAAACTTACAGTTTCGCCGTGTGTTTTGCCGCGCGCGGCTTTCGGCGGCGCGGCAACGGTCGTTGTTTGAAGCGGCGGAGTCATTTGTCCCGGATTTTGAATTCTCGGTTGACCGGGATTTTGCACCTGCTGAAAACCGACCGGATAGTTCGGATTTATCTGCACGCTGTTGATTTGCGCCTGAGCGGCGGCTGACTGCGATTTGTCCGGATTGTTGTCCTTGTCTCCGCTTTCCGCAGGTTGGAGTTCGACCGCGCTAATAACGACAAATTGATTTCCGGTTTCCATTTCCCTGATAAACCGGCGCAGATTTTGATAAGGACCTTCGACCGTCATCGTGACGTAAACGCCCGGAAAAAGACTCTGAAACTTCGTTCTGCCGCGTTCGGCTTCATTTTCTTGCCCATTGTTACGTTGATTATTCGCTATTTCCAGAGGCGCGTAATCCGGTCCGGTCGTATTGACCAAACCATATGCGCCGATTAAACCGTTGATGCGCTGATAAAGCGCCGATTTCCCGATTGTGCCGACCGGCAAAAATCTCGTCTCGAAATCGTCAACGCTGCCGATGAGTTCAGCGACACGCGCTTCGGTCGTCGTTATAGAGCCGTATTTTCCGCGCGAAGAAATCAATTCCGCATCTAAACGGTCGCGTTCCGCCTTATTTTTTTCGAGTTCTTTTTGCGCGGGCAAAACAACCAGAACAAACAAAAGAACCGTCGCCAAAATTGCCAGAAGTCCTAAACTGACGGTCGCAATTTCGGATTGTCCCCACATTCCGGCATAAACGCTGCGCGGACGATTTTTCGGCACGATGTCAATTCTATCCGGTTTTTCGATAATGATTGTTTTGTCTTCGGTCAGCAAAACCGTCCGATTCGCCTCTTCGATGACAACGGCTGAATCTCTGGTCGCGCCGTATTCATTAACAATCATTTCCGATTCATTTCTTTTTTCGGGATTATCAGCCGATTCGATTGGGTTGAGATTTTCGTTCATTTATTGATTTCCCTCCCGTTTATCGAGCGCGACATCGGAAGCGGAAGCGGAATATCCGGCGCGCGGCGTATAAATAAGATGAAGTGTGTATTCGGAATAAGTAAATCGTTCGTTTTTTTGCAAATCCTGTCCGCGCAGTTCGGCGGCGAAAATGCCGGAACTGTTCATATTTTCAATCATCGTCATAACGCTCGGGTAATCGCGGCTCAAAACGGCAAATTCAAGTTCGGCTTTCGTGCGGTCGCCGTCTTTGAAAACATTCTGCACGTTGATGCGTGAAACACTTACGCCGCCCGGCAAAACCGATTCCAAATCGGCAAACAGCCGCGACCAGCCGAAAGTTTTGTTGGCGACGAGTTTGTGCGCAGCGACGAGCAGAGCGCTTTGTTCGGGCGTTAGCTGCTGCTGAACTTTTTCGCCTTTGTCTTTTAATCCTCGAACTTCGGCATTCATTTGCTCGATTTCACTTTTCGCATTTTCATTTTTAGCCGTAATATCTCGCAGTTTAGCAAAAGAAAGCGTCGCGCCCGACACGGCTAGAGCGAGAAACAAAAGCGCGATCAAATACGGCAAAGTGCGATTGCGAAAAGGTCTGCTGGAAAGATTAAGTTTGGTAATCACTTATTTGAATTAAAAATTAAGAGTTAAAAATTAAGAATTAAATTTCGATATTAAACTTTTAATTCTTGTATTCTTAATTAATTTGTCAGTCTAACACGAAAAATTTAGATTGTCCTTTGCATCCTTTTTGTTGCCCGCCGCTTTGAATTTTCGGTGTTTTCATCGTTTTAAAAAATTTGCGGTCGCCTATTTATCGCTTTCTTTCACGCATCGGCGAAAACAAAAGTTGCAAAAATTTAGTCTTTGCGCGGCGGCAGAGGTTTGTCAATTTCCGTCGGGCTGATTTCGCGGTAAGCGCGGACTAAATTTCTGCCTTCGCGTTTGGCACGATAAAGCGCCGAATCAGCCATCTCGACGAGTTCAATCGGGTCGCTCGAATCATCGGGGAACGAAGCGACGCCGATGCTGATAGTAATCGAATGAGTGCCGCTCGGTTTTCCGCGTTTCATCAAGCTAAAGGCGTGATTTTCGATTTCAAGACGAATTCGCTCCGCCGCGACGAGTCCCTGCGCGAGTTCGGCATCGAGCAGAAACGCCGCGAATTCTTCGCCGCCGAAACGCGCCGCCGCGTCGCCGCTCCTCAAGTTTTGCATAATGCGCGAACCTATTTCTTCGAGCGTTTTGCTGCCCGTCAGATGTCCGTAAGTGTCGTTGACGTTTTTGAAATAATCAATGTCCATCATCAGCACGCAGAACGGACGATTTTCCTGTGCGGCGCGGGCGGATTCGCGCCGGAGTTCCGAGAAAAACGAGCGGCTCGAAAGCAAGCCCGTCAAATCGTCGTGTGATAAAAGACGGCGAATCTGTCGCTGATATTCGCGGTCAATTTCGTCCAGCAATTCAAAACGCAAAATATGTTCGCCGACCGTAATTTTATCGCCGTGCTGCAAAGTTTCCCGCGAAATTTTCTGATTATTCAGAAGCGTGCCGCTTCGGGAAGTCAAATCGGTGATAATATAATCGTTCGTTTCCGTTTCAGGGTTAAAAACCGTTTTGATACAAGCGTGACGACGCGAAACTCTTGAATCGTTAATGCGAACATCGGCTTCGAGCGCGCGTCCCAGGATAACTTCTTCGCGTTCCAGCGGAATCGGCACGGCAAGTAAATCTCCGTTAAGGAAAACCAGTGCGGGACGCAATTCACGTGGCGGACGCTTTTTTGCTTTCATAACTGCTGAAAAGTTCCGATTGTTAATCGAATCCTGTATTTATAGAATAAAACATTTTTAACATAATTTGCCAGAATAATTTTCGACTGTGGAAAAATTACAGGTTTCCAAAACTCCTTTGGCAAGCATTTTAAAGATTTTCCGTTTATTATTTACTCCTGAGCGTTTACCATTAGAAAAGTATGAACATTCTGATTGTCAAACTCAGCAGCATCGGCGATGTCGTTCATACATTGCCTGCGCTCGCCGCGATTCGCCGCGCGCTGCCTGAGACGGAAATTTCCTGGGCGGTTGAGCGAAGCGCGGCGGAGATTCTGCGCGGCAACGAATTAATAGATAACCTTATCGAAATTGATACGCGCGCCTTGCGGGGCGGAAAAAAATTTGAAGAAATTTTGAGCGAAGCAGGCAGACAACTGCGCGCGCTTCGCAAGTTTAGGTTTGATGAAGTGCTTGATTTTCAAGGTCTTTTAAAGTCTGCCGCCGTCGCAAAACTCGCTAAAGCAAAACGAATTTACGGATTTTCCAAGCAAAATCTGCGCGAACCGGCGAGCCGTTTTCTGCTGAACGACACGGTGCGGGTCGAGCCGAATTCGCACATTATCGTTAAGAATTTAACTCTGGCTGAACAGGTTTTGAAAATCGCCGTTCCTGAAAACGATTTTGAATTTCCGATTTTCACCGAAGATAAACACAAACAAGAAGCCGCAGAAATTATAGAAAAAGCCGGCGAAAACTTCGCAATTTTAAATCCGGCGGGCGGTTGGACGACAAAACTATGGCACGCGGAAAAATTCGGCGCGCTGGCGGATAGACTTTGGGAAGAAAACCGTTTAGTTTCAATTGTCACAACTGCGCCGAACGAAGTCGAACTGGCGGAAAAAGTTCTGCAAAACAGCAAATCGGGAAAAGTTTTGCTTGCTCAACCGAGTTTGAAAGGCTTTTATGAGCTGGCAAAAAAAACCGAGCTTTATGTCGGCGGCGACACCGCGCCGACGCATCTCGCGGTTGCCGCGAAAGCGCCCGTCGTCGGCATTTTCGGTCCGACCGAATGGCGGCGCAACGGCAGCCCGAACATCGAGGACGTTTGCGTCGAAAGAACGGACATCGGCTGCCGCGCCGATTGCCACAGACGAACCTGCGACAACTGGATTTGTATGGACATTAACGTCGAAACGGTTTTTCAAGCGACGCAAGAAAGATTGAAAAGAAAAATGAAGCTGCAAATGACGCGGGCAAACGCGAAAATATAATTGTTTCCCCGCGTCTTTGGTATGCTCTGAGATTCTCAAACGGTTGTGATAAATAAAAGGATTTTACAACGTATTCGCGTCCCGCTCGGTTTTTTGTTCGGCATCGTTTTTCTGGTTTTCGCTCGACCTGAACCGACGGTTTTGATAATCGGCGGCGTGATCGCGCTAATCGGAATTTTGATTCGCGCCTGGTCTTCCGGTCATATTCGCAAAAATCAAACTCTGGCGGTTTCGGGACCGTATTCATATACGCGAAATCCGCTTTATTTAGGCAGTTTCGTGCTTGGCGTCGGTTTTACGATTGCGGCGGGCGTTTGGTGGCTCGGAATCATCTTTGTCGCCCTGTTTTTGGGCATCTATTTGCCGGTAATGCGCGTCGAAGCGAATGATTTGACAAAACTTTTCGGCGCGGATTATAAAGAATATGCCCGGCGAGTTCCGCTTTTTTTTCCGCGCTTGACGGCGTTTCGAGCATCCGACGAAAAATTTGATTTGAGCTTGTATATGCGCTACCGGGAATATCGAGCGGCTTTAGGATTGGTTTTTGCCTTGCTGGTATTGGCTTTGAAGACGTTTTTTCTAAAATAACCGAGATGAGAATGAAACTATATTTCGCCCGTCTAATCGTTTTCGCCTTTTGTTTTTCGGCTGCTTTCGCGCAGTCGGCGAAAAAATTCGATTCTTACACAGTCGGCGAACGACTTATTTATGAAGCTAAGTTCAGCAAAGCGGTTTTACGCGGCATAGCAGTCGCAGATTTGAGTTTTATCGTCGAGCGAGCAGCGAACGGTCAGGATTTTTTAATCAAAGCCGAAGCGAGATCAAAAGGAACAGTTGCCAAACTTTTTAATTACAAGTTTTATCAAAACATCGAATCAACCATTGACAATAATAATTTTTCCGTGCTGAAAACCATCAAGCGCGACGAGCAAAAAGAGCGCGTGCGCGACAGCACAGCCGTTTTCAATTATAAAAACCGCGAAGTTACATATATCGAAGGCGACCCGAACGATACGGCGCGAGCGCCGCGCATTGTGGCTTCGAGCATTGAAACAGGCACGCAGGATTTGGTTTCGGGAATTTACACTCTGCGCCGTTTGCCGCTTGCCGTCGGCAAAACATTCGAGGTCAGCATCAGCGATTCCGGTCTGGTTTATAAAATTCCGGTGCATATAACCGCGCGCGAAGAAATGAAAAGTATTCTGGGAAAAACCTGGTGTTTTCGCGTCGAACCGGAAATTTTCGGCGACAACCGGCTGATTGAGCAAAAAGGCAATATGATTATCTGGATTACGGACGATTCTCGCCATCTGATTGTTCGCTCGCAAATTAACAGCAATATCGGAAGAGTCGAAGTAAAACTCAAAAGCATTGACTATAATTCAGCCGCGCCGATAAAAGTAAAATAATTTAAGTCGCTAAATTCCAAACTTGTTACTTTCCCGAAAAGCCCGCATAATCTTCGTATCTGACAACTTTTTATTATTTTTATGAACGAAAAAGATACGAGTAAAGAATTTACGAGCGACGCGCAAAGCGAAGCTCGATTGGAAAAAATAGACGTTAAAAAATTTGCGAAAGCCTTTCAGACGCAGAGCATTTCGTCGGCGGAAATGATAAATTCCGAAAAAGCGACGGCGGAAATTTCATCGTTCGACGAAGAAGCTGAAACAATTTCGGCTTTGGATTTCGAGTCGTTTCAACAAAATGAGGTTGATTTATCCGAGCGGGAAATTGATTCTTTAATTGAAGAAAGTTTTGTTTTTAAGACATTATTCGAGCCGAAGCTGCCCGCGCTTTCAAAAGAAAATCGGGCGCGGTTGCAAATGCAGTCGCCGACGAGACTCTATTTCTACTGGTCGTTCAAAAACAATCCGTTTGAAACGCTGCGTCGAATTTTCGGCGCGGAAGCGCGAAATCACACGCTAATCGTAAAACTCGTCAACCGGACGCAAAACCGCGAAGAAATTTTTCCGATTGATGTCGAAGGTTCGACCTGGTTTGAGGTTGACGCCGATTCGAGTTATCAAACCGAAATCGGATTTTATGCCGCGCATCAACCGTTTGTGCGCTTGATGTTTTCCAATACGGTTGTAACGCCGCGAAAAAATCCAAGCTCACGAAGTGATTTTTCTTCGGATTGGACGGTTTCGGCAAACAAATTTGCTCAGGTTTTAGACTCTTCCGGTTACGCGAAAGACGCGGTTGAAGTCGCTCTGGCGGGCGACGACGCGGAAATTGCCGAAACTGCGACTCGAAATGCTTTCACACAGGTTTTCGGCAATCAGGAAACCGATTTTTCCGAAGCTGCGGCAAGCGAAATTCGTTTTGTGCTGCTCGCGCTCGCTTCAGGCTATTCGCCGGAAAGTCTGCGCGGGCAAATCTCGAAAAATCTTTTTGCGAAATTGATGGAAAATGCCTGGCAGTTAAGCGCGGAAAAAGCCTTGAACGCTTTGCAGGAAAATTTCGGCGAGTTTGTCGAAGAAACGTTTGAAGAAAATTTCGGGCAAGCTGCTTTCGGCGCGAGTTCAATAAATTTTCCGCAATTTTCAAAGCGTAGAATTTTGCCTGAATTCACGCCGATAAGTTCTTTCCGCTAGGCTTATTTCCAAATCAAAAACGCGAAAGCGCAAAGAAAAATATGACGGGAGTTGAAACTTATTTCTAACATTTTGTCACATACCTCTTCTGAGTCCTTGCGCCTTTGCGTCTTTGCGTTAAAATCCTTTTATGCCGATTGGTTATTTCAGCTTGATTTTACACGCGCATCTGCCTTTTGTGCGCCATCCCGAATATCCCGAATTTTTAGAAGAAGATTGGCTTTATGAAGCGATAACGGAAGTTTACCTGCCGCTGATTTTTATTTTTCAGAATCTGCACGAATCCGGCGCGAAACCGCGTCTGGCGATGAATGTTTCGCCACCGCTCTGTGAAATGCTTGCTGACAAGCTGCTCGAAACACGCTATACCAGACATCTGGAAAACCTTCTCGAATTGGCTCGAAAAGAAGTCATTCGCACGGAAAATGAAGCGCCCGAATTTCTCGACGTTGCGAAAATGTATCTTAAAAATTTGAGCGCGGCGCTGTATTTATGGAACGAAAAATATAATCGAAATTTAATCAACGCCTTTCGCCAATTACAGGAAGAAGGCGTTTTGGAAATTATCACTTGCGGCGCGACGCACGGTTTTTTGCCTCTGATTTCAACGCCGGAAGCAAAACGCGCGCAAATCGAAATCGCCGTCCGAAATTATCAGAAACATTTCTACAAAAAACCGCGCGGCATCTGGCTGCCCGAATGCGCTTACGAACCGGGAATCGAAAATTTCTTGAAAGATGTGGGCATCGAGTATTTCATCGGCGATTCGCACGCGATTTTGTATGGCGAACCGCGCCCGCGCTACGGCGTTCACGCGCCCGTCAAATGTCCGAACGGCGTGGCGGTTTTCGCCCGCGATGTCGAAACTTCGCAGCAGGTTTGGAGCGCCGAAGTCGGTTATCCGGGCAATGTCGTCTATCGTGAATTTTACCGCGATGTCGGTTGGGATTTGCCGATTGATTATCTGAAACCGCATTTGCACAAAGACGGAACTCGCCGCAATTTGGGTTTAAAGTATTATCGAATTACAGGCAAAACCGAACACAAACAGCCGTATGTATCGAGTGTAGGCGAATTGAAAGCGGCAGAAGACGCGGCGGATTTTGTCGGAAAACGCATCCGGCAGGCATATCTTTTGCGCGAAACTTTCGAGGCGCATCCGCCGCTCGTCGTTTCGCCTTACGACGCGGAACTTTACGGTCATTGGTGGTCTGAAGGACCGCAGTTTTTAGATTTTATGTTCCGCGAATTGCGTTTTAAAGAAACTGAAGTCAGCGCCGTTACGCCCGGAGATTTTTTGGACGCGAAAATTCCCATTCAGATTCAACAGCCGTCCGCGTCGAGTTGGGGCGCGAACGGTTATTATAAAGTTTGGCTAAATGAAGGAAATGCGTGGATGTATCCTTATCAACACGATGCCGAGCGACAAATGACCGCGCTTGCCAATAAGTTCAGGAATCCTGATGAAATACAGCGCCGCGCTTTGAATCAAATCGCGCGTGAACTGCTTCTCGCCCAATCGAGCGATTGGGCATTTCAAATTTCGCAAGGCACGACGGTCGAGTATTCTTCGCGCCGTTTCCGTTCTCACATTCACCGTTTTAACTTGCTTGCCGAACAAATCGAAAGCGGAACTATCAACGAGGAACTTTTAAACGAAATAGAAAACCGCGACAACATTTTTCAGGAAATTGATTATCAAATTTACCGAAGTTGAGCTCTGCCGAACATAAACATCAATTTGTATTCGACTTTTCTTCAAAACTTTTATTTTATGCCAAACGAAAAAGAAGCGTTGAATTCAACGCTTCTTTTTCGTTTGGCAAAATTTCAAACTCGTTCGCTGGAAACACGCGAAAATTAAGGAACAAATGAATTTGACACCGGTTTATCGTTAGCGACTCCGAATTGAACTGCTGAAAAGCCTTGCGTGCTTTTTTGCAGATACCAAGTTCCGTCACGATAAACGGCTGCGTCGGTTTTTCCGTCGCCGTCGTAATCTGCCGGCGACGGTATATCAGTCGAGATTCCAAATTGTAAGCCGGTAAAGCCTTGCGAACTTCGTAATAGATACCAAACACCGTTTGACGGACGATAGACAGCTTCGTCGGCTCGTCCGTCGCCATCGTAATCTCCGACTACCGGCGTATCAGTCGAGATTCCAAATTGGACAGCGGAAAATCCTGCCGTGCTTTGCTGTAAATACCAGGTGCCGTTTGACGGACGATAAACCGCATAATCGGATTTGCCGTCGCCGTCGTAATCGGCAACGACCGGTTTATCGCCGGAAACGCCAAACTGGACGGCGTTAGATTGATTATTCACCAAATTTAAAACATACCAAGTTCCGTTCGACGGGCGATAAACCGCTAAGTCCGCTTTCCCGTCGCCGGAAAAATCTGCGGGCGCGGGAATGTCGCCAGCCGCTCCGAAAGGAATCGAAGCAAATCCTAATTGACTGCGCTGCAAATACCAAATGCCGTCTCGAAAAACCGCCACATCGGTTTTTCCGTCGCCGTCGTAATCGGCAGCGACAGGTTTATCGGTTGAGACGCCGAACTGCACGGCGGAAAATCCGGTTTGCGAGTTCATCAAATACCAGACGCCGTTTGATGGGCGAAACACGCTCGCGTCAGCTTTTCCGTCGCCGTCAAAGTCAAATTGTTTTCTGCCCGGCGCAGTTGTTGTAACCGCCGCCGACTGCATAAAGTTAGCAACCGCATTAGCGGAATTGTTGATAACCTGCGCGTTATTTCTCTGATTGCTGATGCCGATTGCAAAACCATTGTAAGTGATTGAAGGATTTGAAAAATACGCGATGCGCTGACAGTTCGGACACGGATTGCTGTAAGACATTACGGTTCGGAAATTCCCTGTCGCGTCCCAGTGACCGAAAGCGTATGGAAAAGCCAGCGATGAAGCGGGATTTGCATTTTCAGGATTGTGGTCAGCCCCGAAATTATGTCCGAGTTCGTGCGCGTAACTCAGATTGCCGACCGCGCAACTGCGCTGAATGGCGGAAAATCCGTAAGGCGCGAAAGACGTGCTGACATTCTGCATTATCCAAGCCAAACCGCAGGCTTCCGTAGCGTTTTCGGTAACGATTGTAACTAAATCGGCTTTTGCCGCATTGCGCGCGGCGGCGACAGTCGCATCGGCGGTTACCCAATTCAGAGCGGCGGTCAAATCTCCGTTGTCCGCATAATTTACTTGCATCGTTTGAACAAGCCGAAGGCGCGTGTTTATCTGACTGTTTTGATAAGCGGTGTTTGCGGCGGCGACAGCTTGTTGGGCAAATGCCTGTGCTTGAGTATCTCCGCCGAGAGCCGAACGGACGGCTGATGTATAAGTTATCATCACATCAATTTGACTGCCGTTGTCAGCTTCGGGATTGGCTGGAAGCGTATTATTATCTTTAGTTTGCAGCGAATTTTTATCTGTAGCGGTTTTTTTATCCTGGTCGGGCGGAACTAAAACTCCGCCGCAGTCCGGGAAAAGAGACGAATCTAATTTGACCAGAAGATGTGTGAAATCTTTTTGCGGGATAATTTCATATGTTCCCGATGGCGTGTAAATTAAACCCGAAACGGCTTGCCCTTTAACCGTCAAAATAATATCGCCGGTCCAATTATTATCGCCTTTGATTTTTCCGCGCCAGGTATAATCGTCGTCCGCGCGGCGAATAAAACCTTCCGATTCGGTCTGAACCGCGTCATAAATGTTGCCGTCGAGCAAAGGAACACGGAGAGTTTTGGATGATTCCGAACTTAGATGACTTAAGTTAATGTTAATAGATTGTTCTTGCTGCGCCGCGGATGAAGCGGGAGCGTTCCCTTTTTTATTTTCGACAAAGGTAAACAATTCAACCGCTTGCTGCGAGTTATTCAACATTTCTTTATTGTCTTGCTCATCAGATTTCGTATTTTGAGCGTTTGTATGTTTAGAAAAAACGACTGCGGCGATTAATAGACAGATACAAAAAAGCGACAGTAAACTTACAGACTTAAACATTAAACTTTCTCCTCACTATCTAAATGAATTCGGGAATTCGTATTTTTTGGAATACGCCAAAGCCGGAAGCAAAATCGTATATTTAGATATGATGTGTTTTAGCCCGATTGGTATGTCTTAAATGTTTCGCCGAATACACGAAACTTTTTAAGCGAAAATTTGAAAACTTTATTGCCGTAAATTTAGATTTGGGAAAATGATTTTTTTTAAAATTTCTTTGCCAGCCAGATACCGCTCAAGACAGCGGCGAATCCGGCGAATCCGCTCAGAAAAAGATACGCTAGAGCCGTCGCTAATTGCCTTTCACGAGTCAGATTAAATACTTCAAATTCAAAGGTTGAGAATGTGGTGAAAGCGCCTAAAAAACCCACGAGAATTGCTATACGAAGATTTTCGTTGACGGCGAATTTATCGGTTAGCAAAATGTATAAAAATCCGATCAGAAAAGAGCCTGTGATATTTATAGAAAACGTTGGAAAGGGAAATTTCTCAAAAAGATTGGCAAGCGGCGAAACGTTTATCAAGTATCGCGCGATTGCACCAAACGCGCCGCCGATTCCAGCCGCCAAAATTTTTGAAAAATTTTCCATTTGCAAATTCGCTTAATTTACAGAATAAATTCTAAATTGAATCAATCGAAAATCTTTTCCGTTCAGTTTTATTTATAATCATATGCGCCTGATTTTATCTGTATATTACCTGATTGCTTTATAACCTTTCGCCAAAATGCGCGGCGGCAAACCAATCCAATAGAGTCCTTGAAAAACTGACCACCGCGCGAATGTCCAAATAAAACTGCGATTTTCAAAACGCCTCGAAGATGTCGTTACCGGCAAATTTATATGTTTAAATTGACCTTTTTTTTGCAGCCTTTTATAAAAATCAACGTCTTCAAAAAGCGGCAGAGGTTTGTATCCACGAATTTTTTCGTAGATTGAGCGGCGCGCGAAAATCGCCGAGTCGCCGTAAATCAAACCGATTGCGCGAAGCTGCGGATAAAGTTTAGTCAAAAATCGCGCCCAACGACTTTTCCCGTCAAAAACAACTTCAAAATTTCCGCCGACAATCTCTTCATAACGCATAAACGCTTTTATCTGGCGAGCGCAGCCCAGGACGGGGCGCGTGTCGGCGTGCAGAAACCAAAAAATTTCGCCGCTCGCGTGTTTTGTTCCTTCGTGAAGCTGTTTTCCGCGATTCGCTTCGGTGAAATTTACAATTTTGAGTTTTTTTGCCCTCTTGTATTTTTCGACGACTTCCAGAGTTTTATCCGCGCTTCCGCCGTCAACGATAATTATTTCATCAACATTTACCAGACGCGCCAACGCTTCGAGAGTTTTGCCGATTGTCAGCTCTTCGTTAAAGGTCGGAATTATGACGGAGATTTCCATAAGAAATTAAAATACTTTAACTCAAGCCGTTTTGAAAAGCCCGACAAAAACCTGACGTTATGAAATTAATTTGGAATTTCAAAAATTAAATAATGCTTCGATAGCTTTAACTTTCATCAAAGTAGTATTCTAAAAAGATAAACTCTATGCTTAATAATTTTACAAAACCGCGCCGTGTCTGCATCACAGGCTTCGGCTGCGTTACGCCAATCGGAATCGGACGCGAAGAATTTTGGAAATCTCTCGAAAACGGCGCGAGCGGTGTGCGACAAATTGAAAGTTTTGACGTTTCGGATTTAAAGGTAAAAATCGCTGCCGAAGTCAGGAACTTCGATTGGGAAGCCGAATTGAATCCAAAAGATCGCAAGCACGTGCCGCGCACCGTTCCGCTCGCGCTCGCCGCGGCGCGTGAGGCAATGAAAGACGCGAAAATCAACTCGGAAAATTTCTGCTTGAGCGAAAGACAAAACTTTGGCGTTGTTCTGGGAACAGGAGGCGGCGGGCTTTCATTTACGGAAAAACAATACAAATACTGGTTCACGGGCGAAGAAAGCAAAGCCAGCGTTTATACGATTCCGGCTTCGACGCACGGCGGACTGTCGAGCGAGCTTTCGATGGTGTTCGGTCTGCATGGGCTTTCGCACATCGTTTCAACCGGCTGCACGAGTTCGACCGATGCGATTTTTTACGCGGCGCAGCACGTCGCGCTCGGCAGACAGGAAATGATGCTGACGGGCGGAGTTGATTCGCCGATTGCGCTCGGTATTTTAAAAGCCTTTAATTTAATGACCGTTTTGACAAACGCCTGGAACGACGAACCGCAACGCGCTTCCCGTCCATTTTCTTTGAATCGTTCGGGAATCGTTCTGGGCGAAGGCGCGTGGATTTTTGTTCTTGAAACTCTGGAAAGCGCGACGAATCGAGGAGCGAAAATTTACGCGGAAATTAAAGGTTACGGTTCAACCTGCGACGCTTATCACCGCGTCCGTCTGGAAGAAAACGGTGTCGAACCGGCGCGTGCGATGAAAATTGCGATGCAGGACGCGGGGATTTCGCCCGAAGCGGTTGATTATGTAAATTTACACGGAACTTCCACGCAATTGAACGACAGAATCGAAACGCAGGCAGTAAAAAAAGCCTTTGGCGAACACGCTTACAGGCTTGCAACTTCCGCGACAAAATCGCAAATCGGACATCCGCAAGGCGCGTCGGGCGCAGCCGGCGTCGCGGCAACTCTGCTTGCATTGAACGAAAATATAATTGCGCCGACAATCAATTTAGACATTCCAGATGCCGCGTGTGATTTGGATTATACGGCGAATTTTTCGACGAAAAAAGATGTTCGTGTCGCGCTTTGCAACTGCATCGGTTTCGGCTCAAAAAATTCCGCTCTGGTTTTAGGGAATGTTTGACGACTCTCAATAAAAAGGCAAGGCGCAAAAAGCCTTGCTCTATACTTTTCGTCCGGCAAAATTAACTGTTATCTGTCCATTGCTAAATTCTCGCCGTCAGATATTTTCGGCGGATAATAGAATGACCCGAAAGTTCTGAGCGTCTGCGTATCAAAAGGTTTGCGCGCGCCACAGTCTAAACAGGCGCGATATGAACCGCCTCGATTGGTGAACGGACGACTTAATTTATTATGCCAGCAACCGAAAATTTTCCCGACAACGCCGATTTTTTTGCCGAAAGCTCCGTCTGTCCGGTTGATAATTGATTCCGCTATTCTGTTTTGTTCTAAAAATACCTGCATTTTACTACTTCCCCTTATTTTTTACCGCTATTGCAAGTTTCCTTTTTCGGACATTCTGCAAAATAAAATTTACAATTCTTTTGATGAATTTATACCGAAAAAAGTTCGTCTTTGTTCACTGAATAAATGTTTATATTCGACCTGTTTCCAATAAATTTTTATTCGCCTTCTTCCCTTTCTTTAATTTCGTATCTTCGCTAAAATCTTTGATATTGATTTGGAGAATAAAAGATGAAAAAAACGCTCGTTAAAATTTGGATATTTTTAGCAGTTATTAGTATTTTTGTTTCTTCGGTTTCAGCCTGGAACGATACGGGACACAAACTCACAGCTTATATCGCCTGGGAACAGATGACGCCGCAGGCACGGGAAAAAGCGATAAAAATACTTCTCAGCGCACCGGAAGATTCCGATCTAAGCGTTTTTTATTTGCAGGATTCGCGTTCCGTCGCCGCAAAGCAGCGCGAGCTTTTTATGATTGCCGCAACTTGGGCGGACATTGTGCGTGATAAAAACTTTAAGACTCGTTACGCCAAATATCATCACGGAAATTGGCATTTTCTCGATACGTTCTGGCGCGAAACAGATGGCAAAGTAGAACTCGTTCCCGAACTCCAATCCGACAAGGAAAATGTGGTCGAACGTCTTTTCGCATTTGATAAAGTTTTACGCGACGATTCAGCGACCGATGCCGATAAAGCGATTGCATTAGCTTGGATTTTGCATCTCGGCGGCGATATTCATCAACCTTTGCACGATTCGGGTCGCGTAACCAAATATGACCCGAAAGGCGACCAGGGCGGAAATCTTTTTATGCTCTCACCGAAAGATGCGAAAGGCGAAGATCGGCTGAGTTTGCATTGGTATTGGGATTCAATCATTGACCGCAATGTTCCGCGTGTAAATGATGCTTGTGATTCGGATTATCTTCCTGCAATTGCCGAGCAAATAATGAAAAAATATCCATTTTCAAAAATGCAGAGTCGGTTGAAAATCGGAAAATTTGACGAATGGCATCAAGAAGGATTTCAAATCGCTTCTACTAAAGTTTACCCGGCGAGCTTAAAATTCGGCGAAATGCCATCGGAAAGTTATAAGAAACAGGCTTTTGAAATCGCGCAGGAACAAATCGCGCTTGCCGGTTATCGTCTGGCTGAAATGCTCAACCAGATATTTGCCGGTCAAGTAGCTAATACAGGTAAATAAGTAAGCTGAATTATTAAATAATTGAAGATGAAAGACTTAGCTTCATTCTAAGTTTGACACTTCAGAATCATTTTGTCGTTTTTTCCCGAAAAACCAGGCGACAAAGATTGAAACTACATATAAGAACATCATTGGCGCGGCGAACAGCATCATATTCGGAATATCACCTGTCGGCGAAACGACTGCCGCAACAATCAAAATTACTACTAACGCAATTTTCCAAATCTTTATTAAAAATCCGGCTGAAACAATTCCGATTCTTGCTAAAACATAAGTAATTGCCGGCATTTGAAAAATTACGCCCATCGCCAGCATTATCAGCATTATAAAATCTAAATAATCACTTGCTTTAAGAAGTAGACGGAAATCTGAGCCAAGACCGAGTAAATATCTAAGTGCCGGTGGAAATAAAATGTAATAAGCAAATGCTGCGCCGACGACAAAAGAAATCGAGGAAAGCCCGATAAAAGGCGTAACGTAGGCGCGTTCGTGCCTGTAAAGCGCAGGTGAGATAAATCCCCAAATTTGCCAAAGCAAAAAAGGTATTGAAAAAGCGAGTGCCGTATAGAGCGAAACCGTGACATACAGCGTAAATGATTCTACTGCAGTAGTTACGGTCAATTTTTCTTCTGCTGTAATATTATCTTGAGTCGGGTTTTCTAAATTTACAGGAAGCCTTATTCCTCTCGGAATAACCGCGTTGCCGGTAATGATTTGTTCTTCGGAAAAAAGCCCTATTTTTCCGGTTGCGTCCCTTTCAACTTTTCCTAAAACCGAAGTTCCGGGCGAAACTACACCAACGCCCAGCGTCGTCGCCTGATCAAAAACATATCGTCCGGTGTCGCCTTCCCGCAGATCATTCAGCGGCAAAACTTTTTCATCACCCGTCAATCCTTCGACCGGAATTGTACGTCTTTCGGCTTCCGAAAGCGCTTGCCGAATTGGTACGGAAAGAAATGAAAAAATTTCATCGTGAACGAACCAGCACACACAAAAGGCGATAACTATAAATATTACAGACCTTACGAGTCTTTTGCGAAACTCGTCCAAATGGTCTAAAAAAGACATTTGTCCGCCTAATTGTTCTTCTACATTTGTTTCTTCGTATTTCATTTGCAATGCCGAATTTTATTTTATGTAGAATTTTATAACCAATTGCGTTTATCTGTCGAGTTAATGTCTGTTTTGACTTTTTCGATGAGAGGGGTTTTTACATCCGGCAAACTTACTGAAAAATCATCTCGATTTATTTCTCTAATTTCAGGTGCAATAAGATTACTATTATTCAAATCCGAAGTTTTTGCGGCTGAATTTTCAAATTTTGAAATATTTCTTGGAATCTCATTTGAATTTTCCGATGTCTTAAATTCGTTATCTTCAAAATTGACTTCCTTCTCCCACGTTCTTTTGAAATCATCTGTCGAACGCCGAAACTCTGCCACTGCTTTCCCAACCGTTCGCATCATTTGCGGCAATTTCCGCGGACCAAATATGATAAGCGCGACGAGTCCTATCATAAGCAATTCCGACGTTCCGATAGATTCAAGAATAAATAAATAAAACATATTTCTTTTACCGACTTTTTAATAGAGAGCCAATTCGCAAATTAAACCGGTTGAACCCTTAACTTATTTCAAATCAACCATTTAGCTTAATCAACAACTAATAAAAAATTACTATGAGATTCAACTTTACCAATAATTTTTGCATCCGCGACTTTTTCTATGAATTTATAAGCATTTTCAGCTTTCAAACTAATCAAAAGTCCGCCTGCCGTTTGCGGGTCAAATAACGCGCTTTGCATCTCATTTGTAATACTTTCACTAAATTTTACCGTGTCGCCGACATAATCTCGATTATTTTTATCTCCGCGCGTCAGCATCTTTTGCTTTATCAATTTTATAACATCGGGCAGAAGCGCGACACTTTCCGAATCAATTTTAAGTGTTACATTACTTGCCTTCGCCATTTCAAAAGCGTGTCCGAGCAATCCGAAACCGGTAATGTCCGTGCATCCATTTGCTTGTAACTCCTGCATAACTTTAGATGCTTCGCGGGCGGAAGTAGTCATTATTTTTAATGAAGCATTTTTTGCTTCTTCACTGGCTTTCCCAAATTTAATTCCTGTACTTATAACTCCTGTGCCAATTGGCTTTGTTAATACTAGAAAATCCCCTGTTTTAGCTCCAGAGTTTTTTATAAGTTTTTCTGGATTAATAATTCCGGTTATTGCATAACCAAACTTTATTTCCTGATCGTCAACCGAATGTCCGCCCAAAACCACAACGTTTTCTTCATTTAGAGCATTTTGACCTCCGAGCATTATCTTGCCTAAAACATCCCAATCACCTTTTTGAGGATAACAAACTATTGAAAGGGCGCTTAAAGGCGTACCACCCATTGCATAAATATCATTGAGTGCGTTGATTGCCGCGATTCTCCCATAAACTTCCGGTTCATCTGCAACAGGGGTAAAGAAATCAACGGTTTGCACCAAAGCTGTGCGGTCATCAAGCCGAAACACACCGGCATCATCAGATGTTTCGAAGCCAACAATAACATCCGTCGAAAAATTTTGTTTTGGAAGTTTGCTCAAAACTTGAGCAAGGTCGCCCGGCGCCAACTTCGCCACTCAACCTGCGCAAGATACCATTTCGGTCAAGCGTTTTTGTTGCATAATGCTATTTTTTCAGTATCAAATTGTATAATCTGTCTAAATCAGACTCACTATAATACTCTATCTCTATTTTCCCTCCTGTTCCCTTTCCGTCGGGTAAAATCTGCAATTGTGTTGCCAGATACCTTTTTAATTTTGTTTCAGCCGCTTTAACATTTGCATCTTTCTGTGACGTATAACTTGGTTTATCTATATTTTGCTCATTATTCTTATCCGCTTTTTTGACGGCTCTTTCTGTTTCACGAACAGATAGCGACATTTCAATAATTTTGCTTGCTAAGCGGCGCTGCGACTCGGCATCGCTCGACATAAGCAATGCTCTTGCGTGACCGGCTGATATTTTATCTTCTTCAACAAGTTGTTGAATATCCTTTGGAAGTTTTAGCAAACGCAGACAAGTTGTAATAACAGTTCGATTTTTTCCGACTCGTTCGGCAACCATCTCCTGCGTCAAACCGATTGTTTCAATCAAGTTTTTATACGCTCTAGCTTCTTCAATCGCATTAAGTTCTTGTCTCTGAATGTTTTCTATCAGTGCTAACTCAAGCAACCTCTCGTCAGCAACTTCCCGGACTACCGCAGGAATTTTTTGTATTCCTGCTCTTTGGGATGCCCGCCACCGTCTTTCTCCTGCTATTAATTGAAAGCGAGCGCCTCTTCTTCTGACCAAAATAGGTTGCACTATCCCGTTTGTCCGAATTGATTGTGCTAATTCGTCTAATTTTTCATCAGCAAATCTTGTTCTTGGTTGATTTATATTTGGCTCGATTAAATCTATGTCAATCTCAATTAGTTGATCTTGGTTTTTGTTGATGGTTTCGTCACCTAACAAGGCATTTAAACCACGTCCTAAAACTTTTCTAGTCATGACTTATAATCTCCTTTGCAAGTTGCATATAACTTTCAGCGCCGCGTGAGCGAATATCATATAAAATAATTGGCTTGCCATAACTGGGTGCTTCAGCAAGACGCACATTTCGCGGAATTATTGTCTTGAGGACTTGTGAACCATAAAAATCTCGCAAATCTTTAGCAACTGCCGCTGCCAGATTTGTCCGCTCGTCATACATTGTTAACAACAACCCTTCTATTGCTAATTGCGGATTAAGTCCTCTGCGTAAGCGGGCAAGCGTATCAAATAATTCTGTAACTCCTTCTAGAGCATAATACTCGCATTGAATTGGAACCAGTAGAGAATCTGCTGCGGTTAGACCGTTAATAGTTAATAATCCCAGCGAAGGCGGGCAATCAATAATTATATAATCGTAATCATTTTTTACCTTGATAAGTAATTCTTTTAATTTATATTCACGATTCTCAGATTCCACCAATTCTACTTCAGCGCCGGCAAGATTTTTATCTGCGGGTATTATCCAAAGCTGAGGTAACTCGGTTTGCAATATCACATTCCCTAAAGATTCTTTTAATACCAGCAAATTGTAGAGTGTTTTTCTGTTTTGTAATCTTGGCACACCTGAACCTGATGTTGCATTTCCCTGCGGGTCTGCGTCAACTAATAAGACCTTTTTTTCTTTGACTGCTAATGCGGCAGCAAGATTTACTGATGTGGTTGTTTTTCCGACGCCGCCTTTTTGATTGGCAACGGCTATTATTTTACCCATTTTTTATTTGCTTAATGTATCATTTTTACAAATTTATCTCTAATCACTTATTATCAATAATGTGGCACGTTTTACAATTTCCGATTGCATAATGTAAAACGTGCCACACTAGGTTTTTTTGTGGCGAGAATTTTAATGTCAATTTTTTAGACCGGTTAAATAAACTAAAAGCGTAGAAAGAGCGGCAGGAGTAAGACCGGATATTTTTCGCACCTGACCAAATGTTTGAGGATTTGCGCGTTCAAGTCGTTCTGCCATCTCATTTGACAAACCGTTTACTTGATAAAAATTAATTTTTTCAGGCACTCTAAAATTATCATTATGATTAACGCGCTCAATTGCCTTATTTTGATTTTCAATATAACCGCTATAAAGTGAGTCAGCCAGAGAGGTTTCCAAATCAGAAACTTTTATCTGAGGACGAATTTTTTCGGGAATAAAACGGTGAATGACATCTGAATTTATGCCTTGCCGTTTTGATAACTGAGACAAACTTATGGAATCTCCTAAATCAGCTCCCAAAAACAGCGAAATAGCTGAGTATTCGATGTCTGATTTCTTATAACGAGTATTGTCCAAAGTATTGCGAATCAGCGCAATTCTATCCCGTTTTTGATTGAATCTTTCCCAATCATCATTGTTTAAAAGCCCAATTTCTCTGCCTTTAGGCGAAAGTCTTTGGTCTGCATTATCATGACGCAAAGTCAATCTCGCTTCGGCGCGTGATGTGAAAATCCTATATGGTTCATCAACTCCATGTTGAATTAAATCATCTATTAAAACGCCGATATATGCTTCGCTACGACTCAAGCGAAACATTTCCCTTTTTTGAACCTTCAAAGCGGCATTAATTCCAGCCATCAAACCCTGGCAAGCAGCTTCTTCATAACCGGTCGTACCATTTATTTGTCCGGCTAAATAAAGTCCCTGAACTCTCGTTGTTTCAAGAGAATGCTTAAGTTCTCTTGGGTCAACAAAATCATATTCAATCGCATATCCGGGGCGAATAATTTGCACTTTTTCAAATCCATTAATCATTTTAAGCAGAGATTGTTGTAAATCAGATGGTAAAGATGTAGAAAATCCATTGAGATAAACCTCATTCGTGTTATGTCCTTCTGGCTCTAAAAAAAGTTGATGGCGGTCTTTATCAGAAAATTTTACGACCTTGTCCTCGATTGAGGGACAATAACGAGGTCCAATCCCTTTTATTTTGCCCGAATACAAAGGAGATTGATGAAGATTTTCACGAATTTTATTGTGCAAAATGTTGCTTGTGTATCCGATATAACACTGAATTTGAGGTTGCTCAATTTTTTCAGTGGCAAAAGAAAATGCAACCGGATTTTCATCAGCAGGTTGAGCTTCAAAAGCGCCCCAATCAATAGTTCTACCATCCAGACGTGGTGGAGTTCCGGTTTTTAGTCGCCCAACCGGAAATCCAAGATTTTTTAAGCTGTCAGCCAATTCTATAGATGCAGGTTCGCCCGCGCGCCCCGCCGAATATGTTTTAGGACCGGTGTGTATTTGCCCGTTTAAAAAAGTTCCGGCGGCGATAATTACGGCTTTAGCGCCAATTTTTCGAGCGTCTTGTAACTCCACCCCAATAATTTTGCTATTAACAACAATCAAATCCACAACCGTTCCTTGACGAAGGCTTAGATTTGGAGTGGCTTCTAAAACTCTACGCATTTCAATTCGGTATAAACTTCTATCAGCTTGCGCGCGTGGAGACTGCACGGCAGGTCCGCGAGATTTATTAAGCAAACGAAATTGGATACCTGTGCGATCAATGACGCGCCCCATTATACCGCCAAGCGCGTCAATTTCCCGAACGATATGACCTTTTGCAATACCGCCAACAGCCGGATTACAAGACATTTGTCCGATTAAATCAAGATTTATCGTAATCAAAACGGTTGCCGAGCCGAGCCGAGCCGAGGCAGACGCGGCTTCGCAGCCTGAATGTCCCGCTCCGATCACTACCACGTCAAATTGTTCGTCAAAAATCATAAATTAAGTTTTGAGTTAAGATAAAATCAATAATAAATTCCAGTGCTGAACTAATTTATCATTTTAATTAAATACTATTTGCTTTACCAATGTATATACCAAAAAATTTCAATTGCCGCTGAAATTTTTGCCAAAGTTGGAAAATACTTTCATTAAAATTTAATAAAAATGCGCTTGCGATAAAGCAGCCACATTAAAAACAGCCATACCAAAACGAATGAAATCGCATATATTAGTGATGCTTTTATTGGAGAAACAAGCGGAAGATATATTTTACTAAAAATCACTTCCTGTAATGAAATTGAATTGTCGTGTATATCAGATAGTTCAATTAACTCAAGAATCCGCTGCATAATTGAGGACCCTACATATAATGCAAGAGCGTTGACGCCGAAAATAACAAACGGTTTCGTCCATTTTTTCCATCCTTT
>CAXSHW010000022.1:0-33311 GCA_964237245.1 uncultured Pyrinomonadaceae bacterium
CTCCGCCGATCACATTTTGGACATCGGTTTATACGCGGGCGAACTCGGCGGAAATCTCGTCTTTGAAGGCGATTTTCTCGAACTGATTCAGGACGGAATGTCTCTGACGGCGAAATATCTGCGCGGCGATCTGGAAATAAAAATTCCGTCGAAACGGCGCGAAGTCAACGAAAAACGCCAACTCGAAATCGTCGGCGCGCGCGAACACAATTTGAAAAATGTTGACGTTGATATTCCGCTCGATATGCTCGTCTGCGTCACCGGCGTTTCCGGTTCGGGCAAATCAACCTTGATTCACGATGTCGTTTACGCCGGATTAAAGAAAAAACGCGGCGAATGGAAAGATCACGTCGGACTCGTCAAAGAAATCAAAGGCGCGGGTTTGATTGACGATGTGATTCTGGTTGACCAATCGCCAATCGGCAGAACTCCGCGCTCAAATCCGGTAACATATATCAAAGCGTATGACGCGATTCGTGAAGTATTCGCTCAAACGAATATGTCGAAAGCGAAAGGTTTCACCGCGTCGCATTTTTCGTTTAATGTTCCCGGCGGACGCTGCGAAACTTGTCAGGGCAGCGGCTTCGTCACGGTTGAAATGCAGTTTCTCGCCGATGTCGAATTAACCTGCGAAGACTGTCGCGGCACGCGCTTTCGTGAAGAAATTTTGGATGTCAAATACAAAGGCAAATCAATCGCCGACGTTTTGCAGATGACCGTCCGCGAAGCAATTTTCTTTTTCAAAGATGTCGGCAAACTGACGAGCAAAATCAAAGTGTTGGAAGAAGTCGGACTCGGCTATCTGCGGCTCGGACAATCGGCGACAACCTTGAGCGGCGGCGAAGCGCAGCGCGTCAAACTCGCCGCGCACTTGGCGCAAAAAACCAAATCGAAAACGCTTTTTATCTTCGACGAACCGACCACCGGCTTGCATTTCGACGACATCAACAAACTGCTCGCCGCCTTTCGCGCGCTAATCGAAAACGGCGGAAGTTTATTAGTCATCGAACACAACCTGGACGTGATAAAAACTGCCGATTACATCATTGATTTAGGACCCGAAGGCGGAATCGGCGGCGGCGAAATCGTCGCGGTCGGAACACCGGAAGAGATTGCAAAAAACAAAGATTCGCACACGGGAAATTATTTGAAGAAATATTTGAGTTAAATATATCGAATCTGATTTATCATTTCGTCGGCAGTTACGCTGTTCAAAATCGCCAACAATCTTTGCGCCATTTCATTCGGCAAACGACGAACGGCGACGATAATTCCGTAATGCGTTTTGTTTTCAATAAAATAATCTTTCGCCAGATTTTCAAAATCTACGCGATTGTGAGTTAGCATAACTTTTCTTTGGCTGACGGCAAATTCAAGCTGTTCAACGTCGCTTTTGCCTAAATTTTTCGCTGCGTGAGTTGTTGTAACCGAAAAACCACGCGCCCGAACCAAATCGGCAATCAAGACGCTGACATCTTCGTCAAGATAAAGCTCAATAAAAATCTTGTTCATCTGTTCAACGATAAACTCGAATTTTCTTCAATGCGATTTTTCAAAATATACTCGTTGATTTCTTCGGTATGGTCGCTGTAATAACTGAGCGCGTCAAAAATCTGCGCCAGATTGAGATGCGGCAGATGAACAGGGATTTCTTCGGGCGAAACTCCAAGGCGATAAAGTTCGACAATCGCGCGAACCGGCGTTCGCGTATTTTTGATTATCGGTTCGCCGCTCAAAATTGATTTGTCGGTTGAGATATAAAGATGTTCGGTTGCTGTAATCATAATTTCATTTCGCAATTTTTCCGATAAATTCCATTAAATTACCAATCGGACTTTTTTGTATCATTGCCGCAATAAATGCGAAAGAATATTGAATATTTACCTGCATAGTTTTCCAAGTTTGGTTTCTCAATTTTGCCTCAAACAATTCGTTTTGCCAATCCAATTTAAGCGGTTCAAACACCATTTCTTTCGTTTTTGGCGAGTAAAACATATTCGGAATTTCCCAGAGCAAAATCAGAGGAATCACAATCATCACTAAACCTTGCAGCAGTCCGCCGAAGAAAACATATTTTTTATATCCGCCCGCGTCATATGGTTCGGTAACATATTTATCAATATGAATGTTCGGATTTTTTTCAAATTGACTCATTATTTCATTTGAAAGTGCGGCGATGTTTTGAGCGTTTTCTTTTCTAAAATGAATCCAAATAAAAAGCGATTGGAATATCTCTTCGTTGTCTAATCTTATTTCAATCGCATTTCTGAGTTTTTTAATTAGCAAAGTTTCAGCAACATTATTTTCTCTTTCAGCTTCATACAAATCATATTTGAAGATCAGAGTTTCAAGAAATTTATCAGTTAAAACTTGCTCTCTTATATCCGAAAATTCTTTATTTATCTCAGCTTGGCTTAAAGTCGTTGATTTGAAAAATACATTTTGCTGAACAGCGATTTGCTGGTTGAGGTAGCGCGGTAAAGAAAGATAAAACAGCGAAAATAAAAGTGGTAAGATAATTCGCCATTTGTGCTTATACAAAAATTTCAGAACCGGAATTTGATTATTTTCTTTGTTCATTTAATTATTTCCTCCCCAAGCGAAATCCGCATTAAAAAATTCGCGCGCCTTCACATTCGTTTGAAAAACTCGTTCGCCCAAACCCGTCGCCAAATATTTGCGGCGCGGAATGCCGATTTCAGGCAGTTCGCGCGGTTCTTCGCGCGATTCGATGTAGCCTTTGTCGCCCATTCTTTGCAGAGTTACATAAATCGTGCCGCGTTTGAGTTCGCCTTGGGATGCTTCGACCATTTCGAGTCCGAACATTTCGCCTTTGCCGATCAGCATTTCTAAAATCAAAAGTTCTTTACGCGAAAGTTTTGGGAATTCGTTGTTTTGTGAATTATTCATCCATGTTTATCCTCTCTTACAAAGATTAAGAGTTGAAAATACTTTAAGCAAGAGTAAAAATTTTGTCAAGTGATTTTATGATAATTTGTGATAGCTGCGGCTGATGAAATCTAAAATGCAAAATTGCCGCAATCCTCAAATTAAAAAAGCGGCTAAATAATATGGAGTTAAAAATTATTCCAATTTAATTTTTAACTTTGCATTTTTAATTTTTAATTGATCTCAGCCCCACCAAAACGATGCGGCGATGATGCAGTAGAGTCCGATTAAAGCTAAACCTTCGAGCCAGATTGATTCGCCGTCATAGACGACGAACGCCGTGACGACTGCCGACAGAGCGAGCGCGACGACGAGCAGCGGCGACAGGGCGAACGACAAAATCGAGCCGCCTAAGACGAACGACAGCAAAACCAGCGCGGGAAATAAACCGAGCGCGATTTGAAGCGAACTGTTTAAGATGACGCTGACGGCGTAATCCGCCTGGTTGCGCCACGCGAGTTGGATTCCGACGAGATTTTCAATCGCATTTCCGGCGATGGCGACGACGACCAAACCCGCGAAAGTTTCCGATATATTTAACGCTTTCATCGCCGGCTCAAGTGAGGAAACGAACCATTCTGAAACAAATGCCGCGCCGATGCCCGCGCCCGCGAGAACGGCAATCGTCAAACCCATTGACCATTCGGGATGCTGGTCGCATTCGTTCGGATTCGGGCTGACGGCTTTGTCGCCTTTTAGGGAAAAGTAAATGTTGGCGGCGAGTGAGATGAGCAAAACTATCGCGCAGAAAATGTCCAGAGTATTAACGTGCGCTTCGGCTGGCGTGTGCAATTCTTTGGCTAAGGTCGGAATAATCAGCGCCGAAACCGCCAAAATCATCAGCGTCGCAATCATTTTCGGTGTTTCCGATTTGAACGTTTGCTTGCCGTTTTTCAATCCGCCGACGAACAGCGCGAGACCGAAAACGAGCAAGGAATTACCGAGAATCGAACCGACCAGCGCGGCTTGCACGACATTTGCCAAACCAGCCCGCAGCGCGAAAATCGAAACGAAAAGCTCAGGCAGATTGCCCAAACCCGACTGCAAAATTCCCGTCGCGCTCGGACCGAGACGACTTCCGAGCTGTTCGGTCGCGTCGCCGACAATCACCGCCAGCAAAGCCAGCGCAACGGCGGTCACACCGAAAGCCAAAACCTGATTCGCTGCCGTATAATGCAAAATTCCGGCAATAACCGTCACAATCACGCACAGACCGATAATTATTTTTTCTTTCTTTTCCATAAGTTTTAGGCGAATGCAAGAGATGAGATTTGAAAACGATGCGTGGATTTTACAATAGTTATCGGAAGTCTGAAAGTGGTGATAATCAATGACTTTCGTTATCTCCATTTAATTTCTTCAAATAAATTCTAATCATTTCAGAATCTTCTTTTTTGGGACTGTAATCAAGATACTCAAAACTATACCTGATGTATTCAGCCCGAAAATATCCGCTTGGCAGGGGATAATATTTCTCATAAAATTTCCTGGCGGCTTCTTTACCTTTCTCATCACGATTAAACTCAATTGGAGTTCCGTGATCTTGAAAGTCAATAAGTCTTTGAAGCATTTCTCTGTTTGAATAAAGAGAGATATTTAGATCATGAGGCTCAGGGTATAAGTTTTTGTATTT
Organism: uncultured Pyrinomonadaceae bacterium; assembly: GCA_964237245.1. Lineage (GTDB taxonomy): Bacteria > Acidobacteriota > Blastocatellia > Pyrinomonadales > Pyrinomonadaceae. Next base: position 4,583 of record CAXSHW010000022.1, read on the forward strand.
ATCAAACCACTTCCTTACATTTTCCAGGTTAAAATCTTTTTCCTCAACTAAAATAAACAAATGCCGACTTTTGATTCCGCTAAATCCGCCGTTTTTAATCTTATTGAGAATAATTTCGACATTCGGAATAATTTCTGGCTTAGATTTGATTGAATCTTGTCCGCTAACATAAAGCGGAATTAACACTAAAAAAAATAAGACAAAACAACTTGTCGCTTTTTTATCAAACATACTTGATCCTTTCACTCAATAATTTCTTTTCAAGATTTTTATTTTATTGATTTCCACGCGCGTTTCGCTTCGACCAAACTCAACGCCGCGATGCCGAAATTGCAGAACGCGCCGACGATGCAGTAGCCGCACCAGGCTTTTTCTTTGGTCGGCATCTGGTAAAAATACCAGCCGCTGACGACGGCTTCGGCGGTCGCTTTGGCGGCGAAGGCGAGCGGAATTAAAGGTTTTTCTTCGGCGCGGTTTTCGCCGCCGAACGCCGCGACGGGAATGTTTGCCGCCAGACTCGCCAGCGACAGCGTGCCGTCGGGAACGCCGAGCGCGTAAGCCGTGTCGGATGAATTTACTTTGTCCGAATCGAAACCGTCAATCGGCGGATCGGGCAGATGTTCGATAATTCCGGTTTGAAGCAGCGTCACCGCCGTCATCGCGGCAATTCCGACGAGCGACAAACCGATTATTCCGCGCCGCAATTTTATATCGCCTTCGTTTGAGTTTTGCAGTTCGCGGCGCAATTTCTGCGATTCGTTCGTTTTCTTCGTCAGTTTCTTCATTTTTTATCTCCCTTTTTCGTTAATAATCCCCAAATCAGCAAACTGCCGACGATTCCGCCCGCGAAAAGCAAACCGTTTTTCGTCTGCGGATGCGTTTTCAGCCAGGTGTATGGATCGGATTTGAATTGTTCGCCGGAAAAACTGCCTTCAACCGTGTCAAAACCGGGAACAACTTCAAACAGACTGCCCGCGAAATCTCCGTCGGCTTCTTCGCCCGAATCCTGTCCGGCGTAACCGATTGTGCCGGAGAAAAAATCCGCCATTCGCGGCGAAATTCTTTCCGCCAAATCCACGCCCAAACCCGCGCCGCCCGCGATGATTTCGGGAATCGGGTTTTCCGCCGCGTAAACAATCGCGTCAACGACGATTTGCGGATGATAAATCGGCGGCACGGGACGCGGTTTGAACGGCATTTTGTTGCGCCCTTTGTCGTAAATCGGCGTGTTGATCGCGGCGGGAAAAACTTCCGTCACCGAAACCGGAATTCGGTCGTGCGCGAGTTCGACGCGCAGAACCTGTAAAAATCCGTGAATGCCGTGTTTCGACGCGCCGTAAGCCGATTGGTAAGGCGCGGTGCGAAACGCTTCGACCGACGACAGATGAATCAACGCGCCGCCGCGTTCTTTTAAATGCGGCAGAGCGGCTTTCGCGCCGTGAATTTGTCCTAAAAGGTTGACTTCGATCAGGCGTTTATATTCTTCCGGCTCAGTCAGTTCGACCGTCCCGAAAATAAAAGCCGCCGCCGAATGAACCCAAGTGTCGAGTCTTCCGAACAATTCAATCGCTTTATCGGCGACAGATTTTACTTGCTCGAAATCGGCGGCGTCAGCGACAACGTAAAACGCTTCGCCGCCATTCGCATCGATTTCTTCGGCTAGCGACTGCAAACCCGCTTCGCTTCTGGCAGAAACGACGACTTTCGCGCCGCGCCGCGCAAATTCCAGTGCTGTAAGCCGTCCAATTCCGCTCGACGCGCCGAAGACGACCGCGACTTGAATGCCGATTGGCTTTAAAGTGATTTTCAAATTATTTCCCTCTGTTTGTCTGTTTTTGTTAGTTAAGCACAAAGCCTGAACGATGTGCAAAAATTGTCGAAAATGATTTGAAGAGATGAATTGAAAATAAAGAAAGATTATTTCAAGCCTTTGAGCAATACCGCATCGTGACGCCAATCGCCCTGGACGAGAAGGAAATTTTTTCCGTCTGGCGCGGGCGTTAAAGAAGCAACTTCTTCGCTGCCTAAATCGGCGATTTGTCTGGGCGGCATTTGTTCATCAAGCGGCTGAACCCACAGCGTATAGTTTTCGTATTCGCCGTCGGCTAAAACATAAATCAGCGATTTTCCGTCCTGCGTCCAAATTATATTAAATATCGTTCCTTGCGGAGCAGCATATTTTATCGGTTTAATTGTTTGTTTGACTGCAATTGAAGCGACGACAATAAATTTTTCTTCGCCCTGTTTTTCCTCAAAAGCGACGAGCGAGCCGTCCGGCGAAAAGGCGAAATAGGATTTCGCTTTGTTTAAAACTAATTGTTCGCCGTCGTCTTCGGTCGAGACGCGCCAGAGCGTTCGATTTAAGTTGTGCGAATAGTAAATCCATTTTCCGTCGGGTGAGATGAAAAGCGGCATTCCGCCGTCTTTATGCGTTATTTGCGTTTGGTTGCCGCCATCCGCATTCATTCGCCAAACGTGCATTTCGCCCGTCCGATTTGAAGTGAAAAATATCGAATTGCCGTCGGGCGAAACAATCGGAAGAAATTCGTCCGCCGCGTTGTTTGTCAATTGGCGTTGCTCGCCGCCGTCGGCGTCCATACTCCAAATTTCGTCATTGCCCGACATCGGCGAGGAAAAAATAATTTTGCCGTTCGGCGCGAAAGTTGCTGACGACGCGCTCGTCAAATCTTTGTTTGCGGCTGACGGATTTTCCACATTAAAAAGCCGCAAATGAAAATCTTCTTTGATTTGCGTGGCGGCAAGCACGGTCGCCGCTCTGTCGAGACTTAAAACCGCGTAGCTTTCCGAATCTTTTGTCAGCGGCGTCGCTTCGCCCGTGGCGGCGGAAACTTGCCAGACGCGAAAATTTTTATTCGGAATTCTCGAAGCGGTTACAAGCAGTCCGCTCGCGTCCGGCAGCCAGACGAGATTTCTGATGTTGAAAAATTTTTCTGCCGTAAATGCGCGTTCCGCGCCGGTTTCCAAATTTATTTCCGCCAAGCCGAATTCGCTCGATTGGTTTTCCGATTGACCGACAGCGAAGACGACGCTCTTTCCGTCGGGCGAAAAATTGCTGTCGCCGATTCTTACTGGACGCGGGCGCGAAGCGAGTTTTCTTTCGTTTGTTCCGTCGCGTGCGTCGGCAATCCACAGGGAACAAAATTCGTCGTCGCGGTAATAACAGCGCGTAAAAGAAATTTTTTCACCATCCGGCGAAACGCTTAACCAGCCTTGGGCTTCGCTGACGATTTTTACCGGCACGCCGCCGAATATCGAAATTCGGTAAAGGTCTGTCTGTCCGTCCTTATCTTTCGGTTTGCGGCTGAAGTATATGAAATTTCCGTCTGGTGAAAAAAAAAGGTTGTAGTAATGGGCGTTGGACGGCGGAATGATTTCGACGTTGTTCGCCGAATCGAGCTGCCTGAGCCAGAGGCTTTGCCTTTCGCCGCTCCGGGTTGTATAAATCGCCGTTTTGCCGTCGGGCGAGACGGCGACGGAAAAAACTTTTCCGCTTGTCGAGATTTTTTCCAGCGCAAACGGCGCGGATAAAATCGGCGCGTTCGACTCTGGATTTTTGCCGCGCACATACCAGGAAACGGCGATGACAGAGCCAATGAGCAAAACTCCGAAGGCGACGATTGGAACGAGAAAATTTTTAGCTTTCGGCGAAGAAACAGCGGGGCTTTCGGCTAATCTTATATCAGTTGTTTGAAATGACTCTTGCGGCTTCTGCGCCAAATCATTTTTCAAGGTGTTTGACGCGAAAATTTCCTTCGTCTCCGCGACGAAGCGATAGCCGCGTTTCGGCACGGTTTCGATGAGACGCGAACTTTTTGAGTTGTCGCACAAGGCTTTTCGCAGAAGGCTGATGGTGAAAGTCAAATTGCTTTCCTCGACAAAGCTGCCTGCCCAAACTTCTGCCAGCAATGTTTCCTTTTCGACGATGCGCCCGTGGTTTTCGATTAAAACGCGCAGCAAGTCGAGCGATTTCGGCGTCAGCGGCACGCGCTTTCCGCCGTTCAGCAAAATCTTTTCGTCGGCATCGAAGCTGAAATCTCCGAATTCGTATAAATGTCTGCCGTTAATTGACATAATCGCGCTCTAAGAATTTTCTAAGAATTTTCTAATGAAAATTTCAAGACTTTTCGGCGAAAAGAATTAATAATTCAGTCCAATACTTCAATTTTTCAAAATGTTAGCACGAAATTGACACACGCGCGTAAAAAATCCGCGTTCTGTAATGTTAAATAGGCAAAATCTTGATATTCGCGCCGAAGCGATTTGAGTTCGCCGCGCCGAGCGATAAAAAGCGAACGAGATGAACTTCACAGTTAAACAGTCGTCGAAATAGAACGTGAAAAAGATGTTTTTCTGCGAAAAATTAGAGAAGGGAAAAGTTAAATACGGGAGAAAAATGATTTAAGGAGAAAAATAATGAAAGTTAAAATAACGTTGATTTTGATGACGCTGTGTCTGTGCGTCGGCTTCGTCCTGACGAGAGCGCACAGCGCAACAAACGAAGAAAAAATTGCTTTTCAGTCAACCCGCGATGGAAATTCTGAAATTTATGTAATGAATGCCGACGGCACGAATCAAACACGCTTGACTAATAATTCCGCTTCTGATTTCAATCCGGCATTTAGTTCTGACGGCGGCAAAATCGCTTTTGTTTCCGAGCGAGACGGGAATCCCGAAATTTATGTAATGAATGCCGACGGCGCGAATCAAACTCGCCTGACAAACAATTCGGTAGATGATTATGATCCGACATTCAGCCCTGACGGCAACAAAATTGCCTTTGTTTCTCGACGCGACAGTTTCAGCCCGGAAATCTATGTGATGGATGCCGACGGCACGAATCAAACACGCCTGACTAATAATACGGCGTCTGAATTCGATCCGGCATTCAGTCCCGACGGCAGCAAAATTGCTTTCAGATCCGACCGTGACAGTGTGTATTATGAAATTTACATAATGAACATTGACGGCACGAATCAAACGCGCCTGACCAATAATACGGTGACTGATTCAGAGCCTGCATTCAACCCGGACGGCAGCAAGATTGTTTTTACTACCAGTGTTGACGTTAATACTCTTGAAGTTTTCATAATGAATGCCAACGGCACGAATCGAACTCGCCTGACAAATAATTCGGTGGATGATAATAATCCGACATTCAGCCCCGACGGCAACAAAATTGCCTTTGTTTCTCGACGTGATGGCAATGCTGAAGTTTATGTAATGAATGCCGACGGCACAAATAAAACCAATTTGTCCAACAATTCAGCAGGCGATGCCACACCGTCATGGGTATTTCAGACAGACAGCGACGGCGACGGCATACCGAATGGCTCTGATAACTGTTCGGCAAACGCCAACGCCGATCAACTAGATACTGATCACGACGGAATGGGTGATGTCTGCGACACGGATGATGACAACGACGGCGTGCCGGACGATATGGACACTTTCCCGACTGACCCGAACGAATCGGTTGACACGGACGGCGACGGCGTTGGCAACAATGCCGATATGGACGACGATAACGACGGACAAACGGACGTCAATGAAATGGCTTGCGGCTCGAATCCGCTCGATGCGACAAGCCTATCGCCCGATAATGACGGCGACCACATTCCAGATTGTGTTGATACTGACGACGACAATGACGGTGTGCGCGACACGGCGGACAATTGCCCGCTGACATCGAATCCCGACCAAGCCGACTTTGACCGCGACGGCATCGGCGACGTTTGCGACCCGCACACCGGACCGCCGCGCGACAAAGACCAGTGTAAAAACAACAACTGGACGCGCTTCGACGTTCCGCATAGATTTAAGAATCAAGGCGATTGCATTCAGTTCGTTAATACGGGCAAATAACTATGGGAAACGGCTCGCAATAATTTCGTGAAACGGTTTTAGATTATTACGGCGCGACGGATATTTTTACGGGCGGAAGGCTTTACTCAATTTGTCGGGCGCGAAAGCGTATGACTGACAGTTTAAATTGAAGACTTCCGCGTTTTTACAAGTCTTTTGCAAACCGGGAAAGCCTTGCGCTGAATTGCAAAGAGTTTTCTGACGGCAATTGAATGACGCGCATTATTTATTGACATTAAAAATGCAACCTTGGCTAGGGAGTGCGCAGGTAATGCCGGTAGAAAGAAAATCAGGCAGTATTTTTTAATTTTCCAATGATTGAGTTTTTTGCCTAATTTCCGAACAGACGAATGGCGGTGATTTCTTTATTTGCCAAAAACCAGCTTGAAATTATTAAGTTTTAATATTTCAAACAACCCGGATAGCTGTAGATTCGGCAGACGAGCGAATAAATTTGAATGAGTTGATTTTTCATAAGCGAAAAAATTCTTACGATTCTTTGCTTGACTACTTTTTCTACCGTTGATTCACACGGTCTTTATTCCAAACAGGAGGTCTTCAAATTATGTTTCGATTAATTTTCAACGTCGGATTGGCAGTTTCACTTTTCCTGACGACTTGTCTGCTCGTTCAAGCGCAGACATCACAGAACGACATTGTTTTCCAGAGTTCGCGCGACAGCACTCCGACCGTCGGCAACAACGAAATTTACGCGATGAAGGCAGACGGCAGCGGACAGACGAATCTGACGAACAGCGCGGAGATTGAATCGTTCCCGGACTGGTCGCCAGACGGCAGCCGCATTGTTTTTATCCGGGACAACACCGTCTGGATTATGAACGCCGACGGCAGCAACAAAACACAGTTGACCGCCAGCGCCGGACTTACTGCAAATCCGGCTTGGTCCTCGAATGGCAGTAAGATTTCATTCGACAGCAATCGCACGGGCAGCTTTGAAGTTTATGTGATGAACGCCGACGGCTCAAACTTAACTCGTCTGACCTTCGCCGCGAGCGGCGAGCGAAGTTCCGGGGCGGACTGGTCGCCGGACGGCTCGAAGATAGTTTTTAACGCAATCAGAAGCGCGACGGGCAGCGACCAGGAAATTTACGTGATGAACGCCGACGGCTCAAATCAAACGGCTTTAACCAACAATGCCTCCGCTGATACGCTTCCCGATTGGTCGCCGGACAGCTCGAAGATTGCGTTTCAAACGGATCGGAATGGCGACTTTGAAATTTACACGATGAACACCGACGGCTCGAATCAAACGCGCATCACAACTCAAGCAGGCAATGACGTTCTGGTTTCGTGGTCGCCCGACTCGACGAAATTTGCCTTCGGCTCGGATCGTGACGGAATGACCCAAATCTACACGATGAACGCCGACGGCAGCAATCAGGTGAAATTAACTTCCGCTGGAATCAACAACGCGCCAAGCTGGAATCCGCGCCGCGCCGCCGCTGTGCCGCGAGCCGTTCTCTACGATTACGACGGCGACGGCAAAGCGGATGAGACGGTTTTTCGCCCGTCCAATTCCGTCTGGTATGCGCTTCGTTCGAGCGCCGGTTTTTCCGCCGCGCAGTTCGGCATCTCGACCGACAAAATAACTCCGGCTGACTTTGACGGCGACGGCAAAACCGACATCGCTGTTTTCCGCAACGGCAATTGGTACTGGCTCAACAGTTCAAACGGCAGTTTTAACGCCGCGCAGTTTGGTCAAACGGGCGATATTCCCGTTCCGGCAGATTACACGGGCGACGGACGCGCCGAACTTGCGGTTTATCGCGCAGGCAATTGGTTTACGCTCAATTTAGTCAATAACCAATTTCAAGCCGTGCAGTTCGGTATTTCAACCGACAAACCTGTTCCGGCAAAACCGACTTCGCCGTTTATCGTGACGGCACCTGGTATCTGCTGCGAAGTTCGCAAGGTTTTGCCGCCGTCCAATTCGGAACTGCGACCGACCGACCGACCGTGGGCGATTACGACGGCGACGGACGCGCCGACGAAGCCGTTTATCGTTCGGGCGTCTGGTTTATTTTCGCCAGCACGCAAGGCTTCTCCGCCGTGCAGTTCGGTCTGGCAAGCGACGTTCCCGCGGCGGCTGATTACGACGGCGACGGGAAAACCGATGTGGCGGTTTTCCGCGACGGAGTTTGGTATCTGCTGCGCTCGCAGCAAGGCTTCGGCACAGTGCAGTTCGGCTCGGCAAATGACAGACCGATTCCGGCAGCGTTTGTGCCGTAAATCAAACAGGGTATTGAAAATAACGGCGGTGCTGATGCTATCGCATACGAACACAGCAAAGAAGTTGAGCCGAATCCGCGTAAACCATTTCTCCTTTGCAAACAACCGATTTATTCGGATTTTTCAAATTCGGCGATTCTCTTCTGCAAATCCCGAATCGCTCGCGCTATTTCGCCTAGACGCCTGAAAGCGGCAATCGAGCGCAGCCAATCGCGGTTGTCGAAAGCGGGAATTCCAGACAGGATTTTGCCGTTTTCGACATCGTGCGAAGTAGCTGATTTTGCAGTAATAACAGCATCGTCGCCGACTCTTAAATGTCCGGCGATGCCGACTTGTCCGGCTAAAATTACGCGCTTACCGATGACGGAACTACCCGCAAGTCCGGTTTGCGAGCAAATCAACGCGTCTTCTTCGATGGTGCAGGAATGTCCGATCTGGACAAGATTGTCAATTTTCGCGCCGCGTTTTATTCTGGTTTCGCCGACCGAAGCGCAATCAATTGCCGTGTTCGCGCCAATTTCAAGGTCGTCTTCTAAAACTACGTTGCCGGTTTGAGGAATTTTCAGCCAATGTTTTTCTTCCGTTTTGGCGTAACCGAAACCGTCCGAGCCGATGGTTGAATTATTGTGGATAATGCAGTTATCGCCGATTTCGCAGTTTTCACGAATGGAAACGCCCGAATGAAGCACGCAGTTTGAGCCGATTTTCGCGTTATCGTAAATAGTCGCGTTCGGGAAAATTTTCGTTTTTTCGCCGATGAAACAGTTCGCGCCAATAACAACATTCGCCGAGATGCGCGCGCTTTGAGCAATGTTTGCGGTTTCGTCAATGACAGCCGAAGGATGTATGAACGGAACAATTTCGGGTTCGGGACTAAAAATTCGCAAAGCTCGCGTGTAAGCCAGATAAGCGTCTTTCGCTCGTAAAATCGCAATGTCATCGCGTTTCGATTCGACGTTTTTATTCAAAAAAATCGCTGTCGCTCTGGTTGTGTTGATTTGCGGCGTGTATTTCGGGTTCGCCAGAAAAGTTATCTGACCGCGCTCGGCAATATCCAGTCCGGCGGCGCTTTTAATTTCTAAATTTCCGTCGCCTTGTTCGATGACCGCGAATGTTTTTTCGGCTAACTCTGAAAGTTTCATATTTTGATTGTAAATCCCGAAGCGACCGCCTGCAAAATATCTCTTTGCGATATTCAGCCGATTCAAATTTCAGTCAAATCGCTGTTCTTGTTAACTGATTTGCGCGGCAAGGAAAATTCTTGATGAATTTGCTTATTGATGTCGAGTTTTGATAAACTTCCGCTACATCGCAGAATTTTTCAAAACCGGAGACGATAAATTTTGTTGACTGAATTATCAAATCTTTCCCGTTTGAAAAAGGAGTAAATTATGAGTGAAAAAGTCCCGACCCAACCCGACAAAAATAATACAGTTGAAGAATTTTTACGCGCCGAGCGCGAAAATTCGCGCAAGCCGGATTACGCCGAAGGTATAATTTTAAGCACGGACAGTTCAAATCGAGTCAGTAATTTGATTGCGACTAACGCGGTAATTGCTGTCGGCAGTCGCCTCCAAGGACAAAAAACCGAAATTTACGTCAACGATATGTGCGTCAAATTAAGCGATAAGCGATATTCCTATCCGAATGTCGTGATTGTCAGCGGCGAGCCGTCTTTTATTGATAAAAAATCCAATGTTCTGCTGAATCCGGCGATTGTTTTGGAGATTTTTTCCAAAGACACGAGTTCTAATGACAAAACGGAAAAACTCGAATGTTATCTGGCAATGGAGAGCATCCGCGAATACATTCTGGTAAATGAAAATGAAATGCGCGTCGAACATTACGCCAAGCAAAACGCTAAACAATGGGTTTATAGGATTTACAACCAGCGCGACGACGTAATTTCGATTGAAGCGATTAATTGCAAAGTTTCGCTGGCGGAAATTTACGCTCAAGCAAAATTCGGACAGGTGGACACAAAAACCCAAGCCGCAACTTAAAAAGTGAAAAGTGAAAAACTAAAAGTGAAAAGTTAATGAACAAATTTAATGAGTTTTTCAACTTTTAGTTTTTCGCTTATAAAAGGTTTATCGGATCAATCTCGACATTCACGACGCGCAAATCGCAAAACTTTTCCTGCGCGTCTGCCAAAGCAAAATCAATTGTTTCCCGCAATTTTCCGCGATTTCGCGCCTTTACTAAAATCTGAAGGCGATGTTCGCCTTTTAATCTCGAAAGCGGCGCGGGCGCCGGACCCAAAACTATACAATTTTTTTCCGAGTTTGATTTTTGCAGGCATTCACGCAAAATTTGCGCGTTGTCGAAGGCGTAATTGTAATTTGAGTGCTTGATTAAAATCGAAGCCAAAGCGACGAACGGCGGATAATTTAAATTTTTGCGAAAGCGAATTTCATCAGCGTAAAAGTCTTCGTAACTTTGTGTATTAGCGTGCCGCAAAGCGTAATGTTCGGGATGAAAAGTCTGAATCAAAACTCGTCCCTGTAAATCGCCGCGACCGGCGCGACCGGCGACCTGCGTTAAAAGCTGAAAGGTTTTTTCGGCTGAACGAAAATCAGGTAAAGCCAAACCTGCGTCAACCGAAATGACGCCGACCAGAGTTACATTCGGAAAATCGTGACCTTTGGCGAGCATTTGCGTGCCGACGAGCATATCAATTTCGCCGCGCGAAAACGACATCAAAACCTCTTCAAAATGTTTGCGCCGTCCGGTCGTGTCGCGGTCAATTCTGGCGATTTTCAAATTGGAAAATTTGCGCTTCAGAATATCTTCGATTTGTTCCGTGCCTTCGCCGACGAAAAACAGAAATTTCCCCGCGCAAAACGGACATTTATGCGGCGCGCGTTCGCGGTGATTGCAGTAATGACAGACGAGTTTTTGTTCGCGTTTGTGAAAAGTCAGAGTAATGTCGCAGTTGTTGCAGCGAATTGTCTCGCCGCACGTCCGACACAAAACGAAACTCGAAAATCCGCGCCGGTTAAGCAGAATAATTGACTGTTCGCCGCGCGAATGCGTTTCTTCAATCGCTTCGATCAGTTCGGGCGCGAAAATCGCGTTTTTACCGTCAACCTTGAAAACCTCGCGCATATCAACGAGTTCGGCGCGGGCGAGCGGGCGATTTCCGATGCGATTTTTCAATCTCAGATATTCATATTTTCCGTTGTGCGCGTTGTGAAACGATTCGAGCGCGGGCGTCGCCGAACCTAAAACGACGACTGCCTTGGCGAAATTCGCGCGGACAATCGCCACGTCGCGCCCGTTATAATACGGCGATTCGTGCTGGCGATACGAGCCGTCGTGTTCTTCGTCAACTATAATTAAACCGATGTTTTCGAGCGGCGCGAAAACCGCCGAGCGCGTTCCGATGGCGATTCGCGCCGCGCCCGAACGCAGGCGACGCCATTCGTCAAAGCGTTCGCCGGTCGAAAGATTGGAATGCAAAATCGCTACTTGCTCGCCGAACACGGCACGCAAACGACGCGAAAAAACCGGAGTCAAAGCGATTTCCGGCACGAGCATCAACGCGGATTTTCCTTTCGCCAAAACTTCCTTCATCGCGCGAATGTAAATTTCCGTTTTGCCGCTGCCCGTTACGCCGTGCAGCAAAAATGCTTTGTATTTATCCGGTTGCAGAGCCGCATTTATTTCCGACAAAACCGTCGCCTGCTCTGCTGTTAAAATCAAATTCTGCAAATCGGGAAGCGCGGCGTTTTCCAACGGATCGCGGAAAATTTCCTGCACGAAAATTTCCAACACGCCGCGTTTAGCGAGTGTATTTATCGAAGACGCGCTCGAATCCGTCTTTTCAAGCAAGTCGGTAAAAATTATTTCGCCGTCGGTTTTCAAAAGCGTTTCAATGATTCTGTTTTGCGCCTCAGAAAACGCTTTTTGATTCGGCTTATGCGATTCCGGCGGCAAAAGTCGCACTGCTTTGCGGCGTTTCGGTTTAACCTGCGCGGTCAAAGTTCTCTGAAAAACGCTCGCCCAATTTTCCTTAACAAGTTCGCGCAAGCCTCGCTGCGATTGAGTCGCGCCGAATTTTTTTGAAAGCTCGCGGCTCGAAATTCCACCGCTCACGCCCAAAAACTGTAATATTTTCGCTTTTACGGAATTTGCCGTAGTTGTTTTTAACAATTCATCGCGTCCGGTCGCCGTTATCGAATAAACCTGCTCGACGGTCGCGTTAATTCCCGCAGGCAAAGCCGCCTTTAACATTTCGCCCCACGAAGCCGCGTAATAATCGGCTGTCCATTGCGTCAGCCGGACGATTTCCGCCGTCAGAAGCGGTTCGGCGTCGAGCAATTCGAGCGCTTCCTTAATTGTTTCTTCTTCAATTTCGAGTTCGAGACTTAATTTCGCGTGAAGCGCGACCGTGTAACCCGTAAGCTGTCTTTTCCCGAACGGAACGAGCAGACGCGCGCCGATTTGGATGCTTTCCTGCAACCCAATCGGCAAGCGATACGTAAAAGTCTGGCGTAGCGGCAGAGGCAGAGCGACTTCGACAAATTCCGGAAGAGGCGCGTCTTCAAGAAAACTTTTGGCAGCAAATTCCGGCATTGGAAAATCAGTTGATGGAACGGAAGATTTTTCTCTTAACTTATAAATTCTTTGTATAAAATGATAACCTAAAGGAACTTTTTACGAAAATCATTGTCTAAACTTTCGGAGTAAAATTATGGATATGCTTTTGCGAAACGAAAAAAAGGAAAAAAGGAAAATCAACAAAGTTTTTTTGGCGGCAATCGTTGTCGCGGTTTTGCTGATTGCCGGTGTTCTCGGACTTCTGACTTTATTGCCGAACGCCGAACAGCAGAAACAACAGGAACTTGCGGGCGCGTATCTCGAAGGTTCGCCCGAATTTGAAAAATATACGAGCAATATCGTTATCAATACGGATATGGATCGCACGATGGAATCGCCGACCGGACTCGGCACGATTGCGATGGCGATTCACGGCGACATTCGCAATCGCGGCGACCGTGCAATCAACGGTTTGGAAGTGAAAGTCGGCGTGGTTGATAAATTTAACAAAGTTCTCAAAGAGAAAAAACTGATGGTCGTTCCCAAACAAATCGAACAATTAAATCCGCAGGAGACGATTCACGTCGTCGTGCCGATGGACGGTTTCAAAAAATCCGACGACCGCGCGAATATACGCTGGAAGGTAACGGCAATAAGATTTCAATAATTACAGAGTAGATTTCGGCAAAAACGAAATTGTTTGCAGTCAAAAATTTATCTTCAGCGCGGTCGGCAAATTTAATTCAATCGGTTTATTAAAGGAAAGTTGAGTGCGAGCGGAATTCTCAAGCAGTTCGGCGGTTGAAGAATTTTCCCGTTCTGATAAGTCAGACACAACAAAAACAGCCTGTTTATTCCAGTCGAAACGCGCAATTTGATATTTGCCGCCGGCGGCTTTCAGCATTTCATCATTTTTCAAATCGTCCGAATCGCTTAAATCCGTCAACAACACGGAAACTACCTTGCCTTGATGCCGAAAGACAATGTGCGTAAATTGCCGTCCTTGAAATTTGCAGGTGTGTGATTCGAGGAGTTGGTATTTCCCGGTCGAATTTTTCAGTGGATTGATTACCATCCGTCTTAAATCGGCATATTGCGGCGCGGCTAAATTAATTTTAATCGGGGCTTCGGTCAAATTAAACTTAACGGCGCAATTCTGATGATCGCCGAGCGCGAAATCTTCGAGAGAGACACGTTTTGCAAACTCAATCGCTCCGCCGCTTTCCGCCGTAAGCTGCTCTAAAGGTGGATTTTGAAGAAACCAAAATCCCAAACCGAATGCCAGAATTAAGCACGCCGCAAGCGCCATCCAGGAATTTCTGTTGATCCCGAAAAATACTTTCGCCATTGTCGGCGTTTTTGAAGTCTCTCTTAAATTAGCGAGTAATTCCTGATGAAATCCTTCGCGCATTTGAAACGCTTCGGTGTTTTTAACGGCTGATTTGAGTTTTTCGCGTAAGATGCGCCGTTCTTGAATATCGCCGCGACATTCGGCGCACGTTTCCAGATGACGCAAAACTTCGTGATTTGTTTCGGTCAATAATTCGTCACTCAAATAAGAATCTACAATTTCTCGAAAATCCCTGCAATTCATATTGATTTTCCCCCCTTGTGTTTTACTTCTTCGGACTCGTCGGTTTTGATACCGTAATTGCGGGCAAAAACCGCCAGCTCGCCGCGCAAAACTTTTCGCCCGCGATGCAGCCTCGACATCACCGTCCCAATCGGAATGCCCAAAAAAGACGAGACTTCTTTATAAGCAAAACCTTCGACATCGCACAGAACAACTATCTCCTTGAAATTTTGCGGAACTTTTTCGAGCGCTCGCAAAACGTCTTCATCGGTAATTTGCTGCGGAATCGGCGCTTCAAAAGCGATTGTTTCAGCTATTTTTTCTTCAGTATCGGCTATCAGGTGCAAATTGGTCTGCTTTCTAAGCTGTTTATAATGCGTATGATACATAATCGTCGTGAGCCAAGCCTTGCAGTTTGTTCCAGTCTCGTAACGATGAAAAGATTTAAGCGCCTGCACCAAAGTTTCCTGCACTAAATCTTCCGCCGCGTCACGCTCGCGTTTGAGAAACATCGCCACGCGAAACAAATCCGCGCTATACGGCATCGCTTCCTGTTCGAAATCTTTCCATAAAGATTCCTTTTCGGATTTTCCTTTGATTAATTTAAACACTCTTCGGTTTGCCTTTTTCAAACTCGACTATCTAATTGTATTAATGTCGGTTTTTGATGAATTTATTCCATTGTAAGCGACAAGTTGGTTTTTCACCGGAAACAAAACTAATTTGCCTGACTTTCGATTACAAAATTTTTCTTGCTAAATTAATTGCTTTTATGATAAACAATAAACAGAGCCGATTTGCTTTTTTGAAGCGGCTCACATTCCAGCGGACGAATTCCTTCCGTAACCAAAAAGTCCAGCCAACGAAAAAAACTTTGAAATCATCAATGTAGATAACGATTTAGCCGAAATTGTTCGGCGCGAATCGGTTACGAAAGTTCGTCTGTATTTTAACGAAGTTGCTTGAAAAACGCATCGTGTTAATGACGAGGAGAGGAACAAAATAATGAAAAACGAAATGGCTAAAAAGAAAGAAACTTCCGAAAAAGTGGTTCTGCTTGACCCGGAAAGAAAAAGTCCGCGAGCCAAAGATTTTGAAGACAAACTGTCGGGTTTTATCGTCGGACAGGAACGCGCCGTCCGGCGGATGAGCGGTCTTTTCCAGATTTATCTGGCGGGAATGAATAATCCGTCGCGCCCTATCGGAACGCTTCTGTTCCTGGGTCCGACCGGCTCAGGCAAGACGCGTGTTGTTGAAGCGGCATCGCAAGTTCTGTTCGGTGAACCGCACACGGTCGTCAAAATTGATTGCGCCGAGTTTCAGCACTCGCACGAAATTGCCAAACTTATCGGATCGCCTCCGGGCTATCTCGGACACCGCGAAACCGCGCCGATGTTGACGCAGGAAAATCTCGACAAAGCGCATACCGACGATACGAAACTTTCTTTTGTGCTTTTCGACGAAATCGAAAAGGCTTCAGACTCGCTGTGGCAGCTTCTTTTAGGAATTCTGGACAAGGCGACTTTAACGCTCGGCGACAATCGGCGCGTTGATTTTTCAAAAACGGTCGTTATTATGACTTCCAATCTCGGCGCGCGCGAAATGTCGGAAATGATTTCAGGCGGCATCGGATTCGCTCCGGCGAAAACCGGAAAAAATCAAGACGATAACGAAATTGATACGAAAATTTACCGCACCGCGCTCGAAGCCGCCAAACGTAAATTCTCGCCGGAATTTATGAATCGTATTGATAAAGTCGTTGTTTTTAGAAGTCTTAAAGAACATCATCTGCGACAGATTCTCGACATCGAATTGCGCGGCGTGCAGGACAGAATTACCGATTCGGCTGGAACGAAATTTATTTTTGAATGTACGACCGAAGCCAAAGAATATCTGCTCGGCGAAGGAATTGATTTAAAATACGGCGCGCGCCATCTGAAACGCGCTATCGAACGTTTTCTCGTTTATCCTTTGTCAAATCTTGTGGCGACCGAACAGGTTGAAACGGGTGATTTGGTTACAGTCGGTTTTGATACCGAACAAAACAAACTTATCTTCTCGAAACAATCGGGCAAAATGATTATCAACGACGGAGACGAAGATTTGTTCGACATTGAGCCGGAAGCAAAATCCGACGCGGTGGGTTTGCCGCTTCCCCAGGCGCAAATTGCCGCCGGAATGAGCAAATCAAAAGGCGAACGAAATGAAATTTAGTTAGGATTTAATTACAAGTTTTATTTGACGGGTAAGTTTTTACCCGTCATTTTTTTATTCGATGACAGCTTTTAAGGAATTATTGACTTTTTGCTTATAATTCCAAGCTGTCTTTGTCTAAAAAACTCAAACCTGTTTATCGGCGGCATACTTTTCTCTAACAACAAGATTTTTGTGTTTCGAGTTTTATGTCTGTTAAAACTGTATGAGAGATACAGCATTGCTGACTTGAAGTTTCGGCGTGTGTTTCGGAAATTGTCTCTGAATTGTTATTTACACAACACATATCTGTTTCCGGTAAATTGTCCTGTAACACAACGAAAACTTCCCATTCATTTCCGTCCGGGTCGCTCGTCCAGGTTTTATCTTGCAATGCATAGCAACAGTTAGTTTGCATTTCGTCTTTCGTCTTCAGTCCTAATTCTTTCCAGCGATTTTTCGTTTTTATAACCTCTTCGGTTGAAGCAACTTGAATTCCCAAATGCGATAACGAACCTTGTCCGACAGCGACATTCTGATTCAGAGCCAAATTTAACGGCGGATTTTGCACGTCAAATTTCGCATATCCATCTCTAATTTTTGTCGGTTCGATTCCAAAGAGCTTCCGGTAAAACTCTATACTTTTAGTAACATCTTTTACATTCAACGAAACGTGTGCTTTCAGTATCGAATCTGTATTTTTCATTTTATTATCCTCCATACTCATATACGCATAAACGCATATATCGTATTAAATATATTTTTAATCAATAATTTTGTCAAGACAAATTTATAATTTTATGATATTTTATGTTTGATGAGTGAAAAAAAATTATCGGAAATGGAGAAATTTTTTTTAGCGTTAGCAGATAAGACGCGACTTAGGCTGCTGAATTTAATGCGCGACGGAGAAATTTGTGTTTGCTTTCTGGTCGAAGTTTTGAAAGAAAGTCAGCCGAAAATTTCTCGACATTTGGCTTATCTGCGCGGCGCGGGAATTGTTGAAGCAAGACGCGAAGGTAAATGGATGCACTATAAAATCATCGAACCAAAAGACAATTATGCCGTGCAAATTTTGCAAAGCACGCTCTCGTGGTTGATTTCCCAGGAAAGAATGCAGAATGAATACGAAAAATTAACGAAAATGTGCGATTCGCCGAATAGTATAGTAACTATTAATCGCGCCCCAAAACCAAACAAATTCGCAAAACCAAATATGAATAGCAATCAAAAACGCGAACTGGAAACTTTTCTTTTATGATTTCTTGTTTTTTAGTTGAGTGTATGGACAGTTTCGACATCCATTTTTACAGCAGTAACCGCGTTTAATCAGAAAATATGCGGTCAAAACCATCAACCCGTTTTCAAAATAATAATCAATTCCTTCGACAAGTTTCTCCGGCTTTTTATCTTTTTCAACACTCGTTTCGCTTTTCATATAAAACTAAAAACTCTTTGTTGCCGCTTGCGCCTAAGATCGGCGATTCAATCGTATCTAAAATGTCTAATCCGATTTTGCGAGCCGCCTGATTTATTCGCGCGATAACTTTTTCGTGCTTTTCGGTTTCGAGGACAAGTCCGCCTTTTTCTACTTCGCTTTTTTCTACTTCAAACTGCGGCTTCACCAGCACAATAATTTTTCCGTTATCTTTCAAAAGTTTTATTAGAGCGGGAAAAATTTTCGTGACTGAAATAAATGAAACGTCCATTACAATCAAATCAAACTTTTCACTAAAATCCGTCGGCTTCAGATAACGCGCGTTGGTATTTTCACGAACCTCGACTTTTTGATTGTTTCTCAATTCCCAGACAAGTTGATTTGTTCCTACGTCGAGCGCGACAACTTTTTTCGCGCCGTTTTGCAAAAGACAATCGGTGAATCCGCCTGTTGATGAGCCTACATCCAAACAAACATATTCGTTTGGTTGAATATGAAATTTTTCTAACGCTCTTTCAAGTTTTAAGCCGCCGCGCCCGACGTATTTTATTTTATTCGCTTCGCCTTTAATTCTGATTTTTGCTTCGGAAAAAAACATTTCGGAAGGTTTTTCGACTCGATGTTCATTGACCATTACCGCGCCCGACATTATTAACGCTTGAGCTTTTTTTAGTGTTTCGGCGAAACCGAGTTCGACTAAGAATTTGTCAATCCGTTCTTTTTTCATTGCTCAATGCTGTCGGCGGAAAAATTATTCAGCTCAAAATCTTCAGTAGTAAAGCTGATTTGAATCGGATTGCAGCAAATTTCGCAATCTTCGACATAACTTTGTTCGTCAACTGACAAATCCAAAAGCATAGAAATCGTCTGCCAGCAGTATGGACAAGTAAAAAAATGTTCTGTTTCCATAAAGTTTTTCTAATTTTATGACTCTTTCCGAATTCAACTTTCAGGTGTTATTCTATGGTTTTAACAAAGTCTAAGATTTAAATTTAACAAAATGAGCGAGGAATTGAAAACTTCTAAATTCGCCGGATATGCGTGGTTTGTTTTGGCATATAATCTTGTCGTAATACTTTGGGGCGCATTTTTGCGCGCCTCTCTGTCGGGCGACGGATGCGGGAAATTCTGGCTGACGTGCGGAGGCGAAGTCGTGCCGAGCGCGCCGATTTTCAAGACGGTGATTGAATTTTCACATCGCTTATCAACCGGTCTGTCGTTTTTCGTAGTTTTGTTTTTGTTCTTATGGGCGTTTCGCAAATTTGTCAAAGGCAGTCCGGTGCGAAAGACTGCGTTCGCCTCGTTTGTTTTGATAATCGCCGAAGCGTTAATCGGCGCCGGATTGGTTTTAACGGGAAATACTGCGGAAAATTGGACTCCGACACGACCTTTCTGGATGGCGGCGCATTTGATTACAACTTTTTCGCTGCTTGCGGTTTTGACTTTGACGGCTTGGTTTTCCATCGGCGGAAAGCCTGTTAAATTTAATGTTTCGCGCAAAGTTTTAATTTTGCTGGCAATTGCCGTCGCGGGAATTTTTCTTATCGGAATGAGCGGCTCAATCGCGGCTTTGAGCAGTATGCTTTTTCCTTCGTCGTCGCTGACGGAAGGTCTCGCGCAAGATTTTTCCGCGTCCTCACACATTTTGTTGAGGCTGCGCCTTAGTCATCCGATGTTGTCGGTAACGGTTGGGTTTTTTCTCGTGTTTCTGGCAAATCGGTTAAAAGCGCAGGCAAAAGAAAATTTTCAGGTAAATCGCTGGGCAAATGTTTTGAGCATTTTGGTTCTGATTCAGTTTGCTTCAGGCGCAATTACGCTGTTGACGCACGCGCCGATTTTGATGCAGATTATTCATCTTCTCCTTGCCGATTTGGTTTGGATAGCTTTTGTTTTATTGTCTGCCAGCGTTCTATCCGAACAGACTGAGATTGAAAAAATTTCTTATTCCGCTCAAATACAAAGTATTTAAATTGATTGTTTTTACTTTTCAAATTTTCCGCGCGATTTCAATAAAATATGATTGCACGCTACACATTGCCCGAAATGGGCGCGCTTTGGTCGGAACAAAATAAATTTCAAAAATGGCTCGATGTCGAAATCGCCGTCTGCGAAGTTCACGCGGAGATGGGAACGATTCCGAAAGATGCTGTTACGGAAATCAAACAAAAAGCGGCTTTTACGGTTGAGAGAATCAATGAAATCGAAAAAACGACCGATCACGACGTTATCGCTTTTACGACGAATTTAGCCGAAAATATCGGCGAAGCGGCGCGGTTTGTGCATTACGGTCTGACTTCTTCGGATGTTGTTGACACGGCAAACGCTTTGCTTTTGCGCGATTCGTGCGAGATTTTACTGAAAAAAGTTGTTGTCTTGTCGGAAGTTTTACGACGACGCTCGTTTGAATTCAAAGACACGCCGCAAATCGGCAGAACGCACGGAATTCACGCCGAGCCGACGAGTTTCGGAATGACTTTTGCGCTCTGGTTTGCGGAAACGCAAAGAAATAAAGCGCGTCTGGAAAAGGCAAGGGAAATAATTTCCGTCGGTAAAATCAGCGGCGCGGTCGGCGCGTTCGCTCACCTCGACCCGGAAGTCGAAGAGCGAGTCTGCGCCAAATTAAATTTAAATTTCGCGCCGATTTCGACGCAAGTAATTCAGCGCGACCGATATGCCGAATATCTTTCGACGCTGGCGATAATCGCGTCGAGTTTGGAAAAATTCGCGCTGCAAGTTCGTCATTGGCAGCGCACGGAAGTCCGCGAAGCGCAGGAAAAATTTAAAGTCGGGCAAAAAGGTTCATCCGCGATGCCGCACAAGCGCAACCCGATTTTGTCGGAAAGAATTTGCGGAATGGCGCGGACAGTTCGCGCCAATTCGATTGTCGGCTTGGAAAACGTCGCGCTCTGGCACGAACGCGACATTTCACATTCTTCCGCCGAACGCATCGTTTTGCCGGATTCATCTTCGGCTTTGGATTATATGCTGGCGAAAATCACTTCGCTTCTTGACGGTTTGATTGTTTATCCTGAAAGAATGCTTGAAAATTTAAATCTCACGCGCGGTCTTATTTTCAGCGGTCAATTGCTTTTGGCTTTGACGCAAAAAGGCGTTTCGCGTGAAGACGCTTACGTTTGGGCGCAGCGCAACGCGATGCGAGTTTGGGACGAAGGCGGCGAATTTCGAGATTTAGTTTCCAAAGACGCGGATATAAATCAAAAACTTTCGCTCGATGAAATCGAAAGAGTTTTTGACTTGAAACATTATTTGCGAAACGTTGACAGAGTTTTCGCCAGAGTTTTTACAAAATAAAAAGAGCAAGCCGAAAAGACTCGCTCCGAGTTAAGCAAATTCTTGAAATTTAGTTTGACCATTTATCAGCCAAATCGCCGATGAATGGAAGTTTTAACATATCGCTTTGATAAGCCTTAACCGCTAAAAATATCCATAAAACTGTAATTAGAAGTCCGAACAAGCTGTTGAAACCAAAGCCAATAAACGCCGACCTTGTAACGGCTGAAAAAATGCCCATCACGATTCCTAAGCCAATTCCGATGACAATTAACGCGCCGGTCAGCAGTAAAGACTGAAAAGCGTGAAAGCGCGGCTGTTTGTTTGTTTTATCGGTTACAACGACGATGATGCTGTAAATCAGACCGATTGGAAGACAAACGTTTAAGTAACAAAGCATCGAACCCACGTTATTATCTAAACCGAGCGCGGTTTTTCCGTTCATATTTTGCATAATTTTATTAAAATCTCCTTTTAGATTTACAAAGAATTTCGGAATGCTGAAACTTTATTGCAAGAGAATTTAACACAAAGGCGTTGCGAAAAACAAGATTCTGCGTCAGAATTTTAATAATTATTTTTGGAGAATATTAATGAAGGCAAAAGTTTATGTTACGTTGAAACCGAGCGTGCTTGATCCGCAGGGCAAAGCGATTCATCATTCGGTCGAATCGCTCGGTTTTCGTCAAATTGAAGATGTCAGGCAAGGCAAATATTTTGAAATCGCGCTCGATTCGGATTTGTCGGAAACGGACGCGAAGGAAACCGCCGAAAAAATCGCTCAAAAAGTTCTGGCGAATCCGGTGATTGAGGATTATCGGGTTGAAATCGTAAATTAGTAGTAAGTGGTAAATGGTAAGTGCTAAATTTTTGGCTTTTCACTTACCGTTTACCACTTACCGTTTACCACTGATTATGAAATTCGGAGTTATAGTTTTTCCCGGTTCAAACTGCGACCACGACGCTTATCACGTTGTTTCAAAGCACGTCGGTCAGCCGGTTGATTTCGTCTGGCACAAAGAAACCAATCTTAACGGATACGACGCGGTTTTAATTCCGGGCGGATTTTCCTACGGCGATTATCTGCGAGCCGGCGCGCTGGCGAAATTTTCGCCAGTGATGAAAGCCGTTAAAGATTTCGCGGCAAGCGGACGTTTTGTTTTCGGCGTGTGCAACGGCTTTCAGATTTTGTGCGAAGCCGGATTGCTGCCGGGCGCGCTGATTCGCAACAGCGGACTGCATTTCGTCTGCAATCACGTCAACATCAGAGTCGAAAACAGCGATTCGCCTTTTACGAGCGAACTTGAAACCGGAGAAGTTTTATCAATTCCGATTGCTCACGCTGAAGGCAATTACGTTTGCGACGACGAAACGCTGGCAAAACTCGAAAGAAATAAACAAATAATTTTTCGCTATTGTAATGAATCAGGCAAAACTACAAACAAAGCTAATCCGAATGGTTCGCGTTCAAATATCGCGGGAATTTCTAACGAAAAGGGAAATGTTTTAGGAATGATGCCGCACCCGGAACGCGCTTGCGAAGAACTTTTAGGCTCAAACGACGGACGCGATATTTTTCGTTCGCTGACCAATTCGATTTCCAAAAATGAGCAGTAAAGCAAAAAAATGAACAGGTAATTTCAATTTTTACTTCCTACATTTCATTTATAACTAAACCTTCGGCGCAAATTTTCCAATTGAGAACTTCCGCGCCCTGTTCTTCGGCGAGAGCTTTTTCAACTTCAATTTTTCGCCCTTCTTCGCAAAACAGAGCGATACAGCCGCCGCCGCCCGCGCCGCAAACTTTCGCGGCAATCGCGCCGTTCGACATTGCCTTGCTAATCAGCAAATCCATCTGTGCGGTTGTAATGTTCGGCGACAATTTTTTGCGTTGCGGATAAGCGTTTTTCAAAATCTCTCCGGTTTTCGTCCAATCATTTGCCAGCAGCGCTCCGCGCAAATTCTGCGCCGTGTCGCGGATGCTTTCAAAAATGGCGAAAGTTTCAATGTCGCCGTCAATATGACGTTTGGTGATTTCCCAGTTATTCGTGCCGGAGTTGCGCGGTTCGCCCGTATAAACGACGACGATTCTATCTTCTAAAATTTTAGTATTAACGTCCAAAACTTCGCGCTCGATGCCGTCGAAACGAAAATGAATGCACGCCGCGCCGCCGTATTGCGCCGAATAATAATCCTGAAATCCGGCTGGAACACGGATGACCTGAGTTTCGACGTTCGCCGCAATCGGAATAAATTTTTCGGGCGCGTAACGATTTCCGACCAGACGATTCAGCGCGCCGATGCAGGCGATATTGAGCGTCGAAGAACCGGCGAGTCCCGCGCCCGCCGGAGCTTCCGAATCGGTCGTCATCGTAAAGCCGGTTTCGGGTTTGAAAAAATAGACGAGCTTTGAAAGCAGTTCGAGGCGCGGTTCGTTTGCCAAATCGCTTATTTTATCGAGCGAAGTTTCAATTTTTTCGCGGCGGTCAATTGATTCGAGGACAATTTTTTTATCGGCGCGTGTTTCGATTCGGCATTTTGCCAGCAGATTAATGGCGAAATTAACGGTTGACGCGCCTTCGTGAAACAGAAAAAGCGGCGGAATATCAATTGTTCCGCCAGCCAAATCAACTCTGGTCGGCGCGGACGATTCGATTATCATAAAAGATGGATTGAAAATTTAGGATTCAAAATTTAAGATTAGTTGACGTTTGAAATTTGAATTTGTCTATTACAAATGCCGAAATTATTTGATTGCTGACTGTTCGTGTTCTTCCAACTTTTTTTCCTTATCGGCGTGTCGCTTTTTATCCTTTTCTTCTTTGTTCGGCGAACTCGTTAAATGCAGACGCTCACCGATGTCGTGTAATTTGACTTGCGCGACTTCTTCGATAACGTGGAGCTTTTCTTCGATTTTGTGAATCGTCTCCGGCTTGGTGTCTTCGACTTTTTCCGAAAGCCAGTAACGTTCGACCGTGTAAAAAACAATCACGCCGACGAGAACTATAAAAAACAGAGCGACGCCGATATGTTTAAAGTCGCCGATAATGCCTGTAATCGCGCCGCTGAAAAAATAGCCGACGCCCGACAGCAGCAAAGTCCAAATCGAACAACTGATAGCGTCGAGCAGCAGGAAGCGCGTGTAAGGCATTTCTCCGATGCCGTAAGACAGACACATTGCCGCACGAATTCCGTAAATATATTTTGAAATAATAATAGCAAATCCGCCGAATTTATCTAAAAGCCGTTCGATGCGCGGCTGCGCTATTTTATAAAAACGATAATCTTTCACCGATTCGCGGAAAACGCGCCCGAACATATAAGCAATTGAATCGCCGACCATTCCGCCGAACGTTCCCGCAAGAAAGACCTTCCAAAAACTCAAATGCCCGAAAAAACCGCCGTGCGCCATCGCGCCGGACAAAAGCAGAGTAATATCGCCTTCAACCGTGCAAAGCACGAAAACCGCGTAAATGCCGTAGGTTTCGATTAAGTCGGGTATATGTTCCATATGTGAAAGGTTTTATTTTTCGACAAGCAACTTAAAAAGATTAACTTTCAAAACCTTTTCAGTCAAAGAATAAAGCTGTCGCTTATCACCGGGTCTTTGATTTTAGCCGGTATTACCCATTTAATTTATCCAATATAAATATCAGGATTTGGTAAAAGCGGAAATTTAAATTTTAACGAAAAAAGTTTAAACAAATTCTGGAAACGCGAGTTGATTGAAACTTATAGACTGTTGAACGATTGTATTTTATCGTTTCCGAGCAAATTTAGAAAAATAATCGAAAAAGGTTGGCAAACGGTAAATTTTTTGATATAGTCTGCCAAATTGCCCCTGACAAATTACGAAATCAAGCGAGTCAAACCCAAGACTTTAGACGTTCGCTTTCTTATAAAAAATAAACGCGCGTTTTGCTGTTATATAAACGCTGTATAGGTCAAAGAGATGAAAAATTTACGTTTCAGATTTGTTATTTCTGCCGCTTGTTTGGCTTCAATAATGATGTCGGCAATCGGAGCAAACGCCGCTCCCGTGCAGTTTAATCAGGTTCTGCAAATTATCAATGCTAAACCGGACAGAGCTAATACGAGCGGTTTTACTCAACTGCGTCTGGCAGACGACAGCATAGTTTTTAGCAGCGACGGCGATGACGACGGCAATAAAAAAGCCGCTCCGCAACAAGACGAGCGCGTGATTACCGAAACCAGAGCGGAGATTATGGAAAACGATGTCTGCGATTGTGAATCGCCGGTTGTCGTCGCGCATCATTTTCCTTATGCTTGGCTGGCATTAGGAGCTGTTCCGCTTTTATTCTTGATTCCGCGCGGAAAAGATAAACCGACACCGACGCCAAATCCGCCGAGTGATACTCCAACGCCGACACCAACGCCGACGCCGCCTTCGATGACGCCGACACCGACGCCGACGCCAACTCCTCCGGGAATGACGCCGACACCGACGCCGCCGGGAATGCCGCCGACGCCAACTCCGTCAATGACACCGACACCGCCGCCGCCTTCGATGACGCCGACACCGACGCCGACACCGCCTTCGGAAACGCCGACGCCTTCGATGACGCCGACACCGACGCCGCCGCAGCCTGTGCCTGAACCGGTGACGATTCTACTTTTCGGAACCGGACTGGCGAGTATCGGAATGGCTGCGCGACGAAAGTTGAGCAGAAAAGACGAAGACAAAACGGAAGAGTAAAGGAAATTTGAGGATTGAAAGCGTTTTCTCGAAAATAAAGGATAACGCTTTCAACCAAACGTTTGAAAGGATATTTTAGCTACGGTAAAATGATTTTGCCGCCTGATTTCAGAGGATAAAAAGATGCGAAACATCAGATACAATTTTCTATTAGTGATTGGGTTGATTTTAACCTTTGGTTTGACAACCGCTTTTGCCGACAACAAAGATAACAAAAACAAACCGCCCAAAAACACCGGAATCTTAACGGTTAAAACTACACCGGCAGCTTATCCGGTGCGGGTTGACGGTCAGGTCGTCGGAATGAGCGGCGTTGATTCGCCTGCCGAATTCTATCTCTCGCCCGGCACGCATCACGTCGAAGTCGAAGGTCCGAAAGGACAAATGTTCACCAAAGACATTGAAATCAGACGCGGCGCGAAAAATTGCGTTTGTCTGAAAGTGGTTGAAGAAACGACCAAAAGACCTTGCCCGTATGACGTTTATTTGAGCGGACCTGATCGGGTGGTCGAAGGTGATTTGATTACCTTTGCATCAAACAACCGCGTAACGACAGGCGCGATTCCGGTTCTTTATAATTGGACGGTTTCGTCAAACGCCAATATCACGAGCGGAGCGGGAACGCCCGCCATCACGGTTGATACAACCGGAATGGGCGGGCAGACGATTACCGCCGACCTCGACGTGAACGATGGAGTTTACGACGCTACCTGCCGCCAGCATATTTCCGTTCCGACGGCTATTGACCGAAAACCGGAGTTGCCGAAAAATTACAAATTCGATGAATTCGATTCGCTATCGTTTGACGACGACAAAGCCAGACTCGACGCTTTCGCCATAGAACTGCAAAATCATCCCGATTCGCAAGGCTACATAATCTTGTATCAGGGAACGGATAAACTCAGCAAACGCGAAAGAAATGCCGACAAAATCGGCAAACGCACGCTCGATTATTTGGTCAAAGTTCGCGGAGTTGACCCGCGCCGCGTCGTCATCACCAATTGGGGAGCGAGACCGAAAACGAGATACGAATTGTGGGTAATCCCGCCGGGCGCGATGCCGCCTGTCCCGCAGTAAAAAATAAAGGAGAATGGGAGAAACGGAGAAGAGGAGACGCGAGTTTCTTCTTCTCTTTTTTATTTTGCCTGATTGTTAATTTTTAAAAGTTAATTGTAAAATTCAACCTTTGAACTTTGAACGCTAAACTTTAAATCTATTTATGACAGCACCGAATATCGAAACGATTGTATCTCTATCAAAACGGCGCGGATTCGTTTTTCCCGCATCGGACATTTACGGCGGCTTGGGCAGCAGTTGGGATTACGGCTCGCTCGGCGTGGAATTGGCGAATAACATTAAACAAAGCTGGTGGCGCTGGCTCGTCCACGAACGCGACGACATCGAAGGCTTGGACTCTTCGATTATCCAAAATCGAAATGTCTGGAAATACAGCGGACACGAAACGACTTTTTCCGATCCGTTGGTTGATTGCCGGACGTGCAAAGGCAGATTTCGCCTCGACAAACTTCAGGACGTTCAGTGTCCGAAACATCAATCGGTTCATCCCGGCGAAGACAATGAGTGCGATTTAACCGAAGCCAGAGAATTTAATTTGATGTTTAAAACGACCATCGGCGCAGTTTCTTCGGACGAAGACGAAAACGCGCTCGCTTATTTGCGACCGGAAACGGCGCAGGGAATTTTCATTAACTTCAAAAATGTATTGGACACATCGCGCCGCAAATTGCCGTTCGGCATCGCGCAAATCGGCAAAAGTTTCCGCAACGAAGTAACGCCGGGAAATTTTATTTTCCGCACGCGCGAATTCGAGCAGATGGAAATGGAATATTTTTGCCGACCGGAAGACGCACCCAAAATTCACCAGGAATTTATTGACGCATTTCAGGAATGGTTTCAATCTCTGGGAATTTCGCAGGAAAATCTCAAACTCTACGAACAGACGGAAGCCGAACTCGCGCATTACGCGGAACGAACGGTTGACATTTTGTATCGCTTTTTCCCCGAACGCGAAGACGAAGACAAGCAATGGGATGAACTTATGGGAATCGCCAATCGCACGGATTTTGATTTGAAAACTCATTCCAAAAAGCCCGAAGATGCGGAAGGAAAACGTCTTAACCCTGATTCGACCGAAGATTTATCGTATTTCGACGAAGCGACAAAACAGCGTTTTTATCCTTATGTCATCGAACCCGCCGTCGGCGTTAATCGCACTCTGCTCGCCGTTTTGATGGATGCTTATACCGAAAAAACGAACGACAAAGGCGAAGTTCGCGTGATTCTAAAATTAAAACCCGAACTCGCGCCAATCAAAGTCGCCGTTTTGCCGCTCGCTAAAAACAAACCGGAAATTGTTGCAATGGCAAAACAGTTAAAAAAAGATTTGCTCCCGGCGATGCGAACCGTTTACGACGACACCGGCGGCATCGGAAAATTATATGCAAGACAAGACGAAATCGGCACGCCGTTTTGCGTCACGGTTGACCATGAAAGTTTAGAGGACACTGCCGTAACAGTGCGTGACCGCGACACTTGGGAACAGGAAAGAATAAAAATTTCCGAATTAAAAGATTATTTACGCAAACGCTTGTAATAAATCTCACAATTCAATTTAATGCCGAATCTGCCCGAAAAAATTATAAAACTCGCCGAAATTGTCAAACAAACCGGCGGACGCGCGATGCTCGTCGGCGGTTCGGTGCGCGATGAATTGATGGGCAACGAGCCAAAGGATTTTGATGTTGAAGTTTATGGAATCGAGCCGCAAAGATTGCGGGAAATTCTCGAAAGTTTAGGCAAAGTTGATGCGGTCGGCGAAGCG
>CAXSHW010000022.1:33321-47804 GCA_964237245.1 uncultured Pyrinomonadaceae bacterium
GGATTTAGATGTTTCACTGCCGCGCCGCGAACGAAAAGTTTCGCGCGGACATAAAGGTTTCGTCGTCGAAGGCGACAAAGATATGTCGTTCGCCGAAGCCGCGAAACGCCGAGATTTTACAATCAATTCAATCTTAAAAGACATTTTGACCGGAGAAATCGTTGACATTTACGGCGGGCGCGAAGATATAAAAAACAAAATCCTGCGCTTTGTTTCAAAAGAAACTTTTGCCGAAGATTCATTGAGAGTTTTACGCGCCGCGCAGTTTGCCGCGCGTTTTGAATTTGATATTGACGCGGAAACCATCGCGCTTTGCAGGGAAATTGATTTAACGGATTTGCCGAAAGAAAGGATTTGGGGCGAACTCGAAAAATTGCTTTTGAAGTCGCGTCAGCCGTCAATCGGTCTGCGCCGGCTTTACGATTTGAACGTTGTCGAGCAATTATTTCCCG
The DNA here is from genome assembly GCA_964237245.1 of uncultured Pyrinomonadaceae bacterium. GTDB lineage: Bacteria > Acidobacteriota > Blastocatellia > Pyrinomonadales > Pyrinomonadaceae. The sequence continues at coordinate 33,774 of CAXSHW010000022.1, forward strand.
AATTGAAATTATTGGTCGGCGTGCCGCAGGAACCCGAATGGCATCCCGAAGGCGACGTTGACGTTCACACTTTGCTCGTCGTTGACCGCGCGCGCGAGTTGATTGACGATTTGCCGTATGCGAAAAAAGTAACTGTGATGCTCGCGGCGATTTGCCACGATTTCGGAAAGCCGCCGACGACCGAATTTTTCGACGGACGCTGGCGTTCGCACGCCCACGACGAAGCCGGAGTCGCGCCGACCGTTTCTTTTCTCGACAAACTCGGAATTCACACGATTAACGGTTTTGACGTGCGCGAGCAGGTGATTCAACTCGTTCGTTATCATTTGAAACCGGGCGAATTTTACAAACAGCGCGAAAATCTGGGCGACGGCGCATTTCGCCGTCTGGCGCGAAAAGTCGAGCCGGATTTGCTGTATCGCGTTTCGCGCGCCGACACATTGGGCAGAAACGCGCCGTGGTTGTCGCCGGAAACATATTTTGATGCCGTGCCGCAAGAATGGTTTATCGAAAAAGCGCGGTCTTTGCAGGTTGAAACCGAAGCGCCTAAACCTATTTTGATGGGCAGACATCTGATCGAATTGGGCTTAAAGCCGTCTGCAGAATTCGGCGAAATTATTAAAGCCGTTTATGAAATGCAGCTTGACGGGCGAATTACGAATCTCGAAGAAGCAATCGAAGAGGCGCAGAAATTTTTGATTTGAACCAAAAATTAACGCAATAGCTTTTTGTAACACATCCACTGCCAGTCGTAAATTTTATTTTGAGTGTCCCGCGTTGCGCTTTAACTTTATTTCCAATGTCTATAGCTTTTGCTTACTTATCGGAAAAAATACTCCTTAAATTATAGTTTGGTCAATTTTGTATTTATGATTTTTTACCGCGCTTTTTGCTTCGGAACATTGGGCATTTTAAATTCGATTTCCTGAGAAAGACGAAAAATATGTTATTTGACAAATGTCGGTGGGCAACCATAACATAATCTTTTTTAGTTTTGATGTTAAAACAAGGAGTCGGATGCTAGCGATTTTATACTTGGCGGGAATGATATATTTCGGTGATTGCATTAGCCGTTATTTCTACCGTTTCGACTCAATCCGGCAGCGCTTTGCGACATCATTTTTAATCGGGCTGCTGTTTAGCACCGCTATAACGTTCCTCGGTTCGCTCGCTTTTGCGTGGAGTGAACAGCCACTCATTATGGGGAATATAATTTTCGCCTGTATTGTCATTTTTGCAGGTGTCAAATTGTCTCGCTGCCGATCTTCTTCGACATATCTTGATTCAGTCGCTCCGCGGTTGCCCGGCTCTGAAATATGGGATTGGGTTTTTCTCGGTATTTGTCTGATTTTCGGCGGCTGGTTAATGTTAGAAACGCTCGGTTTTCAAGACGGAAGTTTTCAGTTCGGCTTTAAAAGTTGGAGCGATTTCGGAGCTAATTTATCCCTCTCGCAAAGTTTCGTATTAGGACATAATTTTCCTCCGGAACATCCTTTCTGTCCGGGAGAAACACTGCGCTATCATTTTCTTTTCTGGTTTCAAGCCGCAAATCTTTCATTTCTCGGTCTCAATCTTGTCTCGAGCGTCAATTTATTAAGCATTTTCTCGCTCGCGGCATTGCTGATTCTCGTTATGAAATTCACCGAGTTGTTGTTTGACTCGCGTGTTGTGAGCCGAATTGCTATTTTACTTTTTTTCGTTCCGTCCAGCTCGCTTTCTTATATTCCTTTTTTACTGTCTCAGACAAGTTTTGGAGGAGCCTTAAGTTCAATTTTGCACGGAACAGACTTTCTGCCTTCGGGCTATAATTTTCGCGGAGAAACCTGGGGCGTTCTGTCGTTTTCCGTGTTTACCAACCAGCGACATCTGATAAGTGGTGTCGGAATTCTTTTTATCGTTTTAGTTTTTTTGGTTGATTTCTACAGACACAAAAAATCTCTTTCCAAACTTGATATTCCTTCGTGGAGAAGTACTAATAATTTGCCTGAATTCAGTGCCGAATTATTACCCGGCAAAAATTTAAAAGTTCCCCTCTCTGGTTCCGAAAATTTTCGCCGCGATATTTTAACGGTTATCTTTTCGGGGTTTTTAATCGGCGCCTTGCCTTATTGGAATAGTGCCGTTTTTGTCGCATCACTAACAGTTCTTTGTAGTATTTTAGTTTTCTTTCCTTATAGACGCTACCTGCTGTGTTTAATCGTAACCGCCATTCTTGTCGGATTACCCCAGATTTTGATACTCAAATCGGGTAACGTGGCGCAGACCGGGCAGTCTTTATTTCATTGGGGATACACAATTGAAAATCCGACAGTCTGGCTGATGTTGAAGTATCTGGTGTGGACTTTCGGCTTTAAATGGATATTGCTTTTGATTGCTCTGTATTTTCTTTCCAATGCTCACCGGCGTTTATTTCTTGCCTTGTCGAGCTTAGTAGCGGTAGTTTTTCTTTTTCAACTCAGCACGGACGCTTTTAATAATCATAAATTACTAAACATCTGGAACATCTTTGCGGCAATTTTTGTCGCTTACGCCTTGTGGCGAATTGGCAGAGTAAATACCGGGGGATCTGTCTTGGCATTTGTTATGGCTCTGGTAATGGTTTTCGGATCGTTCGTTGATTTATTTCCGGTAATAAATGATTCTAAACTGGTTGTGTCTTATGAAAAAGACCGTCTGACAGCGTGGCTGCTGGATAATACAAAACCGACGGACGTATTTCTGACTCAGAATTTTCTTACTCACCCAATTCTATTTACGGGAAGAAAAATTTTTATGGGAAATACCTTGTTCGCCTGGACAGCGGGTTATAATCTCGTCGAGCGTGATAAAGCATATAAGCAAATGTTTGAAGAAAAGGATGCTATTAAACTTTTGCGAGTGCTTCATAAAAATAATATCGCATACGTCGGAATTGATGACGGCGTACGAGGAAACAATATAATCAAAAATCTGAATGAATCTGTCTATGAGGAGAACTTTGAGAAGGTTTACGAGGATACCGAGCATCGTACTGATAATATAACAATCTATAAAGTTCCTATCTGTGAATGCGATATCAAACAACAACCAACATATTAAACCTTTTTTCTTTTTGAGATTATTGCATAAGTTTGTAATTAAAGAATGTTCGTAGATGTTACGCCGCTCAAAATCTCACGCGATTATCGCCTGCTTTTTTTCGGACAGCTCGTTTCGTATTTCGGCTCGATGATGACGTTTATCGTCGTGCCGTGGCAGATGTATCAGCTTACGCAGTCGAGCGAGATGGTCGGATATTTATATCTCGCCGAGTTTGTGCCGATGTTTTGTCTCGCTTTTATCGGCGGCGCGCTGGCTGACGCGCTCGACAAGCGTAAAATGCTGCGGCTGACGGAAATCGGACAGACTTTCGTGACGATCATTCTGCTGGCAAATTCGCTGCTGCCGAATCCGCAGATTTGGATTTTGTTCGTCGCCGTCGCGCTGCACGCCGGTTTCGCCGCGATTCAGCGTCCGGCGTTTGAATCTTTTATTCAGAAAATTATCCCGAACGATTTGATGACGGCGGTGATGGCTTTAAATTCCGTGCGTTACAGTTTCGGCGCGATTATCAGTCCGGCGATTGCGGGAATTATTGCGACGCAATTCAGTTCGAGCATTGCCTACACGATTGATTTGGTTACGTTTATCGCTTCGCTCTGCGCGGTTTTTTTGATTCGCGCCGTGCCGTCGCCGACCAATGCCGACCGTCCGAGTTGGCAAAGCATAAAAAAAGGCTGGACTTACGCTTTCAGCCGTCAGGAATTGCTCGGAACTTACGCGATTGACATTGCGGCGATGTTTTTTGCGATGCCGCAGGCATTATATCCGGCATTGGCGGTCGTTTACGGCGAAAAATACGTCGGTTTTTTTCCGGCGGCACTCGCGGCAGGCGCGCTGCTCGCCAGTCTGACTTCCGGCTGGACGAAAAACGTTCAAAAACACGGCGTTCTGGTCACGGTCGCGGCGATTTTGTGGGGCGTCGGCATCATCTTTTTCGGGTTGTCGGACGGCATTATTCTCGCGCTTTTATCAATCGGCGCGGCGGGATTTTTCGATATGATTTCGGGGATTTTTCGCGGCGCGATCTGGAATCAGACGATTCCGAATCACCTGCGCGGACGACTCGCCAGCATCGAAATGATCAGTTATTTAACGGGTCCGATGCTCGGCAGCGCGAAAATGGGAATTGTCGCCGAACGCTTCGGCACGAAAACGGCAATCGTTTCCGGCGGCATTTTGTGCGTCGTTGCGGTCAGTGTAACGGCTTTGTTTCTGCCGAAATTTATCGCTTACGACGGACGCGAAGGTATCAGGCAAAAGGAAAAAGAAGAAGCGCTGCGCGAAGTTGAAATACAGAATTTTCCCGTCTGAGCGTGTTATAATTTCTCAAAAAAACGGAGAAACAAATGCCTTTGATCAAAAAACGACAACTCGAAAACTGGTCGCAGTTAAACGGCGACGAACGCGAACGCTTTATCGAAAAATTGCCCGCGCCGCGTGAACGAATCGAAGATTTGTTCGATTATCTGAACGTGCGGCTGGCAAAAACCGAATGCGAACACGATTTGAAATATACGATGCAGTTTCTGATGGAAAATCGTCTGAATATGCCGAAATTTATGAGCTGGCTTAACGAAAACGGCGCGTATTGCGACTGCGAAATTTTGCAGCACGTCGAACCGCAATGGTTTTTGGCGTTTGCGGAGAATGAAGAAAATTAACGAAGATGAAGAAAATTCAAGAAATAAAAATTCTGTAAAATTTCTGTCCGGGTCATTTAATTCTATTGATTTTTGTTTTTGAAATTATTGCGAGCGCAATGTGGCGAGCGGCTTTCTAAATAAAACGTCGAAACTGGCGATTGCGCCGACAAGCATTACAAGTAATGCGGTGATCAAAACACCGGCGATTAACAATCCGTAATCGAATTCCCAATCAATTTTGAACAGATATTTCGATACCGCGAAAGATAAAATCGCGGCGAAACCCGCGCCGATGATTCCGGCTAAAATTCCCAAAAGTCCGTATTCGGCGAACAGAATCGCCGCCAGCGTTCGGCGTTTCGCGCCGAGCGTTTTCAAAATCGCGTTTTCGTAAACGCGCTGCGATTTGGTCAGCGCGATTGAACCGACCAGAATTAAAATTCCGCTTAAAATAACGAAACTGCCGACAAAGGAAATCGCCAGAACGAAGTTGCTGATGAGTTTTTGAACCGCCGCGACAATATCGGCGACATCGAAGATTTGGACGTTCGGAAACTCGTCAACGATTTTGCGCTGAAGTTCGGCGCGCCGGACTTCGGGAATTTTTTTCAAAACCGTAGCGACGAAAGTTTGCGGCGCTTTTTCCAGAGCGCCGGGACGAAAAACGAAGACGAACGCCGTGCGCGTGTTGCGCAAATCGAGCTTGCGAATGTTTTCGACGCGGGCGGAAATTTTCCTGCCGGAAATGTCGAACGTAATCGTGTCGCCGACTGAAACTCCAAGAGTTTTGGCGATTCCTTCTTCGACGGAAACTTCCGGCACGTCCGATTTGTCGTTCCACCAATTTCCCGCAATCAGCGTTTCGTTTTCGTCGAGATTCGGGCGATAAGTGATCGCAAATTCGCGCCCGATAACGCCTTGCTGCTGGCGCACTTCGCGGTTGGCGAAATCAAACGGCTGTCCGTTAATGTCAGCAATTCGAGCGCGAACGGTCGGAACGACCTGCACATTTTCGCCGCTTCTTTCCAGAACGATTTGCTTCAGCGCGTCAATCTGGCTTTTTTGAATGTCTATAAAAAACAAACTCGGAAGTTTTTGATTGCGCGTAAAATCGAACTCGCGCACCAGATTTGTTTGCAGAGACTGAACCGCCAACACGACGAACGCGCCGAGACCGACGGCGAGCAGAATAACGCGCGTCTGATTTCCCGGACGATACAGCGAATTAACGGCTTGCGCGACTGAAAACGAGCCGAAATTTTTGAGGCGTTTGAGCAGCAGAGTCAAAACGACCGCCGCGAGATATAAAAACAGCGAAGTCGCGCCGAGACCGACGAGAAAAAACGCGCCGACTTTGAGCGAACCGGCTTGCCAGACAGCGACGGCGAGCAGTCCGGCGAGCGAAATCGCGGCGAAAATGATTCTCGTCGGATCGAGTCTGCGGAGTTTTTCGTTCGTTTCGTCGCGCAACAGCAGATTTGGTTTGATCGTGCGAACCTGAAGCAGCGGCAGCGCGGAAAAAAGCAGCGAAATCAAAATTCCCAGAAGAACGCCTTGCCACGCGCTCGAAAAATGCACGGAGTAACTCATATTTTTCGGCAAAGCGTCAACGAATCTGAATCTGGCGAACCATAAAAAACACTGCGCCAGAAACACGCCGAACAGACTTCCAGCCAATCCGAGCGTCAGAATTTGCAGCAAATACACCGTAATAATTCGCGTTCCAGACGCGCCGAGACATTTCAAAACGGCGATTGATTTGCGTTTCTGCTCGACAAAAACCCGCGCCACATTCCACACGCCGACGCCGCCGAGAACCAAAATCAGCAGTCCGGTCAGCGACAGATAATTTTCGGTTTTTTCGAACTGTTCATTCAAATTATCCTGCGTTTCGCGGTAAGATTGGACGGTTAAAATCGTGCCTTTCAATGTTTCACGCAGATTTTTAACGAGTTCGGTCGGATTGCCCGACGTGCGGTAGAGAATTCTGCGCCGGATTCTGCCGCCGCTGCCGGAAATTCCGGCGGAATCGAACGCTTTTTTCTCGATGAAAACTCGCGCGCCGAGACGAAATCCGCCGGTTCCGCCCGGTTCTTCGTCAAAAGTCGCGCGAATTTGAAATTCGGAGTCGCCGATGCGAATTTTATCGCCGACTTTGACATTCAAATCTTCCAGCAAAATCGGCGCGACCACCGCGCCGTTTTTTTCCAGCAGTTTAAAGTCGAAAGGTTTTCCGTCTGAAAGCGTAAAATTTCCGACGAGCGGAAACGGCGATTCGATGCCTTTGAGTTCGACGGTGGCGAAGTTTTGATTCGCCGCGTCAACCGGTTTCGCCATCGCCGAAGTCGTCATCACTTCGTTTCGGGCTTCGATGATGTTTGATTTGCCGACGACCGATTCGATTTTAGAAATTTCCGTCGGCGTAAAATCGTTGGTCGAGCTGACTTCAAAATCCGCCGTCATCAGCGCCCGCGCGTCGCCGCCGATTGACTGGCTCAAATTCTGAATCAGCGAACGCAGCGCGACAATCGAACCGACGCCGATGGCGATGCACAAAAAGAAAAACAGCAGCCGCCGCCACGACGAACGAATTTCACGGCGCGTTAAATTAAAAATAAAATTCATTCGTAATGCGTCCACATCCGCAAAACGCGAACGACTTTTTCCTCTTTGTTCGCCTGATAAATCAAACGATGCGTGATGTTAATGCGGCGTGAATAAACGCCTTCGAGATTGCCGACGAGTTTTTCGTAAGGCGGCGGATTTTGAAACGGGTTTTCGCGTAAAATTGTTAAAAGTTTTTCGGTATTTTTCCACAAATTCGCTCTTTTCAGATTTTTCGCGTCTTTCAAAGATTGTTTTGAGAAAATTAAAGTCCAATTCAATTTCGGTTCTCCCCACTTTTCTCAAGTTCAGCCAAAAAATCTTCTTCGGTTAAAAATTCTTCGTCCGGTTGATTCATTGTTTCGATGATTGATTCGCGCATTTTCGGAATCGAAACTAGATAGAGCGTTTCCTGCAAAGCGTTCCAATCTTCTTCGGCGAGCAGAACGGCGTTTTTGCTTTCGGTTGTAATCAAAATCGGGCGATGCGATTCAGCCGTTTCGTCAATCAAAGTTTGAATCGCGTCTTTCGCTTCGGCTGCCGTAATTGTTTCCAGCATAATTTCATTTTTCCTCTAATTTCTATCATCGCTCAGAACTCGTCCGTCTTTCAAGATGATTTGCCTCTGCGCTTTTTCGGCTAAAGACTGATCGTGCGTGACGAGAATTAAAGTGACGTTATTTCTCGAATGCAGATCGGTCATCAAATCGAAAATGTGCGAGCCGTTTTTTGAGTCTAAATTTCCGGTCGGTTCGTCCGCCAATAAAATTTTCGGACGGTTGGCAAAGGCGCGGGCGATGGCGATGCGCTGTTGTTCGCCGCCGGAAAGTTCGGTCGGGTAATGATGTCCGCGATTGGTGAGTTCGACGTTTTCGAGCAGTTCGGCGGCGCGATTCTTCGCGTCTTTCAAACCCAAAATTTCCATCGGAATGATGACGTTTTCAAACGCCGTCAAACTTGGAATCAGATGAAAAGACTGAAATATAAAGCCGATTTTTTCGCTTCTCAAACTCGCCAAATCGTCTTCGGTCATCGTCGTAACATTCGCGCCGTCAATCAAAATCGCGCCCGAAGTCGGCGCGTCGAGTCCGGCGATTAAACCGAGTAAAGTTGATTTTCCCGAACCGCTCGCGCCCGTGACGGCGACGAATTCGCCGTCGGGAACAACGAACGAAACATCATCCAAAATCGTCAAATCTTCCGCGCCCGAACGGACGATTTTGGTCACATTTTTCAATTCAATCATAAAATTTACGGATACATTTCGACGAATTCTTCCAATTCGACGGCAACCGCTTCCCGTGTTTCTTCGTCTGTTTCTTCATCTTCGGAAATAAAAGCCAGAAGTTTTTCAAGGTCGCCTTTCATCGCTTCAAATTCGTCGTTCGCCTCATTTTCGTTCACGAAAAATCTGGCGTGCGACATCCAGCCGTAAATCGTGCAGGTCAGCGTGAACGGCGCGGAACTCGCTTCTTCTTCAATCGTCATTCGGGCGCCGGATTCGTGTTCTTCGTCGCGCGCGATGATTCCGCCGTCCGTGCCGCTCGTGCCGAGCGTGTAACCGTCATCATAATCATACCAGTTTGTTTGCTTTATCATCTCAAATTAGACAACCTCTTGTAACAGATGTGAAAATTAATGATAGCGTGTCGAAAACCTGCAAACAAGTTCGGCAAAATCGGCATCCAAAAACAAGTTTTGACCAAAGTTATCTATTCAATCAATATGTTTTATTTTATACGAACGGCAATAATTTTTTGTTTGGTTTCATTGCCAGTTTTCTTTGCGGCGTGCGGCGCGTCGTCCGCCGAACAGCAGACGAGCAAAGCAATCGAAAAACCGCTGATGACGCCGCAGACGAATTCCGATAAACCGAAAATCGTCGCGTTCGGCGACAGTCTGACCGCAGGTTTCGGACTTGCCGAGAAAGAATCGTATCCGTATCTTTTGCAGCAGAAACTAAACGCCGACGGCTACGATTACGAAGTCGTCAACGCGGGTGTTTCGGGCGAAACCTCAATCGGCGGACTCGAAAGAGTTGATTGGGTTTTGGACGAGCAAAACGTGAAAGTTTTGATTCTCGAACTCGGCGCGAACGACCTTTTGCGCAGTTTGCCGGTCGCCAAAATGAAACAAAATCTCGCGCAAATCATCAAAAAGGCGCAGGCGAAAAAAATTCAAGTCTTATTGTGCGGAATGCTCGCGCCGCCGACTCTCGGCGCGCAGTATCAGCACGATTATGTTACGGCTTTTCCCGATCTGGCAAGCGAATACAAAGTCGCGTTTCTGCCGTTTCTGCTTGAAAATATCGCGCTCGAAAAAAATCTCAATCAAGCCGACGGCATTCACCCGAACACCGAAGGCGAAAAGATTATGACCGACAACGTTTATAAAGCTCTGAAGCCGCTGTTGAAATAGAAGATATTTGCAGCTAACAAACGCGAAATAGACGATGAGAATTGGGCAGTTGACAAGAAAAATTCTTAAAGTGAAATTTTTTCTGTTTAAAAGTGAATAGTTGATAACGAACAGTGAACAGCGGTTTAGAAGTTATTCGTTATTCACTGTAACCTATTCACTATCGAACAGGAAAATTTCGTTTGAAAACAACATCCTTCGTTAAACTGTAAAATTCCCATCTGATTTTCGTGAATTTTCGTGTCTGTTCGTGGCTAAATCTTTTGTTTTTCGTTAATCTTCATAAACTATGAACGTTACACATCTCGAATGCGCCAATTGTCATAAAAATTACGAAGCCAATAAACTGCACAATTTGTGCGTCGAATGCGGCAAGCCTTTGCTTGTTCGTTACGATTTGGCGAAAGCCGCCGAAACATTGACGAAAGAATCTTTGAAAACGCGACCGGAAAATCTCTGGCGTTACAGGGAAGTTTTGCCCGTCGAACGTGACGAAAACATCGTCTGTCTCGGCGAAGGTTTTACGCCGTTGCTTAAAACCGACCGATTAGCCGCAAGTTTGCCGATCAAATTAAATCTGTATATTAAAGATGAATCAACCAATCCGACGCAGAGTTTTAAGGCTCGCGGAATGACTGCCGCCGTTTCGATGGCGAAAGAATTAGGCGTCGAAAAAGTCGCCGCGCCAAGCGCCGGAAACGCGGCGGGCGCGCTCGCCGCGTATGCTTCACGCGCCGGAATGGAAACTTTTCTGTTTATGCCGCAGGACACGCCGAAGGCAAACATCGTCGAATGCGAACAGACCGGCGCGAACGTCACTCTGGTTGACGGTTTAATCACCGATTGCGGAAAAATCGTCGCCGAACGTAAAGACGCGGAAGGCTGGTTTGACGTTTCCACCTTGAAAGAACCGTATCGCGTCGAAGGCAAAAAAACGATGGGCTACGAACTCGCCGAACAATTCGACTGGACGCTGCCCGACGTAATTTTATATCCAACCGGCGGCGGCACGGGTTTGATCGGAATGTGGAAAGCGTTTGACGAAATGGAAGAAATGAATTTGATAGATTCAAAACGCCCGCGAATGGTTTCGGTGCAGTCGGTCGGCTGCGCTCCGATTGTCAAAGCGTTTCACGAAGGCGAAACTTTCGCCGCCGAATTTTCAAATGCGCACACCGTCGCGTCCGGCTTGCGCGTTCCGAAAGCCATCGGCGATTTTATAATTCTCGACGCGCTCCGCAAATCCGGCGGAACTGCCGTTGCCGTCTCGGACGAAGAACTAATCGCCGCCGTCAAAGAAATCGGCGCGGCGGAAGGCTTATTCTGCGCTCCCGAAGGCGCGGCGTGTCTGCCCGCGTTGCGAAAGATGATTGAACAAAACCTCGTCAAAGAAAACGAAACCGTCATCATCTTCAACACCGGCGCGGGCGTCAAATATCTCGAATGCTTCGTTTAATAAAACATATTTTGAAAGGAAGTCTTGGAAAAATGATTGAAACAAATAAAAGCCTTATCGCCGCGTTGCTTTGCTGCATCTTGATTATATCCGCTATCGTTACGGTTCCGGCTCAAACTTCAGCGGATAAAACGAATAATTCATCTCAACAGCTTGACGCCAAAGTTCAGGAAATTAAAAACCAGGTGACGAAAATCGGTGTCGGCGGAGATATTACGATTATCGGCAACAATCGCCGCGAGTTTTACGGCTCAATTCTTAAAATCGAAGACGAAACGGTATCAATCAACGAGATTGACCAGAAAGTAATCGTCAAGATTAAATATCAGGATATAAAAAAGGTTCGCAAAGACTACGGCACGGCTAGAAATCGCTTCGGCAACCGCATCAGACCGCGCAGACAAATCATCGCTCTGGCAATCGTCGGCGCTCTGCTGGCGATTCCGATTATTATTCTCGCCAATGCGAAAGATTAAACCGTATAATTAAGGTATGTTTGATTCAAGCGAATGATTTTGCCTGCGTTTTACACTTACACACCGAAAAAGGCTTCGTTTTCATTTGAAAACGAAGCCTTTTCTATATTAAACATTCGAAAAGTGTATTCATCTACCGGACAAACGCATTCGGCGCGGGCAAATCTTCGCTCGTGCCGAATTGCAGCGCATAAAATCCGCCCGTCGAGCGCATTTCATACCAAACTCCGTTTGACGGGCGAAAGACCGCAATGTCCGTCTTGCCGTCGCCGTCGTAATCAACCGGTGCCGGTTTATCTTCCGCCGTGCCGAATTGCGCCGCAGAAAACCCTGAATTGCTGTTTAGCAAATACCACGTTCCGTTTGCCGGACGGTAAACCGCTTCGTCCGTTTTGCCGTCGCCGTCATAGTCGGCAGGCACAACTTTATCGGTCGAGATGCCGAATTGAATCGCCGCGAAACCTTTCGCGCTTTGCAGCAGATACCAGACGCCCGTTTCGGGACGATAGACGGCATAATCGGCTTTACCGTCGCCGTCATAATCACCGACCACAGGTTTATCGGTCGAAATTCCGAACTGCACGGCGTTGAAAGCGTTATTCGCCGGATTCAACACATACCACGTGCCGTTTGACGGGCGATAAACCGCTAAATCGGCTTTGCCGTCGCCGTCAAAATCGGCGGGCGCGGGAATATCGGTTGATAAACCGAACTGAACGCCTGTAAAACCCGCCGCGCTTCTCTGCAAATACCACGTTCCGCCGCGAAAGACGGCATAATCGGTTTTCCCGTCGCCGTCATAATCCGCCGGAACAATCACATCGCCGCTCAATCCGAAAGCGGAAGATGAAAAACCCTGCGTCGAACGATTCGCAAACCATCTGCCTTCGGACGGACGAAACAGGGAAACGTCGCCTTTTCCGTCGCCGTCAAAATCAAATGCGATTGCGCGCTGGACAGGAGCGGTTAGATAGCGCGCGACGGCAAAGCTGTAAACCGAATTATTAACTCCCGAACCGGCGACGACAATTTTGCCGTCCGTCTGCGCGATAGCGGTGTAAGCCGTTATATTACCCGCGCCGTTCGTTGTTTTGACTTTTCCGCCGCTGCCGAATGTCGTATCGAGCGAGCCGTCCGCATTAAATCTGACGATTGTAAAATCGCCGCTATAAGTTTGATCGCCGCCCGTGCCGACGGCAATTATCTTGCCGTCGGCAGCAAGCAGAACCGATACAAAAGTTCCCGGCGCGGAAAGTTTAACTTTTCCGCCGCTGCCGAAAGCGGAATCGAGCGAGCCGTTCGGATTGTAGCGCACGAGCGCGGCTTCATCGCCCGAACCGCTGTTTGCCGAACCGCCGACAATGATTTTGCCGTCCGCCTGCAAAGCGATGGCTTTGCCGGTGTCGCGCTGAGTTCCGATTGGAGTTGTTACTTTGCCGTCACCGTCGAAAGTGGTGTCAAAAGTTCCGTTCGAGTTGAATCGAAGCACGGCAAAATCCGCGTCGTCGCTTCCGGCGGCGACGATTTTACCGTCCGGCTGGACAACGACCGCAACGAGACTGTCGCTTGCCGCGCCCGCGCCGATTGGCGTGATTATTTTACCGCTGCCGTTGAAAGTCGTATCGAGAGAGCCGTTAGAATTCAAGCGAACAATCGCGGCATCGGCATTCGGCTGAGTATAAGCAACGCCGACGAGAACGATTTTCCCGTCGGGCTGCAAAGTCATATCCGAGATAAAATCGTTGGCGATGCCGACCGGAAAAGATGTTTTTCCGCCGCTGCCGAATGTCGTATCGAGCGAACCGTCCGCATTAAGCCGCGCCAGTGCGAAATCGTAACCCATTGAGCCAATCGGCTGGGCGGCGCCGGCGACCAGTATTTTGCCGTCCGGCTGAACGGTGATAACGCCCGCGTTTTCATTATAAAAATCTCCGAACGAAACCGAGGCTTTTCCGCCGCTGCCGAACGTCGTATCGGTCGTGCCGTCGGCGTTCAATCGCAGGACGGCGAAATCGCTGTAACCGTTGACGCCGGTCGTCGCGCTCGCCAGAAGGATTTTTCCGTCGGCTTGTAATTTTACGTCTTGCGCCGCCTGCGTGTCGGCAATCGTCCCGATGACTTTGCCGCCCGTGCCGAAAGTCGGGTCGAGGTCGCCCGGCGCTGCGAAAATCATTCCGCCGGATAGAAAAACGAGTGAAAGTCCGAAAAACAAACGCGCGAACGCGCCCGTCTCAAATCTGTTTGATTTATTTTTCATAATTTTAATTTCAGTTTTGCTTAAATTGAGAGAATTACTTTTGATTGGGAGCAAAATATTCAGATAGATTTCTTTTTACCGATTCGATTAAAATGT
>CAXSHW010000022.1:47814-53213 GCA_964237245.1 uncultured Pyrinomonadaceae bacterium
CATTTCTCAAGTTAAAACGGTTTCGCTTAAAGTGTGCGGCGAAACCGTTTAACGAAGTTTAATAGATGCTGCTGTAAGACGCAAGGGTTGCCAAAATTTCAGCGTTCGATTCGCCGCCGAATCAGGATTGCGGCGGCTTTGTCTTGGCAGCTTGCGGCTGCGGCGTGTGGCGTTCGACGTGGCTGGCGAATGTCCACGCGGCGAGCATTGTCGGATTGGCGCGATAGACGCGGCGGACAATCGGGTCAATTGATTCGACGATGCGGTTGGCGTCGCGGATTTCGATTTCGAGCGTGCCGGTCGCGCCGACGCGCGTGCCGGTCGAGGTTTGAGCAGTGGCGGCTGATTGTTTGGCGGCGTCGGCTCTGGCGCGTAAATCGGCGATAAAGGTCGCGTCCATTCCGTAATCGAGAAACTGTTGTTTGTATTGTTCGGCATCGTCGGCGAAAACGTAGGCGGCGTTAATGACAGCCGTTTTGCCGCCGACGGTCGGGATGCGAAATTTCTTTTCGAGACCGGGAATATCATTTGCCATCGAGTCTGCAAAATCGCGGATGCCGCGCATTTCGTCAACCATCTGGTCATAGGCATCCTTATAGATGCTGTAATCCTGCCTGATTGCGCCGTCGCCCGCCAGTTGGTTTTGAAATTCGGTTTCGGTTTTGGCGACTTTCTGCTGCAAGTCGGTGATTTTTGCCGTCGCAATCGCATTTCCGGCGAAATCAGCGGCGTTTTCGGTCAAAAAATTACTCGCGCGAACGTTTCGTTCGTTTTCGCGTCGCTGTCTGCTGTCCATATTTTTATTTCTCCTTAAAGGGTTGAGAAGCAGTTTGAGAATTCCGTTTCGTATGACTTAAAGGTTTTTGAGGAATTTTCAAACGGCGTTCGGGTTAGAGTTAAGAGTTAATGTCCGAATCGTGAAAAAGCTGAGATTCAAACGGTTTCGAGTAAGCTGTGCGATAATTTGCCGAAGTTCAGAGATTTTCGAGCAAGTTCACGGATTTTCGTCAAGGCTCACGAGATTTCGCGCAAGTTCACAGCTTTTTGCCCGTCTCAACAGGCTCGTCGGGCAAGTCAACGGACAATTCGCGCAAGTTCAAGCGTTTTCGTCCGACTCAACAGCTTTTTCGGGCAAGCCAACGACCGATTCGCCAAAGTTCACGACGTTTTACGCGACTCAACCGAAAATTCACGCAAGTTCAAGGCAAGTTGTCCGACTCAAAAACATTTTTCTCGTCATATCTGCCGAAAGACCGCAACCTTAACTCGTTTATTAATCAAAAATCGGCAATTCCCGAACAAATTAGCTGATTATACCGCAAAAGTAAAGGTTTTTTATCTATTTGTTTTCTTTTGCTTCGGGCGCAGTGGGAATTACATAATCCTGCGTCCAGCCACCTGTTCCGTCTTCAAATTGATAAGAGGTGAGACCGACTTGTATGTGGTTGACGACGGTTAAACCCGCAACTCTCTGAATAAACGCCTGATTACGTTGATAGTTTTTGGCGTCAAACTTCATCTCTATTATTTCGTCCGGCATCACTAATTTCAAATCTTTACTTTTAGCGGCACAATCCGCATTGTCCTTAGCATTACAGGCAGTTCCGTAGGAAAAATTGAATCCTAATAATTTCCCGCTTGGTTTTGTTTCGGGCATACCAAACCCCATTTGGATATATCTGAGCGGTTTTCCGGTTATATTCTTTATTTTAAACGTCAGACTCGATAACCAATCGTCACCGGCGACAAACGGAGTTCCCGGCACAATCGGTTTGCCGTCAACACTCATCTCGACAAACTCAAGCCCCTTGTCATTTGACGAGCCACGAACTTCCGGCAGTATAATAGACCGCTCAGCCGTCTGAGCGAACACAGCAGACGAGCTTGCCAGTAAAATTATTAGAGAAAGCAGTTGAAAAGCAGTAGCTTTAGTTAAGTTTTTCATAATTTACTCCTCGTTCGGTGCGATTTATACAGAGATTCCCGAACAAATTAGCTGATTACGCGGGAAATGTAAAGGATTTTTATCAACAGAAATCGTCCCGCATATTGTCGCAACTAAATTTGATAGCCGCGCCGTTCACGGCGCGGCTATCAATCCGTATTCTAAAAAAGGACGTTAAAACGCCCTGTTGGTTTCATCTTTCGACCTGACCACGCCGTGAACGACGTGGTTATCAGCAATCCGGAATCAGGACACTACATTAAAACACTTGAAAATTTTCCCGCGTAACTGCATTATTTAGACATTAAAAGCCTGTAAAATTGTCAGTCTTAAACGAAATAATCTGAAAATTGAATTATATTTCTATCGCAAATGATTTATGCCGGAAATTACCGAAAATAAACGTCGTCTCAATTCGATTGATTTTTTGCGCGGCTTGGTGATGGTCATTATGCTACTCGACCACACGCGCGAATATGTCCACGCCGACGCGCTGCGTTACAGTCCGACGGATTTGTCGAAAACCAACGTCGCGCTTTTCCTGACGCGATGGATTACGCACATCTGCGCGCCGACATTTGTGCTGCTCGCCGGAACGAGCGTCTATCTGCAAAAAATGCGCGGTAAAAGCCTCGCGGAATTATCAAAGTTTCTGCTGACGCGCGGGCTGTGGCTGATCTTTTTGGAATTTACGGTCGTCAGGTTCGCAATGATTTTTAACTTCGATTACAGCTTTTTCGGTTTTGCCGAAGTAATCTGGGTATTCGGCGTTTCGATGATCGTTCTGGCAGGTTTGATTCATCTTCCGACGCGCGTGATTACGGCAATTGGCATCGCGCTGATCGCACTCCACAATCTGTTTGACCGTTTCGGAGTTCCGCCGAATGTTTCAATGGCTGGAACGCCCGCGCCCGACGTTCTGCAAAAGTTGTGGCTGTTTCTGCATCAGCCGGGTTTTATGCCTCTGACCGCAAACGTGAAAATGTTCATCGCCTATCCGCTGATTCCCTGGGTCGGCGTAATGGCGGCGGGTTACGCGCTCGGCGCGGTTTATACCTGGGAAGCCGAACGAAGACGCAGTTTTTTGTTCAAACTCGGATTCGTTTTAACGATTCTTTTTATAATCGGCAGCGCGATTATTACTTATCTTTACGGGACACAAACCAACGCTGTATTCGTCTTTTTAGAATTTCTCAACACGACGAAATATCCGCCGTCGCTGCTTTTTCTGCTGATGACACTCGGACCCGCGCTGCTGATTCTGGCTTGGGCTGACGATATGCGAGCGAATAATTTCTTAAGCCGCGCGTTTATCACGTTCGGGCGGGTGCCTCTGTTTTATTTCATCCTGCAAATGTTCGTCGCGCACGGTTTCGGCGTTTTGCTCGGTATTTTGACAGGTAAAAGCGTCGGTTATCTTTTCTTAAACTTCCCGAACTCATCAACCGACGCGCCGCCCGAAGCCGGATTTCCGCTCCGGGTCGTCTATGCCGCGTGGTTAGCCGGTTTGATAATTTTATATCCGCTCTGCGTTTGGTACGGCAAAGTCAAAAAGCACCGACGCGGCTTTCCGTTCAATTATTTGTGAGAAATTTTTGTTTGGAAAAAGTCATTATTGCCATCGAACTGCCGCAACTCGCAGAAGATGCTTTTATGGCTTTGACGCAATCTTTCTGAATATATAATTTATCAACATAAAAGTTATGGTAAATTATATGACGGATTTTCGGCACCATTCATTTCGATAATTCTGAGTTGGGAGTATTTTATTATGGATATAAAGGAACAAGAACTTATTATTTACTTATTGGGAAGAAACTAAATAACGTATTTGACGAGAAAGATGTGCTTCCGTTTTTCATTCTTTTACGCTCATATGCCTCTTCTGGCTCGCCTACTCTTGAGATTGGTAATTTTATCGCACATCGAGAAAGAGACAGAGGACATATTCACGAGTATCTTCAGGAAAACAGAGATATTGCAGATCAAGATGGTTTTGTAAGTTTAGAACTCAATGCTCCTCCTGTTTTTACTGTCGGAGAAATAGTTGTTCAGTAAATGATGTCCTTAGTAGTCTGGGATTTGCTCAAATACCATTAGATATTGTTGAAGATATTATATTGTGCGTGATTTCTTTATTGCAGGAGGTGAAATTTCAAAGCAGAAGAACGGGTGATCTTGGGAGTTTGTTTTTTGCATTTAATGAAACGGAGGTTTTTTTGATTGGCGCACTACGACTTTCAACGGGTGATTCGCAAATTATTCCAGTTTTGAAGACTCCTAATAAATATTTAGAATGGAAACGAGAAGTCGTAGAAGGCAAAAAAAATATTTTAGCTATGAGCAATACATTAACAGTAATCCTGCGAGTGAACGGAAAATTAATCGCTCCAGACATATCACAAGTATATAGCGTTGCTAAAATCTAGTTTTAGAAAATGATAATCCAGTCTAAATCAGAATGGATTTTTTTTAACAAAAGGCTTCGTTCAAATTTGAACGAAGCCTTTTGTTAATTTGGAGCTTGAAAATCTGAAATGTTAAATCTCAGACTACATTCCCATTCCCATTCCGCCCATTCCGCCGCCCATTCCGCCCATTCCGCCGGCGTGGTCGTCTTTTTCCGGGACATCGGCGATCATCGCTTCGGTGGTGAGCATTAAACCCGCAATCGAAGCGGCGTTTTGCAGCGCAGTGCGCGTTACTTTTGCCGGATCAATGACTCCGGCGGCGACCAAATCTTCAAATTTTTCGCTCGCGGCGTTGAATCCGAAGTTGGCACTGTCGTTTTCGCGGACTTTGCCGACGATGACCGCGCCTTCCTGTCCGGCGTTTTGTGCGATTTGGCGAAGCGGTTCTTCGAGCGCGCGTTTGACGATGGTGACACCGATCTGCTCGTCGGTATCTTCCGAATCGGTTTTGAAATCGTCGAGAATTTTGGCTGCGCGAACCAGAGCGACTCCGCCGCCTGCCACGATTCCTTCTTCGACTGCCGCACGAGTGGCATTCATCGCATCCTCAACGCGAGCTTTCTTTTCCTTCATTTCGATTTCGGTCGCGGCGCCGACTTTGATGACGGCTACGCCGCCGACTAATTTAGCCAAACGTTCCTGCAATTTTTCGCGGTCATAATCCGAAGAAGTATCTTCGATTTGCTTACGAATCGTGTTGACTCTACCGACAATCGTCTGGTCGTCGCCTTTGCCGTCAACAATCGTCGTATTGTCTTTATCAATCGTGATTTTTGTCGCCTGACCCAAATCATCAATCGTAATTGATTCGAGTTTCACGCCCATATCTTCCGAAATAACATTACCGCCCGTCATCGTCGCAATGTCTTCTAACATCGCTTTACGACGGTCGCCGAAGCCGGGAGCTTTGACAGCCGCGACGTTCAGAGTGCCGCGCAATTTGTTGACAACTAAGGTCGCCAACGCTTCGCCGTCCACGTCTT
>CAXSHW010000023.1:0-20620 GCA_964237245.1 uncultured Pyrinomonadaceae bacterium
GTTGTTTTCACGCTTCAAATTTTAATCAAATTTATACTTTTGAGAAAGTCCTACTAAACAGTTAATAGTTGACAGTGAATAACGAACAGTTAAATTTCTTCTCAAACTTCGACCTGAAAAAGTTTCATCAGCGCGCGTTCTTCCGGTTCGTATTCGGGTTTGATGCGTTTGACTCTGCGATGCGTTTTTTTGTCGGTAAACTCGTCAATTGTAATGCCGGATTCGTAAGATTTAATCACAGTCGGATGAATATATGAACTGCGGCAAACCGTCGGCGTATTGCCGAGATGTTCGGCGACTTTTTTGACGGCGTTCAGGATATTCTTTTTGAGAACTTTTTCTTCTTCCGCTTTGCCCAAATGAGCGAGTTCGTGCGCGGCGAGAATCGTTCCGCCCCACGTTCGGAAATCTTTGGCGGAAAATTCCGGCGCGGTCACGGTTTTCAGATAATCGTTGATGTCTTTCGGTTTAATCGGATGCGGCTTGCCGTTTTCGTCCAGATAATTAAACAATTTGCGCGCGCCGCCGACCGCTTTTAAATCCTTCATAATCGTCGCCATTTCTTCGTCAACCAGAATTTTGCGGTGTTTGATATGATGTTTGCCGACGAAATTAAAAATCAACTGACCTTTTTTGCCGATTTCCAGATGACGATTTTGCAGCGTCGTAATGCCGTAAGTTTTGTATTGTTTGACGCTTTTTTCCGAACCGACGCGAATGTAAAGCAAATTGATAAGTCGCGTCATCAGCGCCAGAACCTTTTCGCGCGGCAAGCCTTCGAGACTGATATGCTCGTTAGTAACCTGGCGCAGTTTCGGCAGATGTTCGCCGAATTTTTCGATTTTCGAGAATTTTTTCTGCGCCTGTTTTTCGGTAAATTTGCGATGATACGAATACTGAATCCGACCGTTTGAATCAACGCCGACGGCTTGCAGTTTGCTCGACGCGAACGGCGAAACACGCACCGATTTCCAAGCCGGCGGAACAACGAGCGATTTTATTCGCGCGAGATTTATTTCGTCCGTGATTTGCTTGCCCTGTTTATCGAAATATTTGAAATTTTTCGCCTTTGAACCTTTCCGCCGCCACCAATTCGCCTGTTTGCCGTTTTCGATTCTTTCCTGCGCTTTTTTCAAATCAAAAAGCGGTTTTTTTTCCGTCATAATTTTCCCTTTTTCGTTTTCATTTAAAGATATAATTTTCAACATTTATTTTCAACCGAAATAAATTCAGGATAAATTTAACTTGTTGTAAAATAAGAGTTTATGTTAACAATCGGCGGCGAAAAATTTAACTTGAAAGGCAACTTGTTTCACCGATGAAACATCTCATATAATGTAAAAAAGGACGGTTAAAAAAAAATGAATATGGAAAACACGCGAACTTTATTTGAAATGGAAGAAAAGGAAACGATTCAGAGCAAAAAAGATATGATTTTGTCGCTGTTTAATTCCGGCACGACCGAAATCGAAGCGATTGCGGCGATTTCCGGCGCGAAACCGAGTTATGTCGGCTCGGTTCTCCAACGCGAAGGTTTGATTGATAATTATTTCGATCTCTACACGTCAACCGCGCACCCGATGAACATTTATTCCAAGCATTTTCGCGGCAAACTCGGCTTCCGCAACATTTTTACAGCGCAAAAAAGCGTCCGCACGCTGGAAGAATCGTATCGCTATTTCGCCGACCATCAAGACCGCGCCGGGCAGCATCACGCTCTGGAAATGGCTCTGACGATGCTCGACCGCGCGCGTTGGACGGGAAAATTGGAAGAAGCCGAAATCTATCGCCGCTGGCTCGTCAGCAAACTTAGCCATCCGCTCGTTAATCACGCGAAACCGGCGCAGGCGACGGCGGAAAATGCTGAAATTGAAGCGCCGACAGAACAAACTAAATTGAAATTAGCGGCGTAAATCCAAAGTTTCAAAATATATTTTTTCAGCATTTTGTTTCACCCTTGAAACAAAATGCTGTGCGTAGTAAAATGGTTTTACATCAAAATTTAATAAGAGGTCAACGCAAAATGGGATTGGAATTGGTTGAAAGTCCGGTCAGACAAAACGGTCTGATCGTCGGACAGGCGACGATTGAAGACGCGGCGGCGGAACAGAGTCTGCGCCCGAAACGCCTGGACGAATACATCGGTCAGACGAAAATCGTCAACAATTTGAAGATTTTTCTGAAGGCGGCTCTGCGGCGCGGCGAAGCGCTCGACCACGTTTTGCTGTTCGGTCCTCCGGGACTCGGCAAGACGAGTCTGGCGATTATTCTGGCAAATGAACTCGGCGCGGGATTGAAAACCGTTCACGCGCCGTCGGTCGAAAAATCGGGCGATTTGGCTGCGATTTTGACGAATCTCGAAGAAGGCGACGTGCTTTTTATTGACGAAATTCACCGTCTGAAACCGCAAATCGAAGAAATCTTGTATCCGGCGATGGAAGATTACAGCCTCGACATTATGATTGGTCAGGGAACAGCCGCGCGTTCGATTAAGATTGATTTGCCGAAGTTTACGCTTGTCGGCGCGACGACGCGCGCGGGAATGATTTCCGCGCCGCTTCGAGGTCGTTTCGGAATCGTCAATCATCTGGATTTTTACCCGAAAAAAGATTTGGAAATCATTATTCATCGTTCGGCGGAAATTCTGAACGTCGAAATCGAAGCGACCGGCGCGGACGAACTCGCCAGACGTTCGCGCGGAACGCCGCGCATCGCCAACAGACTTTTGCGGCGTATCAGAGATTACGCGGAAATTTTGGGCGACGGACGAATCACAGGAAAAATCACGCAGCGCGGATTGGACGAAATGGAAGTTGACCGTTTCGGACTCGACGAAGTTGACCGCAAATTACTTCTTTCAATCATCGAAAAATTCGACGGCGGTCCGGTCGGCGTCGGCACGATTTCGGCTTCGATCAGCGAAGACCGCGAATCAATCGAAGAAGTTATCGAACCGTACCTGATTCAAATCGGTTTCCTCAATCGCACGCCGCGCGGACGAATCGTGACCGATGCGGGCTTTAGACATTTCGGTTTCGAGCCGCCGCAAGCCGAACAATTTCAGGCAATCGCCAGTTAGAAATAGATTTATTGAAAAAGAAAGGTTGATTGTTTAATCACAATCAACCTTTCTTTTTTCTTTAATTTGGAACGAGCAATTTATTTGTTGTTTTAAATTTGTAGTAGTTTATAATTACAAAGCGAGGCGCGAATTAAACAAATTCGTCGCCAAATAAAAATTTTCAACCTCGAAAGGAGTTTTCAATGGCAGACACAAAACAGGACGAAGCGGCGAAACAAAAGGAAGACAATGAGAAAGCCGGCAGTTTAGCCGGAGTCGCGGGCGGCGCTCTTGCCGGAGCGCAGGTCGGAACGGTTTTAATTCCGATTCCCGTCGTCGGAACATTTACCGGCGCGTTAGTCGGCGGCGCTCTGGGCAGTAAAGTCGGCAAAAAATACGGCGGCGCTCTGCTCAACAAACTCGGCTCGAACAAAGCGGAAGTTGCACCGGAAGCAAAAAAAGACGTTACGGCGGAACTCGAACGTCTCGCAAATCTGCACAAACAGGGCGTTTTAAGCGACGAAGAATTTAAGGCGGCAAAAGCATCGCTGCTCAATCTCTAATACAAGTTTCAAACTGAAATCGGCTTAATTCAGAAGCGAAAAAGTAAGTATTAAATGGCGGACACCGTTCCGCCTTGTTTATTTCAAGCCGAAAATTTTTACAAATTATTGCTTTTCGCTTTTAAACGGTTCGCGCTTTCTGAATTTTCGAGCGCAAAATCCCGAATCAAAAATTCTTTCTGTTATGATAAATCAATAATGATTGTTCCCGAATCGCTCCGCAAAAATCTCAAAATTTACTGGCGTTTCTTTCGCCCGCAACGCCGAAAATTAAAATTGAAAATTCTCAAACTTTCTCTGCATCTCGTCCCGAAAGAATCGCAGCGAGTTTTTATACTCACACTTGTCGTCGGCGCGTTGTGCGGTTTAGCGGCGGTCGGATTTCATCTCTCCATTATCAAAGCGGAAAGCCTTCTGATTGAAAATGCGATTGACGCGCCGAATGGTAATTGGATTTGGCTCACGGTTTTAACGCCCGCGCTCGGCGGACTTCTGAGCGGCATTTTGCTTTCATACATCGTTCCCGGCGCGCGCGGCAGCGGTATTCCGCAGGTTAAAATCGCGTATGAAATCAAAGGCGGACGCTTGCCGCTGCGTGATTCAATCGGGAAATTTTTCATCGGTGTTTTGCAAATCGGTTCGGGCGCATCGCTCGGACGCGAAGGTCCGACGGTTCACATCTGCGCGGGCATTGCGAGTTGGTTGGGGAAAACTTCGGCGTTGTCGCAGACGAATTTGCGGCGGCTTTTGCCGGTCGGCGCGGCGGCGGGAATCGCGGCGGCTTTTAACGCGCCGATTGCGGCTGTAACTTTTACGATTGAAGAAGTCGTCGGCGATTTAGACCAAACCGTTTTGTCGGGCGTGATTGTCGCCGCCGCGATTTCCGCCGCCATCGAGCGCGGAATTTTGGGCGAGCATCCGGTTTTCACCGTTACGCAAAATTACGGTCTGCATTACGCTTCATCGCTGATTTTATACGCCGCGATGGGCATCGCCGCCGCGTTCGTTTCGCTCGCCTTTACCGAATCTTTAATCAAACTCAGAAAATGGTTCGGCGAATTTAAGACGATTCCGGTTTGGGCGCGACCGACCGTTGGCGGAATTGTAACCGGAGTTTTAACCGTCGCCGCGCTGTATTTTTTCAAAACCGGCGGCATTAACGGTGCGGGTTACGATACTCTTTCGCTTGCGCTGTCGGGCAGTTTGGCGTTCAAAGTGATGGCGTTTTTGTGCGTGATGAAGCTCGCCGCGACGGTTTTTTCATATAGTTCGGGCGGCGCGGGCGGCATTTTCGCGCCCGCGCTTTTCATCGGCGCGATGCTTGGCGGAATGTTCGGATTTTTCGACGTGAATATATTGAATCATCCGAATTCGGAAATCGGCGCGTTCGCGCTCGTCGGAATGGGCGCGGTTTTCGCCGGCATCATTCGCGCGCCGATGACTTCGGTTTTGATCATTTTCGAGATGACCGGAAGTTACGGTTTAATTCTGCCTTTGATGATTGCCAATATGACGGCTTACGCGCTCGCCAAGCGTTTTCGTCCCGTGCCGATTTACGAAGCCTTGCTCGAACAGGACGGAATTTTTCTGCCGCACCGCGATAAAAAACCGACGCACGCACTAGAACAAATCACGGTCGCCGAGGCAATGACCGATGATGTTTACGCGCTGTCGGCAAATACGACCGTCGCGTCGGCAATCGAAAAAATAGCCAAATACGATTTTGCGATGTTTCCCGTCGTGGATGAAAATTTCCGCTGTGTCGGAACGATAACCAAGGCGCGGCTTGCCAGAAATCTGGCGGAAAAAGGCGGCAGTCAAACAGTCGGCGAAATCGCGGAGTCAATCAAATTCGTCTATCCTGATTATTCTCTGAGCCACGCCATCGTGCGAATGAACCAGACAAAAGCGATAAAAATCGTCGTCATCGAACGCGGAAATCAGAAAAAACTGCTCGGCATTTTGACGATGAGCGACATCGTGCGCGTGCAAGCCGAAGCCTTAACCGACAAAGACGACAAAGAGCATCTCGAATGGACGGCAATCCCGAACGTCGCTGAACCGGATTGATTTTTTTAGCCATGAATAACTCAAATTAACACGAATAATAGAAAATATTCTGTTAATTATTCGTGCTATTCGTGTTATTCGTGGCTAAAAACTACTTTCCGTATTTCGCCCGAATTTTCACGGCGCGTTCGAGTCCATCAGCATTTTCAAGAATTTTCAGGCGCAAATCTTTATCGAGATTCGGATTGTCGGCGAGAAATTTATTGACGATTGCCAACGCTTCTTCGCTTTTTTGTCCGCCGATGAATGCACCGAGCCAACCGTTGATGAAAAATATCTTGCGATTCTTTTTCAGATTTGGCAGTTCGGCGAGTGCCTTTTCGAGATACGGCAAAGTTAAATCCGATTGTCGAGGCGCGTTGAAAGGCACGAACGCCGATTCGATATAGCTTTCCGAGATTTCTTTATTGTTTAGAAAATCGTTGAAATACTTTTGTTTGATTTCTTTATCCGCCGAACCTGCCGCCGCCGCATACGCATAGCGACGTTCCTCGTCGGATAATTTATTGTCATCGGCAAACTTCTTGAATAACAATTGCTTGCCTTCCGCATCATTCAAAATCACTAACCGCGTCAAAATGTCATATTTATCTTTCGATTTTAGTTGTAAATCTTTGATTTGCAGTTTTCCGTTCAGAATGTCTTTCAAAATCGCCCGCGCTTTATCCGACGAAGCGACGCTCAAAAACGCTCGATAAAACGTAATTCTTTGTCCGAGCGTTGGCGTATTCTGCATTTTATCAATCAAAACCGCTTCGAGTTTCGGGGCGAGTTCTTTTGCTTGCGCGTCCGAGAGGTAATAATTCATCGCGGTCGAAACTCTGCCCAAAATGGTTTGAATCGTGCTTTCGTCCGATTCGACGTTGATGTTTTTGATGACGAGTTCGACGTAATCGGCTGGCGCGAGTTCGGTTTCCCTGACCGAATCCCACAACGCGCCCCACATCATCGTGCGGAGAAAATCGTCTTTTGCCGTCTGGATATTGGCGAGAACGTAAGCGCGGCTTCGCTCGTCAAGCAGAAAGATGCCGTAGCCGTAATCTTGGTAGTTTGGGAAAATGTAAAGAGGTTTTCTTGCTGCTTGCTTTTTCTGTTCTTCCTCGTATTGTTTTCGACTTTCTTCTGTTTGCGGTTCAAATTTATATTCTTCACGCGGCTTAGATTCTTGGTCATTTAGATGAGCATATTTTCGATAGCCTATATAAGCAGTTTCAACTTCGCGTTCGCCGTCCTCATAAACTTTTAAGACTTTCACATCTTGCAGCCAATTATAATTTTCGTCCTTTAGTGTTCCTTCTCGTGAAAAGCTGTCATAAAAAATCGTATGTCCGCCCATTGCTGCGGCATTTAACGCCCATTTCCAACCTTCATCAAGAATTCTGGGCGAAATTCTATAAATCTGTGTTCCGCGTTTTTCAACCCAGAACTCAGCCCATTCTTTTCTGATACTCCATCTTGTAAAACTTTCTAATTCTCCTTTATCTCGCGTCGAAAGTGTTTGGTAAAAATCGCTTTTTTTAGTTTCGGCTATCTTAACTTCTGCAATTTCTTCAACCAAATCTTGCCAAGAAGCATTGGCGAATTCGTGTTTCTTCAAAAATGCGCGGACTGCCGTTTGAAATTTATCTTCGCCCAGATAGAACTCGGCTTGGCGCAGAAACGACGGGGCTTTGCGATAGACGATGTTGCCGTAAGCGGATTTTGCCGCCGAGAGGTTCGGGATTTCCTGATAAATCGGCGTTGTCCCGCGCGTCGAATCGGTCAGATACGCGGCTTGTTTGTTGCGCTCGTAAAAGATTTTCCACGCATTGTATTCGGGCATCACTTTTTCCAGCGTTTTATACGCCATAAACTCGGCAAAGCCTTCCTTGAGCCACAGATCGTCAAACCAGCGCATCGTTACCGTGTCGCCGAACCATTGATGCGCGGCTTCGTGAAAAATGACGTTGGCGCGAGTAATATAATCGTTTTTCGTCGGTTCGGTCGGGAAAATAACGCGGTCTTCGCGCAGAAAAGTCGCGCCCGCGTGTTCCATCCCGCCAAACGGAAATTCGGGAATCAAAACAAGGTCGTATTTCGGAAACGGGAATTTGTAATCAAACCAATTTTCGAGAAACTTCACGCCTTCGCGGTTGAGGCGAAAAACTTCCGCCACGTGTTGTTTGAATTTCTCAGCTTGCGATTTGCGGACGTAGATTTTTGATTGGAGAGAATTTTTACCGCCGAGACGCAGAGGCGCAGAGTTTCGCTGAGAATTTCTCTGCGTTTCTCCGCGTGAACTCTGCGCCTCTGCGGTAAAGTCTTTGTCTTCAAACTCCGCAAAATCGCCCGCCGCAAACGCGAAAACGTATGTGCTGATTGGTTTTGTTTCTGCAAAAACGTAAACTCCAGTGTCCATTGGATCAAATCTTGGTCTGGAACTTACCACCGTATTTGAAACAACTTTCCAATTTTGTGGCGGACGAATACTTAACTGAAATCGCGCCTTCAAATCCGGCTGGTCAAACACGGGAAACGCCGTGCTTGCGTCCGACGGGACGAACAGCGAATAGACGTATTCCGCGCCGTCTTCCTTGTCAACATAGCGCGTGATTGCCGCGCCCGACGTTTTTATCGGCGATGCAAAGTTTATCTTGATAACATTTTCGCCTTTTTTTAATAGTCCGCTCGAAATAATCAAATGTTCTTCACGAAGAAAGATAATAGTCTCTCTTGAATTAACTGTTGAAGTGTTATTAACCGCGATGACATCGGCAAAAGGCTTGTCTTTATCATTCGCAAACTGTGTCGTCCGCCAATCCAAAATTAAATCGTTCTTCGCGCCTATCTCAGTCAAATTCACGCGAATCTCGATGTCGCCTTTCATCAACGCCGCGCCTTTTTCGAGCGTGATGTTTAATTTGTAACGAACGTCCGAATAATTTGCCGCGCGCCATTTTGCCAAAGTATGTGAAACGCCTGTTTCAATCGGCGGAGTTTGAGCGAAAATTGAAGTTGTCATCACAATCAAAGCGAGAATCAAAAGTCGTAAAAGCATAATTTTTATTTACAGGGATGAAGAGGATAAACAGGGATAAAGGAAAAAGGATTTCTGATTTCATTTATCTCCTTCATCCCTTTTATCCCTGTAAATTTTCTTTTTCAATACATTAGTCGAAGATTCGGCTGAAAAGGTTGTCGCGGTGGTTTTTACGGCGCGTTCGGAATTGCCGAAATATCTTTCGCGTCCGAATCAGCCAGATCGCTTCGCACGAGCAAAATCAAATCAACGCCCGGACGCAGCGGATATGTGCCGATGTATTTGTAATACGCCGCGTAGTGTTTGCCCAATTCATCTTTTTGCGCGGTCGAGGCGACAATCATTTCCGACGCGGTTACGTCAACCGGATGTCCTTGAAAAGCCGCTTTCGGATAATCGCGCATATACCAGGGCATTGACCAGTAATCGGGCGAGATAATTTCGATTGTCGAGTCTTTGCCTTTGCCGCTTTTGTCGGCGTAATACTCGATTTGATGAATCATATCGAGAAAACCGCGCCTCGTGTGCGCATAGACATAAGCCTGCGAATCGTCGTCGTAGCGCACGAAACTCAAATCGTATGCCTGATAACCCAAAATTCCGGCGGCAAGCACTAAAACCATTCCACCCAAAGCTCTGACGATAACGTCTTTGTTAATTAATAATTCGTTGACGGCGTAACCGGCGATAACGCACATCGGCAGGATAAAACTCAAATCGAGCCACGGCGTTTTATACGGAATAATCGTGTAAGCGGCAAGCAGCCCGAACGCCCAAAAGCCCGTAAAAATGGCGAAACGATGTCTGGCTTTGGCGAGCGCGATCAAAGTTCCGACGGCGGAAAGCAGGAAAATCGGCAATTCCATCTGTTTTCCCCATTTGAAATACGCCCACGTTCCGTTTTGCGTATGTTCTTTCGAGCCGGTTTTCGTCCAAATCGCGTAAGCCTCAAACGCGCCTTTGACGCCTTCGGCATAAGTGAAAAACGACGAGAAAAATAAAACGCCGACATAGACAAAAACGACCGCAATCGCCGCGATTAAAAGAGTTAAATCATTCTTATCGCCAAGCCGGGCGCGAAAATTCGTCCAATTCAGCTTAACCGGTTCGAGTTCGTCCGCCTTCGGTTCGCCGATTATCGCCCGGTAAATTTTCCGCCAAATCCAAACGCAGAGACACGCGATTGCCATCGTGCCGACGGTTACGAAAGCGGTTTCTTTGGTGGCGAAAAGCAAAACGGTCGAAGCCGACGCGAGCATTAAATAAATCGGTCTGCCTTCGTTCCAGGCAAGCAGCATTCGCATTATCAGAAAAACCAGAACCGTTTCGACGCCGAAAAGTCCGACGCGCGCGAACCACGTCAAAACCACGCTTTCTTCGCCGAAAGTATTTGCCAGACTGAGCGCGGTCGGGAAAAAGCAGATGAGCAGCAGCAGCGTCATCCACGCGACCGCAAAAACTCCCGCTTTGCGCTTTTCGATGAAATACAAAACAGCGACGACGATGGCGAAACTGAAAAACACGAACAAAAGCTCGTGAATAAAATAGCGCGAAATAAAAACCATTCCCGGCGAAAGCGCCAGAAACAGCGCGGCGGCGAGACTGCCGATTTTGCCGATATAATCTTTAAGAAAAAACGCCAGAATGACGGTCAAAACGCCGAAAATCGCCGTGCTTGAACGAATGCTGATCGTAGTCAAACCGAAAATTTTCGTGAACGCCAGCGCGACATAATAAAGCGTCGGACCGTGATAATTGCTCGGATCGTATTTGTAAATGCCTTCACGGAAAAGCGTCGTCAGAAAAAAACCGTTGACGCCTTCGTCGTGGTGCAGAGGCTTCAATTCGAGCCAGTAAAAACGAAACATAACGGCAATCAAAGTTATTGCCGCGCAGCCTAGAACCCACGGAAAATCAAAACCGGAAAATTGAGAATCAGCGGTTTTTTCCTGATTTCCAACTTCGGAATCCTGAAACCTGATTTTTGAATCTTGAATTTCGTCTTCCGTCTTTTGACTTCCGATTTCCGAGTTTTGATTTGCGATTTCGGTGTTCGGTTTTTTATCTTTTAATTTTTGTTTATCCGCTTTCATCTGTGATTTTATTTATTTTGAAATTTTATTTCCTGACTTGATAAACGCGATACTGTCCGACTTCGGTAAGCACAGGAAATTT
This sequence comes from uncultured Pyrinomonadaceae bacterium, assembly GCA_964237245.1. Lineage (GTDB taxonomy): Bacteria > Acidobacteriota > Blastocatellia > Pyrinomonadales > Pyrinomonadaceae. Next base: position 10,889 of record CAXSHW010000023.1, read on the forward strand.
CTTGAAATAATCCTCGTTGACCGTCAAATTAGCGCGCTCTTCGGGGCTGACAACGATGTATTCGATTTTATTTTTTTCGAGCAAACCGTCCGCCGCGGGCGAACCGGCGTAGATTTGTTTTACTTCGTTTTCGCGCGGTCCATAATCAATTCCGTAAGAAGCGAGATGTCCGTCAAAGCGCATAAGTGAACGTCTGCCCGTTAAAACGACGGTCGAATTATACGTCGGCGCGTTTAGAAACAAAGCGTTCGGCGCGGTTTTCTGTTTAATTTGTTCGGCGATTGTCACCGAGTCTTTGCTGAAATCATTATAATTAATTTGTCTCGACACGACGCGCCAGACATCAATCGTGCCGGATAAAGTTAAAACGACAAAACAAGCGGCGGCGACAAATTTCAGCGCCAGTTTTTTCTCCCAGAGTTTTGCCAGAACCAGCGCGACAAACGGAATCGAACCGACAAACCAGTAAATCAAAACCTTGATATTGTCCCATTCCCAAGGCGCGAGTTTCATAAAATTCGGAATGATAAAAAGCAGCGTGAAAGGCAAATAAAATAACAATTGGTAAGTGCTGAGCGGCAAGCGGTTTGTTTGTTTCGCGCTTTCCGCTATTTCCAATCCGTCTTTATCCGTGTCTGTCTGCGGCTGGTTTTTCTCAAAATCTTTTCTGTGCCGTGAAAAAACCATATAAAGCCCGACGAATAAAAGCGGAATGAAAAGTCCCAGATTTTTCGCCCAAAAGACAAAAAAGTCCGCGTCGCGCTTGTCCCAACCGAAATTCCAGGCGAAAAATTCCGAAAGTCTGGTCGCGCTTCCCGTCATCGCCCACAAAAGTTCGGGAACGGCGACGATTGAAACTCCGGCGGCAAACGTCACCCATTCGCGCCATTTGTCCAATCGAAAGAAAAATAAAAACGCGCTGATAAGAAACAAAGCCGCGAGACTGTGAACGTGAATCAGCGGCAAAGCTCCGGTCAGCAAGCCGACGATAAAAACGGAAACCGGAAAGCCGAAAACAGACAATTCCGGCTTGTTTTGCAAATCGCGTTCGTCACCGAAAATCACAATCTTATCGTCGGTGCTGAAGATTTCCCAGAGTTTCTGCAAAGCCAGAACCGCGAGCGGCATTCCGAGCAGCAAACTCCGCTGCGTCAGAAAAAGCGTCGTCAGCGCGTCGCCCCAGCGAATTCCCGCGTTATCATTAATCGTGTAATCGGCTTGGAGATTAAAAATCGCGTCGAAAAAACTTTTTCCCTCCTGCCAGTAATTCTTAAAGAAAACCACGAAACCGAGTCCGCCACCGAACATCAAAAGCAGCGGCGCGAGTTTCGCCGCCAGACGATTGCCAATTAATTTAAAGGTGAATCTTTCGAGCAGAACGACGAGCGAAAATGCCAGCGAAACGTCCTGCATATAAATCGCGCCGCGCACGCTTGAACCGAGCCGCGCGAAACACGCCGTCAGAAAATCCGTCATAAACGGATAAGTGAATTTCGCAAAAGCATACGAAGGATTTTCCGGCGGAAAATTTTGCCCGTCTGTAAAGGAAAAAATCGCGCCGAGGTGAAACGGCAAATCGCCTAGATTGTGCGAGCTGCCTGTAAAAATTCCCTCTTTCGTGACGAACATCGCGCGGTCGAAAAATAGCCATAAAACAACGAGAATCGCAAAATAATAAGCGAACGCGCTGATTTTTTCGAGATTCGCGCCTTCGAGCTTTGCCTTCGCGGTTTGCCAGGTCGCCAGAAAACTCGCTTGATTCGACGGTCTGAGAAACAACATCAAAGGTGAAAGACTAATGACAAGCGAACCCAAAACCGTCGGCACTGTAAAACCGAAAAGACACGCCGCGAGAAAACACGCGAGTCCGAAAATAACCGAACCGACGACGTTTCCCGCGCACAGACGCCACAAAAGCGATTCATCTTCGGCGAAAAAATAAGTCAAACTTAATCCGCCGATTGAAAGAAGAAAAATCAAAAACAATGAGATAAGCATAATTTAATGGTAAACGGTAAATGATAAATGATAAATCGTCAGCGGCAAATAGTGAATGATAAATCGCAAAAACCTTTTATTATTTTCATTCGCCGTCAAACTTTTATCATTTCATTCATTTACCATTTTACATTTAACATTTACCATTAAAAATATGCCGCCTTATCCGAACTTAATTTCAGATTCTCTGCTCATCAAAGAAACGATTCAGCTTCTGCAATCGTTCGGCGGTCGCGCTTCAGCCGTCAAGGTCGTGGATTATGTAATGAAAATCTCCGCGCCCGAACCGAATTTTGCGAAATTGCTCGTTTCGGATTTGGTCGAAACCGATTCGCGCCTGAAATTGAGCGACGATACTCTGGAACTTGTCGAAGACAATTTTGAACGTCGGGCGTTTGCGGAAACAGATTTCGTCGTTTTCGATTTGGAGACGACGGGCGCGAAAGCTCCGCCGTGCCGCATCACGGAAATCGGCGCTTATCGCGTGAAAAACGGTAAAATTACGGACGAATATCAAACGCTCGTCAATCCCGAAACTTCGATTCCGCTTTTTATCGCGCAATTGACGGGAATTACCGATTCGATGGTGAAAAACGCGCCGACATTTGGTGAAATCGCCGCCGATTTTTTAAATTTCATCGGCGATTCGGTTCTTGTCGCGCACAACGCGCACTTCGATATGCACTTTTTGAATCACGAAATCGGACGCATTCATACCGATTACCGAGTTAGAAATCCGTCGCTCTGCACGGTCAGGCTTTCGCGCAAGCTGTTGCCGAATGTTGAAAATCACCGGCTCAACACACTCGCCAATCATTATTCGGTCAGGCTCGTCAATCATCATCGCGCCGGCGACGACGCTCACGCGACCGCTCATATTTTCGTCAATCTGCTGGCTGAACTGGAAATTCGCGGCGTGAGAAATCTGGCGGCGGCAAAAAAGTTTAAAGGCTGAACCTGTCTGCTTTTGTCCGATAACCACCGATTGTTGTAAAATAATCGTTTGATTTTTAACGCGAAAAGGATTTTTATGTTAGACGAAGTAAATTTACCGCCGACGAATCAGCAAAATTTGGACATTCGCTCAACCGCGCGCGAGGAGATGAATCTTTTTCCGCTCGATACTTTTCGATACGAATATGCGGGACGCGATATTTGGATTGATTTTGAGATTCCCGAATTTACGGCGATTTGTCCGTTTTCGGACTTTCCCGATTTTGCAATCATTAAACTCAAATACGTTCCGAACGAGCGATGTATCGAGCTGAAAAGCCTGAAACTTTACATCAACTCATTCCGCGAGATAAAAGTCTTTCACGAACACGTAATAAATATAATTCTGGAAGATTTCATCAAGGCTTGCGACCCGCTGCGAGTCAAGATTGAAGGCGATTTTCACGTTCGCGGAAACATCAAAACCGTTGTGCGCGCGAGCTATAAAAAAGCGAACACCTCTGATTTTTAACTTTTAAATATTTACCGCCATTACTTTCGGCTGCGTATCGAGGTGTTTGCCGCAGGCGTTTTCGATGAGTTCGTTGATTTTATTTTCGATTTTATTTTCCTGCGCGAGTCCGGCGTTGGTAACTTCCGAGACGATTAAAAATCTGGCTTTTTCCAATAAAGTTTGTTCGCGGAACGAAAGTTTTTTCTCGTGACTTAGAAACGTCAATTTTTTCAAAACGTCCGCCGCTTCAAAAACGTCGCCCGACTGGAGTTTTTCGCCGTAATCTTTGGAACGCGCTTTCCAATCGTCGGAAACGTGTTCAAAATCCGCGCCTAAACGGTTTATTAAATTTTTATATTCTTTTGAACAGATAACCGGACGAATGCCCACGGCTTCGGCATTTGCGACAGGAACGAAAATCGTCGAACCGTCGGCTAAAACACGCAGCGCGTAAAATTTCATCACGCAATCGCCGATTTTCTTTTCTACGACGTTTTCAACCAGACAGACGCCCTGATTTGGATAGGAAATTTTTTGTCCGACGCCTAGCTTCATAATAATTTCTCCTGAATATTCGAGAAACGAATTAACCGAAACCAATCCGCGTTTGAACCGAACTTTGCTGAAGTTTTTCGATTATATCACACAATCGGAGCTTTTAGAAAGAAAATTTCGGAAAGAGTTTCCGGGCAAGAGATTTAAAATTCTGCGCCTGATTTTACCGAATTGATTTTCCTACTGCGGACGATTTTAATTTTTGTGAGCCAGTTCGACGGAAAAGACAGAGCCTTTGCCGAGCGCGGAATTGACCGAAACTTCGCCGCCGTGAAGCCGCGCCAGATGTTTGACGATTGCCAAACCCAAACCCGTTCCGCCGATTTCGCGCGAGCGGGCGCGGTCTGTGCGGTAAAATCGCTCAAAAATTCTCTGGAGATGTTCGCCGGAAATCCCTTCGCCGGTGTCCGAAACGGAAATCGTATCTCTTGCGTCGTCGCGCGAATGACTGACGGTGACTTTTCCGCCTTCGGTATTAAATTTAACCGCGTTGTCAATCAAATTCGTCAGCATTTGCTCAAGCCTGACGAAATCTGCGGAAACAAATGTATTTGCGGGAACTTGATTCGTTAATTCGATTCGGCGTTCACGCGCTTTGGTCGAAAGATTCGTGAAAACCTCTTCGACTAAATTAAACAAATTTACCTGTTTGACTTCGAGCCTGATTTTGCCCGATTCGATTGAGGAAAGTTCTAAAATATCGTCAATAAGACGGTGCATTCTCTGAGCATTTTTGCGAATAACGGCTAAAAAATGCCGGTTGTTTTCCGCATCCGTAATCGCGCCGTCTTCGAGAGTTTCGACAAAAGCGAGAATCGAAGTCAGCGGCGTGCGAAGCTCGTGCGAAATGTTTGAAAGAAATTCCTGTCGAACCGTTTCGAGCCGTTCAATCTGCGTAATGTCATAAAAAACGCCGATTGCGCCGTTTGTTTTATCAAGCTCAATCGGCGCGACGTGCGCGTCGAATTTACGATTTTCAAAACTTGGAATTTCAAGCTCGATGTCGCTTGATTTTCCGTCTTCGAGCGCTTTGCGAAAGGCTTCGTGCAGAGATAAATCGCGGATGACTTCACTGAGCCGCTTGTCTTCGAGCGCGCCGTTTTTGCGGGCGAAAGCATCATACGCGGCTTGGTTTGAAGATAAAATGCGCGTGTCTTCGCCGACGACAATCACGCTCTCGCGCATCGTCTCCAAAATTTTGCTCAACATCGGACGCGAGATATTTTCGCTCGTCTTTTTATTCGCCAGCCATTTGTCCAGAAAACCCATAAAATCACTATTCCAAATTTCAGATTTCAGATTCCAAATTACACGCGGAGCTTTATAAATCTGGAATTTGAATTCTGGAATCTGAAATTTATTTCTGTTCGATAAAGCGATAGCCGACGCCGACGACCGTTTCGATGCGGTTTCCGCAGTCGCCGAGTTTCTGGCGCAGGCGGCGAATGTGAACGTCGAGCGTGCGCGTGTCGCCGAAATAGCTGTAACCCCAAACATTGTCGAGCAAATTCTGGCGCGTGGCGACTCGTCCCGCGCTTTTTATCAAATAGGAGAGCAAGGCGAATTCTTTGCGCGTTAATTTTACGTCCGCGCCGCCGCACAACACGCGCATATCGGCAAAATCAATCGAAATTTTTCCGTCCGCGTATCGCTCAATCGTATCTTTTTCGACACGCCGCAAAACCGCGCGAACGCGGGCGACAACTTCTTTGACTGAAAACGGTTTGACGATATAATCGTCCGCGCCGATTTCGAGTCCCGCTATTTTGTCAATCTCGGCGGCTTTCGCCGTCAACATTATGATCGGCGTTTTTTCCGTCAGAAGCTCGCGCCGAAGTCTGCGACACAATTCCATTCCGCTCATTCCAGGCAGCATCAAGTCGAGAATAATCAGCGCCGGCGGATTTTTTTCGTCGAGTGCGAGCCGCAAACCTTTTTCGCCCGATTCGGCGAGCGAGATGCGAAAACCTTCACGCTTAAAGTTATATTGCAAACTTTCGGCAATGTCGGCGTCGTCTTCGATGATTAAAATTTCCTGCATCTTTTTTGGATTTTGGATTGAAAAATTCCATCTGGATTTTTCGTCTTTTAACTGCCGACGTATTTCGATTTAGACTTTATTAAATTTGCCGAAAAGTTTTTGCTTGATTCAAAATCTAAAATCCAAAACGTTATTGATGTTTGATAAAAACGGCTTCTTTCATATAGACGATAAGCTCGCAAATATCTTTGACGTAATCGCCGATTCGTTCGAGGTTTTTCGCCGCAAAAAGAAGTCGCGCGAGCCGTGTTGATTTCGCCGCGTCCCGCGACATCGTTTCCATCAAATTATTGACCAGAGAATCATAAATTTTATCAACTTCGGCGTCTTTCCTGATAAGTTGCCTGGCTTTGTCGGCATCGTTCGTCGTAAAAGCGTCGAGCGCCGATTGCAGCATTTCCAGAGCGCGTTCCGCCATTTCATTCAGCTCACCGTGATTCTTTAGTTCCGGTTCGTCGTTCAGTTCGAGCGCGGCGCGCGCAATGCTCGAAGCGTGGTCGGCGATGCGTTCTAAAATCGGCGTGATTTTGAAAATCGTAATAACCATCCGAAGCTCGCGCGCTACAGGACGACGCAAGGTTAAAACTTCGACGCTAAGACGGTCAATTTCAAGTTCGAGAAGATCAATCACGCGGTCGTTTTCGATAACCTGATTGGCAACGTCGCTGTCGCGCCGTTCGAGCGCGTGCATCGCCCGCCGCAGCGCCAGTTCGACTTCACCGCCCATCAAAAGCAGCCGGTCGCGCAAGATGTTCAATTCGCGCTCAAGAAGTATTCGCTGTTCCATCAATTAAAAATGTAGAACAAATCGCTTGATTATAAAAGCGCGAAGCTAAAAGTAACCGTCAGAATATATGAAGTGTTTTAACCGGATGTGAACGGAATGTTAAAAAGAAGTTAATTATTTTAAGTGGTAAACGGTAAATGGTAAGTGGTAAGTTTTGAGAATAAATCACTAATTGTAAGTCTAATGTTATATTACAAAAAGTTCTTTTTTTTACCACTTACCGTTTACCACTTATCAAATTTTGTTCCATCTCAAATCTCGCTTCTTCGCGCACGGTTTCGTCGTCTTCGTCTTCAAAAACTTCGATGAGCGCGAACGGCGCGTCGCTCAGACGGCGAAGTTCCCAAGCCTCGCGCCCGATTTCCGATTGCCGTGAAAACCACGCCGCGTCAATTTCAGAGGGAAAAATCTGTGTCTCACCAAACAGATTTTCGAGCGAATCAACCGGACTCGCGCGCGTCGCAGCGCAAAGCAAAACACGGCGTAAAATCCAGCCGTGTTTCTCGTATTGCGCCAAGATTTCCCGTATCCGCGCGTGGTCAATCATTTTTTGTTTGTTTTTTCGGCAGGCGCTTTATTCGCGCTTTCGTCGGGAACTTCAGCCGTGTTGACGGGATTTCTTCTTGCCTTGTCTCTAAAAGAATTCCGGTTGGAATCGGCGTTTCCGTTCGTATTCGCCGACGGAATCGGGTCGGCGGTCATCGGATTATTCGCTTCCATTTCAAGCTGCGCCTGTCCTTTGCCCGGCGATTTGTAAGTTCCCTTGAAAGAATCGCCGACCGCGAGCTTCCAGCCGCCGTCTTCCAAAATAAACGGCAAATCTTCCCAGCGATTATCTTTTTGACTGTAAACTTCGACCGCGCCGAAATTTCCGTTGACGCGCTCGTCGCGCATCTGCGGCAAACTGTCGGCAAAAGTCGTCGCGGTCAATCCGTTTTCAAAAATCTTTTCGAGCGGCTCTTTATTCTGCTGCATCGCAAATCCGGCAAAAGCAATCGTATCTTTCGACATCATCTGCTGAATTTTCGCATTATTCTTAGCTTTGACCGCCGCGTAGAGCATTCTGTAAGCGTCGCTCGGCGTATTCGCTCTGACCGCTTCCAAATCCGCCGCTGATTGACTCTGCGAAGTCTGCGCGCTCTGGCACGAAAAACTCAAAAGCGCGAAAGCCAAAACCAAACTCAAACCGCCAATTTTCCGAACAAATTTAACTATCATATTTTTAACCCGATATAATTTTTGAGTATAAATAGAGTTGCGGCAAAAGTAAATTTAGTTAATGGAAAACGGAAAATAACCAATCGGATAAACGCGACGAAATTTATTTCTTTTAATCAAACAGGCTTCGACATCCGAAAGATTTTGAATGATGATAAACATATAATTTACGCGAATGGCGACGGAAGAAAACAAGGGTTCAGAGTCTAAGACGGCGATTTACGCGGCGATTGCGGGCAATCTTTTGATTGCGGCGACGAAGTTTACGGCGGCGTTTTTTACGGGCAGTTCGGCGATGTTGTCCGAAGGAATTCATTCGGTTGTTGATACGGGCAACGGTCTGATGATTTTGCTCGGCGATTCGCGCAGCCAAAGACCGGCGGACGAAGAACATCCGTTCGGACACGGACGCGAGCTTTATTTTTGGGCTTTGATTGTCGCGCTCAGTATTTTCGCGGTCGGCGGCGGCGTTTCGATTTACGAAGGCATCGCGCATTTGCAGAATCCGAATGAAGCGACCAGTCCGACCTGGAATTACGCGGTTCTCGGCATTTCGGCTGTGTTTGAAGGAATTTCGTGGTGGTTCGGTTGGAAGGCGTTCAGCAAAGTTCGAGACGGCAAACCGATTCTCAAAGCGATTCATTTGAGCAAAGACCCGACGGTTTTTATCGTCGTTTTGGAAGATTCGACCGCGCTGCTCGGTCTGGCAATCGCTTTTTCAGGCTTGTTTTTGGGACAGCAATTCGATTCGCCGTATTTTGACGGCGCGGCTTCGATTTTAATCGGTTTGCTGCTCTGCTCGGTCGCGTTTTTTCTCGCTTCGGAAACGAAAGGTTTACTGATCGGCGAAGCGGTTGACGCGAAAACTCTGAAAGGCATTCGCCAAATCGCTCAGGACGACGATTGCGTCGAAAAGGTTTTGAGTTCGCTCACGCTGCATCTCGGCGCGCACGATATTTTGCTTACGCTCGAACTCGAATTTAATCAAAACATCACCGCGCCCGATTTGCGCTCGGCGATTCGCCGCATTGAAGACAAGGTTAAAAACAAATTTCCCGACATCACGCGCGTTTATTTTGAAGCCGCGTCGCTGTCGAAACAAGAATTGGAAAAAGAACACATTAAGACGTAAAAGCGCCGTGTTTTAGATATTTTGGAGAGCTAATTATTTTTTGAAGATTCAGCCGGTAATGAACGGTTCTTTCCAGATATTTACAATTTAACGGCAGCGGGCAATTTTCAGGCACAAACCCGGATTTGCGCCGTTTTAAGCGTTTGAACTTGTTCATTTGACACGACGACGCGGTTTCTACCGTCGGCTTTGGCTTGATATAAGGCTTTATCGGCGGCTTTGATCAGTTCCGTTTCCGTATCCATTTTGTTCATCCCGGCGACGCCGACGCTGACGGTAATCGGAATTTCGAGCGTGCGCCCGTTTTCCTGCCGCCGGACGAAAGGATTTTCGGCAATTTTCCGCCGCGTTCGGTCGGCGATGACGGCTGCGCCTGCGTCGTCGGTTTCCGGCAAAACTACCAGAAATTCTTCGCCGCCGAAACGCGCGGGCAGGTCAACGGCGCGGACGCTTTCGCGCAGTTTTTCGGCGAACCATTTGAGAACTTCGTCGCCGATTTGATGTCCGTAAGTGTCGTTGACCGATTTGAAATGGTCAATGTCGAGCAGCATTAT
>CAXSHW010000023.1:20630-24663 GCA_964237245.1 uncultured Pyrinomonadaceae bacterium
GACGGATTTTCCGTCTTTTTTAAATTTAACGACGAGCGACGGAAAGTTTTTTTTGCCGTCAATCGTCGCCGTCGTGCCGGGTTCGATTGCAAGGCGATTTCCTTCGACCGCGAAACGACTGCGCTCGTCAATGTCGCGTTTGACGAGAACATAGACCAGACAAAAAAGCGAAAATATCAGCGCGAACAGCGCGGCAAAAACAAAAATGACGTTGCGAATCTTCGATTCGGACACGGCTTTGAAATTTTCCAGCGCGTTGATTTCCTCACCTTTCATCGCGGCAAAAATTCTTCTGATGGCATCCATCGTATTTTTGCCTTCGTTGGTCTGAACGACGCGCTGCGCCGCTTCAAATCCGACGTTGCGGCGCAAATCAATCGTGCGGCGCATCAGCGCGAATTTCGCTTCGATGAGCGGTTCGGCGGCGGCGATTTTTTCGCGGTGAAATTCGCTCGTTTCCGTCAGCATCTTGAGCCGCGCCATATTTTCGCCCGCGTGCTGGTCGGCGTCACGAAACGGTTCGAGATAATTTTCCTGTCCGGTAATAATGTAGCCGCGCTGACCTGTCTCGGCGTCTTTCAAAATCGAAAGCGTCGCTTCGATTTCGGTCAAAACCTCGTTGGAGTGCGCTACCTGCGCGGCTTTGTCGGTCGAATCATTCAGCGCATTGAAAAAAACGATGCCGGTTACAACCAGCAAAACACTGACCGAAATAATTCCGGCAATTAATTTTCTTTCCAATGATTTCATAAAAAAGGCGGGTGAAAAACGAAAGGAGGGAAAAGCCGTTTCTGATTATACAGGATTTCAAGGGGAAATTACCACGATTATTTTCGCCTTAAAATTTTGGATTAATTAAGAAAGTCCTGTTTCTTTTCTTCGATTAAAACGGGCGCGTCAAACTTCGGCTGGTCTTCTTCCAAACTCCAGACTTCAAACAGCGCGGGCGGACATTCCATCACGAAACGCGACGGTTTTTGCAGCACGGTTTGGCGGTTGTAATCGGTAATCATCAGCGGATAGGTGATGTAAAGCTCGTCTTTGGCGCGGGTTAGGGCGACATACCATAAACGCCTTTCCTCTTCCTCGCTGTCAACTTCCTTTAGACTTCGCGGCGACGGAAATTTGCCTTCCGCCGCCCAGATTACGAAAACCGCTTTCCATTCCGCGCCTTTCGCCTGATGAATGCTCGTCAAAGTCAAAATTTCGTCTTCTTCGCCGCCTGAAATTACATCTTCGGCGACGATTGCCTGCGGTTCTTCGAAACGCTCGGTCGAAATCAGAGCGAGTTCGGACAGAAAATTTTCGGTCGAATCGTATTTGCTCGCGTAAAGCGCAAGCTGGCGCAAATCTTCGGCGCGCGCCTCGCTGTTTTCGTAGGTTTCCTGCAAAAGCGATTCGTAACCGCTCGTTAAAATCATTTCGATTTGTTTCGCCGGATTATTTTTATTTTCGTCTCTGACCAGATTTTCGAGCAGCTCAACAAAGTTTTGCCAGCCGTTCGCGCTGCGTGGTTTGTATTTGAAATCTTCCCGTTTGACGAGCGCGAACGGATTTTCGGCATACGCCAGAGTTTCGTAAATCTTGTTCGCGGTCGCGCTGCCGACGCTCGGAATCATTTTTAAAATGCGTTTCCACGCCAGTTCGTCGCGCGGATTGACGATGATTCGCAGATATGAAATCACGTCTTTGATATGCGCCTGCTCGAAAAATCTGACGCCTGATTGGATGCGATACGGAATATTGCGGCGCGTCAATTCCAACTGCAATTCGAGCGAATGATAATGCGAGCGATAAAGAACGGCGATGTCTTCCAAAAAAGTTCCTTCGTCGCGCAATTCCAAAATTCTCGATGCGACGAACGCCGATTGCTGTTCGACATCCGAACACGGAACGAGCGCGGGCGCGAAACCTTTCGACTTTTTGACGGCTTGCAGAACTTTCGGAAACTGTTTGCGGTTGTTGGCGATTGAGACGTTGGCGAGCGCGAGAATTTCCGGCGTCGAACGATAATTCGTCTCCAATTTGTAAGTTTCCGCGTTTGGGTAACGCTGCGGAAATTCGTAAATATTCGTAAATTCCGCGCCACGCCACGCGAAAATACTCTGCGCGTCGTCGCCGACGACCATCACGTTTTTGTGCCTGACGGCGAGCAAATCAATCAATTCGGCTTGCAGTTTATTCGTATCCTGATATTCGTCAACCAGAATATGCTCGAATTGTTCGGCGTAAACGGCGGCGATGTCGGGTTTTTGAATCAGTAATTTTTTCCAATTCAAAAGTAAATCGTCGTAATCCATCACATTGCGCTCGCGTTTTCGCTCCATATAAATCATATCAACGCGCTTGATTTGCTGCGCGAGCGGCTCGAAATACGGGTAACGGCTGATAATCACGTCTTCAATCGGTCGGTCGGTGTTGTTGGCGTAACTGATAATGTTCTGAACGACTTCGGGTTTCGGAAACCGTTTCGCCTTCGTGTCAATTCCGGCTTCGTCAATGCAGACATTGATAAAATCTTTCGCGTCTTCCGCGTCGAGAATCGAATAATTCGAGTCGAAACCGATTGAAACCGCGTGTTTTCGCAAAATCAAATTGGCGATGCGGTGAAATGTTCCGCCCCAAATTCGATGGACGTTGTTTGAACCCGTCAAATTTTCGACGCGCCTGAGCATTTCTCTGGCGGCGCGATTGGTAAAAGTTGCGAGCATTATTTTCTGCGGCGAAACGCCCTGCTCGATCAAATACGCGACGCGATAAGTTATCGTTCTGGTTTTCCCCGTTCCCGCGCCCGCGACGACCAGCGACGCGCGCGGCGGCGCGGTCACGACGCGAAACTGCTCCGCATTTAATTCTTCACGATAGCGCGTCAGTCGTTCGGGCAGCGAGTTTTGGTCGCGTTTAATTGTATATTTTCGAGCCATTGCTAAATTCGACGGACAAATTTATAGTGATATTTAGAATCTAACACGATTCGACGTTATGAAAAATCAGCGATTGCAACAATTCATTTTAAGTTTGAGTGTCGTTTTGTCGCTGTTCGCTTCTTCCGTTTCGGCGGCTCATTACTGCTCGCATCACGGGCAGACGGGCGCGGAAAATCACGCAGCTTCGTGTCATCAAATGACGATGAACGACGCGGAATATGTGGAAGTTTCCGCGTCGGATGAAGCCGTAAGCGTTGATGTCGGCTGTCATTGTTTCGTCAAAATCTCGCCGCCGTTTGTCGTCGGCAAATCCGAGACGGTTAAAATACAGAAAAATCTTGCCGTTTTGCCGCTTGTCGTCAAGACGGAAAAAACCGTCGTCGTCGCGCTAATCGCGCCGGTCAAATCTCATTTTGGACGACATTTTTACAACTCGAATTATCTCCTAAAACTTCTGCCCGCCCGCGCTCCGCCTGTTTCTTAAAGCAAAAATTCAAAATCACTCAGTTTAATAAAATCGCGTCGGGAAAATTCCCGACGACTCTCCGTCATTGTTTTTGACGGCAATCGAATTTGCTTTACAGACAGGAAATACAGAAATGAAAACTATTATTTTATCAATATTCGCCGCGCTTTTGTTCAGCGCGAACGCTTTCGCGCACGACGCTTTTACGCTCGTTTCAAGCGAGAAAAAAACAGTCAGACAAGCCGATTTAGCGGGTTTGGAAAAAACGCAGACCGTCGGCGTAAAGGACAAATCCAATTTAACTTTTACCGAAAAGGAAATTCGGCTCGTCGTCACGACCGGAGCCGAAGACGATATGCTTTCGTATCGCGTGCAGGGCGTTCGGAATCCGAATTTAGTCGTTCCGCCGGGCGCGACTTTGAAAATTTTATTCGTCAATGTTGACGACGATATGCGCCACGACGTTCGGTTCGGTCACATAATCGGCGATTTCACAATCGCGCCGGAAATCGCCGAAACCGTCGGCACGGAAAAATTGACGGCGAAATCAGAAGACGGATTGATGCAAGCCGAAGAAATCACAATCAAAGCGACGGAAGACGGCGCGTATAAGTATTTCTGCTCGGTCAAAGGACACGCC
>CAXSHW010000023.1:24673-37530 GCA_964237245.1 uncultured Pyrinomonadaceae bacterium
CAAAGGCGGAATGTGGGGCAATATTTTCGTCGGCGTGAAACCCGACGCGAACGTAAAAACGGCGGCAAAACAAACGCACGTTTATTCGGCGAACGAAGAAAATGAAGCTCGTTCGCACGACGAAATGAAAATGGAAAAATCGGACGATGCGATGTCGGATATGAAAATGGACGACAAAAAATCCGACGAAATGCCGGGAATGAAAATGGACGATAAAAAGTCCGATTCGATGGCGGGAATGAATCACGACGAACACGGCGCGATGTCGGGAATGTCGGGAATGTCGGGAATGGATCACGGCGCGATGTCGGGAATGGCGATGCGTTCGGTCGTCAATATCGGATCGCCGATGGCGCGCGAAAGTTCGGGAACGGCGTGGGGCGCGGACTCGACGCCGATGTATGCGTGGATGAAAACTTACGCCGACGGCGGAATGCTGATGCTGCACGGCACGCTGTTCGCGCGTTATACGGCAGTCGGTTCGAGCCGCGACGTATCCGTTGCGGGCAAAGGCGACCGCAGCCGTTTCGACGCGCCTTCGATGTTTATGGCGATGTATTCGCGCCCTTTGACGAGCCTCGATCCGATCATCGAACGCGGTTACGGTTATCCGCTTTTGTATCAGTCGGGCGAAACTTTCGGCGGCGAGCCTTTGCACGACCGCCAGCATCCGCACGATCTTTTTGCGGAACTCGCCGTCACGCTTTCGCACAAATTCGACGAAAAGCAATCGGTTTATTTTTACGCCGGACTGCCCGGCGAACCCGCGCTCGGACCGCCGACTTTTATGCACCGACTTTCGGGAATGGATAACCCGGACGCGCCCATCGGACATCATTGGGAAGACGCGACGCACATTACTTTCGGCGTTTTGACGGCAGGTTACAGCTACAACAAATTCAAATTTGAAGCGTCGGCGTTCAAAGGACGCGAGCCGGACGAAAATCGCTGGAATTTCGACGCGCCGAAACTCGATTCGTTCAGCGGCAGATTTTCCTATAATCCGACGAAGGAATGGTCGTTTCAAATTTCGCACGGTTATTTGAAAAATCCCGAACCCGCCGAGCCGGAAATTCGTATTCGCCGCCGCACGACGGCTTCGGCGATTTACAACAAAAACCTTGCGAACGACAGAAATTGGTCGAACGCTTTCGTCTGGGGACAAAATCACGACGACGAAGGCAGAACGAATGCGTTTTTGTTTGAATCGAATTATCAGTTTCAGAAAAACACGATTTTCGGACGCTTTGAAGAAGTTCAGAAATCGGCGCACGAGCTTGTTTTGGAAGACCCGATTTACGCGCATCAAAACTTTTTGGTCGGCGCGCTTTCCGTCGGCTACATCCGCGATATTGTCAAAGATAAAGGAATTGATGTCGGCTTGGGCGCGATGGCGACTTATAATCACAATCCGGCGGCAATCGCGCCGGTTTACGGCGGCACGAATCACGGCGGTTTCCAGATTTTTATGCGCTTTCGCCCGTCGCGGATGCAGCATTGACGCTAATTTTTCAAACAGTAAGAAAATTTTAGCCACAGATTTGCACAGATGAACACGGATTTAAGAGAGATAAAATTAATATAATTTAATCGGGCTTTTATCTGTGTCTATCTGTGAAAATCTGTGGCTAAATTTCTTTTGTTTTCGCTTGATAAAAAGACATTAGCCGCGTCAAAATGTTACAATATCTTTTACGAATTTTGATGGAAATTATTTTTAGAGGAAGGTAGAAAATTATGAAATTCCCCGGCGGATTCGATATGAATTCGATGATGAAACAAGCCCAGAAAATGCAGGAAGAAATGGGCAAACAGATGAAGGAAACGACCGTTGACGCGACAGCCGGCGGCGGTGCGGTGACAGTCAAAATGCGCGGCGATTTTGAAGTTGTGGATTTAAAAATCTCGCCTGATCTGGTCAAAGACGGCGATGTCGAAATGATTCAGGATTTAACCGTCGCCGCCATCAACGAAGCCAAACGCAAAGTCGAAGAAACGCTTAAAGGAAAACTCGGCGGAATGCTGCCGCCGGGACTGATGTAATTTTGGATTTTAGATTGCCGATTTTGGATTGGAATTTTGATTCAACAGTTTTGTTTTAATCTAAAATTTCAATCCGAAAGCAATCCAAAATCCAAAATCCAAAATCCAAAATGTTAGAATATTCAGAACCCGTCGCCAAATTGATTGACGAATTCAAACGTCTGCCCGGCGTCGGACACAAATCGGCGCAGCGGCTCGCGTTTTATATTTTGCGCCGACCGGAAGCGGAAATCGAACGCTTTGTCGAGGCGTTGCAGGAAGTCAAACAGAAAATCGTTTTCTGCGAAATCTGCAACAATTTGACAGACGTAAACCCGTGTATGTTCTGCACTTCGCCGTCGCGCGACCGTTCGATGATCTGCATCGTCGAAGAACCGTATAATCTCGTCGCCGTCGAAAAAACGCGCTCGTATAAAGGTTTGTATCACATTCTGCACGGCAGTCTGTCGCCGATTCGCGGCATCAGCCCGGACGAATTGATGCTCGCCAATCTGCTGCCGCGCCTTTCGCCGGAAAACAACGACGGCGTTGACGTTAAAGAAGTTATCGTCGCCACAAACCCGACCACCGAAGGCGAAGCGACGGCGAATTACATCGCCAGACTTCTAAAACCGCTCGGCGTACGCGTTTCACGAATCGCAATGGGAATGCCGGTCGGCTCGGATTTGGAATTCGTTGACGAAGTAACGATGGAAAAAGCTCTGGTTAATCGGCACGATATTTGAGTCTGAGCCAAGATAAAACTAATAGTTTCTTCTTACCTCTCTATATCGAGGCTGACTGATTTTTCCACCCAGAATAGTCATCGGAATTAGAAGTAATAAAAACAAAACGTGATACCAGAGCGGAAAATAATTCCAGTTTTCCGCTTCGACGAAAATGCCTGTCGCCAGCAACAAAACGCCGAGAATGAGCGTTGATTTTCGGTTTTCATTCGCAATCGCCGCCGCCGCAAATCCCGCAATCAGCGAACACAAAATTCCTTGAAAAATAAGATAAACGCTGACCGAAACCGGCGGCGTAAAAGGTTCGCTGCGGCTGGCGGCAGTTTGAAATTCGTTGAAAATTCTCCCAAACCAACCGGGCGAAATCGCCGACAGCAAAGCATCCATTCCGACCCAAACGATTGACCAGACGATAAAACCCGCGATTATTCCTAAAATTATTCTCAACATAAAATCCCTTCCCAAGATTAAAATTTGAAAAACAAAAAGAGGCGTGGGAAGTTTTCCCGAAACTTCTTCCGCCTCTTTCTCTGCCCTTGTTCGTTCGCTTTGCCTTTTGCCAGCGCAAAACTTTTTTACGCGACTTTCGCGCGTTTGATGTTGGTTACTTTGTCATTTGCGGTCAGTTCGGTTTTGGATTCCGTTTTCGTTTTTTCAATACGCGCCGTCATTCTTCGGTCTAAATCTTCGATCTGCTCGTCGGTCAAATGCGTAATGTTCGGCTGATTGTGATAAATTTTCGCGCCCGTCACGATGTCCGCGCGTTTGAAACCGTTCGCTTCGGCTTTGACGATCAAATCTTCGACCGTCATTTTCTGCGGCGCAATCGAAACCGGCGTTTTGTCTTCGATAAATTCAGGCACGTCTGATTTCGCGGGTTTATCAAACGCCAGTTCGAGCGCTTGTTCGGCTTTCATATGTTCGAGAAAATCTTTGAAACCGATGTTTCCCGTCATTTCAAAACCGACTTCAAATGCCGGTGAATTCGATTTCACGACTTGAAAAACGCGCGTAATTTCACCGTCGCGTTCCTGCAAAGAAACCTCGACCATTACGTCCACGAAATATTCCAAACCCGAAGCCGTCATCGGCAAAACGCGCCCGACTTCATTGTCCTCTTTGGCTTCTTTGCCGCGCGCGGCGATTTGATCGGCGATAACGACCGATTTTCCGCTTTCAATACAGAGTTTTCTAAGAACCGACTGCAAAACCATCTGATCTGCCGCTAATTCTTCCGCGCTCGGCTGCGCGAGCGGATCGCCGGTTCTCGCGCGAACGGCTTCAATCATTTCCGAATGTTTCGCGCCGAAATACGCCGCCCAACTGTCGAGTCCGAAACAGCCGTAATTCTGTTCGCGCCCGTCGCCGTTGATCGCCCAATCAATAAATTCCGGCAATTCGTCGCTCTGTTCGATTTCGAGCGCGTCAAAATTTTGCCCGACGCCGCGCAGCAGACGCGCTTTGCGTTCCGTGTCGAAAATGCAGAGCTTCCCCAAACCCGCTTCCGACATCGAACTGATAAAATGACTTTTGCCGACGCCCGCGCCGCCGCGAATCGCCATAATCAACCGCTGCTGTCTGGGCATCCGACTCAATGGATTTACCTTCGGTTTATTTGGATTTTTCATTTTGCTTTCTCCTCAGCTTTTTGCTTTCTTAATGTTTTCCTTTATTTTTTGCTTCTTAAATGCCTACCGTCAAAGGCATTTTGTATCACTGATGAAACAAATCTAACATAAGTTGCATTCTGTTTCAAGTATGAAACAAGATTTTCGCAAAAATTTATGCCGTTTATTTAAAGACTATTTTTAATTTTTCTTCTCTTATGACGTTTTTGAACTTTGTCAAGATTTTGTGGAAGTTCAAAACCACCGTTGCAACAATCCAAACAAGGTGTTTTATTTTTCGATGAATTTAAAATGAGAAAAAGTTCTCCGCCAATATAAAATTCAATTTTTCCTTCATTGTTTGTCTTTTCTCCTCTCGCATAAACAACATTGAATTTACTCCAACCTTTTCGTTTTTCGAGAAACATTTTTACGTGAAATAGTCGCTTCGCATTTACAATTTCAGTTTCATTTTTTCCAGCACGAAAAATAGCAAAAATGTTTTGTTTTGTATGATTAACTTCAGTTGAAATCATATCAAAGTAAGCGCTGTTACTCTCACAAGCATTTCCGTCTGATACGCTGACTGTAGTTTCTTCTCTTTTCTCTTGTGAGAAGCTAAAAGTTGTTGAAACAATTATTAATAAAATTGCGAATATAAATTTCTCCCTCATATATTTCCGTTTATATTTTCTCAATTCGCATTTTCATTCCGAATTTCGGTCTGAGCGTCATCAGCGGCTGGAGCGCGATTTTTTGTTCGGGCGATAATTTTAATTTCCATTTTGAAGCGAGCGTTGCGATCAGCAAAATTCCTTCCGTCCACGCGAAACCTTCGCCGATGCAGCCGCGCACGCCGTTGCTGAACGGAAAATAGATGTATTTTTTTCCGGCTTCTTTGATTGACTGCGTTTCCCAGCGTTCGGGCAGAAAAGCGTCGGCATCGTCCCAAAATCTTCGGTCGCGGTGCGTAATAAATTGGCTCAGTAAAACCAGCGAATTTTTCGGAATTGTATAGCCGCCGACTTCGTAATCTTCGACGGTCAGTCGTCCCAAACCCCAAACCGGCGGAAAAAGTCGCATTGATTCGGCTAAAATGCTTTCCGTATATTTCAATTCTGGCAAATCTTCGATGGTCGGAATTCTTTCGTCAGGCAGCGCTCTGGAAAGTTCTTCGTGCAGTTTCGCTTCCTTTTCAGGATTTTGCGCGAGCTGATAAAACGTCCAGATCAGCGCGTTGGCGGTCGTTTCGTGTCCGGCGAGAAACAGCGTCAGACATTCGTCGCGGATTTGTTCGTCGCTCATTTGCGCGCCGCTCTCTTCGTCCTGCGCCTGCAAAAGCATCGAAAGCAGATCGTCTTTGATTTCGCCGGATTTTCGCCGTTCTTCGATAATTCCGTAAATGACCGAATTCAGAGTTTCCTTCGCCCGATTAAATTTTTTAATGTGCGGAATCGGTAGTTTTTCGAGCAGTTCGGCAAACGGCAAAAGCAGATAATTGAACATTTTGATAATCGTCGTCAAAGCCGCGCCAACTTGATCGGCTTCGTCCTCGACATTCGCGCTGAACAGAGTTTTGGCGACAATTTGCAGCGTCAGCCGCATCATTTCCTGATCAACGTCGCGCACGTCGCCGTCTTTCCATTCGTCGCGCATTTTCGCCGCGTAAAAAGTCATTGATTCGGCGTAAGATTTGATTTTTTCGCGGTGAAACGCCGGTTGAATCATCCGCCGCTGGCGCAGATGATTTTCGCCTTCATTAGTCAGCAAACCTTCGCCGAGCAATTTTTTGGCGCGCTGCAAAGCCAAACCCTTGACGAATTTAGCGTTATTCGTCGTCAGCAAATCGCGGATAAAATCCGGGTGATTGAGAAAATAAGCCTGCTGTTTGCCCATTTTAAAGAAAGTCACGTCGCCGAGTTCCGACAATTTCCGCAAAAATCCGGTCGGGTCGCGTCGAAATTTTGCGAAATGTCCGCCGAAAATTCCACCCTTAATGCTCGGCGGTAATTTAATCTTTTCCATAAATTAAAAACTAATACCTAAAAAACGAAATCTTTGGTTAAACGAAATTATATTTTATTGATTATTAATTATCTAACCCAACGCATTTCCTCGATTAAAATTAAGTTAATTCATTAAAAAAAGCCGCTGCTTAACAACGGCTTCAAAAATTACTTTGAAATCAACAGCATTTGTTAACTATCTGTTAATCAACCCCCATTACTCCACGCTTCAAGTTCGGTGATGCGGCTGTAACTCGCCAATGAGCTATTTACTACCACTCTGATTTTGTTGGTCGAGACCGCTCCGAAGGTGATCTGCTTCCATATCTTGTTGTTGTTTGTGATCCCGCCGCCCGCAACCGTCACCCACCCCGACCCGTTCCAATACTGCACGTCGAAACTCGTTATCCCGTATTGCGTGAACGTCGTGCCGAGTGTCGGCTCGACCGGATTTGCATAATTATCCTGCACCGTGAAAACATCTATCTCGTCGATGCTTTTTGTGCCGCTGAAATCTACTTCCAGATAATCCGGATACACGCCGCTCGTCGCATCGTTCCATCCGCCGCCGGCGCCCCAGTTCGCCCCTTTGCGGTCGCCGTTGTTAGCTCCGTCGGGCGCATAACCGCCGTTGTAGAAAGACGAAGCGCTCGCCACTCCGCCGTTTGCCGCCAGCGCGACGTTGGTTCTGCTTGCCGGTGTCGGCGTCGCAGTTGGAGTCGCCGTCGGCGTTGCCGTCGGGGTGGGTGTGAAAATTGGTGTCGGATTGACTGTTGGCGTCGGGGTAGGTGCTGCTTGTACAGTTACAGTATTGCTGGTAATAACACTTGTATAAGTATTATTCAGCAAATAACGAAATTCATACTGACCTGTTTGCGACAAAGCAGTTGTAAAACTACCCGATGTTGCTCCATTTGTCGCAACATAACCGAGATAGCTATAGTTTGAGGCGCCGACCTGGTAAAGTCCTATCCAATCATATTGAGACGAGCCGCTTGGGGCTGTAAAACTAACTGTTACTTGACCACCCGATGCAACAACACTTGGACTAACAGTTAATGTATATCTGGGCGTGTTTACAGGTGTTGCAGTTGGAGTCGGTGTTAGAGTAGGCGTTGCAGTTGGAGTCGGGGTCGGAGTTGTTGTTCCACTCGAAGTCAAGCAGCTACCATTAGCATTGACATAAGTTTGAATCTGAGTTTTTGAAACGTCGCAAAAACCGGTTACGCTGCCGGATATAACAGGATTCATAATTGAATTCGCGCAACTTCCGCTATTATCAACATGAGCGGCGCCCAGATTATGACCGATTTCGTGTGCTGTTATCAGATAATTAGCACTTCCGCTTTGACCGGTTACTCCATAAGCAGAACCCGGACTGCTACAGGTAACTCCTTGATAAGCAATACCTTGATTAGTAAATTTATTTGTAAATATATGAGCTACATCTCGATGATATTGTGAAGATTGCGCCGGAAAATTGGTGTTCCAATAACTTAAAAATGAATTTAACAAATCGCTCGATGAAGTTGTTGGATAAGAATCGGGTGTTGACCAAGCGTGTTGAAAAGTTACAGAAACAGTTAAATTCAAATCTCTCTTGTAAATTCCGTCAACAAGATTGAGGATGCCTAGAATCTGATTGTTCGCAGCAGTTGCGCTGCCTGCTTGAGTAACCCATTGATAATCTGCCTCAGTCGCAACTTCTATTGTTCTCAAATCCGCAGTGGCTTCGTTTGTTGATACGGTTGCATCACTACTATTATCCGCTTCGTAGCGTCCTATCAAATTGCTGCCTAAATCAATTTTCGATTGAATGTCCTTAGCTCCATCCGCATCATCATCAGATAAATTAATAGTTTTTAATAAATCATTCTCTCCATAAACTAAAACCTGGTCAGATTTTGCGCTTTTGGAGAAATTTTTTGCTTTGGTAACAAAAAATTTGTCATAACTTGTATAAATAACTCCTTCAAGATTGTCATTGGTTATTGTAAAACGAACCTCGGAATTGTCATCACCCGTTAATTTACCTTTATAGGTGGTGACTTCGGCGTTTTGCATTTCAACTTCGCCTGAGTCGGTGCTTTCAAAGGCTCGATAATCTTTTGCTCTTAAATCATTAGGCGTTAAAACAAATTCAAAATAACGTCCGTATGCCTGAATAGCGATTGGTTTATTTGATTTGGCTTTCTGAAGCACAACCTTGCTGTCTAATTGAATTAAATCGTATTTTTTAAAAGATTTCTTTAAATCTTTACCTAAATCATTTTGTCCGAAAACCGACGAATTTATTACAAACAAACTAAAAACTAAAAGTATAAATTTACTCATTATTTACCTCAAAAATTTTGATATTAGCTATGCGAATAAAATCCGCGTGAATACTGGAAATAAAGATAAAGTTAATGACCGACGTTCAAATTAACATTAAGTCACGGTCAGAACAGTTAAACTTAATCACAGATAATGATTAAAGATTGCGTTATTTGATTGATATTGGGAAATTAAAACTTTGACGAAGATTAAAAGTAATTAAGTTATGAAACGTTGCAAAAATTTACACTGCCTCAATTTTTATAACCTATTTTTTTAACCTTGTCAAAATAATTTAAAAATTGTTTACATTCATAGAATGTAAACAATTTACTGCCTACTTATAAATGAGATGAAGTTTTATATAGTTTGGATGTCTCTTATTTTTTCCAAATTAGTCGTTATATGTAGAATGCTGCTAAATGTTAAAATATCTCAGATATTAGCCAATTAAATTTTTGTAATTTAGGAAAATACTTATAAAATAGGCATTTATGCATTATCACTTAATCGGAATTTGTGGAACGGCGATGGCTTCGCTTGCCGGAATGCTGCAATCTCGCGGACATAAAGTTACAGGTTCAGACCAGAATGTTTATCCGCCGATGTCAACGCAGCTCGAAGCGCTCGGAATCGAAATTTCGAACGGTTACAAAGCGGAAAACGCCAACGTCGGCGCGGATTGCGTTATTGTCGGAAATGCGATTAGTCGAGGTAACGCGGAACTCGAAGAAGTTTTAAATCGCAAACTTTTTTATCGCTCGCAGGCGGAAATCGTCAAAGAGGAATTCATACGAGGAAAACGTTCGCTGGTCGTCGCCGGAACGCACGGGAAAACGACGACGACCAGCATCGCAACCTGGGTTGCCGAAGTCGGCGGACTCGATCCGAGCTTTCTCGTCGGCGGCATCGTGCAGAATTTCGGCGCTAGTTTCCGCGTTGCAAAGAGCGATTATTTCATCATCGAAGGCGACGAATACGATACGGCTTATTTTGATAAAAAACCGAAATTTATGCACTATTTGCCTGAAACGGCAATCGTCAACAATATCGAATACGACCACGCCGATATTTACGATAATTTGGAAGATATTAAATTTGAATTTTCGCGTCTGATGAATTTAGTTCCATCGAACGGAAGGCTCATCGTCGGGATTGATTCGCCGATTGCGCGCGATGTTCTGAGCGAAATGGACGGCAAACTCAACACGACCGTCGAAACCTTCGGCACAAGCGACGATGCGAAATGGCAGGCGCGATACATTGATTTTTCGACCGACGTAACGCGCTTTACGGTTTTTAAGGACGGAAACAGTTGGGGCGAATTTGAGACGCATCTGATCGGCGAATTTAACGTGCGAAACTGTCTGGCTGTAATAATCGCGGCTGATGCGTGGGGAATTTCGAGAGAAAAAATCCAGGAAGCGTTTTCGAGTTTTAAAAGCGTCAAGCGGCGCGTCGAAGTTCGCGGAGTCGAGAAAGGCGTAACCGTTATTGACGATTTCGCGCATCATCCGACTGCCGTCGAAGAAACCTTAAAAGCCTTGAAAATGAAATACACGGGCAAGCGTCTGATTGCCGTCTTCGAGCCGCGAAGCTGGTCGTCCCGTCTCGCCATTTTCCAGGCGCTTTACACAAAAGCCTTTGCTTACGCCGATTATGTTATCATCGCCGGCGTTTATAACACGGCAAAGGCAAGCGAACTCGGTAAAGTTTTGGATGTCGCCGAACTCGTCCACGACATCGAACTGCAAGGCAAACCCGCAATGAGTTTTCCAGACGCGGACTCCATCGTCGAGCATCTCGCGCCCGAATTAAAAGCGGGCGATGTCGTCGCAATTATGTCAAACGGCGGCTTCGGCGGAATTCACGACAAAATTTTAAATGTTTTGAAAAATGCTCCGTAATTAGAAAAAACTTCTTTATATTGTTGGATTATTGTTCGCAATTGTTTATTCGGTTTTCAGATTAAATTTCCGCTTGCTTAAAACGCAAAAAAATTGCAAACTATTCAAAATTTCGCTCTCAAGCTATCTCTGGTAGATGCGTCCGTTCAAGATAAGATAAGCGACGATTTCGGTTCGGTTGGAGAGTTTGGTTACGGTTAAAGAAGCAGGTTCGTTTTTTCGGTATCGCAAAAAGCGCGGGCGCGTCGCATCTGGACAGAGAAAACATTAAATATTTTTCCTTCCCGCCAATTTTCAGCTCGCCTTTGCTTCGCAAAGAAATAAGAGAGAAAAAGAAAAATGAGTACAAAACTATACGTTGGAAACTTGTCCTTCGGTGTGACAAGCGAGGATTTGCAGGAGCATTTCGCTCAAGCGGGAACGGTCGAATCGGCGAAAGTCGTCGAAGACCGCGACACGGGACGCTCGCGCGGCTTTGGATTTGTCGAAATGTCTTCTGATGAAGAAGCGCAGGCGGCAATCGAACAATTTAATAATCAGGACTTTGACGGACGCAATTTAGTCGTCAACGAAGCGCGCCCGCGCGAAGAAGGCGGCGGTGGCGGTCGCGGCGGAAATCGCGGAGGCGGCGGCGGTAGTCGCGGCGGTTATGGCGGAGGCGGTGGGCGCGGCGGCAGCGGTGGCGGTGGCGGAAATCGCGGCGGTGGCGGTGGCGGCGGAAATTATTCGCGCTGGTAATTGTTTCGGGCAATTAGAAAAAGGCAGAGACAGAAAACTTTTCTGTCTCTGCCTTTTTCTATTTTAATTTGTCTTTCCGTTGAAATTTGCGACCAATAAGACGATTTCATCAATCGCGGCTTGGCGCAATTTCCCGTCATTTACGCCGTTGACGATAATCGAGAATACGAATTTTTCACCCGTCGCGGAATTTACATAACCGGAAAGGCTCGAAACCTGATCAATCGTTCCGGTTTTCCCCCTGACATTTCCGGCGGCAACAGTTCCCTTAAAACGATTTTTCAAAGTTCCGTCAATTCCGCCAATCGGCAAAGCCTCGCGCCAGGCATCCGCATAGCGACTTTTTGACATATAAATATAAAGCTGAACGGCTGAACTCGGCGTGATTAAATCGTGCCGCGAAAGACCCGAACCGTCCGATTGAATCACGCTGTCGGCAGGAATTCCGGCTTGCAGCAAAAAATTTCGCACGACTTCCAGACCGCGTTCCATACTTTCTTTTTTCGGGTCGGTTTTATCGCCGACTTGCTCGCCGAGAGCGCGTAGAATCGTCTCGGTATAAGTATTTTGACTCGGTTTTAAAGTTTTCGCCGCGATAACGCTGAACGGCGGCGATTCGAGTTTTGCGATTTCAACTTGCGGAATTGCGGAGGAAACTACAAAAATCGCTTTGTCCTTTGCGTTCAATAATTTGTTTTGTCCGGTAATCGTCACGCCTTTTTGAATCAAAAGCCCGCGCAGCAGCTCGACAAAAAGCTGTCCGGGACGCGAAACGGCAATCGAGCTTTGATAGCCTTTGTCGTCCGCAGGCATTATGCCGGAAATTTCGACAGTATTTTGGTCGAGTTTTTTTTCAACCTTGAGGTCACGTTTCGCGCCGGAAACGGACGTAACGCAGCGATTAACGATTTTCACAATCGCGTTTATCGGAAGAACTTGAACAGCGCACGGCGAACTGACCGAACCCGGCTTGACGCTTAAATCAACTGCGTTGTCATTGATCGGCAATGCGGAAATTTCCGCGCCGTAATACCACTGCAAATCGTCCCATTCCCAACCGGAAGGAATCTGGTTTCCCGTAAAATAACTTTCGTCGCCGACTAGATTTCCTTCAATTCTTTTGACGCCCGACTGGGCAATTTTCGCGGCAAGCGCGTCCAAGCCTTTGTAATAATCACCGTCATAGAAAGCCGTCGAAATCGAAACGTCGCCGCGTCCGAAAACGGTTAAATCACCGTGAATCGTGCCGTTCGCGTCGGGCAGCGCGGGCGCGAAAACGCTGGTCACGAAATGAAAATCCGGCGAAAGTCGTTCAAGCGCGGCGGAAACTGTAAAACTTTTCATATTTGAGGCGGGCATAAAATACTTTTCGGCATTTTCTTCAAACACCGTTTTGCCCGTGTCGAGCGAAACGATTTTCACGCCGACTTGCCCGCGCTGAAGTTCGGGACGCGCCAGAGTCAAGCGAATTTTTGATTGCAAAACCGCCAAGGTTTGAATCGGAGCTTGCGGCGC
>CAXSHW010000023.1:37540-51598 GCA_964237245.1 uncultured Pyrinomonadaceae bacterium
GATTTACGGTCGGCGTTTGTATCGGCGTCGGCGCGGGTTTTTCGATAGTTTTCGCGCGGCTCGCATTTTGCGCAGCAGCAGTCGCGCCAAAATTAAAAGCTGTCCAAAGTATTGTAAATGCTAAAATTCCGGCGATTTTTAGGCGGTTAAATTTTCTTTTCATCAATTTGTTTTTTACGTTAGATTTCGCTTTCCTAAAATAAACGATTCGGCGGAGAAAAAAAAGGCTGCCGAAACTCAATTTTCGGCAGCTAAAAATTTTTCGAGGAGATTAATATGTAAACAGCTTATTTTGAGCTGACTAAAATGTCAATGTCGCTCTGCGCGACTTGCAAATCAAGCATTACTTCGCTGGCGTTCTGCGAAATTTTCGCGTTGTCAATCATCCGCGCGTAAACCTGTTTGTCCGCGCCTTTCGCGCCGCCGATTAATCCTTTGCCGACCATCTGCAAACCTTGCAGAGTGTCCTGCAAATCTTTGGCTTGCGCGGCGTCAATCATTTTCGCGGTCAGCGAAACCAGAGCGTTTCCGCCGCTAACGTCAGCCGAGCCGGAAATCTGTCTGATTGCTTCGAGAGTTTTTCCGATTTCGTCGTTGTCCATATTAACGAACGGCGATAATCCGTTCGGAAGTTTCGCGCCGAAACTCATTATGGCGTTCGGTTTTCGATTAACGAGGCTTAAAACGTCCGCGCCGACGCGCATTTTCGCATCGAAAGTTTCGCGCAGACGCGCCGTCGAACCGATTGCCAGAGTGTTGTTGTCAAAAGCGGTTACGCCTAATTCATCGGGTAAATTTTTGAAGACGTTATCTATTATCTTTTCAGGCAATGAAGTGTTGGAAGCTTTGGGTTTGTTCTGCGCGGCAGTTTGTTTCGCCGAAAAAACAAAGACGGTTCGCGCGCCGATTTTTTCTTCGCGGTATTTTCCGTTCGCGGCGATTTTGGCAAGCGCGAGCAGCGCGGACGCGTTAAAAGTTCCGCGAGCAAGAATGAGCGGCTCAAAAGTTACGTTGGTTGCTGAAACTTTCCTGCTTGAAATGCCGACGGCGATTTGCTCAAATTGTCTTAAATCCAAACCCGTCTTGCTTTTTACTTCGTCGAGTTTACCTAAAATTTCTCCGAGAACTGATTGATTGGACGATAAAATCTGCGGAAGTCCTTCGCTCAGAAGCCGCCGCATATTTACGGTTATAACGCCGTCCGATGCCGGAAGAAGCGCGACAAGCTGCGCGGTTTGCGACGGCGTTTCTTTCATTTCGGAAGCTGCAAAAACCTCGCCGACGCCGTTCAGCAAAATTGCGCAGACGAGAAAAAGCGCGGATAAATTCTTTATCATTTCCTTAAAAACCTCTTTTTAATTTTTTACTTGAAAACAAACTATTCTAACTTTATAAAGATGCTTTATAATCAGCAATTGTTAACCGAAATTTTATTAACTGCGAAATAATTTTACAGTGCCGACGATAAATTTTCCGAATCCGCGCAATCACGAATTTACCGAGTGGGTTTTATTTGGTGATTATTACTACAATGCCCGCGATATAATCGGTTTCGGCGGCGATTTATCAACCAAAAATTTGCGAAACGCTTACCGGCGAGGCATTTTCCCCTGGCACATTGATAACTTGCCGCTTCCCTGGTTTTGTCCCGAACAACGCGCCGTTTTAGAATTCGCCGAACTGCACGTTCCGAAATCTCTGAAAAAGGAATGGCGAAAAACCGATTTTACTTTTACGATTGATAAAAGTTTCAGGCAAGTAATCGAAAATTGCGCGAAATCGAAACGAAACGGCGAAAAGGGAACTTGGATTACCAGAGATTTTATCGAATCTTACTGCCGATTTCACGCGAGCGGCGACGCGCACAGCGTCGAAGTTTGGGATTATTTTGGAGAATTAGTCGGCGGACTTTACGGCGTGGACGCGGGCGGCGTTTTTTGCGGCGAAAGTATGTTTTTCAAACAATCAAACGCTTCTAAATTCGCGCTTTTATTTTTAATCGAACATCTGCAATCGCGCGGCGCGGCGTGGCTCGATACGCAGGTGATGACGCCGCACTTTGAAGTTTTCGGCGCAAAAGAAATCACCCGCGACGATTTTTTGGAAAAACTCGAAGAAACACAGGCGAAGAAATTGACGCTTTTTTAAACAATTATGGACACACAAAAAGAATTACGCGAACATCTGCTTGAATTGTTAAAAGGGAAATCGGCGCATATCGGTTTGGAAACGGTTTTGAACGAATTCCCGCTCGGTGAAATCAACACGCGACTCGAAAACGCTCCGCACACGGCTTGGGAATTGCTCGAACATCTCAGAATCGCGCAACACGATATTGTCGAATTCAGTTATAACGCCGAACACTTTTCGCCCGAATTTCCCGACGGTTACTGGCACAAAACCGAAGCGAGCGAAAAAGATTGGAAAAATTCGTGTGCGCAGATTTTGAAAGATTTACAAAGAATGCGCAATTTAGTCGCGGACGAGAAAACGGATTTGCTTGCCGAAATCAAACACGGCGATGGTCAAACCGTTTTGCGCGAAGCCTTATTGGTTTCCGACCACAACACTTATCATCTCGGACAAATCGCGTTCTTGATGCGAACTCTGGAGAAAAAATAAATGCCGCACCGTCAAAGAAAAAACATCCGCGCCGGACTGAAAGTTTCCATCGTTTTGAAACAAGACCAGCGCACCGGAAAACGCACCGAAGGCATCGTCAAAGATTTGCTGACCAATTCAGGCAATCATCCGCACGGCATCAAAGTTCGCTTAACCGACGGACAAGTCGGGCGTGTGCAGGAAATTTTGGCGGAAGATAAAGATTGAAATCCAAAAATCATATGTCAGCACAACCTAAAAATCTGAGAAAGTCGTTATCGAAATCCTACCCGAAAAATATTTTTTGTTTGGAATCTTTATGGAATGAAAATGTTGAAAAAAAATTAAGTGTTTTACCACTTTTAGAAGTAACTGAAAAAGCAAAAAACATAAGATTTATCCATCTTACCTGTAATACCGTTTGTGAATTTAAATTCAATATAAAGTTTTTAAAACGAAAAAAAAGTTATCAAATACTATATCTTGCATTTCACGGAGTTGCAGAAGGAATTCAGCTTGCTGACGGAACTTGTCTTGCTTTAGATGAATTGGCAATCCTAATGAACGATGATTTTGAGGATTTAATTGTCCACTTTAGTTCCTGTAACACGTTAAAAGCAAAAGAAGAAACCTTAGTGGATTTTGTAAGTAAAACGAATATCAGAATGCTTTCGGGTTTTACTACTGACGTTGGATGGACGGAAAGTGCGGCGTTGGAATTATTATATTTTTCTTCTTTACAGCAATACAAAAACGTAAAATATCTGAACGCTTTTTTTCAAAAATCTTACCCTGATTTAATCAAGTTGACCGGCTTCAAAACTTTTGTCAGATAAATATGAAAAACTTTCTAATCTACGGCGCGAGCGGTTATACGGGCGAGCTGATCGCGCGTGAAGCGGCGCGGCGCGGTTTGCAGCCGATACTCGGCGGGCGCAGCAAAAATCGAGTCGAACCGCTGGCGAAAGAGTTGAATCTGGTTCACCGCACCTTTGCGCTCGAAGATAAAAAATCGCTCGAATACACGCTCAAGGAAGTTGATTTCGTCGTTCACTGCGCCGGACCTTTTTCGCTGACAGCGAAACCTATGGTCGAAGCCTGCTTGCGAACGGGCAGACATTATCTCGATATTACGGGCGAAATCGCCGTGTTTGAAGCGCTGGCGAAACTCGACCAAAAAGCAAAAGAAGCGGAAATTATGATTATGCCGGGCGTCGGATTCGATGTCGTGCCATCGGATTGTCTCGCTCTGCATTTGAAAAATCTTCTACCGTCGGCGACTCGCTTAACTTTGGCATTTTACGGAATGGAAAAAATTTCGCACGGCACGCAGGCGACGATGACTTTGAATGTCGGACGCGGCGGCGCGATTCGCAAAGAAGGTGAAATCGTTCAAGTTCCGGCGGCTTGGCGAACGCGCGAAATTGATTTCGGCGAATTTACCAAAACCGGCGTGACAATTCCGTGGGGCGACATTGCAACGGCGTTTTATTCGACGGGAATTCCAAACATCGAAGTTTACGCTGTTTTGCCCGAAGAAAATCTGCGCTTGTTGCGGCTCAGTCGCTATATCGGTTGGCTGCTTGCAACTAAACCGTTTCAAAATTACCTGCAAAAACAAATTCCCGAAGGCGGACCAAATCAAACCGAACGCGCAAACGGCAAAACGTATCTTTGGGGCGAAGCATCAGACGACAGCGGAAATAAAACCGAAGCGCGGCTCGTTTGTCCCGAAGGTTATACGACGACAGTTTTGACAGCACTGAAAATCGCGGAAAAGATTTCGAGCGGAAACTTTTGCGCCGGGTTTCAGACGCCCGCGAAATGTTACGGCGCGGATTTGATTTTGGAAATCGAAAATACGGAAAGAACGAAATACGGAAAGTAGAAAGTTAAATCTATTTTTTTACTTTATATTTTCTGTTTTTCATTACTCATTAATGTTATCGAGTCCGGTAAATTTCCAGCCTGTTTTCGTCAATTCAAAATGGAAGGCAATCGGTTTATCGGCTTCGTCGCCGGGCGTTTTTTTGAAGCCGCAATAAACGACATATTGTTTTGAGTTTTCCTTTTCCGGTTTGGCTTTTAGAAAACATTTCGCGGCATCGGCTTCACCGTTGAAAATTTCCGTGTAACGTTTTAGAAAATCGGCTTTCGTTTTGACGCTTTTGACGCCGTAAGGCATCGAAAGCGGAAATTTCGTCATTGCCGCAAGCGCGTTTTTGTCGCTCTTTTCAACCGCTGCTCTGAACTCTTTCCAAAACGATTGAAAATCCGTCTGCTGTGAAACAGCGGCGTTTATTTGAAGTTGCGACAAATTCAGACACAAACAAATTGCTAATAAAACTTTAATTTTCATCTTTTTGTTTATCATTTTGCGAAAATTTATAATAAAAGCTTGAGGAATTTTTTAGAGTTGGATTATTTAACCGCGCAGAGCGAATAGTTGGTTAAATGTTTGTCTTGATTCTTCACGGCGGCGATGCTGAAATTCGTTGACCCAACCGGAAACGTTTGAAATTATTTCACGTTCTACGGTTTGTTTCGGTTTTTTCTCCGCAACGACAGGCGGATTATAATTTGTCAGCGCGTTTTTTTTGATTACTTTGATTTTTAATGCGTTCAATTTAGCCATCCTTCTTGTCCGAAAATTTCGGCTCTGACAGTAATGGCGAAAACGAATCGAAAAAAGTATCAGAGATAATTAATTTTTTCAAAAAATAATTGCGAAGTTTTGAATTTGCTCTAATCGGAAAGCGTTGACAGCAAAAATAAAAAAGCGGAATTTTTCAAACCTTCCGCTTTTTTTATTTTTGCGCGACTGCTAATGCGCGTATTTTCGACGTTTAGATGCCCGCGCCGTGGCATTTTTTGTATTTCTTGCCTGATCCGCAATAGCACGGGTCGTTCGGTTTGACCTTCGGCTGGTCGCGGACGAACGGTGTAGATTTTCTGGCTTCTTCGCCAGCCATTGTTGCCGTTCCCATCGCGCCGGTGAAAGCCATCCCTGCGGCTTGACGACGGGCGCGTTGTCTTTCTAATCTTTCGATGCGTTCGATTTCTTCCTGTTCGTCTTTGACGACGACTTCGAGGTTGAAAAGCGCACGCGCCGTGTTTGTGTCAATTCGGTCGAGCATATCCTGGAACATATCGAACGATTGTTTTTTGTATTCGACGAGCGGGTCTTTTTGCCCGTAGCCGACCAGTCCGATGCCCTGTTTCAGATGGTCAATCGAAAGCAGATGATCCTTCCACTGCGAGTCGATAATGTTGAGCATTATGTAACGCTCGTAGCCGCGCAGAGATTCCGAACCGACGAGTTTTTCCTTCTCGTTGTAGTTTTCAATCGCCTTATTCCAAATCGCTTCTTCGATTTCCTGCGCGTTCATTTTATTGAAATCAACGCCCGCGTCAAGCGCCGGATCAACGGCGTAGATACTTTCGATTTCAGCGGCGTAAGTTTCTACGTCCCATTTGTCCGGCGTAACCTGCGGATTTAAGTATTGGTGCGTTAAATCCGCCAATAAATCACGCGCCACACCGTTTTCGCCCAATAGATATTCGCGGTGTTCCGATTCCATCATCAATTGGCGACGCAGACCGTAAATCGTTTCGCGCTGTTTGTTCATCACGTCATCATATTTCAAGACGTGCTTGCGCGTTTCAAAGTTACGAGCTTCGACCGCTTTTTGAGCGCGTTCGATTTGCTTGGAAACGGTTTTCGATTCGATGGCAACGCCTTCTTCCATTCCGAGCCATTCCATCATCGAGCGCACCTTATCACCTGCAAAAATTCGCATCAAATCGTCTTCCAGGGACAATGCGAATCTCGTCGCTCCCGGATCGCCCTGTCGCCCAGAGCGTCCGCGCAACTGGTTGTCAATGCGCCGTGATTCGTGGCGTTCGGTCGCCAAAATCTGCAAACCGCCCGCTGCGACGACTTCTTTGCCTTCTTCGGCGACGATGCATTTCGCCTTCGCCAATTCTTCTTCAAACTGTTCAGGCGTGGCTTCGTCGGGATTGATTTCCCGGCGTTTGAGGAAATCGTGAGCCATAAATTCCGGGTTGCCGCCGAGGATAATATCCGTTCCGCGTCCAGCCATATTCGTCGCAATCGTGACCGCGCCTTTGCGTCCGGCTTGGGCGACGATTTCCGCTTCGCGCTCGTGATATTTGGCGTTCAAAACATTGTGCGGCACGCCGACTTTTTTGAGTTTCTCGGCAATCAATTCGGAATTTTCGACCGAAACCGTTCCAACTAAAACCGGCTGACCTTTCTCGTGACGTTCCTTAATTTCGCCAACGACAGCGTTCCATTTTTCCGGCAGAGTGCGATAAATCACATCGGATTTATCATCACGAACCATCGGGCGATTGGTCGGAATGACAATCACGTCCAAACCGTAAGTTTCGCCGAATTCTTCGGTTTCCGTTTCCGCCGTTCCGGTCATTCCCGAAAGTTTTTCATACATTCGGAAATAATTCTGCAAAGTAATCGTCGCCAGCGTCTGATTTTCGCGTTCGATTTTGACGCCTTCTTTAGCTTCGACGGCTTGGTGCAATCCGTCCGACCAGCGGCGACCTTGCATCAAACGCCCTGTGAAATCGTCAACGATAATAACTTCGCCTTCCTGCACGACATATTGATGGTCGCGTTTGTAAAGCGTGTGCGCCTTTAACGCCTGCTCGACGCAGTGCAGAAGCTCCATATTCCCCGGATCGTAAAGATTGGAAACACCCAAAAGTTTTTCCGCTTTTTCAACGCCCGCTTCGGTCAAAACCGACGAATGATTTTTCTCGTCGAGCAGATAATCGCCGGTCGTAACTTTCGTTTCTTCGTCTTTATGCCCGCGCTCGAACTGCGGAATAATTTGATTTGCCGTGTAATACTTATCGGTCGCTTCGTCCGACGCGCCGGAAATAATCAGAGGCGTTCTCGCTTCGTCAATCAAAATCGAATCAACTTCGTCAATAATCGCGTAATAATGATCCGGCTGAACGAGTTGATCGGGATCGAATTTCATATTATCGCGCAGATAATCAAAGCCGAATTCGTTGTTCGTGCCGTAAGTCATACTGCACGCATACTGCTCTTTGCGCTCGTAATCGTCCATATCGTTTTGGATACAGCCGACGGTCAAACCAAGAAAAGTATGAATTTTGCCCATCCATTCCGCGTCGCGCAAAGCGAGATAATCGTTGACCGTAACGATGTGAACGCCGCGCCCGGTCAAACCATTTAAATACGCGGGCAAAGTCGAAACGAGCGTTTTACCTTCGCCCGTTCGCATCTCGGCGATGCGACCTTGATGAAGCGCGATGCCGCCGATCATCTGCACATCGAAATGACGCATTCCCGTAACCCGAACCGACGCTTCGCGCACGGCGGCAAATGCTTCGGGCAGCATTTCGTTCAAAATATCCTGCTCGCGTTTACGGCGTTCTTCCTTGTCCGTGATTGTGTCTAAAACGCTCGAAAGTCTTTCCTTGAACTCGACGGTTTTCGCCTTTAATTCATCGTCGGAAAGTTTCTGCATTGGCGGTTCCAATTCATTAATCTGCTGAACAAGCGGACGAATCTTTTTCAGAAAAACGTCGCTGTTGCTGCCCAGAACTTTTTTAAAAAATTTATCTACAATACTATTGACTGGCATAAAATCCTCACTTAGTTGAGCTAAAAGCAAAAGCTATTAGCTCATAAAATTTGTAATTATAAAAGTTTAGGCGAGTTTGTCGCAGGAAAGTCAGAAATTCTTTTCGCTTGCTCGCCGCTTAATTTGTGTCTATGGCAAGAAGCGCATCAAGCGAGCCACGCGGAAGGCGCGTAACGATGAAAACTTGATTGTTTTCTGAAGTTGCTTTGGTGTTTTCGTAAACTTGTCGGGTTAAGGTATTTTCAGCAGAAAGGTCTAATGAACCAAATTCTTGGTTAAGAAGCGCGGCGAACGGCGCGGCATTCAATTTTGTGAAGGAAGCCTTAAACGATAAATCCGAGTCATCAATTTTAATTCGTATTTGCCAACCTTTGGATTCTCCATCAACGAAATCACTGATTTCGGAAATTTTAGATTTAAATTTTTCATGAACAGTTTTTCTAACAAATCTGTAAAAATCAGAATCCAAAATGTCTGCTCCGCCTCGATAGCTGCCCCTTGTTCCTGATTGAGAACATGATGTTTCAAAATCAAACTCGGTCTTAACGGGCGCAGAATACTTTCCACTTTCAGCTTCAAGTCTTATCTCACTGAGAAGTTGAATAAAAAGAACTGGAAAATCTTTTGCTAAATAACTTTTAACTAATTCATCATCGTCGGGTTTTTTATCTAAATCGTCTTTTACTTTAACTTCATTTTGAATGTCAAAATTTCTGGTTAAAGCAGCGTGAGCCAAAATTGGCGGCGTTCCGCCGACCAGCACCAAGCCGAGATAAACCGAGAGCGTGGTGAGGAAAACTATTGAATTGTGTTTGTTTTTATTGCTCACTTAGCTCTTTTCAGATTCGCGTTATCGGTTTGCGCTGTCGAGTTCGGCTGATTTTTTTCTTCGGCTCTTTTCTGCGCTTCTTTTTCCAGATTGCGATTGATCATATCGTGCGCGTCTTTTTTCGGCATTGCGAAATTTAAAATAAACTGTTTGTCTTTGCTCGACGTTTTCGCGCTGTTAAGCAGAAGTTTTTCGTCGTCGCCGAGTTTTTTCATTCCGCTGCTGTCGAGTATAAACGCGCTTTTGAGCAAACCGTTAAAACCGCTTGCGAGCGTGTTGGCTCGTTCGGGCGATTTTTGGTCTGACGTGATTATCGCGGTAATCTGCTGGTCGTCCTGAATCAGTGTGAAATTGATTTTTTCGACATCGAGATTTCGCAAATAACCGAGCAATCCGCTGTTGCCGATGGCTTCAATAGCGGATTTGGCGACATTGACCATTTCTTCGTCGCCCAGACTTTTTGTAAATCTCGATTTCTTAGGATCGGTGTCGAGTTTTCCGTCTTTCGTTATCACGCCGTCCATTATGACCGTAAAATTTTTCGTCAAATCAATTTTTTGTTTGTTTTCGACGGCGGTTTTGTCCAAAATCGTGTCGGCGAAATCTTCGAGCGGTTTTTTGTTGATTTCAACCGCTGTTACCGCGTCGCTTCCGACCGGCGGCTGATTAGCGTCGGGCTTTTTGGTTTCGGTTTTATCTTTCGTATCGCCGTCTTTTAAATCGCCTTTTTTTGCCCCCTTGTCTTTCGGGTCTTTCGTCACTCCGGCTAACTCTTCATCAGTGGGAAGCGTTTTCGGCGATTCGGTTTTTATTTTCGGCAATTTCGGCGTATAAATGCGCGTTTTGCCGCTTTTGAACGGCGGAATTTTCACTTTCGGACTTGTGCCGAACGAAAAAGGCGAATCGGGGATTTTTCCTTTTATCGCGTTGTTGTTCGGTGTCGGAACGACTTGCGGTGTATTCATCAAATCCGTTCCGTTTGAAATTGTCGGATTCGTCGGAAAACCGGACATTCCCGGCGGCATCGTCGAAAAATCGCCGGTTTGCATCATCGCAACGTCATTCGGATTGGCAAGCGCGAAATAACCTTCAGGATATTTCAAAGGCGGCGAATCGTTGCTGACATCAATGTAAGTAATGTCAGCGTCTTCGAGTTCGGTTTTCTGGTAATCTTTGCTGACATATGCGTCGTCAGTTCCGAGCAGCGTGCTGCCGACATAAACCGTGTCCAGAACTTCGCAAATGCGGCTGACAAACGGACTGTCGCAGCCTTTTCGGGTCAAATCGGTTTGTCCGGCAACAAATAAAAATAATAAATTTATCAGCACGGACGCGCCGATAATCTTGTAAATGCGCGGCGTGAATTCCCAGCTTTTTATTTCGTAATTTTGAAAAAGTTCCTTTTTCTGTTCCTGCATACTGCTTTTATAAATTCGTATAATAAACGATTAAATAACGCTTAAATTGTTAAATATAGATGCGCCCGGACAATGAACCGTTGCGAATCAATTTGCCATTTTAACACTTCCGGTTACTAATTGAAAGATTAGACTTTACGCGGCGAAACCTTTAAGATTGCTTGTAAAATGGCACGCGACCGAAAAGATAAAAACCGCCGAAAATCAAAAAACGTTCGCCCCGACACTGCTCGTCGAAAGGAACGAAATTATAAACGCGAACTTGCACCAGAAAGTTCCGCGCGATTTGACGCATCCGGTCAGAATCCGGCGCAAAGCAAAGCAATCGAACGGCTTCTCGCTGGAATCGGCACGCCCGCGCCGCGCCCGCTCGTGCCGGACGCCTTTCAAATCGAAGCACTCGAAGCGATTGAAACGCAGGACGTTTTAGTGACCGCGCCGACCGGCAGCGGCAAAACGTGGATCGCGCGCGAGGAAATCAGGAGATTGATTGCGAGCGGAAAACGCGCGTGGTATACGACGCCTTTGAAAGCTCTGACCAATTCAAAATATCAGGAATTCGGCGCGGAATTCGGCGTCGAAAACGTCGGCATTTTAACCGGCGACCGCAAAATAAACGCCGACGCGCCTTTGATAATCGGCACGACCGAAATTTATCGCAACCAATTATTCGACGCGCTCAGAAGCGGCGAACAGGTCAACACGGATTTCGTAATTTTGGACGAAGCGCACTATCTCGCCGACGCCGAACGCGGTCACGTCTGGGAAGAAGCGATAATTTTGTCGCCGCCGCGTATTCGGCTTTTACTTCTTTCGGCAACCATCGGAAACGCCGACGAATTTGCGAGTTGGATCGGCGAAGTGCGCGGCACGAACGTTCGCGTCATCAACCGCGCCGGAACTCGCCCCGTCGAACTCCGCGCCGCTTTTCTCGCGCCGAACGCGCAGCTTTTCCCGCTGTTCGACGATGAAGGAAAATTTAACCGCCAAATCGAACAATTCGCGCAGGAAGAAAATCGCTTCGAGCGGCGACGCAGATACTAACTAATGGAAAATGGAAAACTAAAAATGGAAAATAAAGAAGTTTTCAGATTGCGCGGTTCATTTTCCGCTTTCCATTTTCCATTTTCCATTTTATGAGATTTAAACTTCCCGAAATTCCGCCGCCGAAGCTGATTAAAACTCTGCGTTCGTATAATCTGCTGCCCGCGATTGTGTTTATGCCGACGCGCCGCAAATGCGATGAAGCGGCGACCGAAGTTGCCGCCGACAAATCGCAGAAAATTGACGCAGATAAACAGGAACGGCGCGTGGAAATTTACGAGGAATTCTTGGCGCAGTTTCCCGAAATCAGAACTCACAAACATCGCAAAATTCTGCTGCAAGGCGGAATCGCCGCGCATCACGCCGGACATATTCCGGCTTGGAAACTGCTGATTGAAAAAATGATGTCGCAAGGTTTGCTGAACGCGATTTTTGCGACTTCGACGGTCGCGGCGGGCGTTGATTTTCCGGCGCGAACGGTCGTCATCGTCAACGCCGACGCGCGCGGCAACGACGGCTGGCGTTCTTTGCAGGCTTCGGAATTACAGCAAATGACCGGACGCGCCGGGCGACGCGGCAAAGATAATGTCGGTTTCGTCGTGCTTGCGCCGTCAAATTTTCAAAATCCGCCGAAAATCGCGCAATTATTAAAATCGCCGCCCGACGCGCTGCAAAGTCAGTTTCGCGCGACTTATACGAGTCTACTGAATCTGCTCGACGCTTTCGGCGGATTCGCGCAGGTGCGCGACATCACCGAAAAAAGTTTCGCGTTTCGGGAAACGGCGCAGACTGTTTCCAAACTCGAAAAACAAATCGAAAATCGCCGGCAAAACATTCGGAAAAAACTCGAACAAAGCGCATATAATTTAACGATTGACGACGTTCGCGGTTTTGAAAGATTGACCAACGCGCGGCTTCGACTTCAGGAAAAATCCACGAACACGCGCGGCGATCAGCGGCGCAATTGGCTCGAAGAAAATGTCGCAGCCGGAAAAATCGTCACCAAAAGCCGCAACAGCAAACGGCTGTTTTTAGTGTTGAGCGTGTTCGGCGAAAAAGTCGTCACGATGCGCGAAGACGGACAGGGCGCGACGCTTTCGCTCGCGCACATCGGGCGCGTTTACGCGAAAAAATATCCGGTCAGCGAATCGTCTCTGGACAGAGCGTTCGACGATATTGCCGAAGGAAAAAATCCGCCGCTCGACGAGCCGAAAATTTCTCACGAAAAAAACGACACGGACGAAGCGGTCGAAATTATCAATTCGCTGATTGAAAAATTTCTACCCGAAAACGCGACCGAAGACGAAAAGCGAAACCTGACCGGATTTTTGTGGGAAGGTTGGGACGACGCCGAATTCGTCGAAAAAACGACGCGCGACGTTGATTTTTTGCGCGGCGAAATCTGGCTGCCGTTCGAGCATCGCGCCAGAGTTTTGGATTATTTCGGTTATTTGGATTTTCAGTCGCAAACTGTTACGCCGCGCGGAAAATGGCTCGCCGATTTGCGCGTTGACCGACCGCTGCTGGTCGGCGAAGCGCTGCGACACGAACTTTTCCAAAAACTCGAACCCAAACAAATCGCCGGATTTATGGCGGCGCTCGCGGCTGATTCGGACAGAAATTACGGCGAACTTTATTTATCGGACGAAATTTTGGAAGTGCTGACGAAATTTGAAGACGTGATTTTTGAAGTTTCAAACGTCGAATGGAAAAACGCGGTCGAACCCGCACCGGATATGAATTTTTCCGCCGCCGCCGCCGCCGAACGTTGGGCGGACGGAATGGCTTGGAGCGATCTGGTTTTCCAGACCAAAGCCGAAGAAGGCGATCTGGTCAGACTTTTATCGCGCACCGGCGAAGCGTTAATGCAGGTCACGCATTTGAAAGATTCAAACCCCGAAGCCGCCGCCATCGCACGCCAAACGGCGGAAATAATCTTGCGCGAACCGATTCGTTAAAAATTTACGCCGAACAATAATTTTTAACTTTGCGTATCTGAAATTATGAACGAAACAATCGTCGAGCGAGAAATTAAATCGAAAAATTTTTGGCACGGTTCGACGGCGATTATTTTGGCTTTTGTCGCAATCAAACTGGCGCTGCATTTTGTTTTTAACTCTAATTACGGTTATTTCCGTGACGAGCTTTATTTTATCGCCTGTTCGGAACATCTCGCTGCCGGTTTTCCCGATCACGCGCCTTTAAT
This sequence comes from uncultured Pyrinomonadaceae bacterium, assembly GCA_964237245.1. Taxonomy (GTDB): domain Bacteria; phylum Acidobacteriota; class Blastocatellia; order Pyrinomonadales; family Pyrinomonadaceae. The sequence goes on from CAXSHW010000023.1 coordinate 51,293, forward strand.
TGCTTTTACGACAAAACTTAGCCGCGTTCTTTTCGGCGATTCGCTGTTTGCGATTCGACTGTTTTCGGCGGCAAAAGATTAGCGACTTTTTTGGCGTGTCTGTGCGTTTTGTGCGCTCCGATTTATCTGGCGATTGACAATCTTTTGTCAATGAATTCGTTTGAGCCTGTCTTCTGGATGAGTTGCGTTTATTTCGCGGTTCTGGCAATCAAGCGCGAAAATCCGCAGTATTGGCTGTGGTTCGGAGCGTTCGCCGGAATCGCTCTGATGAACAAACATTCGGCGATTTTTTTCGGTCTCGCGTTT
>CAXSHW010000023.1:51608-52342 GCA_964237245.1 uncultured Pyrinomonadaceae bacterium
ACGAAAGAACGTAAAGTATTTTTGAACAAATACATTTGGATCGCGGGCGCGATTGCGATTTTGATTTTTCTGCCGAATATCGTCTGGCAATTTCAAAATAATTTCGCTACTTTGGAGCTTTTGCAAAGCGTGCAAAAGTCGGGCAAAAACGTCGTTTTGTCGCCGCCCGCGTTTATTTTGGCGCAGATTTTTATGCTGCTGCCGACGACGCTTCCGGTTTGGATTGCGGGAATCTGGTTTCTGCTGGCAGACAAAAACGGCAAAAGATTTCGTTTCCTTGGAATTTGTTATCTGGTTTTTCTCGCGCTGATGATGTTTTTGAAGGCGAAAGATTATTATCTCGCACCGATTTACCCGATGCTGTTTGCCGCGGGCGCGGTCTGGTGGGAACAGATTTTTGAGCGAATTCGTGGTTTGCGTTTTTTGAAAATCGCGCTGCCGGTTTTGATTGTTGGAATGTCGCTCGTTGCGCTGCCGTTTGCGCTACCGATTTTGCCCGTCGAAACTTTTCTAAAATACCAAAATTGGATCGGGATCAAACCGCCGAAAACCGAAGTCGGATTCGACAGCGAATTGCCGCAAGTTTACGCCGATCAATTCGGCTGGCAGGAATTAACCGAAAAAGTCGCGGCGGTTTATCATTCGCTGCCGCCCGAAGAACAGGCGAGAACGGCGATTTACGCCGGAAATTACGGGCAAGCCGGAGCGATTGATTTTTTCGGCGCGAAATATAA
>CAXSHW010000024.1:0-1614 GCA_964237245.1 uncultured Pyrinomonadaceae bacterium
CGACGATGTGGAGCGAATGGGTTTCGCCCGAAACGATTGATTCGCGCATCTGGACGCGCACGGCGGCGATTGCCGAACGTTTCTGGTCGTCGCGCGAAGTCAATCAGGTTGACGATATGTATCGGAGGCTCGCGGTAATCAACAGACAGCTTGAAGAATTAGGTCTGACGCACCGCAAAAATCAAGCGATGTTGCTACGCCGTTTGGCAAACGGACAAAGCATTTCCGCTTTAGAATTGCTAGTTTCGCTCGTCGAGCCTGTAAAAGAGTATCGGCGTTATCAAGTGCGCCCTCAAACGATGTTAAGCCCATTGACAGGACTTGTTGATGCGGCGCAAGCCGACGCGCAAAGTGCGCGAATCTTTAATCAAACAGTTGATAAGTTAATAATGGGCGATTCAACGGACAATGCGAAGAGAATTCAGAATACCTTTATCATATGGCACAGCGAGATAGTTCGAATTGTTTCTGTAACAGAAAATTCTCCGGCTCTGACCGAAGCGATACCGCTTGCCGAGGATTTAAATAATTTGAGCCAAATCGGTTCAGAAGCGATTTCATACTTAAATAAACATCAAACACCGCCTGCGGATTGGCGAGACGCGAAATTGAGAATGCTCGACGAAATTGCCAAACCTAAAGCCGCTGTCGAATTTGCCATTTTGCCGGGAATAAAAATGCTCGTCGTCGCAGCGGCGGAAATGCCGAACTTGAAAAATCTTTCACCGACCGAAAGGCGCGAGCGAATCAGAAGCATCGCTTTTCCGGTGAAACCGACGAAGTAACTGTATATCGAATCTTTGATTGCGAGTCATCCGAATCGAATTGATTTGCCCGAACAAATGAACGAAGTTATAGCCGGAATAGATATTGGCGGAACAAAAATCGCTGTCGCGCTCGAAAATTTGAACGGCGAAAAAGTCGCCGCGCGACGTTTTCCGACGCGCGTTGAAACGGGCGCGCACACCATTATCGAATCGGTTTCGCGGGCAATCGCGGAAATGCTTAAAGAAAATCGCGCTGAACTCGTTTCAATCGGCATCGGTTGTCCTTCGCCGCTCGACGTTGAAAAGGGTTTGGTAATGTCGCCGGCGAATCTGCGCGATTGGGACAAATTTCCCATCGTTAAATTATTTAGTGACCGTTTTCAAGTTCCGGTTATTCTCGACAATGACGCGAACGCGGCGGCGCTCGGCGAGTATTTCTACGGCGCGGGTCGAGGATTTAAAAACATCGTTTATGTAACGATTTCTACGGGCATCGGCGGCGGCATAATTATTAACGGCGACATTTTACACGGCGTCGCGTCTGGCGCGGGCGAATTCGGACACGCCATAGTTCAGCCGGACGGAGTTCGCTGCAATTGCGGCTCAATCGGTTGTCTGGAAACGATTTGCGCGGGCGTTCATATAGCCAGGCGAACGCGCGAAAGATTAGCAAACGGCGAACCGAGTTTGATGCGCGAAATGATTGCGGACATCAATGATGTAACGACAAAAACCGTCGTCGAAGCCGTGCGGCGAAACGACAAATTAGCCGTCGAAATCTGGGGCGAAACGTGCCGTTTTCTTGCTATCGGAGTCGCCAATATCGTTACACTGCTCGCGCCTGAAG
>CAXSHW010000024.1:1658-30972 GCA_964237245.1 uncultured Pyrinomonadaceae bacterium
CGGCAGCGAGAGCGGTGTCTGCGGAGCTTTGGTTTTAGCGAAAAAAGCCTATTTGAACTCTTTTCAAACTTATGCAGTTTAAGAAAAATGATTTCACGCGCCGCGATTTTTTGAAATTCGCCGCTGCCGGAACGACCGTCTTAACGCTCGCCGATTCGATTGTCGGGCGCGAGACGAACGATAAAAAGTTCGGGGAAATGCTCGTTTACGTCGGAACTTATACTTCGGGCAAAAGCCGCAGCGAAGGAATTTACATCTGCAAACTAAATCTGGAAAACGGCGCGTTAAGCCCGTATAAAACGGTGAAAAACGTCGTCGAACCGTCGTATCTTTCGATTGACGGAAGCAGCAAATATCTCTACGCCGTCAATGAAACCGAAGAATACGAAGGCAAAAAAAGTGGCGCGGTAAGTCAGTTTGCCATTGATAAAAAGACGGGCGATTTGACGTTTTTGACCAAACAGGCGAGTTTGGGCGGCGCGCCGTGTTTCGTGACGGTTTCGGAAAATCAAAAATTCGTTCTGGTCGCCAATTACGTCGGCGGAAATGTCTCGGTTTTTCCGGTTGGAGCGGACGGAAAACTCGGCGCGTCAATTGATTTGCGGCAAAACAGCGGTTCGGGACCGAACAGGGAAAGACAGGAATCGTCGCACGCTCATTCGATAAATCTCGACGGCAAAAATCGTTTCGCATATCTTTGCGATTTGGGCGCGGATAAAATTTTCATCTACGCATTCGACAAAAAAACCGGCAAATTAAAACCAAACGAAGCACAGGAATTTTTTGAAACAAAAGCAGGCGATGGTCCGCGTCATTTCGCGTTTCACCCGAACGGAAAAATCGCTTTTGTGATAAACGAACTCGCTTCGAGCATTACAGTGCTGGACTCGGACGCCCGACGCGGAACGCTCAAAGCGATTCAAACCGTTTCAACTTTACCGGCTGATTTTTCCGGCGAAAACACTTGCGCCGACCTTCACGTTTCGCCGGACGGTAAATTTCTATACGGCTCAAATCGCGGTCACGACAGCATCGTTTCCTATAAAATTAACCGGCAAAACGGCAAACTCGAATTCATCGAACACACTTCGACGCAGGGTAAAACGCCGCGCAATTTTGCGATTGAGCCGAACGGAAGATTTCTGCTCGCGGCAAATCAAAATTCCGATTCGATTGTCGTTTTCCGCATTGACGAAGCGAGCGGAAAGCTCACTCCGACGGGAAACACGGCACAAGTTCCGACGCCGGTTTGCCTGAAACTGATTCCGGCGTTTTCCTGATAATTTATGAATCGAAAATTTCCGAAACTAGCGATTTATCTGGCAGTTGTAACACTTTTTTGCCATTCGATTTCGGCGGCTCAAGTCAGTCGCGGAAAGTATTTGTTTCGTGATGAATTTAATAAAGCCGCCGATACGCCGGTTGATTCAACAAAATGGACGGCGGAAACTGGCGGCGGCGGTTGGGGCAACGAAGAGTTGCAGTATTACACGAATAATATCGAAAACGCATATCACGACGGCGCGGGTTCGCTCGTTATTACAGCGATAAGGAAAGATTTGCCGCTTACATTCAACTGTTGGTATGGTCAATGCGAATATACTTCGGCGCGTCTCGTTACCAAACAAAAATTCAATCGCAAATACGGACGATTTGAGGCGAGAATTAAAATCCCGCGCGGGCAGGGAGTGTGGTCGGCTTTTTGGATGCTCGGCAGTAACATTGATATGGTCGGCTGGTCAACCTGCGGCGAAATTGACGTGATGGAAAACATCGGGCGCGAACCCGCGACGGTTCACGGCACGATTCACGGTCCCGGATATTCCGGCGCAAACGGCATCGGCGCGCCGTTCAGTTTGTTGAATAATCAGAAATTTGCCGACGATTTTCACATCTATGCGACCGAATGGACGGAAAATAAAATTGATTTTTATGTTGACGGACAATTGTATAAAACAATCACGCCGCAAAATTTACCGGCGGGAAAAGTTTGGGTTTACGACCATCCGTTTTTTATGATTTTGAATCTGGCAATCGGCGGAGACTGGGGCGGCGCGCCGGACGCGACGACGAGTTTTCCGCAAGAGATGTTAATTGATTATGTCCGCGTCTATCGTAGATAATTCGACGATGAAACTATTTTGGCTGATTTTAATTCTTGGTTTTTGCAGTGTCGTTTCCGACGCTCAGGCGAGCGCGGCGAAAACTCGACTTTCGCTCAACGACAATTGGAAATTCCGCGAATCCGGCAAAAACGAATGGCTGTCGGCGAAAATTCCGGGCTGCGTTCATACGGATTTGCTCGCCAACAAAAAAATCGAAGACCCGTATTATCGAGATAACGAAAAAAAACAGCAGTGGATTGGCAAAACAGATTGGGAATACGAAACGACGTTTCAGGTTTCACCCGAAATGTTAAAACGTCAAAATCTCGAAATAGTTTTCGACGGTTTAGACACTTACGCCAATGTTTTTCTGAATGATACGCCGATTCTCGACGCCGACAATATGTTTCGGACGTGGCGCGTTTCAGTCAAAAACGCTTTGAAACAGGGCGAAAATGTTCTGCGAATAAAATTTCGCTCGCCGATAAATGAGATTCTTCCGAAAATGGCAAAACTCGATTACGAGCTTCCGGCAGTCAACGATCAGGGCGAAAAAACTTCGCCATATACGCGCAAAGCGCCGTATCAATACGGTTGGGATTGGGGACCGCGATTTGTCACGAGCGGCGTTTGGAAACCGGTTAATTTAGAAGTTTGGGACGAGGCACGAATCGAAGATTTGCAAATCAAGCAAAACAAATTGTCGAAAGAAAACGCCGATTTGAGCGCGGTTGTCGAAATCGTTTCAAACGGTGAAACCGGCGCGACGATAGAAGTTGAAAATACGACCGACCAAAAAACAGTTGCGACGCGGGCAATTAGATTGAATTCCGGCGTGAATAAAATCGCGCTTGATTTTGCGATGGCGAATCCGAAATTGTGGTATCCAATCGGACTCGGCGAACAATCGCTTTACACTTTCAAGGCGAAAATTTCCGTCAATAAGAAAACGCTCGACGAAAAAATAAAACGAACCGGACTGCGAACTTTGGAGTTGCGGCAAACGCCCGATGAATACGGCAAAAGTTTTACGTTCGTCGTCAACGGAATTCCGGTTTTCGGGCGCGGCGCAAACTGGATTCCGGCAGATATTTTCCCGACCCGAATTACAAAAGAAAAATATAAATCGCTGTTGACATCGTTAAAAGACGCGAATATGAATATGGTGCGCGTCTGGGGCGGCGGCATTTACGAGGACGATTATTATTACGATCTGGCGGACGAAATGGGAATTCTCGTCTGGCAGGATTTTATGTTCGCGTGCAGTATGTATCCGGGCGACGCGGCGTTTTTGGATAACGTCAAACACGAAGCGATTGATAATGTGAAAAGATTGCGAAATCATCCGTCAATCGTTATCTGGGTCGGCAACAACGAAATTGAAACGGCGTGGCAGCATTGGGGCGGTTGGAAGGATAAAAATCCTGATTTCGTTTGGGAAGATTACAAAAAGATTTTCCTTAGAGTTTTGCCCGAAGTTTTAGAAGAATATGATCCGTCGCGTCCGTATTGGCAAAGTTCACCAAGCGCGAATTTTCAGGCTGATTCGGAATTTCAAGGCATCGGCGATACGCATTACTGGCAAGTCTGGCACGCCGAAAAACCTTTTGACGAATACGAAAAACAGTTTCCGCGTTTTATGAGCGAATACGGTTTTCAGTCGTTTCCCGAATTTGAAACCGTGAAAACCTACACGACCGAAGAAGACCGCAAAAATATCGAAATGCCGATAATGCTTGCTCACCAACGTCATCCGCGCGGCAATCAGTTGATCAAAACTTATATGCTGCGCGAATATAACGAGCCGAAGGATTTTGAATCTTTTCTCTATGTCAGTCAGGTTTTGCAAGCCGAAGGAATCAAAATCGGCGCGGAACATTTGCGGCGAATTATGCCGAGAAATATGGGTTCGCTTTACTGGCAGGCGGACGATTGCTGGCAAGTCGCGTCCTGGTCGGCGATGGATTATTTCGGACGCTGGAAGGCTTTGATGTATTATACGAAACGCTTTTACGCGCCGCTGCTTGTTTCGCCGCACGTCGAAGACGACGGCACGATGAATGTTTACGTCGTCAACGATTCGCCCGATGCGAAACAGGCGCAGATTGTGTTGACGCTGATGGATTTAGACGGCAAACAATTGATGACCAAAACGATTGACGCGAAAATTGAGGCACTCAAAGGCAAATCATATTTCGCGCAGCCCGTCAGCGAAATGCTCAACGGCGCGGACGAGAAAAATACTTTTCTGCTCGTCGAACTAAAAATCGGCGGCAAAATTGTTTCGCAGAACGAATATTTTTTCAAACCGTTTAAGGAAATGGAGTTTGCAAAACCCGAAATCAAAACTGAAATTTCCGCGACGGAAGACGGTTTTAAAATCTCGCTTTCGACCGACAAAACGGCGAAAGACGTGCATCTTTCGGGCTTTACCGAAGGCTTTTTCGCGGACAATTATTTTAGTCTGATTCCGGGCAGAAACCGGGAAATCGAATTTCGCGCGACGCAAAAAATGAGTGCCGAAGAGTTTCGCAAGAAGCTGAAAATCCGCTCATTGACGGATGCTTTCAAGTAAATTTTACAGCTTTAACAATTCATAATTTACATAAATTTTAATGTATAAAAAAATCGGAATAGTAACGGGCGGCGGCGACGCGCCCGGTTTGAATGCGGTGATTCGGGCGGTAGTCAGAACAGGAATCAGACAATACGGAATGCGGGTCGTCGGCATCGAAAACAGTTTTGAAGGCTTGCTCGAAGATTCGATGATACGCGAATTGAAAACAGTGGATGTCATCGGCTTGCTGCCGCGCGGCGGAACGATTTTAGGAACGTGCAACACTGGAAATTTCTGCCGTTATTCGCCCGAAGGCGCGGTGATTTATCCCGAACAGCCGTTTGAACAATCTTTGGAAAATATGGGCAGGCTCGGCATCGAAGCGCTCGTCGTTCTCGGCGGTGAAGGAACTCTGGGAATCGCCGAACAATTTCATAAACGCGGTTTCCCGATTGTCGGCGTTCCGAAAACGATTGACAACGATCTAGCGGCGACCGAATTGACTTTCGGATTTATGACCGCGATTGATATTGCGACCGAAGCTCTCGACCGTCTGCACACGACCGCCGAATCACACAATCGCGTGATGATTTTGGAAGTAATGGGCAGAAACAGCGGTTGGATCGCGCTGCACGCCGGATTAACCGGCAGCGCGGACGTGATTTTAATACCGGAAATTCCGTTTGTTATGGAAAAAGTGGTCGAAGCGGTCAAAGCGCGCGACGCGAGCGGCTCGCGTTTTACAAATATCGTCGTTGCCGAAGGCGCGAGCGAACTCGGCGGCGAGGAAATTTACCTTGAAAGCGGCACGGCTTCAAAAGTTAAACGCTTGGGCGGCATCGGCGAACATTTGCGGCAAAGAATTGAAGAAGCGACGGAAAAAGAATCGCGCACAGTGGTTTTGGGACATCTTCAACGCGGCGGCAGTCCGAATTCTTTCGACCGAATGCTGGCGACGAATTTCGGCGCGTGTGCCGTTCATTCGCTGGCGGAAGGCGAATTGGGAAGAATGGTCGCTTTGAAATCTTCGACCGTTGTAACCGTGCCGCTCGAAGAAGCGCTCGTCAATATCAAAAAAGTTACGCTTGAAGGTCAATTGGTGCGGACGGCGCGCGACATCGGAATTTCGTTCGGAGCGCCTGACGAACCCGAATATGTCGTGTAAAAATTACAATATCCGCAAAGCGATTTGTAAAAGCTATCTCAAAAATAGATTCCGCTTGTTCGGAGTTCCAACTTTAGTCGGTTATTTGCTGAACAAGAGCCAACTAAAGTTGGAACTCCATACATTCCTGATTTTTGAGACAATTTCTACAGTCGAACGGCAGGAAATTCTGCGGCAATCTGCCGAAATTGTAGCCACGCGGTCGTTGAGAAAGATATTGTTTAATCGAAGTTGTTCGGACTCGATTATTTTTAAGATTCGGGCTTTACGCGGGCGAATATTGGAATATACTTTTATAAGTTTTACCAGTTTATAAATTTTCGGGAATTATAAAGAATATGGTCAAGCGTATAAATTTAAAAAGCGCGAATGTCGCCCGGTCGAGTACGATTCGTGACATAAACCGGCAAATTATACTCAATCATATCCGCGAGAAAAGTCCGATTTCGCGGGCGGAAATTGCCAGATTAACGGCTTTGCAGCGGTCAACCGTCTCGCTCATCGTCGAAGAATTAAAAAGCATCAGGCTTATTGAAGAAATCGAAGGCGAATCTTCGGGCGGACGACCGCCGCAACTGTTGTCTCTGCGGACGGCGCACGCCGTCGCCGTCGGCGTTGATTTCGGAAAGAAACGAACGCTGGTCGCCACGAGCGATCTGGCGGGGCGAATTCTCGAACAGGAAGAATTTCCGACCGATAACGACTTTGAAAAAACAATCGAACTCATCATCAAATCCGTCACTTATTTTATCAATAAAAACGGCGGTTCAATCGAAGGCATCGGCGTCAGCGTTCCGGCGCTGGTCGAGCCGCGCAGCGGTAAAGTTTTGCTCGTTCCGCATTTAAGCTGGCACGAACCGGCATTTGCGGAAAGATTGAAAATCGCCACCGGCTTGCCCGTTAAAATTGATAACGACGCTAATGCCGCCGCGCTCGCCGAACTCTGGTTCGGTCGCCCGGAAATCACCCAGGTACGCGATTTTATACTGGTGTTAATCAATAAAGGCATTGGAACGGGCATCGTCTTTGACGGGCAAATTTATCGCGGGAAAGGCGGCATTGCCGGTGAATTCGGACATATGACCATCGGCAATAATGCGCCCGTCGCTTGCGCGGCTGGCAAATATAATTGCTGGGAAGCATTTGCCTCCGAACGTTCAGCCGTCGCGCGTTACGTCGAATTGTCTAAAAAACAAAACGGCGCGAGCAGGATACGTTTCACGGAACTGATCAATCTCGCTTTGGAAGGTGACAAAAAAGCGCAGGCGGCATTAAAGGAAACGGCACATTATATCGGCGTCGGCATCGCTAATTTGTTTCAAGGTTTGTCTCCTGAAGTTGCCATAGTTACCGGCACAATCGTTCGTGTCTGGTCGCTGATTGTAGAAGACATAATGGCGGGCGCCGAATCCGCAACTTGTCAGGGTTATCCGATAGTGAAAATTATTCCTTCGACGCTCGGCAGTTATCCGACACTGATGGGCGCGATCAGCCTGATTTTAATTGACAAATTCGCGTCGGTTTCGGTGACGTAAACCGGTAAATTCCGGCAACTTTTACTATTTGTCCTAATTTTTAAGATTTATTTTTTCCGGCAGAGTTCCGGGTTTAAGTTCGTTTTGACGACAAACGGAAGTTTATGACTGCAATTCTTGAAATGCGTTCGATTACCAAAGAATTTCCCGGCGTCAAGGCTTTAGACGGCGTAACGCTCGATTTACTCGCTGGCGAATTTCATTCGCTCGTCGGCGAAAACGGCGCGGGAAAATCAACTTTGATGAAAGTTTTGTCCGGCGTCTATCCTTACGGAACTTACGGCGGCGACATTGCGGTCGAAGGCGAAATCAAACAATTTAAAACCGTCCGCGACGCGGAAAATTCGGGAATCGCCATTATTTTTCAGGAACTTTCTTTAGTTAAAGAATTGACCGTCGCCGAAAACATTTTTCTCGGACGCGAGCCGTCGAAATTCGGCGTTATCAATTGGACGGAGCTTTACAAACGCGCGGGGAAACTACTGAAAGATTTGAATCTGCCGATAAATCCGAAAACGCCGGTCGGAAGTCTCGGCATCGGTTCGCAGCAGCTTGTAGAAATTGCCAAAGCGTTGTCGCAGAACGCTAAAATTCTCGTCCTTGACGAACCGACCGCCGCGCTGACCGAATCGGAAGTCGAAACTTTGTTCGGTATTTTGCGCGATTTGAAAGCTCGCGGCGTCGGAATGATTTATATATCGCACAAGCTCAGCGAGGTGTTTGAAATGTCCGACCGAATTACGGTTTTGCGCGACGGACGAACCGTCGGGACGAGCGCCGCTAAAAATTTAACGATAGAAAAAGTTATAGCCTTGATGGTCGGGCGCGAAGTCGGCGATATTTTTCCGGCAAGCAGCCACGAATTTGGCGAGACGGCTTTGGAAATCAAAAATTTAACCGCTTTTGAAGCCGAAACCAACAAAAAGCTGGTTGATAATATCTCGTTCAGTGTCAGACGAGGCGAAGTTTTGGGAATTTCCGGCTTGATGGGCGCGGGACGAAGCGAGCTTTTGATGTCAATTTTCGGCGCGCATCTCGGACGGGCGAACGGTGAGATTTACGTCGAAGGCAAGCGCGTTTCTATTTCAAATCCGTCCGAAGCGATAAAAAACGGCATCGGTTTTGTAACCGAAGACCGCAAACGTTTCGGCTTAATTTTAAACCAGACAATTCTCGACAATATGACGCTTGCCGGACTAAAGCGAATCAGCGGCGCGTTTGTTACGCATCGCGCCCGCGAATCGGTCGCGGCAAGAAAATCAATGAAGGATTTGCACGTCAAAGCCAATTCGCCGCTGACCGTAACCGGAACGCTTTCGGGCGGAAATCAGCAAAAAGTCGTGCTTGGAAAATGGTTGTTGACGCAGCCGAAAGTTTTATTTCTTGACGAACCGACGCGCGGCATTGATGTCGGCGCGAAACAGGAAATTTACGCCAATATCAACGCGCTGGCAAAACAGGGTTTGGCAATCGTCATGGTTTCGAGCGAATTGCCTGAAGTTATCGGGCTTTCGGACAGAATTTTGGTTTTGCACGAAGGACGGCTGACAGGCGAATTTTCGCGGGCGAACGTCACGCCGGAAAATGTAATGGCGGCTGCGACGGGCAATGTTTAGAAGGCGAAATCAAAAACATAAATTTATTTCAGCAATGCAAAAAATAATTAAATGAGCGAAACAAAAGGAAACATTTTTAAAATAGAAACATCGGCTTTGCGGGCTTATACGATGATTGCGGCGCTCGCGCTGATCTGGATTTATTTTCATTGGGCGACGGGTTCGATATTTTTAACTTCGCGCAATTTGTCGAATTTGATGCTGCAAACTTCTGTTACCGGAATCATTGCCGTCGGAATGCTGATGGTTATCATCGCCGGACAGATTGATTTGTCGGTCGGTTCGGTTTTAGGGTTTACGGGCGCGGTCGCCGCAATTGCGCTCGTGCGCTGGGAATTCGGTTTGCCGGTCGCGTTGCTTTCGGCAATCATTATCGGCAGTCTTATCGGATTGGCGCAGGGCGCTTTAACGGCTTATTTGAATATTCCGGCGTTTATCGTAACTCTCGGCGGCTTGCTCGCGTGGCGCGGTGCGGTTAAGGCAATTACACAGTCGGAGACGATTCCGATTGCCGACCCGACATTCAAATCAATCGGACAAAGCTACGTTTCGCCTGAAGTGGGCTGGATTTTGGCGATAGCGGCGATTTTGTTTGTTTTATCAGTCGCTTTCCGGCGGGCGCAGACGCAGAAAACTTATGAACTCGGCGAAGCCAATTACGCCGGCGAGATGTTAAAGACAATTCCGTCAATCGCCGCGATAATCATTTTTATTTATGTAATGAATTCTTACGCGGGCATTCCGATTCCGGTGTTAATCTTGCTCGCCGTCGCTCTTTTAGGAGTTTTTATCACAAATTTCACGACTTTTGGACGCTACCTTTACGCTATCGGCGGCAATCCTGACGCGGCGCGACTTTCGGGCATCAACAATAAACAAAATATCGTAAAAGTTTTCGTGCTGCTCGGCGCTCTGACAGGCGTCGCGGCTCTGATTTTTACGGCGCGTGTCGGTTCTGCTTCACCGGACGCGGGAACTTTAAAAGAACTCGACGCGATTGCGGCGTGCGTTATCGGCGGCGCGAGTCTGATGGGCGGACGCGGCACGATTTTCGGCGCGTGTCTGGGCGCTTTGATTATGGCTTCGCTCGACAACGGAATGTCGCTTCTTAATGTCAGAGATTATATGCAGGATATTGTCAAAGGTTCGATTCTGGTCGCGGCGGTCGGACTTGATATGATTGGGAAAAAATCGTCATAGTAAATAAATTTTAGGAGATAATTTTGATGAAATTGAAAATTTTATTCGTGTTTCTTTGTGCTTCTTTCATAGCGGCTTGCGTGCAAGGTCCGCAGCAAACAACCGGAAACGCGACGCAAAACGGCGGAGAAACGGCAACCGGCGGAGACGGCAAAATCAAAATCGGTTTTTCGATGGCGACGCTCAAGGAAGAACGCTGGCAGCGCGACCGTCAGGCGTTTGACGCGCACTGCAAACAGATGAACATCCAATGCGTCATTACGGTTGCCGACGGCAAAGCCGACAAACAGGCGAACGACGTGGACAATCTCTTGACGCAGGGCATCAGCGTTTTGGTAATCGCGCCGCAGGACGCGACGCAGGCAGCTTCGATGGTTGAAAAAGCCAAAGCGCAAGGCGTTCCCGTAATTTCCTACGACCGATTGATAAATTCCGACAAGATTGATTTGTATGTGTCGCACCAGGTTCCGGTCATCGGAAGAAAAATTGCCGAATATGCCTTGCAGCACGTTCCGAAAGGAAATTACGTAATGGTTTACGGCGCGTCAACCGACAATAACGCCGTAATTATGAAAAAGGAACAGCTTGCAGTATTGCAGCCCGCAATTGATAAAGGCGACATCAAAATTGTCGCCGATCAATTTATTACCGACTGGAAACCGGAAGAAGCGCTAAAAATGGTGGAAAACGCTTTGACGCAAAACGGCGACAATGTTCAAGCCGTCGTCTGTTCTAACGACGGAATGGCGGGCGGCGCGATTTCCGCCCTTGATAAAAGAGGTTTGACAGGCAAAGTCGTTGTTACGGGACAAGACGCGCAGCTCGACGCTTTGCAGCATATTGCCGAAGGAAAACAATCAATGACCGTCTATAAACCGATTATTCCGCTGGCAAATGCAGCGGTCGAGGCGGCGATAAAGTTGGCGAAAAAAGAACTGCTGACCGATGCTAAACCGTTCAAAAACGACAATATCGGCAAGGAAATAAACGCGATTTTGTTGGAGGTTCAAGTCGTTGATAAAAGCAATTTGATGACGACGGTTATCAAAGACGGATACGCGAAATACGAAGACGTTTACGCGAACGTTCCGGCTGACCAGCGTCCGCCGAAACAATAGTTCTTTATCCGCCGGTTAAAACCGCATCTAAAAAAACTCGTCTGCCGCAATAATTTGTTATTGCGGCAGACGAGTTTCTGAGGATAATTTTCTCCTGAAATTCGGACGGCGCGGAAAACAAAAGTTAAAAAATTAGGCAGTGAACCGAAAGAAACGCTTTTTCACCGCAGAGACGCCGAGAGTGAAGACGCCGAGATGTTGCCGAGAAAGACAAAAAATCTCTCTCTGCGTTTTCTCGGCGAAAACTCTGCGCCTGGGCGGTGAAAAATTCTTTCAGCATTACCTTTTGTTCACTGCCAAAATTTTTAGTATTTATTTGAGTCGCCTGATTGTTAATTTTTTGTTTTCGATTTAATTGTATTGCTGACGTTAATTACGGTTTCCAAATCTTTTTGAGCTTTGAGCGAATCTTCAGAATTGACAAGATTTGTGTTCTGAAATATCGAACTGTGAACAAAGCTGTTAATGGATTTGTCCAAAACGGCAAGAAGAATTTTAATGTCTTGCCGTTCATCATTGTTTTGTCGTTTATTTTTGGATTTGGTGTCATCCGTAAATAAATTCGACCTTAGGCGAACAGCCCGATGATTTATTTCCGAAACAGATTTCAAAACATCGGCGTAATTTGCCGGTGAATTTAAATCATTTATTCTGAGAATTTCGCTGTTTATTTTTTGGATTTTTTCAAAATCCTCTTTAATCTTCGGAAAGTTTGGCGCGAAATCTTCGCTGACAGGTCGTTTATAGGTCTCGCGCTTAATTCGCTCAAGCTCAAGCGAGCGATTTTTAATATCGGAAGATTGTGCGCGCGCATTTATAATTTCCTGTTCAGGACTAACCTGAGCCGGAGTCAAGACGGCGGAAAATGTTAGCAAAAAAATCGCCAAAAGGAGTTTTTTTATCATCTCTGCTGACTCTCCCGATTCAAAAAATTTACTTGCGAAAAGATAAACGCGCCTGTCCGCCGTTTCCTGGAAATTGACTGACTTATGAATCCTTTTAAAATTCTCGCACTCAATTCCATTTAAAGCTCGCAAATATATTTTAATTTAGCACAAGAAAATTATGCCGACAACAAAAATTAAATGAACGGCAGGAATCTGAAAATTCCGCGTTTATTTGACTGCCGAATTTTTTCCTTCCGTAATCGTCAGCATTTGGTCAACATCCGAAATATCAGCGTTTTCGACCGCGCCGCCCGCCCAATGAATCTCCATTTTGTCCACTTTGGTCGCCGCGCCCAAGCCGATGAAAATTCGCTGGTCGGATTGCGAAGCGTAACTGCCGCCGCTGGTTAAGTCGAAACGCTGGCGAATGCCGCCCGCCGTGACGAAGATTTTCGAACCGATGGCGTCTTTCGGAGTTTTTTTCGTCGTGTCGCCGATGAGTTTGAGACAAAGCCAGTGATTTTTATTTTCGGCGACGTTTCGCAAAACGGTTGGCGCGGAATCCAACTCATTGACAATGGCGTCCTGTCGCCCGTCGCCGTCGAAATCACTGATTGCCAGTCCGCGACCGGCAATTGATTTTGCCAAACCGCTTCCCGGCGCGGCGGCAACGCGCTCGAAACGAACCTGCTTGGTTTTCGCGTCAATTTTATTGTTATGAAATAAAAGCATTTGTTGAGAGAAACTCGTTCCCCACTGAAAATTATCAACTGCCGGATAAACGTGACCGTTTGAAATTAAAACGTCTTTCCAGCCGTCATTATCGTAATCGAAAAAAGCCGTTCCCCAGCCCAAAAACGGAATTGTCGGCTCGCCGACGCCGCTTAAATACGTCACGTCCGTAAAATTCGCGTCGCCGTCGTTGTGATAGAGCGTATTGGAATCATCGGAAAAATTTGTGATGTAAAAATCAACGCGCCCGTCGTTGTCGTAGTCTCCGATTGCCATTCCCATTCCGGCTTGTTCGCGCCCGTTTTCGTTGTAGGCGATGCCGGACAAAGCGGCGGTTTCCTCGAAAGTTCCGTCTTTTTTATTGATATAAAGCTGCTTCGGCGTCGAATCGTTGACGACCAGCAAATCGAGCCAGCCGTCGTCGTTGACATCAATGAAAACCGACGAAAAACCGTAACAGCGAACCGCGTCGTCAACGCCCGCTTTTTCCGAAATGTCCTCGAAAGTTCCGTCCGCTTTCTGGTGAAAAAGATGGTCTTTCGCGCCCATTAAACCGCGTGGACCACACATCACGGGCTGACCTCGAAACTGGCAGAAATTTCGTCCCGTGCTGCCGTCTTTGCCGACGGTCGCCGGACTCGACGGCAATTTATCAATGTCAAAATCAATATAGCCGGGAACGAATAAATCGAGCCGTCCGTCACGGTCATAATCGCCGAATGTCGCGCCTGTATTCCAACCTTTGACATCCAGATGAACATCTTTGGCGACATCCGAAAAAGTTCCGTCGCCGTTATTTTTGTAAAGCCGCGCCGGTGCGCCGTAATTGCTGACGAAAATGTCCGGCAAACCGTCGTTGTTATAATCGCCGATTGCCAAACCCATTCCCCAGCGTTCGTTGGCGACGCCCGCTTTTTCGGTTACGTCTTCAAATTTCCAGTTGCCCAAATTATGAAAAAGTGCTGAACGCGGCATTTTTTCTTTTCCGTTCAGAGCGTTTATCGTGCCGCCGTTGAGCAAAAAAATGTCCGGTTTGCCGTCGTTATCGTAATCAATAACCGCGACTGAACCGGAAGTTGTTTCGAGAATGTAATTTCTGGATTTGTCGCCGGAAATTTGTAAATAATTTTTAAGTGCGGTTTGCGCCGTTACGTCTTCAAAAATTTTCGCGGCGTTTTTATCTATAATATTAGTCGTGCGCCGCGATTCGTAGGAACGCGCTTCGCCCGTTACGATGCCTTGCGCCGCAATATCTTGAACAAAAGTCAGCGAAGCGGAAAACAAAACGAATAATGTAAATACAAAATTTTTCCGTGAAATCATTATTAATTAATGGGCGTCAAAATGCCTTTTGAACGTTTATTTACTTGATGTCGGCAATTTCTCGAATAAAATTTGAAAATCACCAGACGGCAAATTAAGCGCGACGAAATATCTTCAAAATTCTAATTGTAGATTACCCAAAAGATTCTGAACTTCCCATTTGTCCTTAAAAGGCTGTAAAACGTTGATGTAATATGGCAGACTGCGGCGACCGACTGCTTGATTGCGCTGCAAAAAATCGCTCGCCAGAGCCGTCGTGCGCGGGTCGTCTTTTAAATCCGCGAAAATTTTCTGTTCGCGCAGCGCGTTGTCCTTCTGATTCAATTTGCTGAAGATAAGCATCATATTATAATGCGCGCCGGTGTCTTCCGGGTCAATCGCCAGAATTTGTCCGAAAAAGTTTTGCGCCGACGGAAAATCGCGTTTAATTTTTGACAGTTCGCCGAGCTGCTGCAAAGTCAGACGGTCGCGCGGATACGCTTTATTGACCGCTTGAAAATCAGTTTCGGCGTCAGTCAAATTTCCTTCGACGCGATTGATGCGCCCGCGCTGGAAAAGCGCGCGATAATTTTTCGCGTCGAGCGTCAGAGCCTTATCAATTAATTTTCTCGCTTCGTCCCAGCGATCAATTTCCATAAACGCGAGAGCGCGATTTGTCAGCGCGAACGGACGATATTTTTCGTCCATTTCGGCGACTTTGGCAAACGCATCGGCAGCGGCGGCAAATTGTCTCTGGTCAAAAAGCGCGATGCCGTAATTATTCCAGCGTTTCCAATCGGGAACGGCTTTCGGATTCGGTTCATCGGCGGAATTATCGCCGAGATTCAACGTTTTTTCCGTCGTCGCCATCGTCGCAATCGGCAAATCGGTTGATTTTCCGAGCGCGTAATCACTGAAAATTCTAGTAAATCGCCGGTATTTAAGCGTCGCCGAAAGTTTTATTTTTCCCTGCAAATCGGTCGGCACGCTAAACTGATAACGCGCCACGTCCGAACGACCCGAAGGAATCGCCAAATTTTGCGGAATGACGCGCGTTTGCCAGATTTGATGCAGTTCGTTCGGCGAACCGTCGGGTTTTACGAGATAAGTTTTGTAATTGTGCGCGAATTCGTCCAAATAACCGTTCGGCTTGATATAACCTGACTTGTAGAGCGTTTTTCCCTGCGCGTCCGAAACGGAAAACTCGACATACGCTTCGTAAAAATCTCTGAGTTCCGGCGGGAAGCTGTGTCCGATGTTTTTGTTGGTGATTACCACGTCCGCCGTCAAAACGTCGCCGGCGGCGATTTTATAACTCGAACGATTGACGGGCGCGATAAATTCTTCTTTTGCCGGATTGTCGGACGACGATTTCCGCAAAGCGAAAATGTCTATGCCGAGTTTATCGTCCTGCAAATTTTTTTCAACTTCGGCGAGCTGTTCTTTGTAACCGTAAACGGCTGGAATCGCCGTGTTTGCCGCCGCCCAGCGATGCGACGCGATTGTTCCGTTTTTTGCCGAGACGTCGGCAAATTTCGCGGGCGTGTTCTGCATATGACAAGTGTTGCAGTCGGCTTTGTCGCGCACGTAAAACGGATGCGGCGATTCTTTTGAAAACGAAGACATTTGCAATTCATCGGACACGGCAAACGCCCGCAGAAATTTGTAATCGTTCAATTCGCGCGGCACTTGCGATTTATGGCACGCGCCGCAGAATTCCGGTTTCTTTATTACGTCGCGCATCATCGCCCGTTTGTGGTCTTCGACATTATCGAGAATCTGCTGGTCGGTCGCGTCTGAAATTTTTGTGCCGTCGGTTTTTTGCAAAAGCGCGGGCTGACCCATTGTATAACCGCCGATGCCGCGCCCGTTGACCGATTCGATGGAATGACAAACGATGCAGGAAACACCGTCTTCATCGAACGGACGATTTTTAAACTGCGGTTTATCAGTCAGAGCGCCGGAAAAAAGCGCCGCCGGGTTATGACAGGACTCGCAATGTCGCGTGTAGGCGATGTCTTTTTGCTTGATTAAGTCTTTAACGTTTTTCTGATAAAAAGGCTCACGAAAAGCGTTGGCGTGCGCCGACTGCCGCCATTGCGGATGAACGTCCGTATGACAAACCGCGCAGCGCGCAGCCGAAATAAAATTATCGCCCGCGATAAAATTTCCGTCGTGTGTCGTCGCGTTTGACGGTGCAAAAGGTTTATCAGCGCCGAAACGATAATCGTAAGTATCGGAAATCATTTTCTGATACTCGCCCGGCGACAACTTATTTGATTTGACCGCTTGATTGACGCAGAGGAACACCGCGCCGATTGCCCACAATCCAATGAATAAAAATTTTATGCGATATAACACGGCAGAAATCACCCTCAATTTTTGGTATTTAATAAACCGTCTTAACCAAATTTGTTAAAACAAATCAACGATTTAAAATCAACAGCAAGGCAAATTGCAAAGCTCGATTGGTTACAATTTTATTTTATCGAAAAGATTAAAGTAAAGCGTTTTTTATACACGCAGCAAAAAGTTTCTTTCTAAAAAATGTTCGCTTTTCTAACCGTGTAACTTAACCAACACGCGGTTTTTTAATAAATCTCTCTGAGTAATTATTTAACTTAGGGTTTTTATTAAATACCGTTTCGCTTTGTTGATTTTTACGGGAAAGTTATGACATTTAATTTGAACTATACTAACTTTTGTTTGGTAATACAACAAAGGTTCTAACATATTCTAAAATCCAATGCAAAATTAAAAGAAATGAGCGGATTGTCAATTTTACATTTTACATTGTTCATTTTTAATTTTTATTCAAAAGAAGATGAAGAATTTAGAATGCAGAATGTAAAATTAAGCCGTCAATCCTGTAACTTCGGTGAATTTCCAAACACGCTCTTATGAGACGAGCCGTCGTTGCCGCCTTCTGTTACGAAAGGTTAAGCAGCGATTTTTTCCAACCGCGCGATTAAGCATTGCTAATTTTACTTTTAATTGAGAAAATTTGAATCTTGATATGAAACGACTTTTTGTCTGTCTAAATTTAATTTTTTGTTTGAGCGTTTTCGCTATCGCTCAACAGAGACCGCTGCTTACCGACGATGTTGACACAACTCCGGTCGGCGCGGCGGAAATTTCGGCGGGCGTTGATTTCGAGCAAAACGCGAAGTTTCCGCTTTCGGGTTTGCGCGGCGATTTGTCGCGCGTCGGCGATATTCGCGTTAAAGTCGGTTTTGCGTCAAACGTCGAATTCGAGGTCGAAGGCGTTTTGCAAAATTTTCTGGCAATAAATTCCACTTTCGCGCCGCCCGCGATACCTCTGGCGCTCGACGGCAATTCGACGAACGACACGGGCGATTTTACAGTTTCGACAAAATTAAAATTGCGTAACGAAACGCGCAGTTTGCCAGCGCTCGGATTCAAATTCGGTTTTGAATTGCCGAACTCCAATCAAGCGCGCGGCATCGGAACGAATCAGATAAACGTTTTCGGCAAAATTTTAGTGCAGAAAAAATTCGGCAGACACGCCGGACAAACTCCGCGCGTCAACATTTTCGGCAATCTCGGACTAGCGATTTTGACCGCGCCGATTGAGCGTTTTACGCAAAACGACGTTTTCCTTTACGGGCTTGCGGGCATTTTTCGCGTTAATAATCACATAAACCTCGTCAGCGAAATCAACGGACGCGCCAATACCAGAAACGGCGGCGCGCCGCTCGGCACGGAAAGTCTCTCGCAATTTCGCGTCGGAACGCAAATCAAGGCTTCAAATTTACGCTTCGACACAGCCGCGATTTTCGGTTTGACAAAATTCAGCCCGCGCACCGGCATAACTTTCGGCGTAACTTACATTTCACCGAGCATTTTCACTCCGGCAAAATAGATTCAAAATTTACATTTAAATCTGAAATTTTAATTTCTGAATCCCAAAATCGAATGATTTATCGGCGAATGTCCGCGTCCTAAATTCGGCGCTGCGCGAATCGCTCCGATAACGAATTTTTTTGCAATCTCGACCGCTTCAATCAGATTTTTTCCCAACGCCAGATTTGCCGCAATCGCCGACGCGAGCGTGCAACCTGTTCCGTGAGTCGCGTTTGTTTCGATAAATTCGGCTTCAAAAATGTATTTTTCATTGCCGATGAATAAAAAATCCCGCGCCGTTTGGTTTCGGGTTTTATCCGAATTCGCAATTCGCAATTCGCAATTCGCATTCGTCGGAATATGTCCGCCTTTTATCAGCACATTTTTCGCGCCCAAATTCCGCATTATCTTTGCGGCTTTTTCGATGTCGGCTTCGCTTTCGATTCGCATTTGCGCGATTCTTTCGGCTTCGGGCAGATTCGGCGTAACAACGACGGCGAGCGGAAAAAGTTTTTTAATCAAGATTTGCAGCGCTTTATTGTCAATCAAATCAAAACCCGAAGTTGAACGCACAACCGGATCAACGACCAGATTTTTAAAGGCGTTTTCTTTAATAATGCGCGCCGTCTCTTCAATCGTTTCGCCGGTCGGAAGCATTCCTGTTTTGACGGCGGAAATTTCAAAATCTTCGATTATCGGCTCAATCTGTCGGCGCAAAATCTCGGCGGTTTGGTGCGCCGCGCCGAAAACTCCCATCGTATTTTGAAAAGTTATCGAAGTTACGGCGGCGGTCGCAAAACAGCCGAACGCCGTAAAAGTTTGCGTGTCGGCGATGATTCCCGCGCCGCCCGAAGGGTCGAGTCCGGCAATCGTTAAACAAATTTTGGAGTTTGTTTTCATAATTTTAAGCCGCGCATTTGCGCAAAAGACGCGGCTTGATTCTTCAAATTTTCCGCATCGTTCAAAAAACGAATCGCGGCAAAACCGCTCGCGCCCGCTTCTAAAACTTCGGAAAAATTACCCGCGCCGATTCCGCCGAGCGCGATGACGGGAAACGGTTTTAAGCGTTCGCAAACTCGACGCAAATTTTCAACGCCTTGCGGCGCGCCTTTGTCCGGCGTCGAAAAAATCGGGCTGAAAGTTACAAAATCCGCCGACTGTTCTATGGCGTTTTCGGCTTCTTCGATTGTGTGAGTCGAAACGCCGACGATGAAATTTTCGGGAAAAGCGCGGCGAATTACAGCGGCGGAAAGTGAGCGGCGAGTTAAATGAACCCCGTCCGCGCGAGCCGCGAGCGCAATGTCGGCGCGGTCGTTGACGAGAAGTTTCGTGTCGGTTTTACGGGTTATTTTCGCGGCTTCCGAAGCGAATTCAAAAACGAGTCGCGCGGAAATTTTCTTTTCCCGAATTTGAATCAAAGAGATGTTGTTTTCGACGGCTGTTTTTATTAGCTCAAGCGTTTGCAATTTTTGTCCGGCAAAATTTTCCGGCGTCATTTTACCGGCGGTTATCAAATAAATCAGAGGAAAATCGTTCACCGGAAAATTTTCCCGCAAAGACTCGAAGAACGCAATGCAAAAGCGCGGATATTAAAGAAAAACAGACGAGATATAAAAGTTTAGATGTTGTTTAAGTTGCGTATTTTTTTGTTGCCGACGGATTGTTCCGCGTCATTTTCTTCAATCATTTGAACGCTCTGCTTAAAGTGCGCCATTTCCCAGAAAGCGAGCAGTAAATTTAAAACGCCGAAACCTGTAACCGCGCCGCGAAACCAATTTGAGACGACGATTTCGCGCAGAGAAGTCCAGCCGGTTTTTTCAACCGCGAGCGCCAAAAAAAAGTTACTGCTCCAATCGCCAATCAGACCGATGCTCATCCAGGGCGCGAGCGTCAGCGAAACGCCCGCCAGCAGAAACAAAATTATAAAAAAAATAACGGTCAGTTTTGCAGCCATAAAGTATTATTTTCCCGGCTAAGTTCTTATGATTTCACGCTTCACGGCGTTTAGGCAATTATAGAATATATTAGCTCGAATATGCCGAATTTTGTTCGATACATTTAGCACAGCAAAAATCGCATTGGCTGTCGAACTCAAACCAATTTACAAAAAGCGGATTATTAACCGATTCGAGTTAATAATCCGCTTTCAGTTTTGATCTCAAAAACCAACTTTTTAAAAGAACCTGACTCGTTTGCGCGATTTCGGCGCCGCTTGATTAACGGTGAAAATTTGTCCCGCGATGGAGATTGTTCCGGTTCGCGCCGCGCCCGTGTTGGCGGCAATTGAATATGAAACAGTTCCGCTGCCCGAACCCGAAGCGCCGTTTGTAACACTAAGCCATGAGTCGTTGCTCGTCGCCGTCCAAGCGCATCCCGCTTGAGTCGTAAGGTTAAGCATACCGCTGCTCGCGCCTACAATGGCGGTTACACCCGACGGCGTAATTGAATACGGACAGATGTCGTCGTCGAGAATCGTTCCAACTCCTGTTCCTTTGTCAATAGTCGCATATACCGGACCGTATAAATTAACCTTGAAAGTTTCGTTTCCTTCTTTTTGTGTGTCACCATAAACTGTTGCGGTGATGGTTTTACTGGTTTCGCCCGGAGCGAAAGAAAGCAAATCGGAGGCGAACAGGAAATCGTCCGGCGAAAACGCCGTATCGTTTGCAAGCGCATAATATACCGTTACAGTCTGACTGTTGGCGCTCGAAAGAGTCACCGTAAAGCGGAAAGCGGTCGTTCCGCTGTTGCCTTCGCTCAAAGTTACGTCGTTGATTGACAGAGTAGGCGAAGCCGCTTGATTAACGGTGAACGTCTTATTGCCAATATTAATCGTTCCGGTTCTCGGCGGACCGGTATTTGGGGCGACCGAATAGGAAATTGCTCCGCTTCGCGTGCTGCTGTTTTCGCCTGTAATCTTAATCCATAAATCGCTGCTCTGAGCCGTCCAGCCGCAGCCGAATGTTGATGTGATTGTTACCGAACCCGTTCCGCCTCCAGACGGAAACGACTGATTTGCGGGACTCAGAGAGTATTCACATTGAACGTCCACGAAATTTCCTTTATATCGCGCGAGATAAAAATTATTGCTCGCGCTGCTGGCTACTACAAGTATTTTACCGTCTATTTGAAGCAAACCGGCGCCGGTGCTGAAAGTTAGTCTGTCTCCGAGTGAATCGGTCAGTTTTCCGTCCGCGTCAAATGAAGTATCGAGCGAACCGTTCGGATTGTATCTGGCTATTGCTAAACTCAAGCTGAGTCCGTTGCTTGAATAAGACCAGGTTGTTCCCGTCACTACTATTTTTTGGTCTGATTGTATTAACACTGATTTTGCTTCGGCGCTCTGCGAAAAAGCGGTGCTTAGTCTTCCGTCTCGGTCGAAAGAAAAATCGAGACTTCCGTCAGTGTTAAAACGAAATACGGAAAAACTACTGCCTTGCGGCGTGTCTTCAATTCCGGCGGCTATTATCTTTCCGTCTGGCTGAAGCGCAACGGAATTCATACTTCTGCCGTAATCAAAAAGAATGCCCTGACCGCCGAAACTCGTGTCCACAGAACCGTCCGGGTTATAACGGACTAAAGCGCCGATTGTCGAACCGCTGCCTTGAGTGTAGCCGACAGCAATAATTTTTCCGTCGGGCTGTATAGTCGTTCCTTTGATGTAATCATAATTTCCGGGTTTAATTGCCGTGACAACTTTGCCGTCGCCGTCAAAAGTTGTGTCGAGCGAACCGTCCGGGTTGAGTCTGGCAACAGCGAAATCCGTAGCGACGTTTGACGCCAGTTGCGTGCTGCCGCCGACTACAATTTTACCGTCCGGTTGAATTGAAAGTGAGTTAGCGAAATCTGCGACGCCGAAATTAACCGTAACTTTGCCGTTACCGTTAAAACTATTGTCGAGCGAACCGTCAGAGTTTAGCCGCATTACCACAAAGGTATTATTACTCTGACCGGCTAAAACAATTTTATTGTCCGCTTGAATGGCGACGGCATTAGCGATGTCGTAGCCAGTGCTGAGTTGGAGGAAAAATGTTCCGTCGCCGTTAAATGTCGTATCGGGCGTGCCGTCCTCATTGAATCTTAAAACGGCAAAACCGTCGTCAGCGGTATTACAGCATCTGCCGGCAACCACAATTTTGCGGTCTGATTGAATCGCAATACTGTTTCCGTTGCCCGGATAAATAGCCGATGGTGTGAGCGATATTCCATCACTGTCGAAACTGGTGTCGAGGTCGCCTGGCGCGTCGTCTTTTTGGATTGTTCCCGTTCCCTGCGCGACAGCGATTGTTGCGTTTGTCGGATTAAATAAGCTAACCGTAAAAGTTTCGTCTTCTTCTATCAAAGTATCGCCATTGACAAGAATCGTAACAATTTTACTTGTTTCACCGGGTGCGAAAGAGACTGATGATACAACTGTTCGATAATCGCTCGGCGCGGTCGCCGTGCCGTTTGCCGTTTCATAATATACCGTTACTGTTTGATTGTTCGGACCTGACAAACTAACGGTAAAGTTGAAAGGCGTTGTTCCGCCGTCGCCTTCTTTTTGGGATACGCTATTGATGGATAAAGTTGGAATGGCAGCTTGATTGACGGTAAAGGTTTGACCGCCGACGCTAATCGTTCCGGTTCTTGCCGCGCCCGTATTGGTGGTAACCGAATAAGAAACAGTGCCGTTTCCGGTTCCGCTCGCGCCCGAAGTAATCGTTATAAACGGATTGTTGCTCACTGCGGTGTAAGCGCAGCCCAAACCCGAAGTAGCGGTAATACTGCCAGTTGTCGCGCCGCTCAAAAGATTTGCGCTCGTCGGCGACAACGAATATGTGCAGCCGGATGCTTGAGTAACGGTAAATGTCTGTCCCGCAACGGTAATCGTTCCGCTGCGAGCCGCGCCCGTATTGGCGGCAACCGAAAATGTAACCGCTCCGTTGCCGCTTCCTGTCGCGCCGGTCGTTACAGTAATCCAGCTTGCGTTACTTTGAGCAGTCCACGAACAGCCGCCTCCGCTTGTCACATTCAGCGTTCCGTTTCCGCCCGCGCTGGTAAAAGATTGACCGGAAGGATTAATCGAATAGCGACATCCCACGACTAGCGTATATTGTATCGCTCCAGCCGTTCCGTCCGTGTCGGCTGCCTTGACGATAAAAGTAAAAGTTCCGGCGACGGAAGGAGTTCCCGAAAGAGAACCGTTTGTCGAAAGCGACAAACCGGCTGGCAAAGAACCGCCGACAACCGAAAATGTAAACGCTCCCGAATTGTTTCCGCCGGAGGCAGTCAGAGTTTGACTATAAGCATCGCCGGAAGTCGCGTTGGCAAGGCTCGCAGGTGAAACGTTGACGCCGGCTTCAAAAGCGCCCATATCAATGTTGCTGCCGACAATTCGAGCGGAGCCGCGCTGGTCGGTTGCCGGAGCGCCCGAATTATTTCCCGCGTTGATTGCCGGACTGCCCGCCAGTAAAGCGATTGTCGGAGTCGTTCCGCCGTATATTCCAAGCGGAGCGAGCAGCGGCAACGTATCACGAATATCCGATGACTGGTAAGTTATGGCATTTTGAGTATTAGTCGAATCATTTGCCGAATCGCCGATTAAATTATTGCCTGCGGAAACAACTGTGCCTGTGCCGAAAAAAGCGATTTCCGGCGCACCGACCGGCACTGCCTCACCGATTCTGATTGATGTATTGCCCGCAATTATAGTGTTTACAATGTTAAGCGCGCCGACAGTGTGAGCGATACCGCCGCCGGAACCGGCACAGCTATTCGGATTGGAGCATTGAGTATCAACCGTATTATTTGAGATTGTATCGCTTCGCAAGGTCAGACTGCCGTTATTGTAAATCGCGCCGCCGAAATAATAACCGGTGTTGCCCGAAAAAGTAGAGTTTGTAATTGTTAAATTTCCGCTATTGTTGTAAATCGCGCCGCCGTAGGAAAATGCTTTGTTGCCGGAAAACGTCGAATTTTGAACGACGTGTGTTCCGCCGTTAAAGCTGACACCGCCGCCCGGTGCGGATTCAGCCGAAGGATTATTTCCGGCGATATTTTGCGTGATATGCACGCCGTCAAAAGTCACCGCGCCGCCGTTGGCATAGACCGCGCCGCCGCCGATATTGCCGCTCGACGCTTTGCCAGCCGTCAAGGTCGCGCCTTTGATAGTTACGGTTGCGAGTTCCGTATGGAAAATACGGTTCGTATTATTGCCGGAGATTGTCAAAATATCCGCGCCGGGACCGTTGATTTGCAGCGTTCCGGCGTTGCTGATTAAAAGTTCAGTTCCCAGACTGAGCGTAATTGTTTTTACGTTTGAGGCAAAGGTGATTACGTCGTTGCCGGGCGAAGCGTTTGCCTGTTCGATTGCCGCTCGCAGAGTGCAGACGTTTGCGGCGGTCGCGCAGACATTATCCGTCGTATTTGCGTCCGGCGCGTCGGCTGTGCTGTTGACAACAAAAGTCGCGGTCGTCTCTGAAGTGTCAACCCGATTAATCGCGCCGTTATTCGTTCGGCTTTTTTGTCCGGTTTCATTTTCAGCGAGAATAGAAATCAAACCGCCTGTCAGAGAATCTAATAATTTTGTATCTTTCGCGTGGTTAAAAAGCGGCTTGTTTTGCGATTCTGATAAAGAGGGTTCGTTTTTTTGCGCGGATTGTTCGTCGCTTGAATTGGCAAACGATTGTGTCGCGCCGAAATTTAATGAGAAGGCGACAAACAATACGGCTGAAAATATAAATGAAAAAGTAGATTTTCTGCGGTTTTTGATAATAGACATTGGGAAAACCTCGGTTATTCGTGTAAAAAATTAAATTGCTAAATTATTAAAACGATTATCAGCAGCCTTTTAATCAGGCTTTTGAATGAAAAATTCGCAATGCGCTGAACATCTGGGAGACATTGCGATCCTCAAATTAAGTTTTGCTTTATATAGATGTTTTGTTATTAACGTTTAATTGTTACCATAAATTCACGATGCGAGTCAATGATTTTATGGCTGGTATTCAGATTTCACATCGCTGAACGGCGACTGACAATCTTCTTAATTAACAAAATTGACTCAAACAATAATCCGAGTCGGACGCATACTCGAAGGTAAAGATTCCAATTTTTATTAATGACAGAGCATCAGACGCGAATCAGACGAAAAAAGTTGGATAAAAGTATGTCGGCTGTTCAAATATGTCAAAAAACAATGTGCCGTCCGGTTAGCAAATCAGTTTTTATAGTGTATTTGTAAATTTACTCCGGCAAACGAGAAGGTTCAAAGCAAGTCGTTCAAGTTAAACAAGCGAAAACAACAGCGACGGCGGGCAACAAAGTTTGCAGCCGCGCCGTCGAATTAAAATGTTAAATTTTTACCGCGTGAAGCCGGAAAATCAATCAACTGACAGCAAACTTTCCTACTGCAAATTTTGCAGACGACTGCCGACATCACGATAATCAACGTCGAGCGCGTAGATTTGCTCGAAATACTCGACTGCTTTGGCGCGTTCACCGCCTTTTTCGTAGGCGTTGCCGAGTTCATACCAGAGAGCCTGTTTTTCGTCGCCGGTCAAATTTCTTGTTTCTTCGAGCGCGCGTTTATACCACATCAAAGCGAGATTCGGCATTTGTTTTTCCATAAAGCAAAGTCCCAACAAATTGGAACACTGGAAAAACCGGCGCGAATCGTCGTTTTTCTCGATGAAACCGATGGCGTCCTGAAATTCTCTGATAGCGTCTTCCATCAAACCCATCTCGTGATAAGCGGTCGCCGTTTGATAATGCGTGTCGTAATCGCTTCCGTTCGATGCTTCCGTCTCTGCGAAATCGAATTCATTCTTTAAGTCGTCGTAAAAATCGAAACTATTAACATTCAGGTTCTCTGTTTTAGGTTCTTCGACAATTTTTTTGTCGTCAGGTTGCGGCTCGGTTTTGACAATTGGAACGGAGCCGTTTATTTGAAGCCGGAGTTCCGTTAATTCCGGCTGCTCTCCGTATTCGGTTTCGAGCGTGAGCAATGATCTTTCCGCCAAATCCTTGTAGCCTTGAGCGATGTAGAATTCTATGCTTTCGATTTCCTGCTGGAGTTTCAGTTTGTCGGAAAGTTTGAGTTCGCCGTCAATTTCTTTGCCGTCTGTTTCAAAAACTTCCGGTTCGGTTTCTTTTGTTTCGTTTTCGATGACGGCGGCTTCGAGATTTTCGTCGTAAAAATCGAATTCTTTTATCGCGCCGGAAAATTCGTTTCCGCCCGCGTCTTCAAACACAGGCGAGACGCTTTCGTCCGCAAAGCAAAATTCTTTATGTCCGTTGCCTGACGTTTCATCCTGTTCGTTTAAGTCTTGAAGAATTTCGACGACCGGAAAGTTTTCCGTTTGCGCGATTTTATCCGAAGTGTTTTCGACGATAAATTCGCTCGAATCAAATCCGTATTCGGCGTTTACTTCGTGCAGACGCTTGGCAAATTCGGTTTCGTGCGGAGCAATCAGCACAAGCTGTGAAAGCGCGTATCTTTCGTCTTCAGACGCTCCGTTTTGATGCGCGACTTCGGCTATGGTTTCCAGAGATTTTTTGAGTTCGGATTCGTCGCGCCGCCAGCCGTGATAGCGCACGAGCAACCGCAGAGCTTCGATTTGTTCGGGATTTCTGGCTAAAATCTCGTTTGTCCAATTTAGAAAATCTTCCGCTTGCCCGCCGACCAGCAAGTGTTCCGAAGACATCGAAAGTATTCGGGCGGCGGAAGTTAAATCGTTGTCAGCCAAATAAATTTTTACAAGGTCGAGGAATTTCGGATAATTCGCAGGCTCTTGTTCAACGAGTTTTATAATCGCTTGCTCGGCTTCCGCCGCGTTGTTCATATCCAGATGGCAATCTACCAGAAGATAAAGAATATCGCGGTTATACGGCTGCTCTTCGAGAATATTTTCCAGGATTTTCGCCGCTTCGTCCGAGTCGCCCAGACCGATTTTCGCTTTGACCATTCCGTTCAAAGCGCGCAGATAATTTTTCTTGATGTCTAAGGCTTTTGCGAATACGTCAACCGCCGCCTCAAATTGTCCTTGTTCCGAAAGACGTAAACCGGCTTCGGTAAAAGCCTTTGCCGCGTCGTCAGGCTGGTCTTCCTGCTGACAGGTTTCCGCGATTTTCAAATAAATGTCCGTGTTGTTCGGGTCGAGTTCGGCGATTTGCTTCCAGACGGTTAAGGCTTCGGCTTTCTGTCCTTTGCGCTGATGTTGTTCGGCAAGTGAAACGTAATGCGTTCGGGCTTCGGCAATCGAACCTTTCGACTGATAAAGCTGCGCCAGCTTTTCCGAAACTTCCATCGAATTCGGCTGAAGACGGGCGATTTTGTTATAGATGGCAATGGCTTTGTGAGCGAATCCCTGTTTATTATAATGTTCGGCGACTTTTGTATAACATTCGACGGCTTCGTGTTTTTCCGCGCTTTTCACATACAAATCGCCGAGAATATTCAGCGTGCTGAAATCTCTCGGATCGTTTTCGGATACTCTCTGATACTCGCTGATTGCTTGGCGAATTTTACCGAGAGACAGAAATTTCTCGGCACTTCGCATCGCTTTTGTTTTGTCGAAACTCATCGTGAATTGAAAATTTTGGAATTCGGATTTTTTTGAAAAATTCGAGAGCAATACTTTTGAGGCGAAACGGACAGATTAAATTTACGGGTTAATCTCCAGATTTAAGCTAACACGACTCGCCAAATCGTGTCAACGAATTTTAACAAGTTTTGTATTATTTTAACGAAAATTTTCATTCTGCTTCGCGCTTTGATTTTTTCCGGCGCATTTCTTAGTCTTTAGTTTCGACTTTTGCGCTCAACAAGGTAAATTATACTTTATGCAGGCACTTATTTTAGCGGGCGGACGAGGAACGCGGCTGCGACCATTGACGATTTATACGCCGAAACCGATTGTTCCGGTTTTGAATCGTCCGCTTTTGCTTTATCAAATTGAGATTTTGCGCCGCGCCGGAATCAAAGACATCACGCTTTCCCTGAGTTATCAGCCGGACAAAATCGAAGACCTGCTCGGCGACGGTCTCGATTACGGCGTAAATTTGCGTTATGTAACCGAGCCTTTGCCGCTCGGAACAGGCGGCGCGTATAAATTCGCCGCCGCCCGACCCGGCGCAACGACCGTTGTTTTTAACGGCGATATTTTAACCGATTTAGATATTTTCAAAGTTATCGGTTTTCACCGGCAGAAACGCGCCGAAGCTACGATTGTTTTGACGCCGGTCGAAAATCCTTCGGCTTACGGTTTGGTTGAAACCGACGAAGAATCAAAGGTCTTGCGGTTTTTGGAAAAACCGAAACCCGAAGAAATTCTGGGTTTGACAACCAAAAACATCAACGCGGGAATTTATATTTTAGAGCCGGGCGTTTTGGATGCGATTCCCGAAGGCGAAAATTTTTCGTTTGAATACAATGTTTTTCCCGAATTATTGAAGCGCCAAAAATCTTTTTACGCTTTTATAATCGAGAAAAATTACTGGCGCGACATCGGCACGCCCGGAAGCTATCTCGAAGCGCATCTCGACTTTTTAAGCGGTCGAATAAAAGGTTTCGAGGCGGGAGAGACAAACGAATCCGATGTCGCAACAGCGGCGGTCGTTGATAAAAATTCGATTATCGGCGAAAACTGCACAATAAAACCGAACGCGAAGATCGTCAATTCGGTCATCGGCGCGGGCGTTCACATCGAAGAAAAAGCCATCGTTGAAAATTCCGTCATTTGGGCGCACACGCGAATTTCAAGCGCGGCGCACGTTCAAAATGCCGTCATCGGACGAAGCTGCTACATCGGCAGAAACGTCGTCGTCGGCAAAGGCGCGATTCTCGGCGATAAAACTTCGCTGACCGATTACACGAAAGTCTAAAAGCAATTACGAATTTCAAATTACGAATTACGAATTTAGGAAGAAAATCACAAAAATTCGTAATTTGAAATTCGTAATTCGTAATTTATTTATGCCCGAATTGCCGGAAGTCGAACTCGTCGCCAAATCATTAAACGAATTAATTTCAGAGCGCAAAATACTTTTTGCGGAACTTCTGCGCGAGCGGCTGGCGCCGTTTAATCCGCCTGAAGAATTTGCCGAAAAGCTGAAAAATTCCCGTATAAATTTCGTCCACCGGCGCGGCAAACACATTCTTTTTGATTTAGACAACGGGCGAACTTTAATCGCTCACTTGCGAATGAGCGGACGTTTTCTGCTGCTTCCGCTCGAACGCGAAAATCCGAAA
>CAXSHW010000024.1:30982-38695 GCA_964237245.1 uncultured Pyrinomonadaceae bacterium
TTGAGTCTGACTTGCCGAAATTCACGCACGCCGTTTTTTATCTCGCGGACGAAGCGCGCCTCGTCTTCAGCGACCAGCGCCATTTCGGTTTTATGAAAATCGTCGAAACCGCAAATCTTTTTGAAACGAAAGAACTGAAAAATCTCGCGCCCGAACCTTTTTCCGACAATTTTTCGCCGAAGTATTTCCGCGACACTTTGAAAACTTCCAAAAAATCTTTGAAAGAATTTCTGCTCGACCAGACGAAAGTTTTAGGACTCGGCAACATTTACGCATCCGAAGCGATGTTTCTCGCTAAAATAAATCCGCAGATTCCGGCAAACAAAGTTTCCGCAAAAAAAGCGAACGTCTTATTTGAAAAAATCTGCGCGGTTCTTGCCGAGTCAATCAGTCACGGCTCGACCTTAAACGTCAATCCCGAAAACATTGACGGAAGTTATTACGGCGGCGGTTATGAATCAAGCTGGCGCGTTTATGACCGTGAAAACGAATCGTGCGTCAATTGCGAAACCGAAATCAAAAGATTAAAGCAAGCCGGGCGCTCGACTTATTTTTGTCCGAAGTGTCAAAAATAATGTTAATATGTTGTTTTCTTGGAACGACGAACAAATTTTTAATTCAGAAAGTAGGAATTATGATGAAAAAAACATTGCTGATATTTGCCTTCGTGTTTATTACATTTTTATCTGCCAAGGTTTCCGCACAACAAACCAAGGATGAATCGCCGGATAAAATTACAATTCTCAACGTCAGTTCTCCGAATACGGTAACTCGCGGAGTGGAAACCGAAATTTCGGTTGAGGTCGAATATAACTTTGAGTCTAACGACGAAGGCGTGATTTCAATCGGATTTAATACCGATAACCCGACTTCGTATCATATGAGAGAAAATTTGAATATCAAAAAGGGCGCGGGAACGGTTACGCTAAAAACGAAGGTAATTCCGGTGGATTGGGTGGACAGAGGAGAGTTTACCGTGTTGACGATTCTAGCGAAAAAGCCGATGGAAATGCGTTTTCGTCCATTGGCTTCGACAAAAAAGGTTATCGAAGTCGAAAAATAATCGAAAAGCGGCAGCTTGACACTCTGCCGTTAAAATCGCATTATCTATCTTTAACAATCGTGGTGAGTTATTTGCGACTTGCGACCACGTTAAATAAGCCGCTAAACAGCCAAAAAAAGATTTAATAAAAAAGTCTCGTGCTGTTTTTGCAGACGAGATTTTTTGTTTTGTTCGCAGTTCGCGGTCGGTTGTCAATCCTGTCTTCCGACCGGCTGCAAACTGCGAACAATTTATTATTATGAAAAACTTTCGAGAGCTTTTAGAATCCGACGGCGTTTTCGTTTTCGACGGCGCAATCGGCACGCGGTTTTACGATAAGGGAGTTTACATCAATCGTTCTTACGACGAGCTGAATTTGACCGCGCCCGATCTCGTGCGCGAAGTCCACGCCGAATACGTCAAATCCGGCGCGGACATTATCGAGACGAACACATTCGGCGCGACGCGCCACCGGCTTCTTCAATACGGTCTTGAAAACAAATTACGCGAAATCAACATCGCGGGCGCAAAACTGGCGCGTGAAGCGGCGGGCAGAGATGTTTTCGTCGCGGGCGCAATCGGTCCGCTCGATTTAAGAATCGAGCCTTATGGTCCGACTTCATACGACGAAGCGAAAGCGATGTTTGCCGAGCAGGTTTCAGCGCTTTTAGAAGGCGGCGTTGATTTATTTATTCTCGAAACTTTCTCGGATTTGTCGGAAATCGAGCAGGCAATTCGCGCCGTCAAAGAACTTACCGATTTGCCGATTATCGCGCAAATGACAATCGGCACGGAAGGCAAAACGATTTTTGGCGCGGACGCAGAAGTTTTCACGCAAAGATTAGACGAACTCGGCGCGGATGTAATCGGTTTGAACTGCGGCGTCGGACCGACGCATATTTTGACCGCGCTCGAAAAAATGCGCGGCGTAACGGCGAAAAAACTTTCCGCGCAGCCGAACGCGGGACTTCCCAGAGATGTGCAGGGGCGACAGTTTTATATGTGTTCGCCCGAATATATGTCGAAGTTCGCCAAACGTTTTATCAAAGCCGGCGCGACGTTTATCGGCGGCTGCTGCGGCACGACTCCGCAGCATATCAAATTGATTTCCGATTCGGTTCGCGCCGTATCTCCGCGCGTTTTGAAATCAACGGTCAAACAAACCGAATCAATAAAAGTCATAGATTTAAAGCCAATTGACGTGCAAGTCGTTCCGCAGGAAAATCGCTCGAACTGGGCGCGAAAAATCGTGCGCGGCGAGTTTGTCACGAGCGTCGAAGTTTTACCGCCGAAAGGCTGCGACGCGGCAAAGACTCTCGAATCAATCAAACTTTTGAAAACTGCTGGCGTTGACGCGGTAAATATCCCCGACGGACCGAGAGCGCAAACCAGAATGTCGGCGCAGGCGACGGCGATTTTAGTCGAACGCGAAATCGGCATCGAAGCCGTTCTGCATTATTGCTGCCGCGACCGAAATCTTCTGGGAATGATGTCCGATTTGCTTGGCGCGGCGGCGCTCGGCGTTCACAATCTTTTGATTATCACGGGCGATCCGCCGAAAATGGGACCGTTTCCCGACGCGACCGCCGTTTTCGATATTGACTCAATCGGTTTGACGAATATGGTCAATAAACTCAATCACGGCTTGGATTTAGGAAATAATCCAATCGGTCAACCGACCGCTTTTTCAATCGGCGTCGGCGTCAATCCGGGCGCGATAAATATTGACGAAGAAATAAAACGCTTCGAGTGGAAAGTCGAAGCGGGCGCGGAATATGCCATCACGCAGCCGGTTTACGATACGAAACAGCTCAGGGATTTTCTTAAAAAAATCGCGCACGTTCGGATTCCGATTGTTGCCGGAATTTTCCCGCTCGTCTCTATTCGCAACGCCGAATTTATGCACCACGAAGTTCCGGGCGTCGTCGTTACGAAAGAAATTTTGGACAGAATGCGAAAGGCTTCGGACAAAAGCAAGGAAGAAGCGCGTGACGAAGGAATAAAAATCGCGCGTGAATCTTTGACGGAAGTTCAGGATTTAATTCAAGGCGTCCAAGTTTCCGCGCCGTTCGGCAACGTGAGATACGCGCTTCAGGTTTTCGATGTTTTGGAACAGTTTAAGGAAAAAAGCGCGGCGTTCGTGTAAATTGTCGGGCATTGTCAAAATTTTCTGTCATAAAATTTCGACGAGTGGTGTTTCCTCGCTAGAAAAGCGTTTTTCAAAAACAAACACTACATTTGGAGGAACTTTTAATGATGAAAATTAACACCGATTTCCGTTTTTACTCTTAAATTGAGTTGGGTCAGCCATAAAAAAGAGGCGAACGATAAATTTTTATCGTTCGCCTCTTTTTTATTTTTTATCCTTTTACCTTTAGACGTATTTGTCAATGACTTCTGCCAGCTTTTCGCGTGAAACCGCGCCGACAATGCGTTCTTGTTCCTGTCCGCCTTTGAAAAGAATCAAAGTCGGAATGCCGCGAATGCCGAAACGCTGCGGCACGTTCATATTTTCATCAACATTCATTTTATAAACGCCCGCTTTATCTTTGTATTCTTCAGCGACAGCTTCGACCGACGGCGCGATCATCCGGCACGGTCCGCACCATTCAGCCCAGAAATCAACCAAAACCGGTTTGTCCGAACCTAAAACGTCCGTTTCAAAATTTGAATCTTCTATCGCTTTTGCAAAATTTCCCATTTTCTTGCTCCTTATAAATTGTAACTTTATAATACCCGCGCGGAAAAATTTTATTTCAAAATCTCCGCAAACATTTTATTTATTTTAACTTGCCGACGCCTGATTTGCCAACTGTTTTCAGCTTATTCCTTCAATCGCCTTCTGGCACGATTTGTGCAGCCTGTAACGCGGTGTTTAATCACTGAAACAAAATCATACAGGGAGTAAAATTTTATGTCAGACAAAAAAATCCAGGAACACAGCGAAGAAAGCAACACAATTAAAGACCCGGAGAATTGGACGACCGGCGACGAACCGATGACGGGAGCGCAGCGTTCGTATCTTTCGACTTTGAGCGAAGAAGCCAAAGAAGATTTCGACGAAAATCTCACCAAAGCCGAGGCTTCAAAACGCATCGAAGAACTTCAGCAAAAAACCGGACGCGGCGCGAATTAGTGAAAAACTAAAAACTAAAAGTGAAAAGTGAAAGTTCTTTACTATTCACTTTTCACTTTTAGTTTTTCACTAAACAGTCGCCGCTTTGTTCAAAGTCGCCTTCAAACTGATTTCCGCGCCGCTCAAAACTTGCGATACAGGACAGGTTTCCTTTGTCTTTTCAGCGATTTTTTGAAACTCTTCATCGGAAATTCCGTCAACTGTCGCTTCTGTTTCCAAATCAATATTCGGAATCACGAAACCTTCGTCCCGTTTTTCGATTTTGACATTCGCAGTCGTGTGAATATTTTTCGGCGCGTAACCTGCTTTGCCGAGATTGCCCGAAAGAGCCATCGTGTAGCAACCGGCGTGCGCCGCTGCGATCAATTCTTCGGGATTCGTCGCCTTTTGTTCTTCGTCATCGGAGAAACGCGATTTAAACGAATACGCGCCTTCAAACGCGCCGCTGCCGAGTTTCACTTTGCCTTTGCCGTCCATAATTCCGCCGTCCCAATCGGCTTCCGCTTTTCTTGTAAATTTCATAATTTTATTCTTCCTTATTTTCTAAATTTTTAAACTTTTTCAGTTATCATTTTCGTCAAAGTTATCTGCGGCGGTTCGGCGGCAAATTTTTCAACATTTGCGAAGAATTCTTTAAAAAAATCCGTTTCAAAATGCTCGTCAATCGCGGCTTTGTTCGCCCACGTTTCGTGCCAGACAAAAACCGTCGGATCATCAATCGCCTGATGAATATCGTAATTGATATTGCCCGCTTCCGCACGCGAATCAGCCACGATTTTCAAAGCTGCGGCTTTTGCCGCTTCAACTGCATCTTCTTTCACTTTCAAACGCGCCACCAGCACGATTTTTTCGTTGCTCATCATAATTTTATTTGTTGACGCTCGCCATCATCGCTTCGGGATAACGCGCGCCGGAAACCGCATTTTTCGGGAAAACATCTTCGATTTCAGCGAGGTCTTCCTGACTTAAAATAACTTCCGCTGCTCCTGCATTTTGTTCAATATATTTCACGCGCTTCGTTCCCGGAATCGGCACGATGTCCTGACCTTGCGCCAACACCCAAGCCAACGCCAACTGCGAAGCCGTGATATTTTTTCCCTTCGCAATCTCTTCGATTTTTTCGACGAGCTTTAAATTTTTATCGAAATTTTCGCCTTGAAATCGCGGCGATTGCCGACGATAATCGTCTTCCGGCAAATCTTCAAATTTCTTGAATTCGCCCGACAAAAATCCGCGTCCCAAAGGCGAATACGGCACGAAACCGATTCCCAATTCGCGGCACGTCGTCAGCACGTCGTTGTCTTCCACATCGCGCGTCCATAAAGAATATTCCGACTGCAATGCCGTAATCGGGTAAACTTTCACCGCGCGGCGCAGTGTTTCGGCGGACGCTTCCGACATTCCCAAAAATTTGACTTTCCCCTCTTTGACCAATTCCGCCATCGCGCCAATCGTGTCTTCAATCGGCGTGTTCGGGTCAACGCGATGCTGATAATAAAGGTCAATCGTTTCGATTCCGAGTCTTTTCAAACTCGCTTCGACCGCTGATTTGACATATTCCGGCTTACCGTTAATGCCGCGAATCGTTTTATTGTTTTTGTCGCGCTCGATGGCGAATTTAGTCGCAATTACAAATTCGTCGCGCCTGCCTTTGATCGCTTTGCCGACGAGTTCTTCGTTGTCGCCGTAGCCATACATATCCGCCGTGTCGAGAAAATTCACGCCCAATTCCGACGCGCGGTGAATCGTTTTAATTGATTCTTCATCGTCGCGCCTGCCGTAAAAATCCGA
The DNA here is from genome assembly GCA_964237245.1 of uncultured Pyrinomonadaceae bacterium. GTDB lineage: Bacteria > Acidobacteriota > Blastocatellia > Pyrinomonadales > Pyrinomonadaceae. The sequence continues at coordinate 36,952 of CAXSHW010000024.1, forward strand.
CATTCCCATACAGCCCAAACCGATTTCCGATACTTCCAAATCTTTCCCTAATGTTCGTTTGTTCATAATTTTTAATTTCCTTTTTTGCCCACGAAATACGCGAAACACACTAAAAATAAAAAAATAAAAGTTTGTTCTTTTTTCGTTTGTTTCGTGTATTTCGTGGGCAAACTCCTTATTTTTTGACCCCGATTTCTCAAGCATTTTGCAGCGCGTCGAGCAAACTTTCATAATCCCACGAGCCGTCCAAACGCTCGCCGTTGATAAAAAATGAAGGCGTGCCGTTGACCGCGTTTTCTACGCCGCCCATAAAATCCGCCCGCACTTTTTCTTCGTATTTTCCGCCGTCCAAATCGGCGGCGAATTCGTCCGCGTCGAGTCCGATTTGTTCGGCGTAATCTTTCAAACTCGCTTCGTCGAGCGAGTTTTGATTTTCGTATAAAACGTCGTGCATTTCCCAAAATTTGCCCTGCGCGGCGGCGATTTCCGACGCTTCCGCCGCTTTTTCGGCGTGCGGATGCACCTGCGTCAGCGGGAAATTGCGAAACACAAACTGCAATTTGTCGCCCATTTTTTCCTGCACTTTTTTGACAATCGAATACGCCTGTCCGCAGTAAGAACACTCGTAATCGCCGTATTCGACCAGCGTCACCGCCGCATTTCCGCCGCCTTCGACGTGATCTTTCGCATTAACCGATAATGAATTATTTTCCGCCATTTTCTTTACTCTCCCCTTGAATTTCTCTTAAAGTTTCCAAAATTTCCTTCGCGCCCGGATTGACATCCATCGGCGACAGATAACTCCAGCGAATTACGCCTTCTTTATCAATAACGAACAGCGCGCGTTCGGTAAATCCGTCCTTTTGACGATAAACGCCGTATTTTTTCGCCGTCGCGCCTTTCGGCTCAAAATCCGCGAGCAAAGTCATTTTGTAACCGCGCGCCTGCCGAAACGCGCCGTGACAAAACGCGCTGTCCACCGAAATCCCGAACAAAACCGCATCCAATTTCTCAAATGTCGGCAAAAGTTCGTTGTAAAGTGCCAACTGATCGCCGCACACCGCGCTGAAATCCGCCGGATAAAAAACCAGTATGACGTTTTTCTTCCCGCGCAAATCGCTCAGAGTAACGTCGTCTTCCGCGTCGCCCGCATTCTCGCCGACGTGCGCCGGCAGCGTAAAATCAGGAGCTTTCTCGCCCGCTTTTAAAATTTCGCCCATCTTGTAAGTTCCCCCTTAAAATTATTTATTCGCCATTTTCCCGCCCCGAAAACTGATCGTTTCGCCCGGTTTCATCTCGTAAAACGGGATGTTGTATTTTTTCAGTTCCGCCGCGAAAACATCCGCATTTTTGGCAATCTGCGGATTCGTCGCGTAATGATGCGGAATCGCCAGTTTCGCGCGCACTGCATTCGCCGCTTTTGCCGCCATCGGCTGTTCCATTCCGTAATGTCCGCCGACGTTTATCAAACCCAAATCAATCGAAAAAGTTTCGCCGATGGTTTCCATATCTTTGAAATACGAAGTGTCGCCCGTGTGATAAATCGTCGGACCGTTTTTGATCTGCAAAACATAGCCGACCGGATTTCCGCCGTAAACCAAATCCGGCTCGTTCGCCGCCGCTTTCGGGTTCATCACGCTGTTGGAATGATAGGCGGGCGTGAAATTGACGACGACTTCGCCATCCGCAATCGTGATCGCGCCGCCGATATTTCCCAAAGTTTCTTTGGTCGCCTGTTTTTCGG
>CAXSHW010000024.1:38717-50711 GCA_964237245.1 uncultured Pyrinomonadaceae bacterium
AAAGCCTTGTAATTTGACGAGATTCGTGCCGAGTTCCAAATCCGTCACCAAAATCGCGCCCGTTTTCCTGGCGATTTCGACCGATTCGCCGACGTGATCCGAATGTCCGTGCGTCAGCAGAATGTAGTCGCATTTCGTGATCGCGTCCACCGGATTTTTTCCGTCTTTCGCGTCAGGATTCAGCGGATTTTTCAGCCACGGATCAATCATTATTACCTTGCCGTTCGGCGTAGTAATTTGAAAAGCCGATTGCCCGAACCACTTGATTTTCGTTTCCTGCGCCGAAACCGCAAATGCCGCCGCGCCGATTAAAATCAGCGTCAATATCAATTTTCCAATGTTCATAATTTTCCCCTTTGCTCTTTTAATGCAATTCGTTTTCATCGTCTTTTCGCGCCTGTAAATTTTTGAAACTGACGCGCGGCAGTTCGATGATTTCGTTCGTTTTCGTGTAACCCGCGCCGCCGTGCATTCGTCCGATGATGCCGATTTTTTCGGTTAAAACGTGGCGCGTTTTCGCATCGTAAAATTCTTCGTTCAAGTGCAAATGCACGATTTCGCCGATGGTCACGCGGTTTCTGCCGATCTCGTTCGTGACGATGTGCCGACATTCAAAATTCGCCGCCGCTTCCGCGATGCACGGCGGTTTGATTTTCAGAGACGCGGCGAGATGCAGATTCGCATTCGGAATCTCGCTCACGTCCGCCGGAAAATCCGTCGCCGCGATGTTCATCTGCCGCAAAATATCTTCGCTGACGACGTTGACGACGAACTCGCCGTTGTTCAAAATATTGCGTCCCGTATCTTTCAAATCGAGTTCACGCTGACTGTTGCGGGCGATATTTACCGCAATAATCGGCGGGTCGCTGCCCATCATATTGAAAAATGAATACGGCGCGGCGTTGACCAAATCTTCGTCGTTAATCGTCGTCACAAAAGCAATCGGACGCGGCACGACGAGACTCGCCAGCAGGCGGTAACTTTCCAGCCCGTCCATTTTTTCGATGTCGAAATCAAGCATTGGCATTGTGATTTGGCGAATTTTTACTGCTCCGGTTTCTCCAGCAAACGCTTCATTTCCCCGATTTCTCTGACCTGCGCTTCGATGATTCCGTCGGCGAGTTTTCGCACTTCCGGATCTTTGATGTCCGCGCGTCGGCTCGTCATAATCGCAATCGAGTGATGCGGAATCATCGCCCGCATATAGGCTTTGTCGCCGATAAAAGTCTGCGACCGGACGAAAATCAAAGCCAGCGTAAACGCGATGACGCTCACGCCGACAATCGTCAGATTCAGCTTTTTTATTCTGATACATTCCGCGCATAAACCACAGCATAATCAACGCCATCGGCGCGACCATCGGAAACGTCATATAAAATCTGGTGACGCTGAAATAAATGTGGTCGAGTTCGTATGTGTTCAGATGCATCGAGCTATACATCACGACAAACGAAACCGCCATCATAAGCGCGATTTTTAGATATTACCCGTTTTCATCTCATCCGATTTCGCGTCTTTCGACTTCATTCCCGTTTTTCCGCCTTGTCTATTTGCGTTTGATTTGTTGCAGTTACATCCGAAATTATTTCGCTGGTCGTCGTTCTATCTGTTTCCATTTGCCTATTCCACTTATATTTATAAACTCATCAACCCGCGTTCAAATCCAAAATCAATTTGCCGCTTTCGCGTCTTCCAAAATCGGATAATCCGTGTAACCTTTTTCGCCCGGCGTGTAAAAAGTTGATTCGTCCCATTCGTTTAATTCGGCATCTTTTTTGAATCTTTCCGGCAAATCGGGATTCGCCAAAAATAATTTGCCGTAAACAATCGCGTCGGCTTTTCCCGCTTCCAGATATTCCGCGCCGCGCTCTTGGTCGAAATTCGCTCCGGCGAAATAAACGCCTTTGTAAATCGGCTGAAGTTTTTCGTGCCAGCCATCATTCGCGGCATCGGCGATGTGCGCGTAGGCGAGATTTTTCGCGCCCAGATTTTCCATAATATATTTGTAAACTTCGTCTGCGTCCGGCTCCTGCACGTCGTTGAACGGCATCTGCGGCGAAAATTTCACGCCGACTCGTTCGCTGCCGATTTCGTCGCTCATCGCGTCCAGAATTTCAAACAAAAAGCGCGTCCGGTTTTCAATCGAACCGCCGTATTCGTCCGTGCGCTGATTGACCGGCGACATCAAAAACTGCTGAACGAGATAACCGCTCGCCGCGTGCAGTTCTACGCCGTCAAAACCCGCCGCAACCGCGTTTTTCGCCGCTTTTGCGAAATCCTGAATCGTCGTTTTCACTTCCGCATTCGTCAATTCGCGCGGCTCGACAAACTCTTTCATCCCGTCGTCGGTGTAGTTCTGCCCGTTCGCTTTGACGGACGAAGGCGCGACCGGCTTCTGATTTTCCGGCAGAAAATCCGGCAGAGCGATGCGTCCGGTGTGAAAAATCTGCATAAAAATTTTCCCGCCGTCGGCGTGAACCGCGTCCGTAATTTTGCGCCACGATTCAATTTGCGCGTCCGTGTAAATTCCCGGCGTGCGCGGATAACCCTTTGCCATCGGCGAGATATTTGTCGCTTCCGAAATCAGCAAACCCGCCGAATCTCGCTGCGCGTAATATTCCGCCGCGTAATCCGGCTGAATTCCTTCATCATCCGCGCGGCTGCGCGTCATCGGCGCGTAAACGATCCGATTTTCCAACTCTAAATTTCCGAATTTCAATGCATCAAAAAGTGCCGTCATAATTTTTCTTCCCTTTATTCAAAATTTCTCTTTCTCCTAAAACCGCTGTCCGTATTTTTCTCAAAGAATGAAGCCAGCGGTCGTAATTTTCCGCTTTGTTAATGATATATTGCGCGACTTCGGCGTGCGGCAGAATCAAAAAATCTTCCGTTTCCAAACCCTTCACAACCGCGTCGGCGCAATCTTCAGCCGTGATCGCTTCCGCCATTAAAAAATTTTCCGGCTCGCCTTCCGCGCTCGCAATTAACTGTGTTTTCACGCCTTGCGGACACAGGCACGAAATTTTTATGCCGCGTTCGTGATATGCAATCGAAAGCCATTCGGCAAATGCGACCGCCGCGTGTTTGCTGACGACATACGGCGCGGCAGTCGGATGCGTTAATAATCCAGCCGCCGAAGCCGTAATCAAAAAATATCCGTCGCCGCGCGTCAGCATCGGGGGAAAACAAGCGCGGCTCAAATATAAATGCGACAAAACATTTATTTCGTAAATCTTTTGCCAAACGTCGTTTGAGACATCCAGACAACCTTCCGCGCCGCCGATTCCAGCATTTGAGCAAACAAGATCAATTTGCCCGAATTCGCTCAAAACGTTTTTGACGGCGTTTTGAACTTCCGTTTCGTCGCTAACATCTAATTTTATTGCTTTCCCGTCAATTTTAGCGGCGACTTTTTCGGCGTTTTCAAAATCCAAGTCGGCAACGATGATTTTCTTCGCGCCTTCTGCCGCAAATTTTTCGCACAACGCTCTACCGATGCCGTTCGCGCCGCCGGTAACTAAAATAATTTTGTCTTGGACATTCATAAGCTATTTTATTTTTCAATCTAAACCTCAAACCGACTGAGCCGAAAATCTCTGTCTCCAAACTTCGGCGACGATTTCATACGAGCGAAGCCGCGCGCGATGATCGAAAATCATCGCGTTTATCATTAGCTCGTCGGCTTCGGTTTCGCCTAAAATCTTTTCCAATTTTTGCCTGACGGTCGCCGCGCTGCCGATAATCGAACCGCCGACGCGCGTGTCAACCATCGCTTTTTCCTGCGGCGTCCAAATTTTGCCCATATTTTCAACCGGCGGCAGCATTTCACCGGGCGTTCCGCGAACCATCCGCAGAAACGCTTGAAACTGTGTCGTTGCCAAAAATTCGGCTTCCGCATCAGTTTCAGCGGCAATAACGTTTAGAGCCAGCATCGCATAAGGTTTTTCAAGCGTGTCCGACGGCGTGAACCAGCGACGATAAATTTCAAACGCCGGCAATATAAATTCGGGCGAAAAATGTCCGGCGAAGGCAAACGGCAAACCCAATTCACCGGCAAGCTGCGCTGAAAAACCGCTCGAACCGAGCAGCCAAATCGGGATGTCTAAATTCGCGCCCGGAACAGCACGAACTCTTTGATTTTCAACCGGCTCGCGGAAAAAGAAGCGCAATTCTCCCAATAATTCGGGAAAATCGTCGCCGTCCGTGTGCAGAGTCCGGCGCAGAGCGTGAGCGGTTGCGCGGTCGCTTCCGGGAGCGCGTCCCAAACCCAAATCAATCCGATTCGGATACAGACTTTCGAGCGTTCCGAATTGTTCGGCAATCACGAGCGGCGCGTGATTCGGCAGCATAATTCCGCCCGCGCCGACGCGGATTTCAGTCGTTCCGGCGGCAATATAACTGATGACAACCGACGTTGCCGCGCTCGCAATGCCCGTCATATTGTGGTGTTCGGCAAGCCAGAAACGCTTGTAACCCAATTTTTCGGCGTGCCGCGCCAGACTCAAAGAATTGCGGAATGATTCGGCAGGCGTCGAGCCGAGATTTACCGGCGACAAGTCCAAAACCGAAAACGGAATGTCGGAAAACTGATTCATAAAATCACCAAATTCTTACAAATAATTTTTTTAGAAACTATCTCGAAAATATTGAATTTATCAAAAATTTTACATTCTAAATTCTTCATTTTTTTCAAAAGAAAATTAAAAATTTAAAATGTAAAATTTAGATTTTTTGATTTTTGAGATAGTTTTTAATAACCTTCCGAACCCAAAATCGCGCCCGCTTCGCTTAAAGTCAGATTGCGGTTATAAACGGCTGTTCCGGGTTGCTGCGTTTTTCCGCCAAAGCGTAAAGTTCCCGTGTCGTAAGCGGTAAAACCGATTTCTTCGATCAACTTTGCCACTGTTTCGTTCGCTTCCGCGTTGTCGCCCGCGATAAAAATTACGCGGCGTTCCTCAAGCGGCAAATTCGTATCGCCCTGCGTTTTCAAATGTCCAAACCAGATCGTGTTGAAACCTTTGACGATTTTCGCGCCTTTCAGATGTTCGGCGAGCATTTCGCTCGAAGTCGTTTTGTCTTCATCAAGTTCGGCGAAATTCCCGTCGCGGTCAGGATAATAATTGTTTGAATCAATAACGATTTTGCCCGCAAGCGCTTCTGCCGGAAGCGTTTTATATTTGCCGAACGGAATCGAAACGAAAACGATTTCGCCGAATTTCGTCGCTTCTTCGGCTGAAACCGCCTGCGCGTTTTCTCCAATTTCAGCGACTAAATTTGTTAAGGTTTCCGCGCCGCGCGAATTGGCGATAACGATTTCGTGTCCGGCTTTGACGAAAAGTTTCGCGGCGTTCGCGCCGATGTGTCCCGCGCCGATTATTCCGATTTTCACTTGAATTTTCTCCTCAAAAATTTCAAACGGTTAAGACGACTTTGCCCATCGTTTTTCTGCCTTCGAGCGCCTGATGCGCTTCTTTCGCCTGTTCGAGCGGAAATTCGTTGACGATAACTTCCAGACGATTTTCCGCGACGTGCGTCATCAATTCTTTCGTAAACGCCGCCATATTTTCGCGTGTTTCGAGATTCAAATTGTAGCCTTTGACCGTCTGCATTCTGCCCAAAAGACCGAGCGCGGAAATCTGAAAATCTTCGCCGCTCGCCGCGCCGTAAACAATCATCGCGCCGCCCGTCGCCAGACATTTCAGGTTTTGTTTTCCGATTTCGCCGCCGACCATTTCGATTATCAAATCCGCGCCTTTGCCGTTCGTTGCCGTTAAAACTTCGTCCGTCCAATCGCTTTCCGTATAATTAATTCCGACATCCGCGCCCAAACTCGCCGCTTTTTCGAGCTTTTCAGCCGACGAAGCAGTTCCAATAACTTTCGCGCCTTTGGATTTAGCTAACTGCACGAGCAGCGTGCCGACACCGCCCGCCGCCGCGTGAATCAAAATCGTCTGACCCGATTTCAAATCTTTTAATAAACCGAGCGCGGTCAAGCCTTGAACGAGCAAAGCCGTCGCCTTTGAAAAATCCAGATCGTCGGGAATCGGAACGACCGTCCGCCAATCGGCAACGGCATATTCGGCGTAACCACCGCCGCGAATCGTCGCTAAAACTCGCTGACCGACCTTTAAATTTTCAACGCTTGTTCCGACTTCTTCAATAGTTCCCGCGACTTCAAAACCGAGCGTGAACGGCAAATCCGGCGTAAAAAGATATTTATTTTGCCTGAGCATTATATCGGCGTAGTTGATTCCGGCAGCCGCCGTTTTGATTAAAACTTCGTCCGCCTTCGGAGTCGGTTTTTCGATTTCATCCGTGCGCAAATTTTCCGCGCCGCCAAATTCGTGAATTCTGATTGCTTTCATAATTTTATTTTTGTTAAACCCAAAACTTTTGCGCTTCTTTAGCTTTTCGCGCTTTTTACTTCCTGCGCGTTTTCAATTTGAATGGCGCGTCCGTATTGCTTCGGCACATAATCAATTTTCGCGCCCAATTCACGCGCCGCGCGAAACACGAAATAAGGTTCGCGCAAAAATTCACGCGCCATCAAAATCGCGTCCGCTTCGCCTTTTTGCAAAATTTCTTCGGCTTGCTTCGGCTCGGTAATCATCCCGACTGCGCCGGTTGCGATGCCGACTTGTTTGCGAATTTCCGCCGCAAATTCGACTTGATAATTCGGCGCGACCGGAATGCGCGCGTTCGGCACATTTCCGCCTGTCGAAACATCAATCAAATCAATTCCGATTTCTTTCAGACGCTGGCAAAACTCGATTGACTGCTCTAAATCCCAACCGTTTTCCGTCCAATCGGTTGCCGAAATGCGAACGAAAACCGGCAGATTTTCGGGAACTGTCTCACGCACTTTTCGCGCGGCTTCGAGCGGAAAACGCAGCCGATTTTCAAGACTTCCGCCATATTCGTCAGTTCGTTTGTTTGACAAAGGCGAAAGAAATTCGTGAAACAAATAACCGTGCGCGGCGTGGATTTCGATGACTTCAAAACCTGCAACCAAAGCGCGTTTCGCCGCCGCGACAAAGTCATTCGTCGCCTTTTCGATGTCGGCTTTCGTCATCTCGCGCGGCATCGGATAATCGTCGGAAAACTTAATCGGCGACGGCGCGACAGTTTCCCAACCGCCGTTTTCTATTTCGACTTTTTTGCCGCCGTTCCAAGGCGCGGCGGTTGACGCTTTTCGTCCGGCGTGCGCGAGTTGAATTCCCGCAATCGCGCCTTGTGATTTTATAAATGCCGTAATTTTCTTATACGCTTCGCTGTGCGCGTCCGACCAAATTCCGGCGTCGGACGGCGAAATTCTGCCTTCGGGCGAAACCGCCGTCGCTTCCTGAATCACAAGCGCCGCGCCGCCGACCGCGCGGCTTCCGAGATGAACCAGATGCCAATCCGTCGGCATTCCGTCCGCGCTCGAATACTGGCACATCGGCGAAACCCAAATTCTATTGCGAAATTCAACGTCTCTTAATTTATATCTTTCAAATAATTTGCTCATAAATTCTCTTGCTCATAATTTTTTAGCCGCGAACAAACACGAACAAACACGAAAATTCACGAAAAGAATTTTTTAGCCACAGATTTTCACAGATTCACTCAGATAAGAAAAAGACAAATACAAAAATAATTTATCAATTTTATCTCTTAAAAAACTGTGTTTATCCGTGAAAATCTGTGGTTTCATTTCTTTTTTTCGTGAATTTTCGTGTTTGTTCGCGGCTAATTTCCTATGTCATCTGTTTCCAATCGCCGCCGACTTCGTTCCAGCGTTCACGAATCGCTTCAAATTCTTCGTCTGACAAATTTCCTTCGGCGACGTATTTCGCGTTTTCCTGCCAGCGATTCGGTTTTGTCGTGCCGACAATCATTGTGTCAACGCCCGGAATCGTCATCGTAAATCTCAATGCGATTGCCGTCGCTTCTTCCAGAGATTTTTTGAGAAAATCGAATTTTAATTTCTGAATTCTGTCCCAATATTCGTGATGATACGAACTCTCAGGTTTTTCGTTGTGCCGCCAGACGGCGTTGGCAATCGGACGTTTGGCGATAATTCCCAAACCTTTTTCTTTCGCCAGCGGAATATTTCCGTCAATCGCCGATTGATCGGCGATTGAAACGGAAGTTTGAAACGAATCGAAAACATCCATTTCAATCGCCGTTCGCGCGTCTTCGTTGTCGCCCGAATAACCGATAAATCTGGTGTAACCTTTTTCCCGCGCTCTTTGCAGCGCTTCAATCGCTTCGCCGCGTTTCAGGATTTCCGACGAACAACTATGAAGCTGCGCGATGTCGAGATGATCGGTTTTCAATGCGCGCAAACTCTGTTCAATCGTTTCCAAAATTCCTTTTTTCGACCAATCAAACCGCGTAAAAGCGTCGAGCGCGCCGCATTTGGTCAGCAGAAAATAATCATTTCGCCTTTTTCCGACGGCGCTGCCGATTAATTCTTCCGAAGATTTATAAGCCGCCGCCGTGTCAATCACGTTTAATCCGGCGTCAAGCGCGGAATTCAACAATTCGCTTGCGGTTTCCCGTGTCATCGAATCGTCGTAGCCGATTTCCGCGCCGCCGAAGCCGAGAATGCTGAAATCCATATCGGTTTTGCCGAATTTTCTCTTTTCCATAATTATTTTTGCCACGAACAAACACGAATTTTCACGAAATAAATTTGAAAAAACTTTTGTGTCTTTTCGTGTCTTTTCGTGGCTAATTTCTTATTTTTTTAATTCTTCTTCAATTTTTCCAATTAAGCGTTCGTCTTCGGCAGTTACGTCCGGCGCGAAACGGACGACGACTTCGCCGTTTTTACCGATTAAAAATTTCTCAAAATTCCATAAAACTTCGTTCGGTTTTGAGCGCGTCGAACCGTAACCTTTCAGTTTCGCTTCAAATGCGCCATCGTTTACGTCCGTGTCCGGTTTGGTCGTCGTCAGGTATTTGTAAAGCTCGTTTTGGTCTGCGCCTTTGACGGAAATTTTCGAGAAAAGCGGAAATTTCACATCATAATTTATCGAACAGAAATCTTTGATTTCTTCTTCCGTTCCCGGTTCCTGTCCCATAAAATTGTTGGCGGGAAAGCCTAAAACTTCAAAACCTTTCGAGTGATAATTTTCATAGAGTTTTTCCAAACCCGCATATTGCGGCGTCAAACCGCATTTTGAAGCGACGTTGACAATCAATAAAACTTCGCCTTTGTATTCGCTCAAATCCGTCTCTTTTCCGTCAATCGTTTTCACGGGAATTTCGTAAATTTCTTCTGCCATAATTTTTGTTTTCCTTATACTTATTATTTTCTCGCAATAACTAAACCGTTACACAGCTTTTGTTTCCGATTCTCAGCCGTAAAATCTATTTCAGAGCCTCACGCACGAAATCTTCGACCGTGACTTTTCCGGCAATCTGATTTTCAGTTTCAAATTTTATATGTCCCGAATTAAATCCTTTGAACATTTCCGCGAGCGACCAGGCATTTTTCGGTGAATTGTGATTTTTCAAAATGTCCAGCCATTGTTCTTCGGGAACAGCAACAGCTTTGACTTCTTTGCCCAAAACTTTGCCGACAGCTTCGGCGGTTTCGTCGGGCGAAGTCCAAAATCCGGCAAGTTCTTTGACTTCTTTGCCCGTCGTTTTTTCCTGCATCGCTTCTACGGCGACGCGCCCGATGTCGGCGGCGGCGACTTGCGGGATTTTTCGCTTCAGCGGCTGATAAAAACTCGGCAAAATGCCGTTCGTTTTCGCCATTTCCAAACTTGCGTTCCAGTTTTCCATAAAACTTCCGGCGCGGACAAAAGTTACGGGAATGTGTGAATTTCCGAGCGCCTGTTCGAGTTTGTAAGTCGTCAAGATATTTCCCGTGCCGGACGAAAGCTGTGAGCCGATTGACGACAGCGCGACGATTTTTTCGAGCGATGAATTTTCAATCGCCGTCTGAAAAGCCTTAATGTTTTTTTCCAATTCCGCAAACTGATCTTCCGATTGAGAATTCGGCGGATTCATTAAATATAAAACTTTCCCGCCTTTCAGCGCTTCTGTTAAAGCGTCTGCGTCCTGCAAATCGGCAACCGCGACTTCCGCGCCGAGTTTGAAAAACTCGGCGCCTTTTTCCCGGCTGCGAACGATTACGCGTACAGGCAAGCCTTTTTCTAACAATGTTTTGGCAACCACCGAACCCGTGTGTCCGGTCGCTCCCGATACGACATACATAGATTTCTCCTTTAATCTTTTTCCTTTCGCGCAATCATCAAACCGTCGCGCACGGCGAAAAGAATGTTTGAAACGCGCTCGTCCGCTTGAATTTTTTCGTTGTATTTGTGCAGCGCGATTGTGTTTTCGTCGCCGTTTGAAACGTCTAAAACTTTGCCGTCGCGCAGAACATTATCGGCGACGATCACGCCGCCGATTCTTGTTTTCGGAAAAACCAAATCGTAATAATTCGCATACGCAGGTTTGTCGGCATCAATAAAAATCAGGTCGAAAATTTCATCGAGCGCCGGAATTATCTCGGCGGCATTTCCCAAAAACGATTCGATTTTGTCCGCGTAACCGGATTTTGCCCAGAAACTTTTCGCAATTTCATTCGTTTCCGGTTCAACGTCGAGCGTGAAAATTTTGCCGTCGTCGGTCAAACCTTCCGCCAGACAAAGCGCCGAATAACCCATAAAAGTTCCGATTTCCAGAATCCTTCGCGGGCGCAGCATTTTGCTGAGCATTGCCAAAAGTCGCCCTTGATAAAAGCCCGAAAGCATTTCTCTGTCCGCTCTTTCGGCGTAGGTTTTCTCCAAAAGCGCGGTCAGCAAATCGCTTTCGCCGGACGTGAATTTTTCCGCGTAATATTGAATTTTTGCCTCAACTATTTCCATAAATTTTATGAATTGCCGTCAACTTTCGATTCGAGCCGCAAACTGACCAACGTATCTTGATCGTCGGTAATTTCAAGCGCGTCTTCGCTGCCGTCGGTGTCAAACTGCACGGTGATTCGGCGCACGTTTGTAACCGTGTCTTTTATTTTTTCGGCGTTGCTGTCGCCGCGTTCAATGCGAATAATTTCGACGTTTTTCGCGTTGCCGTCGGAAATTAATTTCGCGTCTTCGAGATGCGCTTCGATTGACTCTTCCTGAGTTGTTCCGTCCTTTCTAAAAGCATCAAAACGCGCTCGCCGACCGTTATTTCGCATCGCAAAATCGCGCAAAAATTCCGCCCAATTTTCAGCGGCAATACCTTTTCGCGGCTCTGCCGGTTCGTTTAATCCATCCATAATTTTCCTCCAATTTTTTTTGAGCCACGAACAAACACGCAAAACACGCAAATTGAAACCGTTTTAGCCACAGATTTTCACAGATAAACACGGATAAGGAAAAGATAGAGACAAAAAATGATTTACCTTTCCTATCTCCTAAAAATCTGTGTTTATCCGTGAAAATCTGTGGTTTCATTTCTTTTTTCGTGTCTCTTTCGTGCTTGTTCGCGGCTAATTAATCTTCACCACAATTTTACCGAAATGCGAGCCGCTTTCCATACGTTTCAAAGCGTCTTTCACTTCATTAAATTCAAAAGTTTCATCAATCACGGGTTTCAAATGCGTATGCTGGCAAAATATGCGGTTCATATCTTCAAACATCTGCCGCGAGCCGACGAAAATTCCCTGCAAACAAACGGATTTCATCAAAATCGAAGTCGGATTAAAGTCGCCTTTGCCCGACAAAACACCGATAACAGCGATATGTCCGCCGGTTTTCACGGCATTTACAGATTTCTGCATCGTTCCCGCGCCGCCGACTTCGACGATTGTGTCAACGCCGCGTTTTTCGGTCAATTCGAGAACTTTTTTGTCCCAATCTTCGGTTGTTTGATAATTGATAAAATCGGTTGCGCCTAATTCTTTCGCCCTTTCCAATTTTTCGTCGGAACTCGACGTTACAATAATTTGACAACCGAGAACGCTCGCCAATTGCAAAGCGAAAATCGAAACGCCGCCCGTGCCTTGCA
>CAXSHW010000025.1:0-8523 GCA_964237245.1 uncultured Pyrinomonadaceae bacterium
CGGAGGACTGGCAAAACTCGCGCTCGATAAAGTATTCGGAAAATTGTTCAACTTCTCTACGGCGGACGGCGGAGGTTCATTGGGCGAGATTTTCGGTTTGCCGACAAATTTGTCCGGCGGCAAAAAAGCAGACGCCGAAACGCTTCTGACCGGCGCAAGCAGTTCGCGCGACACCGCTATTGACGCGACGCTCGGCGCGCTTTCGGATTCAAGCCAGATGACGACGACGAGTTTATTAAATACCGCCGATTCTTCCGATATGCTTGATTTGGCAATGAAAAAACTAGCCGTGACCTGTGAAAAGGGGGCTGCCGAATGCGGCTGCGGCGGAAGTCAAACAGCCGAAACTACCGGCGGACACAGCGGGCTGGCATCGTTTTTAAATTTTGCTATCTCCGCCGCCGGAGCGGTATTCGGCGGCAGTCTCGGCGGAGGAGGCAGTAGCGGCGGCGGCGGTTTCAAAGCCGGCGGGCAAATCGGCGGAGCGCGCGCGCTCGGCGGACCGGTCGAAAGCGGAAAAACCTATTTGACCGGCGAACGCGGACCGGAATTGTTTTTCGCAGGAAGAAGCGGCACGATCCTCAATCACCAGGATTCGGAAGAAATTTTAGCGGGCAGAAAATCCGGTCAAACGATTATCAATCAAACCAATACTATTAACCAGACCATTCACGCGCCGCGCGGAACGGTTCCGGCAAAATCAGCCAGGCAGATGGCGCAGCACACCATCGCCGGAATTTCGAGCGCGACCAAATGACGAAAACATTAAAGCAGTCGTTTTTGTTAAAAATTACGACTGATGGCTACCAGTTTTGATGAGGTCTTGCTTGATACTTCATATTCGGCGATTGCCGAAGGCGGTCCCGAGTTCGCGACGGCGATAATTCGTTCCGGCTCCGGCGGCGCAGTCAGTCATCGCGCCGCGAATCGTGAAGATTTCATCTCTCGCTATCAAGTCGATTACCAGGAACTCATTCCCGCGCGACAAAAAGCTCTTCGTCAATTCGCCGTACTGCGCCAGGGAATGGCGAGAGGTTTTCGTTTTCTTGCTCCCGATGCTTATTCGATTGATTTCGAGCGTCTCGGACAATTAAACGCGGCGAGCGGAGAAATCGTCCGCTCGCCGTCGGACGGCTCGACGAAACGATTTTTTATCATCGAATATTTCGCCGATGAAACCTCGAGTTACCTCAGGTGGCTGGTCAAGCCTTCGCGCTTTGACGACTTCCTTTTCACGCTTGCCGCCGATTCAAGCCCCGATGAAATTCTGGTTTCAAAAATCGTCGCAGGCAGTCCGGGCGGCGGCGGCAGTTCGCTGACTGCGGGAATTTCGATTGATTTCGGCTCTCAGTTCGGAACCGCGAATTTTTACTACAATCTCGGCATTCTCGAATTTCAAAACGCCCCTGCAGCCAATCATTTTATTACGGCAACCGGCGTTTTTCACACGCCCGTCACCTTTGTTGAAGACTGGCAAAAATTCAAAATAGACGAAAGCGGAATCGGCGAATTCAATATTCAGGTCGAAGAACTGCTTCCCGTCGAACTCGGCATCACGCCTTCGATGTCTTTCACCGGAAACATAACGCCGGCGCCGCCGACCAACGCGACCGCCGATGACGCGCAGAACGCCGCCGGCTGGACGAATTCATCTGACTTTCCGCTCACGACCGATTACGAATATTCGGTTGATTTCGGCGCGAGTCACGCCGACGCGACGACCAATCCGATTGGCGTCGGAAACGCCAATTACGCCTTCGGTCAGGTTCGCGTCAGAGTCAAAGCGGCGCCGGGCAGAAATGCGAGCGCGTGGCTGCTTTTCCCGGCATTTACGGCAACCGCAGGAAATGCCGCTCCAACCGCGTCAAACGTTGCGATTTCAGGAACGAAAACCGTCGGGCAAACTCTCACCGGCAGTTATGTTTACGCTGACGCCGAATCAAACAGCGAAGGCGCGTCCGTTTATAAATGGTATCGCGCAAATTCATCGAGCGGCGCGGGCGCGTCCGTAATCAGCGGCGCGACAAATTCAAATTATCTTTTGCAAGCTGCCGACGCGGGAAAATTTATCAGGTTCTCGGTTACGCCGGTGGCTTCGAGCGGAACTTCTACCGGCGTTGAAACTTTCTCAGCCTGGACGAGCGCGGCAGTCGCCAATGTCACTCCTCCGGCACCGACGAACGCGACCGCCGATGACTCGCTTAACACCGCCGGATGGACAAACGCCGTCGGATTTCCTTCCCAATCAGATTACGAATATTCGGTCAACGCAGGCGGTTCGACAGCCGACGCGACGACTAATCCGGTTGATGTCGGAAACGCCAACTACGCGGCGGGAGATGTCCGCGTTCGAGTCAAATCCGCCTCCGGCAGAAATGCGAGCGCGTGGCTTTTGTTTCCCGCATACACCGTAACCGGCGGCAATGCCGCGCCGACGGCTTCAAGCGTTGCGATTTCGGGAACGAAAACCGTCGGGCAAACCTTGACCGGCAGTTACGTTTACGCCGACGCCGAATCGAATGCGGAGGGAACTTCCACATTCAAATGGTATCGAGCCGATTCTTCAACCGGCACAAATGCGACCGCAATCACCGGCGCTACCTCGATAACTTACGTTTTGCAGGCAGGGGATGCCGGAAAATATATTCGTTTTTCGGTCAAACCGATTGCCTCCGCAGGAAATACGACCGGCGCCGAAACCTTTTCGGCGTGGACAACTGCCGCTGTCTCTAATTCCGCGCCGCCGCCAAGCGAAGGGACGGGCGCGGACACTATGACAACAGGCGATACGGGCGCGGACGTAATGACCGATTCAAGCGGAAATATAATGAATTATTAGAGCAAAAAGAGGACTGAAATTATGGCAAAGCAAATAACCAGCGCGGATATTCCTTTTGACTACAACACAATCCCGGGCGTCAAAGAAGCTAATAATCAAAAAGTCGGCTCGACGCTTGCCGAAAAAATCGCAACCTGTCTCGGAGAATTCGGCGACAATCCGGGCGTTGTTCGGGTTCGTGAAGGCGACACTTTAGAGCAGCATATCGTTACTAAAGCAGGACAATCCATACAGTTTTTCGACGGCGATTATAAATTCACGCAAGGAAAACGTATGTATGCCGACAAATACTCGTGCTTTCGGGGGCAAGGCTGGAACACGCGAATTTTCGAACCAGTGGTGCCGTGGGGTTCGTCAACCACAAATCTTCACGAATATATTTTGATTGCCAATAAATACGCTCTGAGTCTTTCGGGCGGACCGCTTGCTTCGGAATACGGCGGCTATTTTGCGGGAGTGAACGAAGGAATTGAAGTTGCCGGAATACAGTTTGTGGGTTATCGCGGTAATCAAATATCGCAGGACTGCGGCGGTATCGCGCTGTTTAATACAAAAAAATCAAAAGTTCACCATTGCTGGTTTAACGGGCTTTCAGGTTACAACATCCAATACGGCGCGAATGCTTCAAACCTCACTAGCTCTTTAACAATAGGCAGAGAATTTGCCGAAGATAATTATTTTTTCAGAAATATACTGGAGAATATATCTTCGCAGCACATCGCAGTTATTAACAGCGTAAATCTGTGGATAGACCATAACCTTATCAAAAATCCGGGCAAACGTCCTTTGAAAATTCTTTCCGTCTCGAATACCAACCCTGCGGTCATAACATTCAGCGAGGAACACAACGCATCGGGCGGCAGCTTAACGCAAATTTCCGGCGCTCTCGGAATGCCGGGCATCAACGGCACTTATTATATTGTTGACGCGCCTTCGAGAACTTCAATCCGAGTTCCGTTCAACGCGACGAGTGCGGGAACTTATACGGCAAATTCGGCAATCTGTAAAACAGTGACCTCGAACGGGGCGATTATTGATTTTGAAGCAAATACGAACGATATATCACAGAGAAATGTCAATTTCCATCTCGATAACAACATTTTCGATTTGAGTGATTGCAATGAATACCTTGTCGCCATCGCCATCAATAATCCGGTCGAAACTTTGTCGAGCGGCGGGTCGGTTTCCAATAACGAGCTTTACGGCAACCAGACCGGCGTCGGCGCGATGACGGGCGGCATCCACATTGATTACCCGGCTGGCGCGAGCGGCGCGAAAAAATTGAGTCTTGTCAATAATTACGTCGAAAAGTCTACGGGAATCGGAATGCTTCTTTCGGGCGAAAATATATTGGCGGCATACAACAGACTGGTTGACTGCGGGTTGACTCCGACATCGCCGATGATGCTGAAAAATCTGAAAAATTCAACAATCACACACTCCACGATTAAAAACCCGACGAATCAGTATTCAACCCTCGATATGGACGGCGAATGTTTCGGCAACGACGTTTCATTTAATAAAATCGGACAAAAAGGACAGCCCGTCGGCGGCGCGGCAATCAGGCACGGCAGATGGCAGGGAGGCGGCTTCTACGCCGGGGACGCCAACATCCACGACAACGATTTCATCGGAAACCGTTTGACGGCAAGTTTGGACAGCACAATCACCGAAACGCCAAATTCAAACAATAATTTATACGACGGCAATATCACGGGACGGCAAAACGGTCTGGTTATCGTCGGCGCGGGAAGTAAGGTAATCACGCATAAATCTATTGACGGCAAAATCACCGGCGCGGACAGAACCGAATTTGTCACGCAGGCGCAGGTCATACCACCTCCGGCGATTCTCTCGACACGCGGGCTGATTTATAATTTCAGACCGCTCGACATACCGGACGAAAACGGCGCGGCAATCACTCAAATTACCGATTCGAGCGGCTCCAATAACCACTGGGCGGCGGAAGGAACGGCGGCGACGTTTGACGCTTCGGCGTTCGGCGGCGCGGGCGGTCTTCTCTTCGGCGCGGGCGGCGCGGTGACATCCTACAGTTTGCCGAACATTTTAGCGTCACTCTCGGCGGCTGAAATTTTTATCGCCCTCGAACTCGGCGCGTCAACCGGCGGTGCTATCGGACTCTCGTATATGGGCGGCGGGTCAAACAGCGACTTTTTGACGGGTTCCAGCGGTCAAAACCAGATCGGAAACACTTTCGGCAAAACCGCCTCACAACGAGAGATTTTCACGCCTGTCAATGGTCTGCTCAACAGTCGCAGGTTATTGCATTTCAAAGCGGCGGCGGGCGTAAACGGTCACATCACGAGAATTGATACGAAGATTGAATTTCAGGAAACTTTGGGCGCGGCGGTGTTTCCGTCTAACCCTAAATTCGGCAGAAATGTCGACAACCTGCCGCTCATCGCCCGTGTCGGCGAAATAGCGATTTACAACAGAGAATTGAGTTTATCCGAACGCGCGGGCAACGAGCAGTATTTCAAGCAGGAATCGAATTTGACGGGTTACTAAAGAAGCGCAGACAAATCAGCGTTTGATTTTACGCAATAAATAATAAAATGTAACGAGCAATTATGAAGTCAAAAACTTGAATGAGTTAAAACAGAATTCCGAGCATTATCGTGTTTGCGCGCAAAGCGACGGTTTTATTAACGGTGGGTTATATGAATCAGACAAACGGAATTTCCGATGAAATGATCGAGCATCTGTCAGGCTCGGTAACTTTAGCGGTTTTTTTGAAAATTACCGCCGCCGACGGCGATGTGCTGGCGGTCTGGAACGGAACGCGCAATAAAATTTTGGACGGAATTACCTATTACGCTTATCCGATTACGCCGTCGCGGATGCAGGCGACCAAAGATTTGAAGCCGGACAACCTGGAAGTGACCGCCGTTTATTCGGATTTGTTTTCATCGAAAACTCTTCGCTCGAAAAAATGGTCGGGCGCGCGAGTCGAATATCGCGTGATGAATTACAAGGATTTATCGATGGGACCGGCTGAAAGAAGAGTCGGATTTATCGGTCAGGTGAAAATCGGAAAATACTCGGCGACGCCGGAACTGCTGTCGTTATCATCGAAGCTCGCCCAGCCGGTGGGTCGAACTTTCCAATCCGACTGCGATGTCGTCGAACTCGGAGACGCGCGCTGCGCGGTCGATTTATCGGGATTAACGCAAGACGGCTATAAAATTCAGGTGACGGCGACGGTCGAAGCGAGCGTCAACCGGCAGCAGTTTTACGTCACCTTCAACGAAAACATCAAACCGGCGTCGCCGAGTATCACAATTCCGCCCGATGATTTATACGAGCGCGGAAGATGCGAATTTTTAACCGGCGAAAACGCCGGAGCGACCGAGCAGATTTTGACCAATATCGGCGGCGGAATCACGCTTTTCAATGCCGCGTTTTATAAAATTCAGGCAGGCGACCGGTTGAGATTGACGACCGGCTGCAGCAGAAAAATCGACGTTTGCCGCGACCGCTACGGGAACGGCGAAAATTATCGGGGCTTTTTCTGCTTGCCGGGCAGAGGAAAACTTTTAAAAATACCGGAATAGTAAAAAAATTCCGAATAAATTTATGCCGGTTTCACGAGCCAAATTTATCGAGATTGCGAGAGAATACAGAAACACGCCGTTTTCGCATCAGGGACGAAGCGAGAAATTCCTCGACTGCGGCGGGCTTATTCTCGTCGTCGCCCGCCGGCTTGGTCTGACCGAACTCGAAGAACTCGGCTACGCTTCGTTTCCAATTGACGGTAGATTCGACGAACTGCTCGAAGCGCATACCGATTTCCTCGGTTTTGAGTCGAAATATCCGCACAATTTCAACGGTTCAGAGATGAAGTTGGGTGATTTATTCTCATTTGATTACGAAAACGGGGAAGGAACGCGTCATATTGCAATCGTCACTAAATTTGAAAGAACGCGCTACTGGGTGATAGACGCCCAGCCTGTTTACGGAGTTTCCGAACACCCTTTGTCAGCTCCGTTTTCAAAAGCTACTTTGAAAGGATGGCGCGTGCGCGGATTAGGTGTCTGATGCAATAGAGAAAGCATAATTTGAAAGGGAAAAACACCACATATTTACCTTTTTACGTAAATTACCGGATTTGATTAATTCGACATCATTGGTTTTGGAAAATACCTGCACTAAGTTTTATTTACAGATTTCATAAAATCGTTTTACAATCCGTAAATGAAATTCTTATTCGGATTTATTTTAGCTTTATTTTTTTGCGGCGTTGTTTTTGGGCAAGCAACCGCCACAACATCAGACGGCAAAAAAGTAATTCTCGGCAATGACGGAACTTGGAAATATGCCCCTCCGCCCGACAAGGATACGCCTGTAATTGTTTATATTTATCGATTAAAGGAAGGCGGAGTTTATAATCGCGCTCGTTCGATTTTTATTGACGGCAAAGAATCGTTTGAAATCAAGCAAGGAGATTTTGTCGGAATAAAACTCATTTCAGGAAGTCATTCATTTAAAACAAATAAAGACGATTCGGAAATTACTATAGAAACAAAATCAGGTGAATTATATTTTGTCCTTTTAACGGTTTCAAGTGGCGGGTTTGCTCAAACTCACGTTTTAACAGAAATACCGCAATCACAAGCTGAATTACAACTTAAAAAAACAACGATTATTGACGCTAAACAAATCAAGTCGCAAAATCTTCTTCTTGTAAAAGAAAAACCCAACCAATAGATTGGGTTGGGTTTTAACAATGTTCTTTCATTATCAATTATTAACTTACTCAATTAGTCCGCGAATACCCCAAGCCTTCAAAGTCGCTTTCGAGAACGGAGCCGCAATCTAACCCGACTGTTATATTACGACCTTGATGAGCAAATTTTACGCCTCTGTATTTTCTCGCCTCGTTTATTAAATCCTGTCTTGTGATATTTGAATTCATTGAAGAATTCTAAATTTTAGTGAGCGTATATTGTTTTCTTAACAATAAAATTCGCTGTTTGTCTACCCTTTCCGGGTGGGTAAACTTCGCCTTTGGGTAATAGTAACTTTAATTAGATTTCAGTGGTGGTGTGAGTGGGTCTTGGAAAATATGCCCCACTACCGCCAGCACAAACCGATTTTCTTCGACCCCGGAACTTTAACGGCAATAGCCATATCACTGGCGATTTCCGCCGCCACACAAGGCGCTCAATATATTGTTTCGCGTGTTTTAGCGCCGAAACCGAAACAGCAAATCAACGGCAAATTAACCGGAACGATTACGGCGACCGATTCGATTTTCGGCGCGCCGATTCCGAGAATTTACGGCGCGCGTCCCGACGACGCATCTCCCGGCGGCGTTCTGGTCGGTGGGAATATATTCTGGGCGAGCGAGATTAGAAAAACGGAAACGACCGTCTCTAACTCTACCGGAGGTCATAGCGGCAAGGGCGCGCCGAAAACTCCGCCGACAATCCAGGTCAATTACAAAATGGATTTAGCGACCGGCTGCGGAGCGGGTCGCTTGCGTCTGTTGCGAATGAAATGGGATGAAGATACGGTATACAGCATTTTCACCGATTCGAGCGGAACAATCACGATTGGCGAAGGCGGCGGCGGTGATAATGACGGCGGAACAGTCGGTTCAGGCGGAGGCGGAGTAGAGCAAATCGTCAATGTTCGCGTCACGGGAATTATTGACGAAAGTT
>CAXSHW010000025.1:8533-21108 GCA_964237245.1 uncultured Pyrinomonadaceae bacterium
TACTGCCCGACCCGAAAACTCCGGACGCGAATCCCTCTCTGCGCTATAACGGAAATCCGGTCGAAGACGACACGGTTTTGTTTGCGACGCTCGCCGGCGGCTGCAATATGGCGTTTTATCCGGGAAGCGCCGACCAGCCGGTTGACGCCGTCATTGCCGCCGACCTCGACGGGCGATACGGTTCCGGTTCGACTCCCGCTTTCCGCGATACGGCTTACTGCCGCCTGCAAAATCTGGATTTTACGAAATACGGTCGAATTCCTCAAATCAGACTGCTGGTCGAAAACACGATCTGCAAATCCGTCTCCGAAATCTGTCTTGCCGAAGCTGTGCTCGCCGGACTGCTGCCTGAAGACCTTAATTTGACAGTCGGCGAAGACAAAATCAGTCGCGGTTATTTCGTTCCCGACATCGAAACGCCGGCAAAAGTTTTCGAGGATATGGCGACGATCAAAAATCTGGCGTT
Source organism: uncultured Pyrinomonadaceae bacterium (assembly GCA_964237245.1). Taxonomy (GTDB): domain Bacteria; phylum Acidobacteriota; class Blastocatellia; order Pyrinomonadales; family Pyrinomonadaceae. Next base: position 9,000 of record CAXSHW010000025.1, read on the forward strand.
CATCGAAACCTCAGCCGGTCAAATCCTCTGCAAGGATTTATCGGACCGCGCGCCGCGGGCTACCGTCACCAAAGACGATCTGGGAGCTTACGTCGAAGAGGGCGAAACAACGCCTCCGATTGACGACGTAACGGCGACTGTTCCCGATCCATCTCAGGACGAGACGCGAACGCTCGAACTGCAGTTTATCAATCCGCTCGCGCCGTCGGATTTCGACACCGACCGAACTGCTTACAATTATCCGTATACGCAATCGGTAAAAACCGAAACATCGCAAATTAACGCGACCTTACTGCCGTCCGAAGCCGATTCAATCATCCAGCGCGAGCTGCAGAAACATTATTATAAATCCGTCCCCGTTGCTTTCGCCCTGCCGCATAAATTTGCCTATCTCGACGCCTGCGACTGCATCGAAGTCGAAATTGAAAATGAATTAAAACTGCTTAGAATCGAAGAGAAAACCGGCTCGGCTCCGGGAATCTACGAAATTTCGGCGACGAGCGAAGACATTTTTATTCTTTCGGACACGCCCGAAGAGTTTATCTGGACGGGCGGCTTGCCCGTCGGAATTCCGGCAAATTCGGTCGGCACGTTACTCGACATTCCGGCTCTTGCCGACGCCGAAGATTTGACCAACGGAATTTACGCCGCCGCCTGCGCGCGCGATTTAACTTCGGGCGTTTGGTCGGGCGCCGTTCTTTATCGCTATATCGGAACGGACTGGGAACCGCTCGCCAACTTGAAAGCGGCGTTTATGGGCGTCGCCGTCGGCGCGCTCGGCGACGTTCCGAACGGCTGGAATCCGGGAGATGTCGATACGACAAACTCCCTCGTCGTTGATTTTTACGGAACCGCGACGCCCACAACCGTAACCGACGCGCAAATCGCCGACGGCGCGAATTTGTATGCCGCCGGCGATGAAGTCGTCGCCGTTCGCACCTGGACGCGCGACAACGATTTTCCGAATCGCTGGACGGGAACAAATCTGCTCAGGCGATTGAAAAACACTTCTCCGGCAGCTTCGTCTTCGCATCAAACAGGCGAGCGCGTCGTTTTTCTCGACGACGCGGTAAAATTCATCCCGCTCGACGCTTCAGAGCGCGGCGTCGAGCGAAACTGGAAATTCGTCACCATCGGTCAGCGCATCGAAGACGCAGCCTCAATCACTTTCGCCTGGGGCGGAGCAAACGATTACAACCGCGAAACGTCGCAGCCTTCGATCTGGCAGTATTCGGCGGCGACCAATACGACGGTCAGAATCGGCGTCGGAAATTACACGGACGCCGCTAAATTCCGAAAAATTGAAACCGCGACAAACTCGGCGATGACCGGCGCTGTTTCTTATATCGAAGAGGCTGCGATTTATCCGAACAATTTATTGAGAAACTTCACGGATATTATGAAAGCGTCTGAATCTGCGCCCGTGACGCAGTATTACCGCGTTTCGCATTCGTCGAATAACAGTGAATTTTCGCCCGTCTCGGACGTTTTGCCAATAACATTTGCCGGAACAGGCGGCACGGGCGGCTCTGGCGGCACGGGGGGCGGCGGAGATGACGGCGATCCGGTCGGCGGTCATTCCTGTTTCGGCGGCGAGACTTTGTTCGCGTTTTATTCCGGCGAAACAATTTCGATGAAGGATCTTTATGAACAACGCCGCGTTTTTATCGGGAAAATGGCTCGCTCGTTCGACGAATCGAATAATATCGGCGCAGGTCCACTTGAAGAGGTAATGCGGTATCTGGTTTTCGAATATCTCGAAGTTAAATTCTCGACCGATTTGGCATTGATGATTGTCACGAGGACGCATCCGTTCTGGGATGAATTTTCGAGATTTACGAAAATAGGAGAATTGAAAAAAGAGATGCGCGTGCAGGAATTCAGGCAAAATTGGAGATTATCGAAAATCGAAAGCATCACGCCGCGCGAAGCTCCAAACGGCATTTACGTCTACAACGCGAGAATCGGAATTTATCACACGTATTTTGCCTGCGATAAAGCGGTTCACAATAAACCGATAATCGTCGACATTCCGTCCTAACAATTAAAGATTGCAATTTGTTATATTGCGATTCTTGCAAGGAATAGTTTATTTAAGGAGAAAATTTATGGCAAAGAAAAAAGAAGACGTCGAAAATAAAAAAATTGATACAGATGAAGCGGCGGCAGCAGCAACAGCGGCGGAAAAGTCATCGGAAAACAAAGACGCTGAAAAAGCTGAGACAGATACGGACGGCGATTTGAAAAATGCGGCGGCGGACGGTTCGACCGGCTCGGAAACTGCGAAAGCCGAAAACGAACCGGCGGCTAAAACGCAAAAGCTCGCGCCGGTCGAACTTGAAATCAAACAGGAACACCTGCTTACGCCGCATCAAATTGAACTCCGCCGCGATGAAAACGGTTATGTAAACCGGGCGCGCGTGTTAAATCATTCAAGCGTTCAGACTATCGGCGCCAAAACCGTCGAACATATTCTCCTTGAAGCCGGCGCCAAAACGACGCTCGGAAAAGATGAAAAATTATGCATCACATTCAGCCCGTATAACGGCGAAGTGATTCGTGTTTATTGAGATAAAAAATCCAACTGACAATAAATAAAAAAAGGGAAACTCGACATGAGTTCCCCTTTTTTATTAAAGAATACCGGCTTTGGTAAATATTTCTGTTTTTTTCAACAGAATAGTTTCGCGCGTCGGACCGCGGCTTTCGTAAACGTCATTGATGCCTGTGGCGATTTCCATATTAAATAAAAATTCGTCGACATTAGATCTGCAATGCTTGCGGCGGAAAAAATATTCCGCTTTATCCTTGATTTGGTCAAGGCAGGTGACGGCAAGTTGAGGATTTATAACAATGTTTGTGCCGGCAGCGTGATAGCGGAAATCTCCCTCGACGAATTCGGCGAGCAAATTCAAATCGAGCGGCGCGTGCCGCATCCGACCCTGGTATTTATTCGCAACGTTTGTCGCATCTTCAATTTGCGCGAAATTCAATCCGAGATCTTCGTGCGGAAGATGTCCGGCGCCGTGGCGGGTAGCGTATGCGCGCGTAATATAAACTGCATCTAAAGATTCAAACCCGGCAATTTCGGCTAAAGCAAGGGCGTTTTTCAGTCCCGTGCTGGAGCGCGTAACGTGCGGGAAAAATTCGCTTGTTTGATCCAGCATCAATCCCTGCGCCGCTTCAAAAATAACGCACGAGAAATCTCTCAGCGAGCGCGGATGCGGTATCCAACCGACTTTTTCGTAAAACTGGTTTGCCGACTCGATAAATTTCTTTTTTAAATCCGTGTCATATAGAATTTCCATCTGTTCGGCAGTTAAAAAATCAATACCCAATTCTTTAAGCCGGCGCGGAAGCCAGACGGCGGGGATGCGACAGAGTTTCTCGAGTAAATTATCCGGCTCGGCTAAATCTCCGACAACAATCGAAAATTCAAAATGACGGCAACGCTCAATGGTTTCCCCGAATCCGACGCCGCAGCTTCCGTGTTTATTCGCGCCGCGCGATTCTTCGACGAACCGGTTAATCAGCATATCGTAAGGCGTCGTCACCAAGCTCCGGTCGTCGACGAAAATTTCCGGCACAGGGATTTTTTTATTTTCAAGCTCCGCAATTTCTTTAAAAAACAGAATTGGATTACTGACGAAAAAACGGCTCAAATAAGTCGCGGCGCCCGCAAGAGTACCGCTTCCGATGTGGCTGTGAACGTGACGCGTTCCTTCGGGAGTCACGACCGTATGTCCGGCTTGAGCGCCGCCGTTAAAACGCGCGACGATTGTATTTGACGGATTCTTTGCGGCGAAATAATCGGTCATCAATCCTTTGCCTTCGTCGCCGAAGCCGGCGCCGATTACGACGGTGGCGTTTTTATTTTTCGATTCAGCCATAAAATTTAATATGATTTATTTCAGGGATGGAAGATAACCTTGTAATAATGAAATAAACTCAGGCGCTCTTTTATTAAGCCCTTCAGCATTAACTTTACACACGTAATTGGCAGACCATAAAACGCTCGCACTGCCGAGACCGATTTCATCCTTTGACCAGTTGGAGAAAGCAGCTTCCAAACCATCTAAAACAACTCTTCTTTCTTCAAGAGACCAATCCCGAGGAGTTGAAAGCATTTTGATTGCTTGTTCTGTTTTCAGATTAGCTTCCATTTTTTTATTTGAAATGGCAATACCTTTTAAGATATCTTGCTGCCATTATTTTGAATACATTACAAACGCACGATTCCCTTTTCATCATCCGTTTTTGCTAAACCGGTTTCGAGACCGCCGACGGCGCGGGCGACGACCATCGAAGTATCTCCGCCCCAGCTGGCGGCAACCGAAGCCTTATCACGACCTTCACAGACTTCAATCGTCGAGACGATGACTTCTGATAATTTCGTATGGTCGGCAAGCGGAATCGCGCGCTGACCTAAAAGCTGTGTCCATTTACTTCTAACCCGGTCGCCGTAACTTCTGGCGTGGCTTCCTTCCTCAGCAATAATATGAAAGATTTGAAATTTCCGCCCGACCATCGTCAGCAAATCCTCGTTGGCAATAGAATCCATCTGCAAATCCATTCCGGTCGCTTTTTTCACCTGGTCGCGCGTTAAATTTTCGGGAATTTCCTCATCGCCGACGGTAAAGAGATAGCCTTTTTTACCGCGTTTTTCAAAGCAGTCAATCGCGGTTTTCGTCGCGGCGAAATACCAGGGCAAATTATATGATTCCCAGTTATTTCCGCCTCCGCCGTGTTCGATATAAATTTCCTCCAATTGTTTGGCGATTCTAATATCGGCTTCAAATTGCGTTGCCTGAAGCGGAGCGCGGTCGCAGGTGACGTCGCCGACGCCCATCACCATCAGGTGCGGGTCGGTCACCGGCAGACGTTTTAAGATTTCCTCAAACGTCGTTCCGATGCCTTTTCTGACCAGATTATCGGCAAGAATGCCCATTGAACCTGTAACGTCGCAGGCGATAATTATCGCGTTCGATTGCGGATTTGCCTCAGAATCTCTCGATTCACGGATGTCAATTTTTGCCGTATCGAATTCCGGTTTTAGTGTTTTTGAAGTGAAAATCTCAGACGTGCTTTTTGAAGCCGTGCTTCTTGCGTAACCTTTCCAGTCATCATCGCTCCATCGTGAATATCCCATAAAAATTTCTCCTTAATTTTCAAATTTAATTTGTTTTCTTCATCATTTCCCTTTTCATTCGTAAACCTCGCTCGCATTGACATTGAGCGAAACGAACTGTCGAGCCCCATAACTCTGCTCTAAGACGTATTTCCAAAGCTCGTAATCAACGACGGCTTTGCCGGTCGTCGCGCCGTTCAACCAGTTGGCGAGCGCGGCGGGAACATCCGTTTTATTTCTCAATTCGGCGCCGTTCGGGTTTCCCAAAAGTTCGCGTCCCGTCGCACGGATTAATTCCAAATCGACGCGTGCATCAGCTTCTTTCCGGCGAATCACGTCGGCGGGTGCGAGCTTCATCGTGCGATTTGGCAGCGCGTTTATTTTTTCGCCGTCTTTTCGCGCATACCACCAGCCGCCGAACAGCGCGCCGTAATGATGGACGGGCGAGATGAAATAAGTATGCGGCGAGATGTCGTTATGAACGATGCCGGTGAAATTAAAATAACAGGCGAGATTGTGAAGGCTGCTTTGAATCCACGCGACGTGTTTCGCCTCAATCGCGCCGCCGAGATAAACTCTCAAATCTTCGAGCAGGATGAGATCCGGCGCTTTCGGCAAAACCATCACTAAATTATCGCCGGTCGAGTAGTATTCGGGATTTTGCGGCAAATAACGCTCGACTTCGCTTCGCATACGGTCGTTTGCCCAGTGAAAATCATAAATTTGTCTTTTGGCATTTTCAAATAAATCGGCAAATTCACGGCGGACGCTGAACACGACTTCCGTTTCGGCAATATATATATCGCCTAACTCGAACGGAACTATTTTGAGATATTCGATTTGTTTCGAATCAATCAGTCCCGGCTTTAGAAGAGTTAAAAAACCGCGTCCGCGCCAGGCGTTATTTTCAATCAACTCAACTGCCGTTTTATAAAGGTCGGTGATGTGCCGGAAAACGCGGACGGCTTCCGGGTCTTTATTATGATCCGGATGATATTTTAGACTTAATGCGCGGTATTCGGCTTTTGCTGTTGTTACATCGCCCGAGAACAGCTTTTCGGGCGCATTGGCGGAGACGGCGAGAATTTGCGCCGGTGATAAATGTTCTGCTTTCATTTTCTTATTCTATTTGGCAATGTCGCCTCAATTCGATTAATTAATTTCGTGCGCAATTCTTCGGGAGTTTCCCAAACGATATGATTGTATTGCCTCGTATCGAAATGAACTGAAGCTATTTCATCACTCCGGCTAGTCCAGATAACCGGAATTCCCAGACCCAATGCAAAACCCGCTTCAAAATAAACGCCGGCTCGTTGCCCGGTAAAATCCGCAACGAGCAATCCGCTTTTGCGAATTTCGGCGATAATTTCGTCATCTACGTGTTCGTTATGTTCCTTTAAATCGATTTTCATAGGAATATAACCGGTTTGTTTGAGTGCCGGTTCAATGCCGAGCGTAAATGCTTCTTTCATACCTGGGTTAAACCACATCGCCACAAATGCTTGGTCGAATTTAACTTTATTTTGTAATAATTCCGTGATCCTCATCCAGCCTTTTGCGCCGATGCTATAGCGAAAAGATAGCTGATCAAGTTTTAGATAAGACAATTCCGCCGCGATTTTTAGATACTCATAAAAAGCGGTTTTATCCTTGGCATATGCAATTGAGTAATCAGTTGTTTGCGGCACGTAAAAAGTTCCGACCGGCAAGGTTTTGTTTAGGTGAAGCAAAATACAATCGACCGCTTCAATTGGATTTTGCGGAATGCGAACTGTATTTAAAAGTTCTTTTGTACTTACGATAAAGGGAGTAATTCCTCTTTCATTATTTTCCCGAATTGCGCCTGATATTAAATACCTGATTTCATCAGGCACTTCGCTTTTACGTAATAAGAATCCTTCATCAGGTTTATAAATGCCGCAAACGGGGCAGTTTACTTCTAAATCCCGGTGCCACTGAAAAGGTGTAATCGGAGTCGCGCAAATATAACAACGAGTATTCATAATTTTCTATTAGACTGCTTGTACATGCGTCGCATTTATTCGATTCAATTTGACAAAGATACAACTCGTCCATTCTCAGTAATTAACTCGATTTTTGATTTCTCTCGACCGTTTCTCTCGACCGTTTCTCTTGTACATAATTTGTTTTCTTGTACATCTTACCTGGAATTCTTTAATGCCTGAAATAGAGCGAATTCGTCGTATTTTTCGTGCATATTTTTGTTTAATAACGAACTAGTCGGCAAACCAGATGTCGTAACATTTATGACCGCATTTTGAGCAAACGGTTTTATAAACTATAAAATCCTTGCGAATATAACGTCTGCCGCGTTCGATCCAGACTGCATGAAATAAATGACACCAGATTTCTTTTAAGAGTTCCATATTAGTTTTATATTAATAATCGTCTTCACCACAAATCTACGGTATAACGAAAACCCTGAAAACCTTTTTTGCAGATCGGAACTGTCGGACGGCTGACCGGCGCGCTGCAGACAGCCCAGAATTTCGGCTTTCTAATCGTATTATCCCAGCACTCGCGTTTGCTGCCCGGTTCATATCCGGCGATATTCAAGCGGACTTTTATTTCTCCGTCCATCAATAAATAAATATGCAGAACTTCGATTTTAGGCATTTGAGCGAGCGCGATATAAATCGCCGGAATTTGATCGCGCTCCAGCATCGCAATCGAAAGTTCATACCGTTTTGCGCCGACTGACGCATTGCCCGAGAGCGACGGCAAAGTTCTGATAATTCCGGTCGGTCTTGTCGAACGCTTCATATTTTCTTATTAGTCATAGATGCAATTCGTATAACTTATTACAAGCTCGCTTTTCGGGCAGGGTCGAAGATTTACCGGATAACTTGAGTTATGCAATTCATGCGTGTATTTAACCATCTCGACAACTTCTTCTTTCAAATCCGAAGGCGTGCTGTACATCCCGTCCGTCATTTTGAACGAACAATTCCGGCAGTAAGCTAAATTCAAAATAAATCCCTGTTTCATTTTGTTAAATTAGTTCAACTTTCCATTCCATTCTTAAGGAAACTGTAAGCGCGTCGCCTAATTTATAATTCTTATGAATCGAACAATAGGTTTGAGCGAGTTCCATTATGGTTTTGGGAAAATAGAAATTGCCGTCCTCAGTCCAATCATATTCATTTTGAGGAATGACAACGCCGTCAATTGTTACTACTCATTCAAAAGGCAACGTATTTCTAGCCTTTTGTTTTTCAATGCTTTGCATAAATAATCCCTTAAATTTTCCTTTTCATATTCTCGGATATTCGTTCCAAATTTCGCCGTCCAGAAATCTTCCGGCGTTTTTCTTTCCTATTTTGAGCGAAACGTTTTCGTTTTCATCTTTCCATAAATGAATATGAGATAGAGCTTTTGCTTTTCCGATTGACCATTTACCGTTTTCCGCAGGTTTTTCAGTAGCCGGAAACCACTCTCCCCACTGTTTGAAAAAAAAAGCGACGCCTTGGGCAATGCACTGGTCACGAATCGAGCGAACCCAATCCGGATGAACGGGACGGGCTTTGAAACCAGATTCGCCGCCGACAATGACTTGATGGATGCCGCGCAGATCAAGCTCGCCCAAATCCTGCAATAACGGCTCTAAGGATAAAAATCTGACTACTGCATGTGTTTGCCTAAGCTGGTCAATCCTTTGCTTCATAGCCCGGTTTTCGACAGATACGCCAAACCAGACGTTCGGAAGCGGATAAGATTCCGGGAGTCTTATATTGTCATGAGGAGTATCAATTTTTAATACCCCTTCTTTGCAGAGTCTCCAGGAAAATTCCCGCATCCGGCAGCCGCGTTTGGTCAGAATTTGAAAAGTATGCTGTTTGGCTAACGCCATAACTGCAAAAACCTTATCGATATATTCGTCAGGCACGTCTTTGTGAAATAAATCGGACATCGAATTAACGAAATAAACGGTCGGCTTTTTGCGCTTCAGCGGAATATCGAGCATGTGCGGCTGAAGCGTTAAATCGAAGCCGTTTTTGTAATTCGCCTGCCCCATCGCTTTCAGGCGTTTGGCTAAAGTTTCGGCGTAGCAATGCATACAGCCGGGCGATATTTTCCGGCAGCCCGTCACCGGATTCCAGACGCTTTCACTCCACTCGATTTTAGTTTTTGACATGTTAAGTTGCTCTCCTAATTAAATTTATGCTATTATATAATGGACGGATTAAAGGTTGTTTATGACACAAACTAAACAAGGCGCAATTAAAACAGCAGCGAATAAAATTGGAATAAGTGTTGATGAATATCTTGAAAATTTGAGCCGACATTTGAAATGGTGTTTCAAATGTCGTTCTTGGCAAAAACGTGACAATTTCAACATTGATAACAGCCGCTTTGACGGACTGACGGCGCAATGTGTTTTTTGCAAAAGAGTTAAAAGCAAACAAGACACAAAAGGCAGACCCGGGTACTTTAAAGGAAGAACTCATTCTTTTGAATCGCGCGAACTTATGAGTCAAGCTGGACTGAATAATAAAAATCGACTTAATAAAACTCACCGACTTGAAACCAAAAAGAAAATATCTGCAAAATTGCGTGAGCCTGGGTGCGCTGCTAGCGGGGAGAGAAATAAGAATTGGAAAGGCGGTGTTACACCTTTGAACGAAAAAATAAGAAAAAGCGTCGAATATACTGACTGGCGCAAGTTTGTTTTCCAAAGAGACAATTTTACTTGTCAGCATTGCGGTGACATCAAAGGCGGCAATCTTCACGCGCATCACATCAAACAATTTTCTGAATTTCCAGAACTGCGTTTTGAAGTTTCTAACGGCTTGACATTGTGCCGAAACTGCCACGAGAAAGTTCACAGCAAGTAAAACCGGATTCCAGGTTTGTTCGGTCCATTCAATCGGTGTTTTGCTCATAAAAATTAAATTCCTAAAATTCGTTTTACTTCCTGCAGCTTCAAAAAATCTTCGTTGCTACCGCCTTTATCCGGGTGAAGTTTAGTCGCCGCTTTCGTATAGGCGATTTTCATAATATTCGGGTCAATCAATACGTTTTGCTGGAAACCGGAATGAATCGAAAGAAAAGTTAATGCTATATCACGATCTGAAACTTTTCCGTCCGCAGAAGGCAAAGCCAGCCTGTCCATAATGTCGCCGTATTTGAAAACGCCGTACCGCTCGACGCGGCGCAGGGCTTCCATACTTAAAGCGATTGCGCGCAGATTGTCGTGCCAGTCGTCGAAAGCGTCGCACGGGTAGGAAACGGTTTTAAGCCGCCATTTCCATTTTTGTTTCTGATTGTCGAAGAATTTTTCCCCGTAACGCTGGAAAACAAGTTTGACGCCTTGCTCGTATGGCTTGGAGTTCGCGCGCATATTCCCGTCAAGACGCATATCGTCGGGACGGATAAACATCTGAAGCTGCGCGGAGTCACCGTAAATTCCGGCTTTCTCAAGCTCGAATTTCAAAATTTTGAGCGTGTCCGAATACGTCGCGCGAAATTGCGACGGGCGCGGATTTTGATTCTTTTTGCCAATCCATTGAGTTATCGGCACGATTTTGATTTCCATTGCCATATTTTTAATCAACATTTTCAATCAATAAAATTTCTCTGTTTGGTATAGCTAAATAAGCAGGATCGGCATCTTTGTCATACCAAAACAAAAACCATCTCCCGGCTTGCTTTCCTTTCCACATTTTCCCGAGATATTTTCCGGTAGGATTTGAATACGAATATTCAAGTAACTCCTCAAAAACCTCCAAATCCATCACTGCATATTTCTCATCCAGCAAGATTCGATTTCGATCCGGTTGTTCCCAGTACAAACCAAGCGGATGGGTAATCGGAGGGATTTTAGTTTGTGTATTTTGATTATGTGAATTCGGCATAATTTTATTTATATTTCGTGGAATCAGAACTACATATTTTGGTTTTTTATAGCATCACAACTTGTTCTTTGCCTTTGTGTTCGACGACTAAAAACAGACACGATTGACGACCGACGGCGCGCGTTTTGGTTGAAACTTTCGCCGGTTCTCCATCCACTTCCTTTTTGCTTTCGATTAAAGTCTTCTTAATATCGCGCAGAGTTTTCGGGTCGCGCCACATCAAAGCTCCGACGACGGCTTCGCCAATATCGCGCTTTACGTCTTCTTCGACGAGGTCGGCAATTTCTCGCGCCAAGCCGACTTTTAGTTCTTTGACGGCTTCGTCCGCCGAGTTTTTAACGACCTTTTCCTGCCAGAGTTCCAAACTTCTCCAGACGAAAAAAGGAACTGATTTATTTTCCTTTAATCTTCCGACGAGAAGCGCGAAAAACTTGCGCACGTCTTTGACCGGAGCCGAGAGAATCGGCGTCAAATATTCGTCAATATCGTGTTCCCATTTATCGCGTTCAATGCGGTCGTGAGCCGTCGCGAGACCCATAATCAATCGTTCCCATTTTTCCGCCATATCTTTTGCGTTCATCGGTTTTCTCCTTTGACCTCTCGAAGGTCTGATATTTATGTAATGACAATAAAGCCCGAGCTGGTCGAGCGCTTTTTTTGTCCATTCCGCGCTTTCGTTCGCCCATAACGCCCACTCTGGAGCCGAAAGGACGGCATCGCGGATTTTCATCTTGAAAAGATTTTTGCGACGCCTCGCTTCTGGCTTCAAAATAACGTCGTGTGCGTTACAAATATGAGTTAATGACATAATTATTCTCCATCAATTTTTTCGTTTTCATCAGTTTTTTTATACATATTGATTTTCGGTTTTTTCCTTATCAAAATCCGCATATTGGCGATATGCGACGCTAAATAATTCGAGAAGGCGCATAGCGTTCTCGGGCGTTAAATTGCCGTCGGCGCGAAGATGATCTTCTACTACTTCCAAAATCGGTTTATCTTCGCAAAAAGTTACTGAAGCCTGAGTTTCATCTTCGTCCCTCATCAACCGGTCGAGGTCAATTTCGAGAAAAAAGGCAAGTTTCATGATTGTATCGGCGTCGGG
>CAXSHW010000025.1:21118-50368 GCA_964237245.1 uncultured Pyrinomonadaceae bacterium
CTAATCGTCGAGTAGGAAACTCCGGTCGCCGCGCAAATCTCCCGGCAGGTTAAATTCAAACGCTCTTTTTTCTTGCGCAGCGCTTTGCCTAAAATTGCGACGATTTCACGATTGGTTCTGTTTTTCATATTTTTAATAAATAAATAAAAATCAAAAATCGAACACCCAAATTACGTTTGCTTCTTTATTCATCGAGCGCGAAATGAGCCAGTCGAATTTATATACTTTCGGAGTTGAAATTCTTAATAATTCCTTTGTCTGGTGCGTGATTTCGTTGCCGATGAAAACATAACGCTTTAATTTTTGCGACAAAACCGCTTCGTCAACTCCGTACATATTGCCGTCGGGCAAATGCGGTTTCTTTTTATGAGTCACCCAGGAGCCGACGGCGGCATCGCAGCCGAATATTTTGATCGCATCAAGCGCGTCGTATTTGCCGACATCTTTCGGGTAAATGATTGCAGGCTGTTTCATTTCGCGGTAGTAGGCGAGAATTTCCGGGCGTTCCTGCATCCGGTTATCGGTCAGCGGAATTCCGAGCGCGCGACCTAAGCAACCGTTGCCCGATCCGATTTCGATTGTCTTAAAGCCGTTAATTTGCCCGGCGATGAATCGAACGAGTTCGGTTGTGACGATTTGATAAACGGCGTGCTTGTGACAGAAAAGCGAAATATCGTTTTGAGAAATGCCGCGAATCTCCTTAAACGAAACGCTTCTCAACAATCCATTTTCGCAAAGCAATATCTTTTCGGTATTTGAAATATCCGAAGGAATAAGGATGGAAAAATGCGAATTTAACTTCATATTTTTTAACTTTATTTAATCGTCCGCCTCGTTAGACTCGTCCTTCCAATTAACGCCATACAAGATTCCTGTAGTCCACATATCGGACAGCACTGCCAGTAAATACATCCAATCATTCGAGCGCGTAAAACATTCATACAAGCTGAAAAGAAAAATCAATAAACTTGCAACAAAGCCGAGCTTATAAATCAGAGATTTTGTTTTATTTGTCATAAATTTACTTGTTTGATAAAAAATCGGCGACGGTTTCAGCATCGCATTGCGAGCAAACATTCGGGCGCGTCCAGTAACATCCTTCGGGGCAGGCGGCGGAATCCGTGCAGCCGCAAACGATGCAAATTTCTTCGCCGCATTTAGCGCATTTCCCTTCGACTACGGCTGTAATCAGTCGGCAATTCCGGCACTTGATAAAATCCTGCATTCCGCCCGGCTCATCGAACTCCGCGAGAGTTTCGCTCGGATGTTTCGACATATCGTGACCGAAATCGTCCGTCAGCTCTTCGATTGGAACGCGCCCGTCAATTGAGGGATAACCGCGAGAGGCGAATTTTAATCCGACTTCACCGCTGTTCATTTTGTCGAAACAATCGTCGCAAACGACAGCCACCGCGCCATCGCTCGCCAAAGAGCAAACGAAGCAGCCCCAGCCGTGTCCGGCGACGACTGCCTTTTTGTCGAGCATCAGGATATTTCGCACAGATTCGTTTTCCAGCTCGCAAATGCAGCAAGCGCCCAAATTTATTTCGTCTTCCATTTCTCAGAACTCCCTATTCGTGATTTTCGTGAACGATAACGGCAAAACCGACAAGCTCAATATCCTCGTGATTCAGGCGAATAAACGCCAAGCCGTTGCCCTCGTCGGAATTATTGATGACGACCAGATAACCCTGAACGCCGAAAGATTTCGGTTCACTGACGACAATCAGCGCCGGAAACCAGTGATGGTTTTCGTTCGTGATTTGAACGATGTCGCCTTTTTTCCATTCGCGTTCAATTTCGTCAATTATCGGTTTCGGCATATTTTCCTAATCAAAACTCCATATTGCGAGAGTCAAAACTACCTATTTTGTTAAGTCAGAACTACATATTTAATTAACTTAATTCCTGTTCTATCTGCCGAAACCGTTCGCTTGCCCGGACGCTGTGAACGGCTCTTCTTTTGCGGCTTCGGACGGCTTCCGGCGATTGTTTGAGAGCAACTTTTTCGGGTGGCGGCATTTCGGTGCGAACGAGGCAGTCGAGCGGCAAATTATATTTAATACGATTGTTTTCTTCGCCCGTAATGCGTTTTAATTTCGGAAATTCGACATTCGCCATCCAGCAAGCGCGCTTCGTGCCGTCTTTGCGGCGAACCTGCTGCCGCGAAAAATGGAGACTTCTTATTATGCCGATGCGATTCAAAGCGATTTGTTTATAGCTGTCTTGAACCTTTACGAAATCGCCGGTTTTCAAATCATTCGGCTCGTCGGGCGTACCGGCGAGAAGATTTGAGAGGCGCGGATTTTTGATTCGCCCGCGGTAAATTTTCGTATCTTCAAAGCGGTATATTTGATGGGTTTCCCAATCAGCGCCGAATTTTAAGATTTTCAATAATCTTTGAAGAAGAGCGGAGCGGACGAGGCGTTCGAGTTCGGGATTAATATCTTTTTTCGTCCAGTCGAATTCAGTGATTTTCAATAAATCCGCCGGATTGAGATAAATGTTTTTATGACCGCGAAAAACCGGAATCGCGCCGTGCCTGATATAGGTATTTATTAATTGCCCGGGCAGATTCATCAAGGCTTCGGCACGATGAACGCTTATACCCCAGCGGGAATTTGCCGTAATTCTGCCGAGATCGTAAAGCCTTCTTTTGACTGCCGGCTCGGTTCGTTTCAATATTTCGGCGACTTCCCGCCTGGGCAGAATCCCGCACGATTCGACAATGAACCAGTCTTCCATCTCCGACCACTCCTCGTAACCCGAATCGACTTCAATACCGGCGGCGCGCCAAGCCTGCCGCATTGATTTGAAATAATTTGAAATCGTGCCGAAAGACGGGTATTTCTGATGATGTCCGAGGTTGCTTGCCCGACCGTTTACGATACGACCGGTAAATTGCTGGAGACTGGCGTAATGATGATCGCAGGTCGGCGCGCAGCCGAAATCTTTGTAAAACCGCTGCATCGCCAAAATGACGCGTTCGCGTGTCCACCATTTAGCGCGTTTTTTGTATTTACTCATCGAAATCGTCTCCCGAGTTATTACCATAATCAACGCCGGCGCTTGCGCGCCCGCAGATGCCGTTGATAAATTTCGGCAAGGGACAGTTCAGACAAACAGATTCGTTGCCCATCATCCCGCAGTTGCAGCAGGTTTGGTCGAAAAGCACCTGAACTTTGAATAAATCAATTTGTTTTGCCGAATTTGACCGTAAATTTTCCATCGCCAGATTTCTTGTCATCGGCGGCTTCGGATGAGAATTTTCGGGAAATATTCGTTTAATTTTCTCGAGCTTTGAATGTCTGGCGAGAGTCGCTTCGTTATCACGGTTTTTTTCGAGTTCCGGCAGGCGGCGCGCGATCAGCGCATCGAGCGAGTTCAAAGTTACCTGCCTGGTGACCATCCGGTCGGCGAATTTTTCTATTTCCTCCGGGAAATCTATTAATTTTAAAAGTTTCGTCGCAGACCCCAAAGGCAGTTCGGCGTGATGGAAAAGCAGCTGTACACGGTCGGAAAATTGCAGGATGGAAAGGCGTTCTGAAATCGTTATGGCATTCATATTCAGACGCCGCGCCAAATCCTTTCGGGTTACGGTTTTTTTGGTCGTTTTTTCGAGTTTCCTCATCAGAGCGAAAATCGCGCGGGCTTCTTCGAGCGGCGACAAATCCTGACGCTGGGCGTTTTCCGCTAAAAAGAAATCTTCGGCGAATTCGCCGGGTCGCAAAATTCGGATAACGACCGGGACAAACTCAATCCCGGCAATCAAAGAGGCGCGATGGCGACGATGACCGGCGAGAATCAGATTTTCCGGCGTAATGACAATCGGCTGTATAAGACCGCGTTCCCGAATGTCGCGGGCGAGAGATTGAATCTCCGGCGTGTCGTCATCAATGATTCCGCGCGGATTCGCCGGATTTGGTTTTAGTTCCTGAGGCGCGCGCAAATCGGTCTGGAAATCTCCGCTGTAATCCTTGAGCGCATAATTATCTATATTTGTTGCTTGCTGCATAATTATTCTCCTGTTCTGTTTATTAATCTTTTTTTGAGTTCGAGCATCAACAACAGGAATTTGATTAATGATTCAAACTGAGCCGGATGATTCGTAGCGCTTTCCAATTTGAAATAAGGCACAAGATGCGACGAACAGATTTTTGAATGTGCGGTCAGCAGTTCAGTAACACGAAACAAAACGCCGCTCGATGCCGCATAAACGCTCAAAAATTGATTATCGGATAAAAGAATCGGCGAATTTTTTTCCTTGGAAAGCGGTATTTGTTTTGTTTTCATATTTTCTCTTTTACTTCTATCCAGCCATCCTGCCAGACGAGTTCATACGGCTGCGGTTTGCCGCAATCGAGACACACGACGAAATCGGTTTGGATAAATGTGAATTCGTTAAACGAGCATTCATCGCAGGTAATTTCCTGTTTGGTTTCATCGAATATTTTCAATTTCAAACCGGTCGAAGAGATTATTTCGGCTTTGAGAACTCTTAATTGAGTTCGGGTTGCGCGGTTTTCTTCGCAGCGTTTATCGTAATCGGCAAGAATTTCGCCGATTTGTTTGATATTTTCCTGCTTCATACCGAGAGCGTGACAAAGCCGGGCGATTGAGTTGACTCGTTCGTTGATACAAACCAAACCATCGTGATCGGCTTGCTCGTGGACGCGCATCGCGCTCAACAAATTCGCTTTGGCTTGGTTCAGATAACTTGTAAATAAAGATTTTTCGTCGGACATATCATTTTCGGTTTTCGGTTTTTTAATTTGCAATTGAGGAATCATTGCTTTGTATTTTTCAAATAAATCGGATAAAACGACTTTTTTTACCGTGTCGCCGCGATTGGAATAAATATTTAAGGCTTCGATTTCAAATCCGTCCGAATAACCTTTGATTTCAGCATCCGCATAACCTAACCGGAGCTGGAAATCGGCGTTTTCGATTTTGTTTTTAATACGGGCGAATTCGCTTTCCGTAAATCCGTTTTCATTCGGTTCGTTTTGCAATAACGAGCAATCTTTAACGCCTTCGAGAACGCCTTTCCGGTAATCTTCAAATAGGTGTTGGTTTTCCATTTAAATTCCTGCCCGCCTCCAATCACCTTCATATAAAAGCGGCTGCGTAGTTTGCGAAAATTCGTAACCCGAATCCCACGGAAAACGACTTTTCGTGTCGCACCAAATCATTTGCAAGGCTGAAAATTTCTCGAATAATTGCGGCTCGAACGTTTTGTAGTAATCCAGACCGTAACCGAGATATTCGTCGTAAAGAGTTTCGTGAACGTATTTGAAAATTAGAGGCAAATTATTTTGTGAAAATTGGAAGTAAATTTTCTCGGGGATAAGCACATCTCCTTCTTTAATAAACTCGCGGAAAGTGTTCAGAAAAAAGTGCGCCAAATCCAGTCTTAAACCGGTGATAATAATTTCCGGATGATTAAAATGCTCGAGCAAACCGATGGAATAAATAAACGAAGCCTTTTCTTTATCGCCTGAAGGGACGCCGATATTGACGGTTATTTTTTGAGCGACATCAAGTCGCGTTACGGCAAGCGCCGCTTCTCTGGTTCCCTGTTTGCATTGATGGCAAATACAATTTGAATGCATAGAATCTCCTTAATCTTTCGCCTTGTATGCGGCGTAATAAACGCGCGGCAATTTCACGTCTTTGCCGTCGCGCACCTCGTCCATATATTCTTTAAAAACGGAAGCGTGTTTCTTATACTGGCTTTTCGGCTCGATGCAGAGGTTGTAGCGTTCTTCGGCGTCAATCAGGCGGTAATTGACATCATAAATTTCAGCCAGTTGGCGGACTTCCTTCTGCGAGTTATAACTTTCGTAAAACATCGCGCCTTTGTAGGCGTTAAGGAATAAAAATAAAAGCTGGAGCTGTTTTTCAGTTGCAAAAATTCCGATGATTTCGATCCGGTCCTGTTCAGTTGAAAAATAACTCGGAATTTTATCGTCCGCCCATTCTTCGATTATGGATTTGATAATTCCCATCACGTTCGAGTCGTGATAGCTTTGCGTCGCCCAGAGACGGGCTAGAAGCTCTTCGAGCCATCCGGCATTAACCGAGACATTCGTGAACTGAACGTCGCCGAATTTCAGCATCGCTTCTTTCAAAACTCTGACCTGCGCGCGTTTTCCCGTCCGGTAATCGAATAACTCTTCTTTTCGCTTCAGGCGGTCTTCGGCTTCTTTTTCCGGCGTTTTTTTCGAGTCGGCGCGGTTATGAGTCGGACAGTTGCGGTCGCGGCAAATCAATTGTTTTTGAGCGATACGGTCGCCGTCGACATAAATTGCCGCTTCGGCGGACGCGCAGGCGCTTTTTTTGTTTTCGATTTTCGTATATTGAGACCAGCCGAGAGCCGTCGGATGCCGGTCGTAGGAAACCGAAGAAATCAAGGGCGCGGAGTATTTTTTATCGCTTTTTTCCTCTCTGCCCTGCGCTGTCAGGGAATCGCGCTGAATCTTTATAAAATTTTCGGTTTTCGAAGCGAAGCATTTTTTATTAAGACAGGCATCTTCCGAGGCTTTAGGTTTATCGAAAAGCGTCGGAGCCGCGCCGGTTCTCGCAGGACAATCTGTGCAAGCCAACCCGTCTGCTCTTAAATCGCCAGCCTTCAAACTAAACGGCGCGTGTTTGAGCAAAATCAAAACCGAGCGTTCGATAATTCTTTTTAATTCGGAGAAACTGACAACTTCGTTCCATTTGTAAACTTCCTTGAGAAGAAAAGTTTGAATATCGGCGGAATATTTGGCGATTTCGAGCGCGTGACCGATGGGAAGATTTCCGGCGCTTAAATCCTTTTGCCCCGGCTCGATTAAATCGTTAAGGCGCAGTCTTTGGTGAATGAACGAGTCGGATTTTCCGACTCTCAGTGCAATATCAAAAATCGAATACGCCGCCTTTTCCATCAGGTTCTTATAACCGCGCGCTTCGTCGAGCGGTTCGATATCCTTGCGCTGCAAATTTTCGATAATTTGAATTTCAAAGGCTTCGGTATCGGAAACCTTTTTTATGATTGAGGGAACGGTTTTGCGTCCCGAAAGAATTGACGCTCGCCAGCGGCGCTCGCCCGCGATTAATTCATACCCGTAACCGGCTAAATCGGTTTTGATAAAATCGGAAAGCAAACGCTCCGCATCGGCGTATTTTTCGAGGGCGCGGGCGTAAATTTTGCAGTTTTTATCGGAGCCGTCGAGTTTTGCCGCCTCTTTTGTTTGATTCTCAATTTTCTTTTTCGCTTCAAAATCATCGGTTAAATTTTGAAATTCGAGTAAAAGATTTTCGGGCAATTCCTTTAGCGGGCGAACAAGAATAGGCTGTTGGACTCCGATTCTTTTGATGCTGCTCGCCAGCTCATCCAGTTCGCTCGGATTAAAATTGCCGCGCGGATTAGTCGCGCTCGGTTGAATGAGACGGCAATCAATCTCGCGGTATTCCCCGTTTGAAATTTCGGAAATAATTTCGTTTTCGGGTTTAATTTTCGACTCGGAAGAATCCGGGATTACTTCTTTTGCTTGTTTGGTTCTCGGCATATTTTCTCCTGATTTGACTTACTATATAGAAAATCTAAATAAAGGTCAAGAATTTCTATACAAGCAAAATAAAAAATTTTCGATTATTTTTTGAGTTCAGGCGGTAAGCCGGTGCCGGAAAATTTTGATTTCCTGACAAGACGGCTTGAACTTCAGCATCATCGGCTTTCCGGTAGAGCGGGCTTTGAAATTCGGCGTCCTTGCAGCCCATACATATTTCCTCGGAATTGAATTTACTCATAATTGTCGCGAATGTTTCTTTTCGGCATCTCTGGCATTTCATAAAAATTTCGTTCCTTTAATTTGATTTAGGTTGATTTAGGTTGACGACCGGACGACTTACCGATTGCTTCGATTTCGGAGATAATGGCAATCGTATTTCGTTCGATTTTTTCGATCTCCGGCAAAAGTCGCCGGTCGGCGTTTAATTTAAGCGTTTCGATTTTGTCTAAATTTTGCTGTTCCCTTTCTTTAATTTGATTTAGATTTTCAATCAAATTATCATTTTCATCCGGCATGTTTTTTCTCCTTTGGAAATTCGATATGTCTGGAATTTGGGGGAAGTGTAAAAGTTTTGCGGCTTGGCACTTCCCTTTCTCATTGTTTCTGGCTTTCAATCGGAAATTTAATTTCCCGATTTGGTTTAATTTTATATACCCGTATAACATTTGTCAACACAAAACAGGACAATATGGATGCGGGTGTATCTTATTGATTGATTTATTCTGTTTATCGTGTTATTTCTTTTTGTAGATATGGAGCGCTTTACAGCAAAGGAAATAGCTGAAAAATACGAAGTCGGAAAGAACGTCGCGCAGAAATGGATTCAAAAGCATCTGTTTCCGAACGCTTATAAAGAAACGGTGGCGCCGTTCGGCGAAATTTGGTATGTCCCGGCTGCCGACATCGAGAACTTCAAAAAACCCGAGCGCGGAAGACCGAAAAGCGAAAAACCGACGCCCGCGGCAATACAAAAACGCAGTTCAAGACGCAAAGCTAAGGAGAAAAAAGCTGAATGAAAATAATCGCCATCGCCAATCAAAAAGGCGGAGTCGGCAAAACCGCGACCTCCGTGAATCTGTCAGCCGGGCTGGCATCGAAGGGCTATAAAACGCTTCTAATCGACCTTGATTCGCAGAGAAACGCGACCAATACCCTTCTGCCGTCCGAGCAGATAACGACGACGCTTGCCGACGTTTTGGTCGGAGATTCGGAGCGGCTTCTGCTGGAAGATGCGATTTATGAAACGCCGATTGATAATCTCGATCTCGTACCATCGCATATCCGTCTGGCAAAAATCGAAAGATTTATCGAGCTTGAAGAACAATTTCGCTTAAAAGACGGAATAAATACTTTATCCGATTACGACATTATTATTCTCGACTGCCCGCCGACGCTAGGTATGACTTTAACCCAAGCTCTGCTCGCCTCCGATTACGTTATCGTTCCGATTGCCGGCGATTATTACTCGCACGAGGGCGTTATTGATTTGAACGAATCTTTGCAAAAAGCCAGGCGTGGAAATACCAATCTGCAAATTCTGGGCTATTTGATGACCCGGTACGATTCGAGAATGCGCGTCGCCAAGGACTCCTTGCAACTGATGCGCGATAAATATAAGGATTTGGCTTTTCAAACGGTTATACGCGAGCTTGCCGCCATCAAAACAGCGCCGGCGATGAGATTGACGGTTTACGAATTCGATCCTTCGGGCGACGGCGCGGCGGATTATTCGGCTTTTACCGAAGAGGTCGTCGAACGGCTGCAAATCGCGCAAACGAAAGCATCGGCTTCCCTGCACATCGTCAACAAAAAGAAAAAGGTTAGCTGATGAAAAAAACAAATTTGATAAAAAGCGATTCAAATCCTCCGATTAAAATCAACCGGAGCCGTGACAGCGGCAAAAAGAGAGTAGATTTATTCGCGCGTTTAAGAAACGACGAACATCCGCTCGACCATATTTTTCCCGAGTCGGGAGAGGAGTCGCTGCCGGTGACCAAACCCGTCCAACCCGTCCAATCCAATGTAAACCAATCCAATGTAAACCAATCCAATGTAAGCCAATCCAATTCAACTCCGCCAAAGCAGACGGCAAAACCAATCGCGCCCGTCAAGGATTACCAGAAAGTTCCGAATTCGATTACACGCGACGCCGTGCCTTCGGGATTATTCAAAGGCACGAGCAAAAACACCTATGACGCTCTTTACCTGAAAACGCGCGGCGCAATTACTCCGACAAGAACGGTGAAAGCGACAAAGCGCGAATTAATGAAATGGGCGGGAGTTTCAGATGTAACATTATTCAAACATTTGAAAAACCTCCAGGCAATCGGACTTATAAAAATCGAATTTCAAATGGGCGCGCACGACGGATCGGTCTATGAGGTTTTAATTCCCGAAGAAATTCAATTTAACCAATCCAATCCCATCCAATCCAATCCAATCCAATCCAATGTAACCCAATCCGATGTAACCCAACCGAGCCAATCCGATGTAATGGAATCCAATAAACTTGGATTGGACACCTCCAAGAAAGTTGGATTGGATTGGATGGGTAAAACCGTTGAAAATAAAGATAGTTACGAATCCGCTAAGACTTCTTTAAAGACTAATACAAATGATGATGATGCGCTCGTCGGTTTACGCGCCAAATTCGACGAGGTTTCGCGCAAATTGACAAATAACGGTTTGAATAAAAACGATGAAGCAAAATGGAGCGATCTTGCGACGCTTCTGATTATGGAACTTGAGATTGCTGCCGCGAGAACCACTTCGATTTCAAACGTTCCGGCTTTTTTGACCGAACATCTTCGCCGCAGATTTTCAGCGCAGCCGTCGCCATCGAAAAAACCTGCAAATACGCCACCGGCGGTCAAAAAACCGCTCAAATCAGCCTCGTCGGTCGCCGTTGATTATGAAGCCGAACCGTTAACTGAAAAGGGAAGGGAAACCGTCTTGAAAACGATGAAGGATTATATAAATCGCGGTCAACGTGAATTTGTGATGAATCTTGAACTCACCTACACCGAAGAGGATTGGAAATTTCTGATTGATAATTTGGAATAATAATGAGTAGTATGAAAATCGGACAAATTATAAGAGGCGAATACAAATACGAAGAAAACGAATCTGATACAAATGTTTGGATTGCGGAGTATTCGTTTGACCGGGCAAATTGGATTCCTGCAAAAAATAATATGATTCCATTGCACGCCTTCGGTAGATTCCGGCTGGATAACAAACCGAAAACGGGTGAGCAAAATGACTCGGAAACCTCTGAATTTTCTCACACATTCAAAGATTCGCAAGAGGTTTCCGCAAATATTTTATTCCTTTTAACCGATGAAAACTGAAGATAAATTAAAAACTAAAATCACCAATACCGTGCGTCGCGTGTTTAATGGCGAAAATGAATTCTCTTATGACGCCGGAAAAACATGGTCAACTTCCCACGCCGGATGGAAAGCCGAAAATAGACACTCTGATCAACCTGAAAACGTAATCACTTTAAATGATCTCGATAAACTTATTGAACGAATGGAAGGATAATTATTTTCTATTCTCCGCCGTTGAAGGAATTGAATAAATGGAGTATGAAAGCCGGTTACAAACTTCAATTTATTCACCCAAAAACACCCGCGCCCGCTTTCTCGATTTAGCGTATGCCGCTTGATTGACCGTAAACGTTTGACCGCCGACAGTGATTGTCGCGGTTCGCGCAGCGCCGGTGTTGGCTTCGACAATATAAGAGATTCCGCTGCCGCCCGTGCCGTTTGAATTGTTTGTGACGGCGAGCCAGCCTTCGCTTGCAACAGCAGTCCAGGCGCATCCGGTCGGAGTTGTAATGTAAAGACTTCCCGCTGCCGCCGCCGATGTGAAATCCGCCGATGAAGGTGAAAGAGAGAATTGACAGCTTTCGGGCGCCGCCTGCGTAACCGTAAAATTAATTATTCTATCGGCTTCCAAGCCGCTATAAGTAGTCGCAAACAATTGAGCGGTAACGGTTGCGGTTCTCGGTGAAGCGGTCGGATTCGGCGCAACCGTGAAATTAGTGGTGGATGCCAGCGGATTGGATAAATTATTAAAAGTAATCCAGGCGGCGCTTGCAAACATTCGCCCTATAATCTGCTGGCACATATTCGGCGCGCGCGATAGATTTATCAACGCCTTTCCGCTTCCGCCCGATGCGCTGAAATCCTGATTTACCGAATCAAACGAGTAGTCGCACGCCGCGTCTTGATAAATACCGACTTCAACGCGCTCTCCGATCTGCTGCTGATAGAATCTCGCCTCGCCGTATCGCGCCGGTCCGTAATTCGGGTCAATACTTGTGCCGTGTATCCAGTCGTAAAATGAAACGAGTTGATTTACGCCGCAGTCGGGTCCGTTTTTGGTAATATTGTAGTTTATTAATCCGCCGGCCGCCGGAACCGGATAGGGCGTCGGATTAAAGGAATACGAACAGGGAATACCGTCCTGGGCAAAGGAATAATTAATACCGGCAACCGTTAGAGAACCGACTCTGTAAACACCTGTGTTCGGCGCGACGACAAAAATAACGTCGCCCGTCCCGACTCCGTGATTTGCGCCCGAAATCGTTATCCAATCGAAATTACCGACAGCATCCCAGACGCAATTCGGCTGCGTGTAAACGGTTGCCGTGCGGGTTTCGCCGGCTTTGGCGGCAAAGTATAGTTGAGGGTCAAACGAGTAAGTGCATTGCGTCTGCGCTTTTGATATGCCGACGCACGCGAAAAACAAAATGATGAAGATGATTGAGAGTCTTTTCATAAAAATTTCACCTGTAACTTGGATTTGTATAATTTGGCGTTGCTGTCTTTTGCACGGCGCTGGCGATTAGTCCGGCGAAAAGCATAAAAGCGAAAACGCCGACTATGATATTGATAAATAAAATACCGAAGTATCCGATGATTACACCCCACGCGATTCTGCTTACCCAGCCGCGCTCATCAACAGTCTTGCCGCGCAAGTTCTGAATGAAGAAACCGCAACTCGGACAGCTTTCGGCGCGATGTGAAATCAGATGTTCGCAGTCAGGACATTTTCCGAGTTTACCGACCTGAAGACGGCTCTCATTGATATTTAAATTATTCATATAGATTAAACTCCGTTTTAAAAAATTACTCGATCAATTTACCGGGTCGCGCGAGCTGCGCCAGCGTAAAAGTCCGAATCGTTTCTTCAATCGAACAATTGCGCCCGGCTGCGACCAGGCTTATGCGCTCCAACTCTTCGATGGAGAAAATTCGCTCTTTTTTCTCCATCGAAAACTTTTCTCCTTTGCCTAAAAGAAGCCAGTCGAGACTGACGCCGGTCGCCTCGACGATGCGGATCAGCATCTCGGTCGCCGGAATGCGTTTTTTATCCGTATATGTCTTGACGGTCGCCGTCACGGTATTCAGGCGACGCGCGGCTGCGGCTTCATTGGTTCCGAAAATTTCAACGATTCTTCCAGCCACTTCTTCGGTCAACTGCTGTCTGGTTTTGCCGTATAAAACGGGCGGGGAAGTCGCGGCGTTCGATTCTTCCGTTCGGTTGCCGCTTCTCCCGGCGGCGCTTTTTTTGCTGTGCTTCAACCGGTCAAGCTCCGGGAGACGTCGTTTATTCATAGGCGTATCTTTTTGAATAAAATTTCCGTCTCGTTTATTTCGTCGAGCAAACAATAGCCGATAATTTCGCCGACCGAGTAAATTTCCTCCGGCAGCATCGGTGCCGGCTCATCACCGTCCAAGTAGACGAAACCGCTGAATTTATCGACGCCGAAAATACCGCAGTCGAATTCTTTTTCATCTTTGCGGTAAATCATTCCCGCCGCGCCAGGCGCGCAAACACCCTTGAAAATGCAGACCATCGCGTCATCTTTGATACCGAAGCGCCGCATCAAATCTTTCGAAACAATAAAAGTCAGCAATTTGGCTTGGTCTAATCGTCGAGAATTTTCAAATTGAAAAACGGCGTCGCCCAGATTTACAGCAGTTATTCTTTTCAGATTTGATTTTGCCGGGTGTTTGACTGATTTTTTTGAAGCCGCCGAAATTGGCGAGAATTTCTTCCGCCCGCGCGGACTTCGCACGTCGAGATTAAACTCGGCTCGCAGTTCCGGGAATTGATGGCGCAGCATCTCGGATAAGGATTGGTGGGAAATTTTCAGCTCACTTGCCGTTTCTTTGATTTTGCCGTTATTGTTTACCAAACCTTGCCGGATCAGCGATTTTTTATAATCGCTGACATTTGAACTCAAAGAACGCTCTTTTTTGAAATAAATTAAATCGGCGAATTGTTTTGTATACCTGGCAAAAGCCGTCTGTCCGATCCGCGTTGATGATTGTTGAGCTAGTTCGGCGTAAACCTGTAATCCTTCCGCTTTCCGGTCAAGTCGCATCAAAATTTCACATTTCGTCCAGAGAGACTCGATGAAACTGACGGCATCATCGCTTTGCGATTGAGTTCTGAGCGATATATCAATTAACTCGAGGGCTTCCTCGTATTTTGATTCAGCCATCCGAATAAGAGCCTTGGTATCTAAAACATTGGCAATCCATCCTTCATCGCCGAGGTCGGAAAAAATCTTGATTGCGCGCTCGACATAAACATTGGATTGCTCAAGTTCGCCCATCATACGGTAGGTGTTGGCGATGTTGTTGGCTACTTTGGCAACGGAACGAATATTATTGGTAAAGCGAGCGAACCGCTCGGCTTCCTTGTAATGAATTATTGCCTTTTCATAATCTTCTACACACCAGTAAGCTAAAGCCGTCTGATTATGAAACATCGTCTGGAGACGTTCATCAGGACAAAACTCCATCGGGATTTTAATTTTGTCTATGATTTTCAATGCGCTCTGATAATCATTATTCCAGTAGTGAATAATCAACCGGTTAATTTGAATTTCGAGATGAATCGGATGCAGCTCGTTACCGGCAAATCTTTCCTCGGCGTCAATCAAGACAATCTCGGCTTCTTCGGTCGCGCCTTCGCGCCAATAACAAAGCGCCAAATGGCATTTCGCTTCGGCTAATTTGTCATAAATCCCCAATCCCTCAAAAATTCTGATACCTTTCGATAAAAGGTCTTTACCTCGCATTTGAAAATTCGATATATGTTTGGCGCGCCCGAAATTACTCAAAAAATATCCGCAAAGGCAAAACATTTGGGCAAGCAGAATGGGTTCGAGGTTTTCAAAATCAGGGTCGGAATCGAAATCATTCCAAACCGTTTTCAGTATCTCCGCCTCAGTTTCGAGGTCGCGGCTGAGTTGGGCGTCGCGCGCGGATTTTATCAGTTCTAAATAATTAACTTTTTGAGTAATCATTTTTTTGTTTCAATAGCAAGAAAACTTGCTAAAATGTAAGCCATCGGTGATCGAACACCGATGGCTTACCTAATTTTCTATTCAAGGAGCAATAACAATGAAAAAAACTTTCTCGATGCTTGTTTTAGCATTCGTTTTATCTTTTGCAGTTTCCGCCTTTGCCGACGGAAATATTCCAATCGGAAGCAGATATTCGTGTGATCCGACTTATCAAACCTGTCAATCTTCGAATCAACCGGAAACTTCCGAAAACGCCGATTCGAATACGGTCGGGTTACAAACCGTTTCAACGAGCGAAACGTTTTCGGGCGATTTTACGAGCAATCTTAAAACGTCCCTTATCTATCTGGAATCTTTGCTCTTCTAATTCGACTCTTAAAGTTAGAAGTTCAGGCTCCGTCCTTTCTGACGGAGCTTTTCTTTTTCTTTAAATCGAGTGTCTTTTTACCGTGCCGTTCCAATTCGGCTTCAGGGATTTCCTCGACAATAACCGATTGCTCAATATCGCCGATTTGCGCATCCGGACGACTTGTCGTTGAATCCGTCTGCTGCGACATCTGTTCGGTTATAACGCCGCGCTCTTGAACAGAACTTTCGGCTTCGAGCAGAAAATTTATCGTTTCGCTGAAATGCCTGTTTACGAGTCGTCTGGCGGGTTTTGACAGCCGCTTGTATTGATGGAGCGTATTTTCAAAATCGCGGGCAATCAGACTGCCTTCATCTTCATCCGGGACGGGATAACCGGCTTTGCCGAGAGCTTCGTTGACGCTCGCGCCGAGCGCTCTTGCCAGACCGATGACGATATCCTCGTCCGGCTGCATCAATTTTCCTTTTTTGCCTTTGTAATATCCGGTTTCAAGCTGACCGATATAAGAGGGCGAGCAAATTTCCCGAGCCTGTTCAGAGAGCGTGCGCTGGCTCCAGCCAAGGGCTTCGCGCTTTTCCCTGAGCCATTCGCCGTAAGGATTTTCCTTTTTAACCGCTGTCGTCATTTTGTTTAGAATTTCTAAACAAGTTAGCATATTTTTACCGTCCTCCGTCAAGACAAGATTTTCTTGACTTATTGTTAGATGTTCTATACACTCCAAAATTATGTCATTCAGAGAATTCGATCCATCGAAGTTAAAAAAGAAGCTTGAGCCGTTCAAGCACGATTACATTGTTCAAAAAGCGAACCATCAGTTCAGCCGTTCGAATTTATCCGCGTGGGCGAACGGTCATTGGAAGCCGAGTCAGAGCAATTTAATCGCGCTATTGTCCGCGCTCGAGTGCGATTTCGACGAAATTTCGACGCCGGTTAAGATTCCCGCCGCAGTCGAAATCTCGGCAGTTTAATTTTTTTCGCATTTTTGATTAGAATTTCTTGACAAAAAAATAGATAATCTATAATATCAATTTTGTTTTAGTGATTACCAAATAAACATCGGGAGAAAAATCAAATGCCAAGAGGTCTTATCGAGCTAAAAAAACGTCATAGCCGGGCAAACGAGCAGCGCGCGCAATTGAGAGCGGCGGCAGTCGCTTTCAACAAAAACCGGATTGAAATCAATCAAATTCTGCGTCTCGATTTTCAAACCGGCATCGAGACTCCGGTCTCGACTTCTGGGTTCCGTTTCGGATTAATTTTTGAAACCGGTTTTGAAATCAATCGAAAACTCGCGCCTTATTCGTCAATCGAGCAGGTTGCCCGCGAGCAAATGGAATCGGGCGCGCGGCTTTTTACCGATAAAGCCGAATACCGGATTGAAAAACAAAAAATCCAGACGGCAGGTCGGATATTTGCGGCTGCAAATGCAGCCTGAAACTTCTTTTCAAAGAGCTAATCTCGACTCGTGTTCGAGGTTAGCAATTTTTTTTGCTAACACGCTAGGTCTAATTTTCGGGAAAAACTACCCGGGGTCTATGAAGAAAAACAGCAGCGAAATTTTTGCCGATTTTTATACCGACATACCGTCCGGCGGAAAACGAATGGCGCTCGCCTTCGGTGTTCATTCGGACACGGCAACGGCATGGGCGCGGCGGAAACCGTCGGATATTTTTCCGACGGCGACCGGCAAAGGAAATCCGGTTGACCAGTGCGTTCGGGCGATGACGGTTATCCATCCGCACGATCCGGCGCGGGCGCGTGAGATTGCCGATTATCTCGATACGGTTTGCGACGATCTCGACCGCGACGCCGGGCTTGCCGAAGCCGAAGACGCTCAAAATCCGTGCGCGGCAATCGCGCGCGTCGTCGAAAGTCTGGCAAAGCTCGTCAAAGTCAGTCTCGGTAATTGTGAAAATATGAATGCGGATAAGCTGGATGAAACCTACAAAAAAACTCTGGCTCTCGTGAGCCAGACAAAACAGCTCGAAAGCTGTCTGCAGCAACTCGTCAGAATTAAAAACGGAGACGAGTAAATTTTATGGCGGACCGGAC
Source organism: uncultured Pyrinomonadaceae bacterium (assembly GCA_964237245.1). GTDB lineage: Bacteria > Acidobacteriota > Blastocatellia > Pyrinomonadales > Pyrinomonadaceae. The sequence continues at coordinate 38,421 of CAXSHW010000025.1, forward strand.
GGAACATCTCGAATGGCGCAAGAGGCGCGCTCTTGAATACTGCGACAAGGGTGATATAGCAAACGCTTGGGCGTCAATGGTATCGGATTTAATAAAGCATAAAGAGACGGAAAACCATTCGGCAATCGAACTCGGCTCAATTCAGCTTTTCTGCGGGATGATAAATACGCCCGCCGAAATGAGGAAATTTATCGAAGGATTCAATTAAAAAATATGAAAACAGAAATCAGAGAAACATTCACCGAAGTTTTTAAGGCATCTTTCAAACCGGATAAGGACGACATACTCGGAATCTTTTCGCTTGTATCGCTCATCGCCGGTTTATTTTTACTTGCCGCTATGCTCGGCAGCTAGACAATAAGGAGAAGCGAAAATTTATGCCAAATCAGGATTTGAATAGAACCGACATCAGGATTTTGGAAGAAGCGATCAGACGCGAAGAGACTGCCATCTCGAATCTGCGCCGCGCGCCGCGGCAGCAGGGTTTTGAAGATGAATGCCGGATCGCCGACGAAATTAAAAACAGGGAAGCCGTCGTCAAAGCCTATCGCCGTCTCGCGGCAATCTCGCGCGGTCGGCAGAATCAGGCTGAAAATTTTCAACCGGCGCAGGCGGTGATAACAACTTTGAATTTGAAGGGGTTTTATTAAATGCAAAGCACTGAAGCGGCGACAAAACCGGAAACTGAAAATGAAAAAATCGAGACGATGCGCGCCCGAATCGAGACGCATTTTCGTGATCTTAAGCTCGACCCGGCAACGGTTCTCGCCAAATTTGACAAACGAAAACCGGAGTTCGGCGAAAAACGCGCCGCTTATCTTGAAATTATGCAGTTTGTCCTCGGCGAGAAAAGAAAGATGGTTGTCGAAGCCTTTGCGTTCTCGAAATGGGATTTGGGCGACATAGAACGTTATCTTGAAAATTTCAATTGCTCGGGCGGATTTAATTCGGCGAATCCGTCGCAGATTTTAGAAATATGGGCGGATATGAAAAAAGACAAAATGCTCAAATCTTAAAGACAGATTAAATCAAAACAGGCGGTATAAATTTATGGTTTATTTCGGATTTAAGGAATGTGTCGAGACGGCGATAATTGTGGCGATTATCGCGCTGGTCGGAACGATTATCGAACATCTCGTCAAGCCGGTTTGGGTTAAATGGTGGAAAGCGGAAGACGAAGAATAATTTTAATTTTCGCCCAGTGCAAGGCGAAATCAGGCGAGCTAATCGCCCTCCTCCTGTTGTAGCAGAACCGGCTCGGGTAAGGTCGGTTCTGCCTTTTTCAAAAAGATTTGGTGAAAAAGGAGAATTTATGAAAGCGGATGCGGAAGAAAACAAAAACGGCGACGGCAATCGCCGGAATGTAATTGAAATCAATACGGACAAAAAATGCGCTCGCTGCGGCGGCAATGGCGCGACGTCGGCGACCGGCGTTTGTCTTGACTGCGTTTCGCGCAATCTTCGTTTCGACGTTCCGCGCCAGAACGAATTTTTGAACGAAGGCGCGGATTTTCTCGAAGCCGCGCCGGTGGCTGTAATCGGCAGAAAGTTAATCAAAAAATACGACGAAGACTTCGGTGATATTCGCAATGCCGAAATCATTTATTTGTGGAAGAAAAAAGGCGGCTCAGGAGGAGGTAAAAACGTTCTCGGCAAATGCCAGAAACCGAGCGGATTATTATCTCATTTTACCGAAGCCGATTATATCATCTGGCTTGCAGCCGATAACTGCCTTGGTTTGACAGAATTTCAAATTACGGCGCTCGTCTTCCACGAATTAAAGCACGCCTTTTATAACAAACAGGAAAATAAATACGAAACCCGCTCGCACGACTTTGAAGGATTCGGGAAGGAGGTCGAAATTTTCGGCAACTGGAAATCTGATATTACCGCGATGGGCGCGTCATTCAAAAGAGCCGAGCAGTTAAAGCTGTTCGTTTAAAAGGAATCAATTTTATGCACGAACAATTTCATTCGTCCGGAACTGTTTCTAAATCAGCGGCAAACGACGCGCAAAATTTTCGCTCGATAGATAAAGCTGAATTATTGAATGAAGTAGGCGAGCCGATGAAATTATTCGCCTTCGAGAATCCGTGTTTTACCCGCGAAGCTGCCGAAGAGTCTCTCGCCGCCGGCGAATTTTCGCAATCGGTATCGGCGGGAAATACGGTTGCCGTTCGCGTTGCGCTCATCATCTCGCCGGTTGAAAACATATCTGAAATTTTGTCGTGGCACTCCTCCGCCTCAATTTATTCAAAATCTTCCGGCAAGGCAAAATCGGTGCTTTTATGGACTGCCAACGAAAAGCAAAACGTCCGGCAGATTTTAGAAGAATTTTTAGGCGATTGCGGTCTTCTTTACACCCGTAAATATTTCCAGACGAAAACAGCGATTCATTTGAGTCAGCTTTTAACGGATGAGGAAATGCACCTAATTAATTTGGAGGATGCAAGCCGATGAACGACGAAGGAAAAGCGCGCCGGTGCAAAAAATGTCTGAAGAAAATGGAAGAGGATGAAACGGGCGAGGTTTGCGCTATTTGCCTTCGCCGGACAGCGAATTCATCGGCAACGAATTTGAAAACCCGGAGCTTCAGGAGGAAATAGAAAGATGATTACAAAAGTCATCAGCACTTATAAATGCGACAACTGCGGAGTCGAGGCAGAAGCGACGGATTTGTCGGAGTTTGAAAATCTCTGGTATTCATCCCTGCTTTTAGATTTTTGTCCGAAATGCAAGGACTCGAAAAAAATCGAGGCTGACCGGGAAAAACCCAAAAAGGCATTCGGGGAATTTATCGCGGCGAAATTTATCAATGAGGTTTTGAACGACGTTTTATTAGAAGGGAATTTTGGAAAGGAGAAAGAAAAATCAATGAACGACGAGCCGATGAATGGAAAAAAACAGGAAGAAGAAAATGCTTTTGAACTGGCGGAGAAAATTTGCAAAGCCGGTCACGGCATATCCCATATAAATTTGAATTTACATTCCGGACAAATCGCCGGATGCGTTTTAAAAGACGCTCGGAATAAAGAAGTCGGGCGCGGTGAAAGCCGCTTCGGATTTATCGAAGCGGTTGAAAATGCAATATCCAGTTTTCGTCTCCGGCAATTGGACATAAACAGTAACGCCGTCCGCGAATATATTTCGATGGCAATCGAACTGGCAGTCAAAATTTTCGCGGATAAAGACGGGAGAAAAATATTCGATACGCACAGTTTCGGGTCAATTATAAACAAAAACACGGAGCTTGAGCTTGTCAGGTCGGACGTTATAGCTTTTCTTTCCAAACATCCGCAAATCCTGCGCCTCGCGTCGGGCAGTCATTGGCTTCTTTTGCCGGATGGTATCTCCCGATATGAAGAGACGGCAAAAAGTCGGGGTTTGGAAACTGAATTATTTATACCAACGTCGGTGCTTGGTGGTTCAATAAAAATTAACAAATTTGACTGAAACAGGAGAGAAATGGAATCAGCAAAATTATTAATCGAGGTCGTTGCCGGACTCGTTCCGGGTGTGCCGATGCCGGAATATACGCGGCGCTGGTCGTGGAGCAGCGCAGACCAGACTGCCTTGATAAACGGCGATAAAGCGGCAAGCGAAAAATATATTCGCATCGCGGGAGAATCGCGCGAATACGCGGCGAGTCTTGAAAATCCGCAGCAAATAAACTGGGTTCGCCGCGAATGGATTTGGCTTTAACTTTAAATTCTTAAAAGAAAGGAGAAAACAAAAATGAAAATTACGGAAATCACGGTATCGGCTGGCAGAGTCATCTCGCATCCGATTGAAAATTTTTCAAACCTTCGACCGCAAATCAGTCTGAAAGCGGTTTTAGAAGACGGCGAGGATGCCGAGAGCGCGACAAAGATGCTTCAGGCAAAAGCCGAAGGTCTGGTCGAAGACCACGCCAACCAATTAACAAAGCACATCCGCGATATGTATTACCTCAACGAAAGGGAAAAAGAAGCAAAGAGACTTGAGGAAACTTTGACCGCCGGACAAAAGCGGCTCGAACAAATTCGCGGCGAAATTCCGCTGATGCTTTCCGATGACGAAGCGGTCGCCGAAGGTAAAAACGAAACTTTTCATCCGGTCATCTCTACCGATGAAGCTGATTGGTAAATAAAAAGTTCTCGGGCGCAAAAAAAATAGCGGTCGCCCGGAAAGGCTAACGGGAGTGCCTGTCAAATCTCGCCGATTTAACTTGTAAATACTACTTAAACCCAAAAAAGGCGGTTTTTGCCGAGTGGGAAGACAAAATCCGCCTTATTGAAAAATTTATGGAATGTCCCTGCGGTTGCGAAATTTGCGGCGAAATTTTCGACCTTGATGACGGCATTGCGAGCGAGCGCCTGACGCAATCGTATGGCAATACAATAATTTGCGAATCCTGCGGGAAAAAAGAATGCGAGGAAATCGAGATTGAAGAGGAAATTTCTAATTTGAAACAGCGAAAAGAAGAATGCGAATACGAAATCAAATCAATAAACGAGCGTTTGAGCGAACTCGGCGAAAAAGTTTAATCAACCGGGGAAATAAACCAACTTTTTAGAGAGAGATTTAATTATGAAAAAGACTTTGTTTTTATTAATCGTTTTGGCTGCGGGATTTATGAATGCGGCGTGTATGCACTTTGAAAAATCCTACGAAGACGCAGTTATCAATTATGAGGAATATCAGGAAATCTACGCGACAACTCAAAAACTGAATCAGGATTTATGTCAGCTAAAAGATATTCCCGATAAGGACCCGATGTTCAAAAACGGCTTTTCAAAAGCCGAGCGCCTCAACGGGATAAAAACCAATTTGAATCGCTGGATAAATGAATACAACGCAAAATCCAAAATGATTAACCGCAGCGTTTGGAAGTCGAGCGCATTGCCGTATCAATTAACAACTGCAGAATTTAACTGCTACCAGGAGAAAAAATGAAGAACCACAGAACTTTAACAATCATATTCGCGCTTTGCGTATTGTTTTTCGTTACAACTGCCGAAAATTGCAGCGACAGCAATAAAACTGCAATCCGCGAACAAGAAGAAACCGAAATAAATCAAAATCAGCTTTTTACCACGCAGCCACCCCCAAAACTGTCATGGAGTCTTGAGCGCGATAATTTAATTCGCCGATTAAAACTACAAAACGACCGTACGGTTAATTTCTATATGTATGTATTTATCGAAGGCGTCGCACAGCCAATCGGTTATTACCAAATCAATAAAGTTTCCTCGGTTGACTCGCAACTTACCAACACCGAACAAACTCTGTTGCCGTGTAATGGTTGCACCAGAGTCACGTTACCAAGCCCGTCCGAAGATGGAAGTTACGGCACAAACGGCGATGCGGTTTTCGGTTTCACTCCCGAGCAGATTTATTTGCAAACAAATATGCATTACATCGTTTCGACCGTTCCCTTGAATTTCAAGGACGTGCCGCAGCTCGCGGTAATCAACTCGGATTTAGCCAGACAATTGCTCGAAAAATCCAAACAGGCGATGGATAAATAATTTCAAAACTTTTCTGTAATTTTATGAGCGAGTTATCCGAAGAAAAATCAATGCAGTTTGCGGCGCACTTTGAACTGCTCAAAATGTGTATTCACCAGATGGACTGGGAATACGCGGAATTATTCGCCCGTGAATTACGCAGGCAGGTCGATTACCAGGAAACCATGATGATGTTCAATCCGGCTTATCCGGAGAGGAAAAACGCATTCCTGGCGCTACAAGCGGAAGCCTTGAGCAAATTCGCCGAAGCCGTGAATTTGCTCAAAAAATGCGATGAGCTGAAAACCGAAATTGAGACGGGCAAAAATTACCGCGCGGAAGTCGCCGCTAATTTTTTATGACGCTCTTTGACGGCAATGCCGAAGAATATCGACTTTTCGACCGGATGCGTCTCCGGTTTTTGAAAATAACGCGATTGATGAATGCCGCTGAAGCAGCCACGGGAAACGAATATTTCAAGCGAGTGCTTTGCCCGCATTTTGAGTGGCAAAAAGCCGGTGATCGGCAGGCAAGAGTTTATACGATAAAAAGATGAAATTAAAAATTGTAAAACTACTCAAAAAACTCATCCGTCACGAGCGTTCGGCTCGCGCCATCGGTAATTTCGGGGAAGCCGACAACTACGCCAGACAAATCCGCTTTTTAAGAGAAAAGCACAATATTTTTGAAGAAATTCCGCTCGAAGAAGACGCCGATTTTGAGAACGAAGGTTATGACGCCGAATTCGCTTTCACAGCCGTGTCTCCGCTTTTCCGGCGAAAGCGGATCGTTTGGGAAGAAAATCTTTTTCATCTCCTGTGCGATTACTTCGGCTGCGGGATGAACCTCATCCCGCGTACAAACTTAAAGATTGCCGTCGGCGAAAAGGCGGAACGCCGGGCGGTCATCGAATCATATTTGCATCTATCGGAAATTTCCCGAAAATCGGCGGATAAATTTTTGATTGAAAATTCAGACTTCAAAATTATGAACGCGCCGCTTAAAAAGCTGGCGCGGGAATCGTTTCTGCACGGATTTTGTCACGGTATTTTCAACCGGCTCCAAATTGTTAAATCAGCGGAAGAAAAAATAGAGGAAATTAATCGGGAGCTTCATCGCCGGAATTTAACGAATCTCGAAACGGATTCCGAACCGAGCGACCAGCCAATTCAATCTCAAGCGCTGGTTAAAAGCCGGAGAATCATCACGAGCGACCGGAAGCGGCAATTGGACGAAAAATATTCAAAAGCCAAAAAAATCCGGCGGATAAAAATAAAAACGGTTGATGAAGACTCATACCGCGCCGGAGGCGACGAAGCGCGGATTTGCCCGTTGAACGACGAGATAGCCATTCCCGCCAAAACGATTTTCGACGATCTCGATAAGGCTTCAAACAAACTTGCCGGGCATAACAGATACCAGGTCAAAATACCTCTTTATAACGGTAATTTTACGGTTATAACAATCCGTATGAACGAACGCGCTACCGAACACAAATTATGCCGGCGAGGAGAAATTTGAACGTCGAGGAACCTTATGAATGATTGTTGTTTTATTTGCCGGGACAGGATTTCAGCCGAAAACGCGCCACAAGTTTTATTCGAAGCGACCGGCGAATACGTTCCGGTATGTTTGATTTGCTGGAGTTTGATGGCAAACGGATGCCGGGAGGAAGATCTGCCGTTTTTAACAATTCATTGCCGAACGCAAAGCAGAATGGAGCAGTAATGCCAATTTGGGAGAAGAAATGACACAAAATTTAGGAGAAGAAATGACACAAAAAAACCAAAAAGAAACCTCCGATTTAATCGACCCGAAAAATGAAGGTTTCGTCGAACGCGTCACGCCGAAGGAGCCGGGCAAGGATATTTTCTTTTACGAATGTCAAAAGGAAGGCTGCGGCGGCGTTCATTTCCGGCACGCGGGTTATGTCGAAATTATGGTCCCGTTTATGCGACCGGGCAACGAAAAGCGGATTGGAATGAGTTCGGAACAGGTGAAAATTTGCGTCAAATGCAAATCCGCTTTCGTCTGGGTAAACGAGCAGGTTTATGACGTGACCGACAAGATCGATCTCGAAGCGTGGGAGAAAACCGAAATCGAATTACAGAAAGCGACCGGACCGGGCGGCGAGTGCTGAAAGAATTAAGTTCTTCCGGGAGTGAATGAACTTTCGGAAAATAAATCGAAGATTTAGAAAAATTCGTCTCGTCGGGCGAAGCACTAATTTTGTGTCTTAACAAAACGGCGAATTTTATTATGAGCAGCGAAGCGACAATTCAAAACGCACTCCATAGTTGGCGCACCGAGCGGGATCATCCGTTTATCGCGCCGAATGTGACTATGCCGTCGGGCGAGATGGATTTAATCAGCATTTCCAAAGCCGGATTCGTTTATGAACACGAAATCAAAATAAGTCGGGCTGATTTTAAAGCGGATTTTAAACACAAAGAAGAAAAGCACGTTTGGATGCGGGACGCGAAAAAGCTAAAAGGCGAGTGCGTTCGCTGGATTGAAAACAATCGGCAGTGGGGAACTTTTGTTTTACAGCATTGCGCCAATTATTTTATTTACGTTTGCCCTGCAGACCTGGTAAAAGCCGAAGAAGTTCCTGCTTACGCCGGTCTGTGTTATTGGACGCCTTCCAAGTATTGGAAGTATGGCGAAATTCTAGTAATCAAAGAACCGCCGCGCCTGCATAGAGAAAAAGTTACTCAAGAAAGAATGGAAAAATTAGCGCGATCAATGATGTATCGCTACTGGAATTACAGGTTGAATAAATGAACAAAGAATTAACGGAACAGGATATTAAAAACGCTTTTCATTACTGGTCTGCGATATGCGAAGGAGTTCCGGCAAATTTTGGTATTAATGCCGCAAGAGAGCTTGAATCAAAAGGATTGCTTGAAAACGTCTTGCCCGTCAGACGGAGAGGTTACTCGAAAAGTTGGACGGCGATTCATACGGATTTGCTTGAAGAGGTCGTTAAAGAACGTTTCAAAAAAGAATATTCAATGCTCGATTTTGCGCGCGAGCAACCTAAATTTCTGGTAGGTACGATTACCGCTGACGGTAATTTGATAGGTGAAGAATAAATAATTATATGACTGAAAAGAAAAAAGAACTTGCTCCGCTGACTAAAACTTTGAAAGTCACCGACCGCCAGCTCGGAATTATTCAATCGGCGCTCGAACTTTACGACCGGCTTCTGATGGGACAAATCGAAAGCTCCTTGTGGCGCCATTTTATCAGCCGCGACATTGAACCCGAGGCGTTCGGTGAGGCGTGCCGCAAATTAAAACAAATCATCTTTCCCGAACTTTCACAAAATTCGTTTTACGGCGTCGGTTGGCGTGAGGGCGACAGTCGCCAGAATCGCTCGCAGACGGCTTACGAAATCGAGGGGATGATCCGGCATCTCGAATGGAAAAGAAAACCCGACAGAGAGCCGTATCTGACGTGCGCATCGCCGCCGCTGCATTACTCGACCGAAAGTTTGATAGAGCTTGACGTAATAGAAAAATCGGAGAGCAATTAAATAAATGACGGCAAAAGAAGATATTTGCAATTGGTTGGCACGCGGGATTGAAGAGAATTTTCAATTCATGTTTGTCGTCTGCGATACGTTTGATTACGAAGATTATCCGGTTTACGCCAAGGACGCGGAACATTTCGATAAAGAGTTCGATCATTATAACGGCAAAAATATGCAGAAAATAATGGAGATTTATAATTTGAATCTCGACATTGCAACCCAGGCAAATGAATTTCGGGCGTGGAATTTTCCGCTGCAAAGCAAATTCGGTTTTGCAGATATTAAAGCGGTATTTTAAATGGCAACAATCGCAACCAGAGCAATTTTGAATAACCGCAATCTGCACGGCGCGGAAATCAATATGCGCGAAGCGGTCGCCTCTTTTTGCTCGACTTACAACCCGGTGACGAAGGCGACGCTGACTGAGTTTTGCGAGCGTATCGGTATGGATAAAGGGCAAGGCTCGAACCTTTTAAAATGCCTCGAAGAAAAAGGCGAGATAAAACGCGAAGACGGATTAACTTATCTGCTTCGCCTGGATGATTTCCAGCTCATAAAAATAACGATTGAAAATTATTCGCTGCTCGAAAAACTTGCCGAACTCGGATGCGGCGAGGCAAGGCTGATTATCGAAATTCTTTCAAATTCCGAAGCGGCTTCGGAGAATATTCCTTTATTAAAAATACTGGCAGAAAAAGGATGCAAAAAGGCTCGGAAAATGGTTGAAACAATCTCAAATAAAGTTGAGATAAATTCAACGTCGAGATTTTTGCTGCACTTTTTTTTGTTTTCAAAGTTGAATCTATCTCAAACGGAGTTGAATCTATCTCAACAGCCAGTTGAATCTATCTCAAACATTGTTGAGATAGATTCAACTGCTTTAAAGGAAGTAAATGGTTTAAATGGTTCTTCTAATGTTTTTAAAAAAGAATTATTAGAAGAATCATTTTCAAAAAATGAAATTTCCGATTTGTCCGAAATACCGATTAGTGAAAGCAAAGCGGAAAAATCAGAGAAGAAGTCCGAAGAACCGATTGGTGAAGGAAAAATCAAAACAAAACAACGGCAACAGCAGTTAGACGCGAGAACTCGTCCGGAAATTTCCAGGGATGAGGATTGGCTTGTCTGGTTAAAATCGCAAGCGGAATTCTCCGCCCTTAACATTCTCGGAAAATACCGCGATATGCTCGCCTGGTGCCGCAAAAACAACAAAACGCCGTCGCGTCTGCGCCTTTTGAACTGGCTTGATAAGGAGCTGCGCGACGCGCCGATGACGTATGAGCCGAAGGAGGAAAAAAATGCCGGGAATGGATCTGAACCACGCGGAAAACCGAAATCCAAAGATACCGATTGGCGACGCAGAAACGCCCATCTTCTCCCCGACTTTGTCGCAATGCCGGATTGACGCCGAACTTAAAATTTGTTCGCTTTGTTACGGCTGTGGAATGTATGACCCGGACGGGCAGGGAAGGCGCCACTGTCCCTGTCGTCGTCCGAGATACCGCGAGAATTTTATCAATTCGATTCCGCTGAAGCTCCGGCGCGCAAGCGTTCCGAATCTTAAAAATCTCGAAGCTCGCGCCGATTTGCATCCCGACCCGGGAATCGCCAAGCGGATTTTCGAGGCACAAAAGATTTTGATTAAAAAAATCAAATCCGCGCCCGGTCGCAATTTGTTTTTATCGGGGGATAACGGCTGCGGTAAAACTGGTATCGCGGATGCGGTTCTGCTCGACGCGCTGGAAGCGGGGGGGCGCACCGTCGTCGCCTGCGCTTTGAGCGAATTGCTCGAAGATTACCGGCGATATGTTACTGCGCCGCGCGAAACGATTGCCTTGAATATCCCGCGAATTCAGGCAGAATCGCTCAAGCAGACCAAAAAAAAATACACGATTCTGCTTGATGAAGCCGACAAGCCGACGGTATCGGAATTTCGCGGCGAGATGCTTTTCTCGCTTCTAAACGAAGCCAGCAACTACGGTCATCAGATCGTTTCGACATCGAACAAGGATATTGAGAGTTTTGTTTATCATTGGAGCAAATTCGATTCGACTCACGGCAATTCGATTGCCCGGCGTTTAACCGAAAATGCCGTCGGGTTTGAAGTTTTTTGGACAGAATGAAATTACGCGAGGAAATAGGCTGAATAAGCGAACAAAATTATGAGCAAAAAAGACTACAAAATCGAAACTCTTTACCGTCCCGTTTGCGACCGATGCGAGGGGCGCGGACTGTCCGCCCTTTCAGTCGAGGCGAGCATATCGGTAAATCTTGCTCACGGTTGGACAAACAGAGACGATAAATTGCTGTGTGAAAAGTGCAGATTGCCGAAGAGCAAGGTGATGAATAAATATGGCAGGACATAAGAAAATCTGCGAAAAATGCAAAAGGAAATGCGGACCTGTGATCAAAGGCGCGGAAGGCTTTACCGGAGTAAAACCGAACGGATTTTCGCGTTATAAATGGCTTCATAACAACTGCGAAAAAGCGCTCGGCGGACATACGGCGGCGCGGAAATTCCTGCTCGCGCGTTTTCAGGCTGAAGGATGGAAAGGCGAAAAGTTATAAATATATGAGCGAAGAAGATTTTGAAGTTCATGCTTATTGCGTAAATTGCGACGGCTATTTCCGGTGGGATAAAAGAATCGGAAGCCGTCTTTACAAGGAAAATATGAACGATAATAACAAAGTCGCTGTTTCGCCCTCACGTCCATTGATGGGTTCGACGGCGCGTAAAACAGATATGAGTAGGTTTCGTATCACATACAAGACCTGCCCGCGATGCGGTTATTTGGGATTTATGCCGCGAAATAGCAACTGCACAAAATGCTTTCTTTCTGACCACGAAGAATCGTCGCGGAGAAAAATGTAGCCGTCGAACGGTTGAGATGACGTGGGGCGAAACCGCCAACGCGCAACTCGAA
>CAXSHW010000026.1:0-14194 GCA_964237245.1 uncultured Pyrinomonadaceae bacterium
TCAAATTAACAAACAAAGGTCGTCTGTTTTCCAACGAAGTTTTTGCGGCTTTCGTTTAATTTTCGAGTTAAACGAAAGCCGTTTTTGTTGCCGATAATTATTGCTTCTGAATAATTTCGCCTTTGATAACTTCAATATTTTGCGGAGTTTTTGCTAATTTTCCCGGAACAAATCCCAGCTTTTCCAGGCGGCGCAAAATGCTTTGATAAACCGCGTCGCTCATCTTCGGCGTGCGGCTCAAAACCCAGAGATTTTCGCGTTTCGGGTCGGCAACTGCGGCGTATTGATATTTTTCGTCCAAATCAACGATCAGATAATCTTTCCAATCGGTTGATAAAAACGATTTGAATTGGCGCGGGAACTTAATTTCAAACTTGGCATTTGAATTCGTGTCGGCAATCGTCGCTTCGCCTTCGGCTTTGCCGATGCTGCCGTCTGTCAGCACGCATTGATTGACGACCGCAATCTTGCCGTCTGCCTTCACTGCATAACTTGCCGTCGTATTTCCGGCGCATTTTTTCTGAAATTTATTCGGATAACGCGCGATTTCATACCATTTTCCCGCGTATCGTTTCACGTCAACCGATGAAACCGTCCGAACTTCCGATTTGTCGTCCGAATTCTTTTTTTGAGCCGTAATTATTGTCGAAAAGATTAATAACGAAGGTAAAACAAGCACAAGAATAATTTTTTTCACAAGTGAAATCTCCCTGATTTTGTCAGATTCTAACATTTTGAAAGACGAATAGGCTAGAAAAATTTGCATTTAGCCAGTCGCAATTTCTATAATTTACCTCAAGAACAAAACAAATAAAATAAATTATGCCGATTTACGAATACAAATGTCTGAAATGCGGCTCGCATTTTGAAAAGATGCAGAAGATTTCCGACGCGCCTCTTGAAACTTGCGAGAAATGCGCAGGCGAATTAGAGAAACAATGGTCGCTCTCCGGTTTTCAGTTTAAAGGCGCGGGCTGGTATGTCACCGATTATGCCAACAAATCCGGCGCGGCGGCGACAGAAAAGTCGGAAAAGACAGAAAAATCCGAAAAGCCCGAAAAAAGTTCCGCGCCCGAATCAACCGCCAAGCCCGAAAGCGCATCAAAACAGACAAGCGATAACGCGGCAAGTTCCAAAACGGAATCTGTCACAAAAAAAGATTGAGGATGAGTTAGATGAAATTTTCGCGCGGAAAAATTTGGCAGGCGAGTCTGAGTTTGCTGTTGTTTGCTGTTTTTGCCGCCGCTCAATCGGGACACAGCGCGCGCGCGATAACCGATAACGACGGCTCGATTATCAGCGTTACGGCGCTCCGCACGAACGCTTCAAAAGACCCGATAAAACCTGAAAATTTATTTCTCTACGAAAACGGAATCGAGCAGAGAATAAAAAATTTCAGTTTTGACCCGTCACCCGCCAGGATTTTGCTGCTCGTTGACAACTCGCAAACCGTTCGCGCCGACGTTGAAACTTTGAAAAAAGCGACGATGGAATTTGCCTACGAAATTTTTGAAGGCGACCAGCTTTTTGTCGTCGGCTACGACGAAAAGCCGGAAATTATTCAGGAATGGACGGACGACGCGAAAAAAATGGAAACCTCGCTCGCCACTTTTCGCAAAAAGGGAAATCCGTATCTTTTCGACGCTTTGAACGATTCGGTCGGCGAAATTTTGACGCCGCTGATGCCCGGAACGAGAAAAACGGCGGTTGTTTTAATCAGCGACGGACTCGACCGGGGAAGCAAAATCCCTTTTGACAAACTTTTAGGCGGATTGCAAAATCAGAATATCACCGTTTACGCGCTGCAAATTCCCGACCGCACCGGCGGCGCTTACCGGCGCAATCAACCGAAAGCCGGCGATGTAATCACGCAATTGGCGGAAGGCACGGGCGGCAAAGTTTTCTCGATTGACGAAGCGCAAACCGCCGCCAAATTTATCTGCGACGAATTGAAAAAAAATCGTTATCTGCTTTCGTATTCGCCTGTCAACATATCTTCTTACGACGCGCGTCGTGTTTTTTTAGTCGCCGACGAAGGCATTTCCGTCCGCACGAAAAACGCTCAACCGCCTAGTATTAAGTAATAAGCGACAGGTGATAACTGACAAGTTAGAAATCTGCTTTTACTTATTACTTATCACTTAAACAGCAACGGGCGCGGCGATTTTTCCGTGCGATTGATAATTTTCGAGCTTCAGATTTTCATATTTGAAATTTAACAAACCTTCCAAACCCTTCAAATTTTCCGCGTTCTGAAATTCGAGCGTCGGCAGTTCAAAAGGTTCGCGCTTCAAGATTTCTTCGACCTGTTCCAAATGATTTGAATAAATATGTAGATCGCCGAAAGTGTGAATGAATTCGCCGACTTCCAAATCGCAGACGTGCGCGACGAGATGCGTCAGCAGCGCATAAGACGAAATATTAAACGGCACGCCGAGAAAAGCGTCCGCGCTGCGCTGATAAAGCTGGCAATGCAGAATTTTTTCGCGTTCGACTTTGAATTGAAAAAGCGTATGACACGGCGGCAGACAAGGTGATCCTTCTTCTTTTTCAGCCTGTGGCGGATTCCACGCTGAAACTAATAAGCGGCGAGAATTTGGATTTGTTTGAATTTCATTGACAACCCAAGCAATCTGGTCAAATCCTAAATCTTTTTCAGTTACAGGATATTCTGCATTAAAGTGGCGCCAAAGATAACCGTAGATTGGACCTAAATCGCCTTCCTTACGCCCGAAATTATTAGTTTGTTCTTTTGTCGCCCATTCCGCCCAAATATCTACGCCTTTAGCTCGTAGAGCCGTTTCGTCTGTGCTTCCGCTTAAAAACCAAAACAATTCTTCGGCGACCCAGCGAAACGGAACGCTTTTTGTCGTTACAATCGGAAATCCGTCTTGTAGATTGAATCTGGTTTGATACCCAAAATGCGAAATTGTTCCGACGCCCGTTCTGTCTTCGTGGCGTTTGCCGTTCTCCAAAACAGTATTCAGCAAATCGTGATATTGTTTCATTTACTTTTGAACTCCTCAGTTTTATTAGATTTGTAAAAATTTTGAACGGCTTGTATAGAAAATAACAAATTTTGAAGTTAAAATTAACATATGTCGGGTTAAAATTTAAAACTTCGTCATATTAATTTTACAGATAAAATAGACAAAATGTCAGAAAAATTAGAAGTCAGCTTTAATTCGCCGCAGTGCGGTTTTATGTCAATCGGTTTCACGGACGACGGAGGCGAATTTCACACGACGACGGCGCACCAGCCGCACGAACGCGCTCTGTCGGAACTTTTGCGAATTTTGTCGGCTTTGCTCGACGAAAATGCGGCGGAAAACGAATATGTTTTGCAGTGGAATCGTGAACCGGAAGAATTTGATTTTCGCTTCGTAAAAAACGGCGCGGACGTTTTGCTTGAAATTTATCAATATCCGACCGAACATCGAGAAGCGGAAAACCGCGAACTGGTTTTCGCGCACGACGGAAACGCGAAGGATATTTGCCGGACTTTCGCCGAAACCTTCAACCAGCTTTACGCCGACCGCGAAACCGACGAATTTGAATTCAATTGGCGGCAGCCGTTTCCCGTTCAAGAATTTGAAGAATTCAAGAAAAAATATCAAACCGACAAACGCGAGTTAGACGATTAGAGCAGGTTTTTCAATTGAAATTCCATCAGAAACTTTTCGCAAATTCAGTTATTAAATGAAAGAAAAACTTTTAGACCTTCTCGCCTGTCCGAGCTGCGGCGGCGATGTTTTGCTGGCTTACGCGAGCAAATATGAAGAAAAAGAAATTATCGAAGCCGTTTTGACGTGCAAAAAATGTGAGCGTGAATACAAAGTCACGCGCGGCGTTCCGCGTTTTGCCGCGCTCGATAAAATCGAACAGGATAAAGCCGAAACCGCCGAAAATTTCGGCTGGCAATGGACGCATTTTACGCAGGAAGACCGAAAATACGCCGAACAGTTTTTGGGCTGGATTCAGCCGGTCACGCCGGACTTTTTCAAAGACAAAATCATTCTCGAAGGCGGCTGCGGCAAAGGCAGACACACGAGTCTGGCGGCGAATTGGGGCGCGAAGGAAATCGTCGGAATAGATTTGAGCGCGGCGGTCGAGACGGCTTTTCAGGCAACAAAACATTTGCCTAACGCGCACGTCGTTCAGGCTGACATCTACAAACTGCCGCTGAAACGAGCGTTCGATTACGCATTTAGCGTCGGCGTGCTGCATCACACGCCCGACCCGAAAAAGGCGTTTTTATCTTTGGCTTCAAAAGTGAAAAACAGCGGCGCGATTTCGGCTTGGATTTACGGCGCGGAAAACAACGAATGGATTACCAACTACGTCAACCCGATTCGCACCGGTTTCACGTCGAAAATGAAACAGCCGACGCTTTATCAACTTTCAAAACTCCCGACGCTCGGCGTTTTTCTCGCTTCAAAACTGATCTACAAACCCGCCAACCGCGTTTCAAAACCGCTCGCCGGCAAACTTTTTTACAATGATTATCTCAATCATCTCGGCACTTTCGGCTGGCGCGAACAGCACAACATCGTCTTCGATCATCTAGTCGCGCCGACCGCGTTTTATATTTCAAAAGCCGAGTTTGAAAATTGGTGGCAGGAAATCAATGCTCAAAATGTCGAGATAATCTGGCATAATCAAAATTCGTGGTGCGGATTTGGAGAAATTAATTGAACCGCAGAGGACGCAGAGGACGCAGAGAGATTTTATGGATTTGAACAAAATCAGCGGCGAAATTATTAATGCGGCGATGAAAGTTCACACAAATCTCGGCGCGGGAATGCTCGAAAGTGCTTATGAAATTTGTCTGATTCACGAACTAAGAAAGCGTCAATTTAATGTCCAATCGCAGCTCGCTTTGCCGATTGTTTATGACGGAATCAAACTCGACGCCGGTTATCGGATTGATTTGCTGGTTGAAAATGCTGTGATTGTTGAGTTAAAAGCGGTTGAGAGAGTTTTGCCGATTCACGAAGCGCAACTCTTATCATATTTGAAGTTGAGTGATAAACGACTCGGATTATTAATAAATTTCAATGTCGTTCATCTCAAAAACGGACTCAAACGAATGGTAAATAATTTTTGATTTTCTTCTCTGCGCTCTTTGCGTCCTCTGCGGTAAAATAAAAATATGAACCGAACACTTTCAAAAGAAATGCAGCAGCATACTTACGCCATTATGAACCGCGTTGAAGATTCGCATTGGTGGTATGTCGGGCGACGCGCGATTTTGGAAAGTTTTTTGGAACAAATAGTTAATAATTTGAAATCCGAAATCCAAAATCCGAAATTGCTTGATGTCGGCTGCGGGACAGGCGGAAATCTGGAAATGCTCAAGAAATTCGGCGCGGCGGAAGGCGTTGATGTGTCGGATGAGGCGCTTGAATTTTGCCGGTCGAAAAATCTGACGGTTCACAAAGGTTTAGCGGAAAAGTTGCCGTTTGCCGATGAAACATTTGATGTCGTGACGGCGCTTGATGTCGTTGAACATTTGGACGATGATGTTGCGGGTTTGAGTGAAATGTTTCGCGTTTTGAAACGCGGCGGCAAAACTCTGATTTTTGTTCCGGCGTTTATGTTTTTGTGGGGCGTGCAGGACGACGTTTCAAATCACCGGATTCGCTACACGAAAAAGCAGATCGTCGAACGGCTGGAAAAATCCGGCTTTGAAATCGAACGCGCGACTTATGCCAACTGGACGTTTTTCGCGCCGATTCTCGCGGGCAGAACTCTGATGAAAGTTACCGGAATCAAACCCGAATCGGAAAATAACGTCAACATTTCCGCGCTCAACGGCGTTTTCGGCAAACTGTTCGCGTCAGAAAAATTTTTACTGAAGAATTTCAACTTTCCGTTCGGCGTTTCGATTGTCGTTGTGGCGCGGAAAGAATAATTGGTTTAATTTTATCTTTCAAGAATAAAATAATCTTCCGAAATATATTGGTTCTGGCGTGGTTCTTGCTCTTCTTTAACAATGTGCATTGAAAATCTCTCCTTTGTGTAACAAATGAACACAATTTCGACAAAAAATGCGCGAAATAAATACAAGGAAGGTTAAAAGAAAATGAAAAATCTAATAAAAGTTATAATGTTGGCGTTCGCGTTCGGGTTGATGTTTACGGGTGTGAATTCGGTCAACGCGCAGAGTCAGCAGAAGATCAGAAAAGAACGTCGTGAATACCGAAAAAATGTTCGGGACGCGCGCGAGGATTATCGCCGCCGAGTAAGCCAGGGAAATTACCGGAAAGCCACGCGCGAATATCGTGACGACATCAAAGACGCGCGCAAAAATTACCGTGATGACACCGGTCTTCCGGTAAATCGCCGTTATTCCTTCAACAATGGTCGTCGTTATTATATGAACAATAATAGTCGTGTTTATACGACACATTCGCGCGTTTTATATCGCAATGGTCGCCGCTATGTCGTTTATTATTAAATTGTTAGCGTTCAAAGTAACAATAAAAAAAGCCGCATTGAAAAATGCGGCTTTTTCGTTTAAAAGTCAGTTAGAGACTGGTTTTTTTGCCCGCGAAATACACGAATCAAACGAAAAAGAGGAATCTTTCCGGTTTCATTTTTTTTTCGTGCTTTTCGTGTGTTTCGTGGGCAAATTCTTGAGTTTTCAAACAGGTTTTAGTGAACATTTTCGATTTCCAGAGTTCTCGAAATTTTATCCAGATTCAAACTTCGCGCCGAAGCATTGAAAATTTCGCGGTAAGTTTTGCCGTTTTCGTAAAGTTCTTCGTGCGTGCCGCTTTCGACGACGCGACCTTCTTTTAAGACGAAAATCACGTCCGAATCAATGATTTGCGAAATGCTGTGCGAGATGATGACCGTCGTCCGATTTTCCTTAATCGCGTCGAGCGAGTTTTTGATTTGCTCGGTCGCAATCGCGTCGAGACTCGCCGTCGGTTCGTCTAAAAAAATAATCGGCGGATTTTTCAAAAACAACCGCGCAATCGCAATTCTTTGCTGCTGTCCGCCGGATAATTGCTGCGCTTCGGACTGATATTTGTTCGGAAGTTCTTCGATTTGATTGTGCAGATAAGCCTTTTTCGCCGCTTCCTGAACTTCCGCAAAACTCGCTTTCATACTTCCGTAACGGATATTTTCTTCAATCGTGCCGCGAAAAATGTGATTTTTCTGTAAGACGAGTCCGATTTTTCTTCGCAGTAAATCAGTTTCATAATCGAGCAGATTTTTACCGTCAAGCAGAATCTTGCCGCTCGTCGGCTGGTAGAATTTGCACAAAAGATTCAAAAGTGTTGATTTTCCCGCGCCGGAAAGTCCGACGAAGGCGACGGTTTTTCCAGCCGGAATCTTCATTGAAACATCGAACAGAGCGTGCGTTCCGTTCGGATAAGTAAAATTGACGTTTTCGAGTTTGAATTCGCCGCGCAGATTTTCCGTGCCGATTTCGCCCGATTCTTCAATCGCGTCCGCGTCCAGGACTTCAAAAAAACCTTCGGCGTAAGTCATCGCCTCATTTATCTGGTCGTAAATGCGGTGAAGCTGGCGAATCGGCGCGGAGACATTGTTGAAAAGCAAAATATGAAACATAATCGCGCCAATCGTCATCTGCCCGTCCAAAACCAGATACGCCGTCAAAATGATGATCAAAACCACGCCGACCTGTTCGAGAAAAGTTTTCAATCCGCCGAAAACGTAATTGGTTTTGCGCTGTTTCAACTGCGCGTCAATCAAATCCTGCTGCAAACCGTATTGCTTTTCGCGCTCGTATTCTTCGCGGACAAAAGATTTGATGACGATGATTGATTCGATAATGTTGAAAAGTCCGTTGGTTTTCGTTTCGCGCAAAGCTCGCAATCCGCGCCGCACGCCTTTTAACAAATCGGCTTGCCGCCAACTCAATAAAAAATAAATCGGCATAATCGCCGACGCGATTAAACCGACGTAAAAATTCGCGTGAAACATTACGATAAGCGCGAAAATAGCGTTGGCGAAAAGCGGCAAAAGACTGATAAAAATGTTCTGGACAAAATTCGTCAAACTGTCCGCGCCGCGGTCAATTCTGGTTTGCAGCTTGCCGGTCGCGTTTTCTTCGTCGGCAAAATATGCGTATTTATAAGTGAGAATTTTTTCGATGGCGAATTGGGAAAGCTGGCTCGAAAGATTGATGCGAATGCGCTCGCCGAGCATACTTTGTCCGTAAGTAATGGCGATATTGGCTAATTCTTTGCCGAATAAAATTAAACTGATAAATAAAAGCAGGGAAAATCCCTGCTGCGCGGTTTTGCCTTCGGTCAATAATTGCTGAATCGTGTCAACCGTGTAGCGCAAAACTATCGGGTTAATTTGCGCGACGACCGCGCCGAGCAGCGTCAGCAGAAACGAAACGACGACCAGCGATTTGTAAGGTTTGACGAACGGCGCGAGCCGCTTGATAATTTCCCAGAAATTCATCGTTTGTAAATTTTAGTTTGCTTTCCCGTCAAGGCGCAAAAGAAAAACAGTGAATTATGAATGATAAACGATAAATAATTATAATTTTAACCCGTCATTTCACGTTTACAATTTATCATTTCAGAGTTGACTGTATTTTTATGCGGAAAAGTTCTACATTATTAATTCTGATTGACAATGAATCCACAGCAAGCTACAAACTTTATCGAATCAAAAAACGCGCCTGAATTGTCTTTGTTTTTACCCGTTTTGAACGAAGAACCTAACTTGCGCCCGATGCACGCGAAAATTTCCGAAGCGTTAAATGCTTTGGGCAAAACGGCGGAAGTCATTTACGTTGACGACGGCTCGACCGACGAATCTCTCGAAATTCTGCGCGAAATAGCGGCGCAAGATTCTCGTGTTCGCGTAATTTCGCTGCGCCGCAATTACGGGCAAACTGCGGCGATGTCGGCGGGAATTGACGCGGCGAAAGGCGAGATTTTAATTCCGATGGACGCGGATTTGCAGAACGATCCGAAAGACATCGCGCGGCTTTTGGAAAAATTAAACGAAGGCTACGATGTCGTTTCCGGCTGGCGCAAGAATCGCAAAGACGCGCTCGTTCTGCGAAAAATTCCGTCGTGGATTGCTAACAGCGTGATTTCAAAAATCGGCGGCGTGCCGCTTCACGATTACGGCTGTTCGCTCAAGGCATACCGGCGCGAAGTCATTCAAGACGTGAAACTTTACGGCGAAATGCACCGCTTTATCCCGATTTACGCGAGTTGGGCAGGCGCGCGCGTGGCTGAAATTCCGGTTGATCATCACGCTCGAACTGCCGGAAAATCGAAATACGGAATTTCCCGAACACTCAAAGTCGTCTTCGATTTGATGACGATAAAATTTATGGCGTCCTATCAAACCAAACCGATTTATGTTTTCGGAACGTTCGGTTTAATCGCATTTCTGCTTTCGATTACGGCAGGCGTCTGGGCGTTTTATTTGAAGTTTATCAGAGGCATTTCATTCATTTTGACGCCTCTGCCCGTGATTGCGATTGTGCTATTGGCAATCTCGATGCAGTTTTTTTTAATGGGTTTGTTAGCCGAAATGCTTGTCAGGACTTATCACGAATCGCAGGACAAGGCGATTTACGCAGTTAGAGAACGAATCGGATTTGAAAAACAGCCGTCGGAAAAAATCGCCTGAAAAATCGCCTGTTATGTCGCCGACTGAATCTTATCTTTCAAATTTGTCGAATGATTTGGTGAATGCCGTTGTAGGAAAATCGCCGTAATGACTGAAAACAAATTTAATTCACGAAGAATGTTCGAGGCTTTTATGAAGCACAGTCCGGTCGTCGCTTTTATGAAGGACGCGCGCGGTCGCTATGTGTATGCCAACGAGCGAATGGAAAGTATGTTTCAAATTTCGTTCGAGAAATTAAAAGGCGAAACGGATTTTTCCTTTATGCCCGAAGACGCGGCAAACGCGGTGCGCGAAAATGACCGTTTAGTGGTTGAATCGCAGCAAACCATCGAACTTCTTGAAACCATTCCGACGCCTGACGGCGCGACGCGACACTGGATGGTGATAAAATTTCCATTCACCGACCGCGAAGGAGAAAATTTTGTCGGCGGCGTAGCGGTTGACGTTACGACGCGAACCGAAGCCGAAAGTAAATTGCGGCAAAACGAGCAGGAAATCAGAACCTTGCTCGAAAACTCGCCGGAGATCATCGTTCGTTTTGACCGCGATTTGCGTCACGTCTATGCGAATCCGGCGCTCGCGGCGACGACCGGAATTCCGGTTGAAAATTTTATCGGTAAAAAAATTACCGAAGTCGGCTTTCCGGCGGAAATGTCCGATTTGTGGCAGAGCAAACTGGAAAAAGTTCTCGAAAGCGGCGCGGAAGAAGTTTTTGAATCGCAATTCAGCGAAAAAGACGGCTTGCATTTCTATCACACGCGAATGACGCCCGAATTTGACGGCGGCGAGAAACCGCATTCGATTTTAGTGATAACTCTCGACATTTCCAAACAAAAAGAATACGGAGAAAAATTAAAGCGCAGCGAAGAACATTACCGTCATTTGATAGAAAACAGTCAAGGATTTATCTGCACGCACGATTTTCGGGGAAATTTGACATCGGTCAATCCGGCGGCGGCTCATTCGCTCGGTTATGAGCCGGACGAACTGGTCGGCAAAAATATGCGCGAATTTATGCCTGCGAAATACCGCGATTACTTTGACCTTCAACTCGGACAAACCTGGCGCACGGCGACCGACAACGGTTTGATGGTAATGCTGACCAAAGACGGACGCGAGCGCACCTGGAAATATCACAACGTCAAACTTACGGAAACTGTCGAAGAACCTTTTATTCTCGGCTACGCGCAGGACGTAACCGATATGCAGGAAACTCAAAAACAACTGAAAAGTCTGACTTTAGCCGATGATTTGACCGGCTTGTATAACCGTCGCGGATTTCTGACGCTTGCCGAACGACAATTGAAAATCGCCCGTTCGCGCCCGAACGGGAAAGGCATTTATATGCTTTTCGCCGATATGGACGGGCTGAAACAAATCAACGACCGTTTCGGACATAATTACGGCTCGATGGCGATTACGAAAATGAGTGAAATTCTGGCGGCGAATTTTCGCGCTTCAGACATTATAGCGCGACTTGGCGGCGATGAATTCGTCGTGTTGATTGTAGATGCGGACGAGACGACGCAGGAAATAATTTTAAATCGCCTGCAAAAGAAAATTGCCGATTACAACGCCGGGAAAAAACATCCGTTCGATTTAGCGCTGAGCGTGGGCATTACAAAGGTTGATAAAGTAATCAAAAATCTCTCCATTGAAGAACTGCTCGCCAGCGCCGATAAAGCGATGTATGAGCAAAAGCGGAAAAAGAAGAGTAAACATCACGGAAATTAAATCTCAAATTCAGATTAAATTTATTCGGCTAAAATGTGCGGAATAGCAGGTTGGGCAAATTTAGATTTTAACAAACCTTCGCAAAACACGAGCGAAGCCGTTTTGCATTCGATGTGCGAACGGATGAAGCATCGCGGTCCCGATTCGGAAGGTTTGTGGATTGAAAACGGAGTCGCGCTCGGAATGCGGCGGCTTTCGATTATTGACCTTCACACGGGCGAACAGCCGGTTTACTCGGAAGATAAATCAATCGTCGTCGTGATGAACGGCGAGCTTTATAATTTCCGCGAAGTCAGAGAAGATTTAGAAGAGCGCGGACATCGTTTTGAAACGCAGACCGACACGGAAATTTTGCCGCATCTTTATGAAGAATACGGCGATGCAATGGTTGAACGCATCAACGGAATGTTCGCATTCGCTTTGTGGGATAAAAATAAAAAGAAATTATTAATCGCGCGTGACAGATTCGGCGAAAAACCGCTTTATTACGGCGTATTTGACGGAAAATTGATTTTCGCGTCCGAGCCGAAAGTTTTGCTGGAAAATCCGCGCGTCAATGCGGAAATAAATTTGGACGCGCTTCGGCAATATCTTTCGTTTGATTATGTTCCCGCGCCGAATTCGATTTATAAAAATATCTACAAATTGCCAGCCGCGCATCTTTTGATTTTAGAGAATTGTGAAATAAAAACTCGCCGTTACTGGAATCTGAGTTTCCACAAAAACGCTCATAAGCCGACGGTGAAAGAATCGGCGGCGCACCTCAAAGAACTGCTTGCCGATTCCGTTAGAATGCGACTGGTTTCCGACGTTCCTTTAGGCATTTTATTGAGCGGCGGTGTTGATTCTTCGACCGTCGCGGCGTTTGCGACGCAGTTTTCAACCGAACGAGTTAAGACATTTTCCATCGGGTTTGAAGAAGATTCTTTTGACGAATCGAAATTTGCCAGACAAGTCGCGGCACATCTCGGAACGGAACATTACGAAGACAAATTGAGCGTCGAACGGGCGGCGGATTTGATTTCGGAAATCGGAACGTGGCTTGATGAACCGATGTCGGATGGTTCGTTATTACCGACGTTTTTGCTGTCGCGTTTTGTCAGAAAATATGTAACAGTTGCGCTCGGCGGCGACGGCGGCGACGAGATTTTTGCCGGTTATCCGATGTATTTCGGACATAAAGTGGCGCGTGTCTATGATGCGATTCCGCAATTTCTGCGGAACGGGTTGATTGAGCCGTTTGTCAAAAATTTACCTGTTTCGACAAAAAATCTTTCGTTCGATTATAAAGCGAAACGCTTTGTCGCGGCTGCAAAATACGACGTCGTTACGCGCCATCATTCGTGGTTCGGCTCATTTTCGCCCGGACAGCAAAAGGATTTGTTGAGCGAAAGCGTTTTAGCAAACTCTTCGGGTGATATTTATCGGGGCGCGAAGGATTTGCTGAAAATCACGGATGCGAAAGACCAAACCGAACAAATGCAGTTTCTCGATATGAATTTTTATATGGCGGAAGACATTTTAACAAAGGTTGACCGCGCTTCGATGGCGGTTTCGCTGGAAGTTCGCGCGCCTTTTTTAGACGCGCGAATTGCCGAATATGCCGCGTCTTTGCCGCTCGAATATAAATTAAAAGGCGGCAAAGGAAAATATATTTTAAAAAAAGCGGTCGAAGATTTACTGCCGCGCGACATTTTGCGGCGACCGAAAAAGGGTTTCGGAATTCCGATTGCCGAATGGCTCAAAAATCGCCTAAATCCGCTTCTACACGATTTACTCGCGCCGGAAAGATTGAAAAAGCAGGATTTATTCAACACCGATTTTGTTCGGAAACTTATCAAAGAACACGAAACGGGCGCGGCTTCGCATCATAAACAATTATGGACGCTGCTTGTTTTTCAGCTTTGGTATGACAATTTTCTCAAAAAATAAAAGCCGACGCTTTTTATAAAAAGCGTCGGCTTAAAAATCGGCAATTTACCGAAATATCTACTGCGTTATGGTAAATTTCGCCGAGCCTTCTTTGTAATTGCCCGACACGCGATCTTTGATTTTGACTTTAACTTCATAATCGCCCAGAGCAAGCCCGTCGGTCGGCAAAAGTCTGGCAAGCGTCAAACGCTGACCGGAATCGCTCAAACCTTCCCAGTTTTCGGGCTGGTTCATCACTTCTTTTCCGTTTTTCAGTAAAACATAATTAACGTCAACCGCAGGTCTCAAAGTCGTCTGGTCAACTCCGGCGTTATAAATCTGCATATAAATGCCGACCGGCTGACCTTTTTTATAGACGCCGGAAAGATTTGGAATTACTTTCGCGTTGCCGATAACGAAACTCGCGCCGATGTCTCTATCGGTGGTTGAGCGCAAGGTCGAAGCTAAAATCAAGGTCGAAGCGTCGAGTTTGTTTTCTTCATACTTCGGCACTGTAAAACCGAGACTGCGAACGCCTTTGTTGCCTGAAACGACATCGCGGACGACGACATCCACCTTGTAAACTCCGCCGGGCGTCAGCGCAATCGCTTTTTGATAGACGGATTTTCTGTCTTTCGCCTCGCTCAATTCTTCAGTGGTCGCATTGGTCGTTACGGAATCTTCAAAAATGCCCGAACGCTTGCCTGAAACCGCCATCACGCGCCCGAAGATGTTCATTTTCGCCGTCGGAAGATTGCCGATATTTTCAAAAACAAGATCTTTGTTGCTGGCTTGCACCGTAAATGCGGTAATCACGCGGTCGTCCGATTGTCGAAAGAAATCAACGCGCAAATCGAAATCGAGCGGATTATTGTCAATCACGGGCGAATCTATGGACGATTGCAAATCG
>CAXSHW010000026.1:14204-43006 GCA_964237245.1 uncultured Pyrinomonadaceae bacterium
GGACGTTGGAGAGCAGTCAAAACTTCAAGTTTGCGAAAGGGATTGTCCTGTTCGCGCCCGTAATTCTGACCGCCGGAATTTATCAGACGGTCGCCTTTGCTCGTCAGTCCGAGTTCTTCGCTGGTCGTCAGACCCGCGCCGGGAACTGTGGCGAGCGCGTCTTTTTCATTAGCGTCGCGGGCAATATGATATTCGCCCGTTCCGGTCGGATCAACGAATTCGATTTCGATTCCGTCGCCGACCGAATCGAGATGACGATAAAACCAGACTTCAAACGGATAAGTCGTCGTCGAACCGCCGCCTTCGTAACTCGGACGGTCGTAAGTGCCGCCGGACGGATGCGTTTCCAATTCGTCGGGCTTGCCGAATGTAATGTAGATGCGCCCACGGTCGGTTTTCCAGCCCGGAATTCCTGAAGCGTAATGCTCGTTGGCGTAAGCGATGCGCTCTTGATATTCCTCACGATATTCGTTTTCTTCGGTATCGGGATTCGGGTCGCGTCGGCGCCAGAAATTTTCAATGAAATTTTCGCGCTCTTCGTCGGTCGTTAATTTTTTATACGCTTCTTTTTCTTCTTTCGTGATGATATAAGCTACGTCTTCATTAACCCATTTTTGATAGATTTTATTGGCGGTAACTTCCTTTCCCTGATTTCGCGCTTTGGTCGAAGGGTCTTGTCTCGGCTTTTCTTTGCCGTCTTGAGCAAAACCGATTGACGCGCTCGCCGCAAGAATCGAAGCCGTCAACATTAAGTTACGAACCAATCCGTTTTTAGACATAATAGTAAAACTCCTTATGTTCATTGGCAGTAAAAATCGCTTTTTACGCTTTCTCCCGATTAATTTTTTGTTAAATTTCAGACAGTAAATCTTAATTATTCAAGATGCGCGCAGGCATCTGAAAAGTTGCCCGCGCAATCTGTGAAGTTTAATAAAATTCGGAAGCGAAAGCAAATTCAACCCGCTTGCGAAAAGCCGCCGAACACCTCTGCGAAGTTAGCGGCGATTTTATCTTCAACCGCTGCCAAATCAAGCTCGCGTCCGAGAATTTT
This sequence comes from uncultured Pyrinomonadaceae bacterium, assembly GCA_964237245.1. Classification (GTDB taxonomy): domain Bacteria; phylum Acidobacteriota; class Blastocatellia; order Pyrinomonadales; family Pyrinomonadaceae. The sequence goes on from CAXSHW010000026.1 coordinate 15,256, forward strand.
TTCCATCGAAGTCACAGGTTCGCCTTCGCAGGCGATTATCAAATCGAAAAAGCTCAAATCCGTATTCACATTGAGCGCGAAACCGTGTGTCGTAACCCAGCGTTTGATGTGAACGCCGATTGCCGCGACTTTTCCGTCAGTTGTGTGAACGCCCGTCAAACCCTCGATTCTAAAAGCCTCGATTTCAAAATCAGCCATCGTGCGAATCAAAACTTCTTCCAAATCGCGCACATATTTATGCACGTCTTCGCGGTCTGGACTCAAACTCATAATCGGATAACCGACGATTTGCCCGATTCCGTGATAAGTCACTTTTCCGCCGCGATTCGTTTCATAAACCGAAACGCCGAGAGTTTCAATTTGTTCGGCGGTTGCCAAAACGCCCGTCGTTTCTTTGGCGCGTCGCCCGACTGTAAATGTATGCGGATGTTCGAGCAGCAGCAAATAATCCGTTTCGCGGCGTTCGATAACTTCCCGCTCGATTTCTTTTTGCAGAGCGAGCGCGTCATCGTAATCAATTCGACCCAAACGGCGAACTTGTAATTGTCTTTTTCGCATCTTTGGTTATGATAGAATTTTCCCGGCGAATTTACGAACAAAGGAAAAATTCGAGAAAACCAAAATATGAAAATGAATAAAAAATTGAAAAATTTGCTTGTGTTTCTGATATGTCTGTTGTGTCTGACCTTTTCGGCAAACGCGCAGCGGCGCAGAACCGCGACGAGAACAACCGGCGCAGCCGCGACAACCGCTCCAACCGCAAATTCAAACAGCGAAATAAAAGCGGGCGCGGATAAAGTTTCGATACAGATAAAAAACGTCTCGAAATTTATTTATAATCTCGGCGGCGTGGCGCGTGTTATCGAAGACTTGGACAAAGACATCGCGGCTGGCAAGGCTTCGCGCAACGCGACCGATTTAAACAACAAAAATAAACAAGCCGTTTTAACATCAATCAGAAATCTGCGTGCCGGACTCGTCGCTCTGGAAATCGAATTTCGCACGAAACCCGCGCTCAAAAATTACCTTTTTCAAATTCAGGGAATCTCGGATTTAAGCGGCACGGCGGAAGATCAGGCGACGAGCGGGCAATTTACCGAATCGGGCAAAACATTTCTGCTCGTCATCGAAAAATTGGCGGACACGCTGGCGGCTTTGCCCTAAATCGCCCGGTCAAAATTTAAGCGCGACAAAATTTATTCGGTATAAAACCCGAATAAATTTTGTTGTTTTCCTCAATGAATCAGGTTTTCCTGCAAACACTCTACATTTTGGGCGGAGTAATCGTTCTGCCGTTTTTGCCGTTTTTGTTGTGGCAGGGAAAGTGCGTGCGGAAAAAAGTCGGGCGACTTCCTGACGCGGCTGGCGAAACGGTCGGACAATTCGGCAATTTTAAGGAAATCTTAAATCTTCTGGCAATCGGCGAATCTACCGTCGCCGGAATCGGCGCGAAAACTCACACTGAGGCGCTCGCCGGTCAACTCGCTAAATTTCTGAGCATCGCAATCGAAAAAAGTGTGCGCTGGCACGTTTTAGGCGAAAGCGGCATCACGGCGCGTGAAACTTTGCAAAAACTCATTCCGAATTTGCCGGAAACCCGAATGGATTTAATCGTCGTTGCGCTCGGCGGAAACGACGCTTTCAAAGTCAACAGCCCGATGCGCTGGCGGCGCGATATGACGAAAATTATCGAAACGCTCAAGGAAAAATATCCGAATTCAAAAATTTTGCTGGCAAATTCGCCGCGCATCATAGATTTTCCCGTTTTGCCGCAGCCGCTCAAATTCGTTTTGTGGCGCGTCTCAAAACTTCAACACGCGGTCGGGAAAAATCTGGCGAACGACAAAGAAAATGTCTTTTATTTTGACGAAGCCGAAACGGTTGACGAGCGATTTTTCAGCGACGGCATTCACCCGTCCGAATACGGCTACGCGCTCTGGTCGGAGGCGATGATTAAGTTTTTATTGAAGAAAACAAACGACTTTTAGAATTTTTTCGGCGAAAAATAAAAATGGATTTAGAAAACGCGCTCACCGAAATCACCGAATTTCTCGCTTTAAAAAACGAATGGCTGCTTCTCGATTCCGCCGGAAAAAGTTTCGCTTTGCAAAAAGGCGAAATCGAAATTTCGCTCGAACACGGCAAAATTATCTTCGCTTTTTTAGACGAAAAAGGCTTTCAAATTTGGCGCGTTACAAATTTCAAAATCGAAAACGAAAAAATAACGCTCGATTTGACGCGCAATTTTGAGAAAGAACGTGAAAAAATCCGGCTCGTTCCGCGCGTTTCGGCAAGCGAATTAGATGAAATGATTGAGCTTGCGCGGCTCGAAAAAGCTAACCGAATCGCTAATTTGCTGGTTTCCGAAACTGTCGGCTCGAAACTTATTCGCGTCGCGCTCAACGAAAAAAACGGACGTTTCGCTCATATTATTTTCACAAATTCAAAAGCTGAACAAATCGCCGCGCTAGCCGACGTTTCCGACTCTGTAACGCCCGAAATTTTTCTGTCAACCGCAATTCTCCGGCTCGCCAAACTCGAAAAGCGCAAAAAGCCAATAAACGAAATCTGGATTTTAGCCGACAAAAAAAAATCGAAAAACTTACAGAAACTTCACGCTTTGCTCGATGAAAAATGGAAACGAAAGATAAAAATTTGGGAAATCTCAAACACAAAACCAAAAGCGCGAACTGCCGGCGAATCAATTTTAAATCAACTGAAAAGACTGGAAATAAAAGATTTGTGGCGCGAAAAACCCAAACAAATTTCCGCCGCGAAAAACCTTGAATTCAGCCGAACTTCGCGGGAAATAATCGAACTCGCGCCCGAAGACATTGACTTGATTTTCACAAAACACGGCGAAACTTTGCGTTTTTCGGGTTTGCCGTTCGCGCGTGTGCGGAAAATGTTCGGCGAAGAAAAAACCTGGTTCGGTATCGAGCGCGACAAACAAATCCTGAACGAAAACTCGCGTGAAGATTTTTTCGATTTGCTGGAAAATTTAAAAATTTACCGCCGATTTGATTCGCCGAATAAACGGCACGCGCTTTTTCGGCTCGCGCCCGAAGCGTGGCTCGAAGCGATTTTGCGGCGAAACATTAAACTGCTCGACGCGAATCTTGTTTTGTCGCCGATTTATAATCAGTTTCGCGCTTCCGGCGATAAAATTGACTTGCTCGCTTTGCGCTCGGACGGGCGATTAATAGTTATCGAATTGAAAGTTTCGCCCGATAGAGAAATGATTTTTCAAGCGGCGGATTACTGGCGCAAAATCGAGCTGCAAAGGCGAAAGGGAAATTTGCAAGCGGCAAAAATCTTCGGCGATTTAGAAATCACAGACGCGCCGACCGTCGTTTATCTGGTCGCGCCGACTTTGAGTTTTCATTACGATTTCGAGTTTCTGGCAAAAACCGTTTCGCCGGAAATCGAGATTTATCGTTTTGATTTGAACGAAAATTGGCGCGAAAATTTGAAGGTCTTGAAAAGAGGGAAATTAACTGATAGTTGATAATTGATAATGTGAATCAAGAGTAGAAACTAAAAACAGTTTTTGCGCAAACGAATCGAAACTATTCGCTATTCGTTGTTAACTGTTCACTATTTGACGAAATACTTTTGATAAATAGTGAACAGTTGATAGTGAATAGCGAACAGTTAAGCTCGACTTTTCTACTCTTGATTCACATTGATAGTTTATTTTCTTCACTATCAATTAACACGAATTTATAGCCGACGCCGCGAACGGTTTGTAGAATTTTCGGGTTATTCGGCTCGTCTTCGAGGTATTTGCGAAGGCGAACGATAAAATTGTCAATCGCGCGCGTGTCCGTGTCTTCGTGCAAATCCCAGACTTCTTCCAAAATCGTTTTACGCGAAACGGCTGTTCCGGCGTTTTCAATCAAGTATCGAAGCAGTTTAACTTCCATCAAAGTCAGACGAATATTTTCGTCTGCATACCACAATTCGAGATTTTCAAAATCAATCGTGCGATTGTTGACGACGTAAATTTTATCAAGCGCAGTCGTGCTTTTAGCGACGGCATTTTCGCGTTGAAGCCATTCGCGCCGCCGCAGCAAACCGTTCAGACGCGCCAGGAAAATCGAAAGCTCGAAAGGTTTCGGCAGATAATCGTCCGCGCCGGCTTCAAAACCGAGCAAAACGTCTTCGGGACGACTTCGCGCCGTCAGCATCAAAATCGGTGTGAAATTTTCCGCCTGCCGCAATCGTTTTGCGACCGTAAAACCGTCAATTTTCGGCAGCATTACGTCCAAAACAATCGCGTCAAACTGAATGTTTTCGTCTAATAAAATTTCAAGAGCCGCTTCGCCGTCGGAAACGGTTTCAACCGCAAAATCTTCGGCTTCGAGATTAAATCGCAAACCGTCGGCTAAATGCTGTTCGTCTTCGACAATTAAAACTTTCATAATGGAAAATGGAAAATGGAAAACGGATAATGAAGAAGGATTCTAATTTTCCGTTTTCCATTTTCCATTTTCCATTTTCGGCAGTTGAACTATAAAATTGCTTCCCTTTCCTTCGCCGCCGCTTCTGGCGAAAATTTTCCCGTCGTGTTTTTTGACGATTGAGCGCACGATATAAAGTCCTAAACCCGTGCCTTTCGCCTTTTGGGTTAAAAGATTCGGCACGCGATAAAAGCGGCGAAAAATATGTTTTAATTCGTTTGGCGCGATGCCGATACCGTTGTCTTTGATGTGAATCTCGGCTTTTTTGCCCGTGCCGTTTTTCAATCTGACAAGAACTTTAACTTCGTCGCCCGAATACTTAACAGCGTTATCGAGAAGATTTGTAAAAACAGATTGGAGTTCGGTTTTATCGCCCGAAATTTTTACTTCCTCGTTTGGAACAGTGAAAGTAATCGCCTCTTCGTCTAAATTGTAGCGAATCCTGATTCTTTCGATGCAATCCTGAAGCAGTTTGCCGAGTTCTATCTCGGAAATGTTAAGAAGACGATTTCGTTCGCGCGTGCTGCTTGCCTGCAAAACCTGCTCGACGGTGTTCAAAAGGCGATTAGTGTCGGTGAGCATCACGTCATAAAATTCTCGCCGCTTATCTTCGTCAACTTCGCGCGTTTGCAAAGTTTCGAGATAAAGCCGAATCGAAGCAATCGGCGTTTTTAATTCGTGCGTCACGGCGTTCAAAAACGCATCGTGCTGTTCGTTGCGGCGAATTTCGCGCACCAGAAAAATCGTGTTCAAAACCAAGCCGGTGATAATCAAAGCAAAGAAAATGATTCCCAAAACCAGCAGCGCGACTTCGCGCAGATTGAGCAAAATCCAGCCGACATTGAGCGCGACGGCAAGGGCAACTAAACAGATACCCAAAGCCAGAAAGAAAATAATCGCTTTTTGTCGCCCGACGACTCTCATAAGATAATGCGAAGTTTAAAGTGGAAAGTGGAAAATGAAAACCGTCGGGTAATCATTTTCCACTTTAAGTTTTAAGTTTCGCGTTCAACTAAGCCGCTTCGCGCAAAGGTTCTAAATTTTGGTTTTCCTTTTCGAGTTCAAAAGCATAAACCTTTTTAACCAGACCGATTTTTTCCAGAAATCTGATTTGAATCCAGTTCGGATCAATTTCATACCAGGTCAGTCCGTGTTTCGCCGAACGCGGATTGGCGTGATGATTATTGTGCCAGCCTTCGCCGAATGTCATCGCGGCAATCAAACCGTTGTTGCGCGAATCGTCGTTTGTGGCAAAGCGGCGCGTTCCCCACAAATGCGTCGCCGAATTGACCAGCCAGGTCGAATGCCAGCCGATGACCTGACGCAGAAAAATTCCCCACAAAACCATTGACCAGCCGCCGATGGCATATAATAAAATGCCGACGAGGACAAACGTCACATAGTAATATTTCGATATAAAAACGTGAAATTTATCTTTCAATAAATCCGGCGCGTAACGCTTGACGACATCATCCGGCTGATTCTGCGCCGTTCCCTGTAAAATCCAGCCGATATGCGCCCAAATTGTGCCTTCGCGCGGCGAGTGCGGGTCTTTATCGGTTTCTGTAAAAGCGTGATGAATCCGGTGCGTCGTCACCCATTGCAGCGAACCCGACTGCAAACCGAGCGTTGCGCAGGTCGTCAGAAAATATTCGAGCCACTTCGGAGCTTTATAACCGCCGTGTGTCAGCAGACGATGATAGCCCATTCCGATTCCCCAACTTCCGGCAATCCACCAGGTAATTACTGCGGCAGCTAAATTTCCCCAGCTAAATGTAAACAATGCCCAGACCGCCATAATATGAAAAACCACGACAAATGTTGCCGTAACCCACTGAATCGGTCGGTATTTTGATTGATGTAACTCGACGACGTTTTGCACTTTAAAAATTCCCCTCTAAATTATTTCTGAAAAATATGTATCGCAAACCGGTTTGCGCTTTTATGATGACAATCGTAACAGTTTTAACGCGCGTGGTTTGTAAGAGTTTTGTAATAGCTGATTTACGCCGGATTTTTCGATTCAACCAGCGGTTTTTCCGTATTAAAAATACGGATGTTTTTCGCCCAACCGAGCCGTCTGAAAACTTGAATCGTCAGCCAATTCATATCGAATTGATACCAGCGCAAACCGTGTCTCGCCGAAGTCGGAAAAGCGTGATGATTGTTGTGCCAGCCTTCGCCAAACGTCAAAATTGCGACAAACCAGTTGTTCGTCGAATCATCATCCGTATCAAAGGCGCGTTTCCCAAAAATATGCGCCAGCGAATTTACAAACCACGTCGTGTGCCAGCCGACGACGACGCGCACAAAAACGCCCCACAAAACCATTGACCAGCCGCCGATGGCAAATAAAATCGGCGCGGATACGAGCAGCGGAACAAAATAATACTTTGCCAGAAAAACGTGAAATTTATCTTTGAGCAAATCGGGAACGTATTTTTGCAGAGTTTCGCGGTCGTGATCCTGCGCCGTGCCGCGCAAAATCCATTCCATATGCGCCCAGAAAAATCCCGGACGAGTCGAATGCGGATCGCGCGCCGTTTCGGTAAATTGATGATGAATCCGGTGCGTCGCCACCCATTTATCCGGCGAATCCTGAATTGACATCGTGCCGAAAGCCGTCAAAGTATATTCAAGCCATTTTGGAGCTTTAAAACTCCGGTGCGTCAGCAGGCGATGATAACCCAACCCAACACCGAGACTTCCGACAATCCAATTCCCAATCAGCATCGCGGCAACATTTTTCCAGCTAAATACAAACAAAGCCGGAATTGCTAAAAGATGAAAAATTGTCACGATACTCAAATTTTTCCAGTTAAATTCCCGGCGCGGCTTTTCAATTTCGATAACATTTTGCATTTATAAATTTTTTACGATAGCTAAAATATGGCAGGTTTAAGACTAGCAGGTTGACGGGAAGGCAAACGTAATAGTTATGTAAGAGTTGAATTATTTGGTGAGAATTGATGAAAAACTTGTCAGGCAGCTTTTTCAATAAGAAAGAATTGTTTTATTTTTTGAGCGACTTCTTCTAATTGACCAGAGTCAAGATTTAAAATTATTTGCGCACTCCAACTTCCATAGGATTCAAGTTTAAATTTCATTGCGATATGTCCGAGACCGTCCGATTCACTTGAAATATTAAATTCACCTTCTGGAGAATTCCATTGTTTTTCACCAGTCCAGCCTCGCCAATTATTTGCCAAATCCTCAAAGTAAGACAAACAAGATTCACTGAATGGATTCCAGGCATACACATTAGACGAAGCCACAATATCTTTATCCTCAAGAGTTACACGATAAAATTCAGAGCCGTCAGAAAGAAGCAGCCCGTTTCGCTCTGATAAGCGAAATTGAGCAGAATTGTCTGAAGATTTGATAATTACAAAATCAATTTCCACAATTAGAAACCCGATAACTTGAAAAATAGGAAGCTAAACTTTTTTCACTAAAACTATTTTAGCTTATTTATTAATCGGCAAACGCCACGCTCAATTTTTTCAAAGGCATTGATTTTCTCGCGTCTAATTCATCAACATTTTCGCGCTCGACGTATTCATATAAAATATCGCGTTGTTGCGGGATGAAACCGGCTTCGCGGATTTGGTAGCGCAGTTCTTTTTCGGTTGCCTGCGTGTCCGCGCCTGCGGCTGAGACGACGTTTTCTTCAATCATAATCGAACCCATATCGTCCGCGCCGAAACGCAGAGCGGTTTGTCCGAGACGCAAGCCCTGCGTCAGCCACGATGATTGAATGTGTTGGACGTTATCAAGGAACAGACGCGAGACGGCGACCATCTTTAAGTAATCAACGCCGGTTGGTTCTTCCGTAATCTTACGCCCTAAAGCAGTGTTTTCGCGCTGAAAAGTCCACGAAATAAACGCTGTAAAGCCGCCGGTTTCGTCCTGCAAATTCCTGATCCTTTCGAGATGTTTGACGCGGTGCGAAACGTTGTCACCGATGCCGAACATCATCGTCGCGGTCGAGCGCAAGCCGACTTTGTGAACGGCGCGCATTACGTCGAGCCATTCCTGCGTCGAGCATTTGGTCGAGACTCTTTTCCTAACTTCGTCGTCTAAAATTTCGCCGCCGCCGCCCGGCATTGAATAAAGTCCCGCCGCTTTCAAACGGCGCAGAATCGTTTCATAATCGAGTTTTGAAATCAGCGAAATGTTGTGAATCTCCGGCGGCGAAAAGCAATGCAGTTGAAACGTCGGATATTTCGCGTGCAAGATTGAAAGCAGATTTTCATACCATTCGATATTAAAATCCGGGTGAAGTCCGCCCTGCATCAAAACGCCCGTGCCGCCGAGCGCGATTGTTTCATCAATGCGTTTTTCGATTTCTTCAATCGAATGAACATAAGTGTCAGGCTTTCCCGGTCGGCGGTAAAACGCGCAAAACGTGCAGACGACGTTGCAGACATTTGTGTAATTGATGTTGCGGTCAATGATATAAGTTACGATGTCAGACGGATTTTTCCGCATCCGAACGTCGTGCGCGGCAAGCCCGATTCGCACAAAATCGTTCGATTCCAAAAGCGCGGTCGCGTCTTCCGCCGTCAATCTTTCGCCTGCTAAAACTTTATCTAAAATCGGTTGAATATCACTCATAACTCAAATCTATTTTATCACGGAAAGGTTTAGCCGCGAACAAACACGAAAGAACACAAAATAGAATCAAAATAAAATTTTCGTGTTCTTTCGTGTTTGTTCGTGGCTACTCTTACTTTCATTTTGCAAATCAAAATCGCATTTAGCCAAAAAATTTCTCGCCAAAACCAATAAAAATCCTGGAAACAATTGACTTTAAATGTTTCTACAAAAGGCAAAACAAAATTCGTGCCGAAAAATTGATACTTTCTGTGAAAATTTTACGCCAATATAAACAAAGAAAATTTTTATAAAGGAGAAAGAAAATGCGAAATCAGGAAAATCAACTTCAGGCTAACGACATCGGGTTGCTGATATTTGTTTTAGTTGCGGGCTGGCTGCTAGTTTTTCAATCGGGCTTGTTTCAGTAATCGCTGACGAAATTAAGTGGTTTACAGCTTTCAACCAAATGATTTTGGTGCGCCAAGCGAAAAAAAAGCTCCAGACCTTTTTGCATATTCGCGTCAATCGCGTAAGAAATATTTTGTGAAAGATACCTTTTGAAATCTTCGCGGTCGAGTAAAATCTCCGTTTCGTAATTTGAAACGATTTCGTCTAAGTGACGCAAACCTTCGTCACGCGCCGCAGCAAAATCAATCATTTTTGCAGTTTCCGCTCTTTCAATATTTGCCATCCACATCGCAAAAACAAATCCGAAACCCGTAAAACTTTTCCACGTTTCCGCCAGATCGAATTTTCGATATTTCGTTTCGTCAATCACGAGCGACGGATCGCCGATTAACAGAGCGCAATCCGAATCGGCGAGCATTTGCGCCAAATTCGGTTTCGCCGTTTGATAAACCGGCTCGAAATTCAAAAATTCGCGGAAAATTATTTTTGTCAAAGCGACGCTCGTTCTCGAAGAAACGTCGAGCGCGACGGTTTTTACTTCTCGCAAATCTTCGCCTTTTGTTACAAGGCAAACGCTTCTGACCAGTTCTTTCGCGCCGACGCAGACGTTCGGGACGAGCAAAACATCCGCGATTCTTTGATATTCGATGACCGGAACAAGCGCGGCGTCAATTCGTTTTTGAGCAAGGAGTTCAGCCGAACGCGCCGGAGCATTGTCTAAAATAAGCTCGTATTTTCCGCGATTTGCGCCGTAAAGAAACGACCAAATCAGCGGCGCGGTGTTTGAATAGCTCGAAGCTGAAATTCGCGCGGCAGTCAGCATTTATCTGGTCAAAACGTCTTCGTAATCTTCGTTTTCTTCCAAAACCGATTTGGCAAACGGACAAGTCGGTTTGATTAGCAAATTATTTTTGCGGGCAAATTTGACGGCTGCCTCGACAAGCTGTTTGCCGACGCCTTCGTGCTGCAATGAATCGTCAACTTCCGTGTGGTCAATGTTGATTTTTCGCTGTCCTTCGCGCCGGTAAGTCAATTCGGCAATCCATTCGCCGTCTTTTTCGATATAAAACGCGCCTTTCGCGCCGTGTTCATCGTGTTGAATTTTCATAAGTTCTCTCAAGTGTCTAAATTTTCTCTTTCTTTAGTTCTAGCAAAGCATTTTCGCTTTGCCAAATGTTGCTTGCCGAAAACGGTTAGATTATGCTTGAAATATTATGAAAATTTACGATGTATCAGTTCCGATCAGCGAAGAAACTCCGGTTTACGAAGGCGATCCGAAAGTTGAGATAACTTCGGGACACGCGATTGCAAACGGCGACGCGGCGAATGTTTCCAAACTGTGTTTGGGTGCGCACACCGCGACGCACGTTGACGCGCCGAATCATTTTATCGAAGGCACGGAAAAAGTTGACGCCCTTCCGCTCGAAGTTTTAATCGGCAAAGCGCGTGTCGTCGAATTGCCGAAAGACGCGACGGCAGTCGAAGTTTCGCACGTCGAAGCCGCAAATCTGCAAAAAGTTGAACGAGTTTTGTTCAAAACTCGCAACTCGGATTTCTGGAACGATTTGGCGCAGGGCTTTCGCAAGGATTTTACATATATTTCTCCCGAAGCCGCCAAAGAATTGGTCAAACTCGGCGTCAAATTAGTCGGAATTGATTATTTATCGGTCGAAAAATTCGGCTCGGAAGATTTCGCCACGCATCTAACCTTGCTCGGCGCAAAAGTGATAATCATCGAAGGTTTAGATTTGCGCGAAGTCGCTGCGGGCGATTACGAGCTGATTTGTCTGCCGATGAAAATTGCCGGCGGAACAGGCGACGGCGCGCCGGCGCGGACGGTTTTGCGAGAAATTATTTAACAAAATGAATCGAAAAGAATTTGCTGAAAAACGGCGCGAAATGTCACTGCATTCGATTCCCGAATTGATAAATTTATTGGAAGTCGAAGATTTGCAAACCAGATTTTTCGCCGAAATGTGTCTGCGCGACGCGACTTCGACATGACTCTATTTTCAGCCCGCGAGTTCGCGGGAAGAGCGCGAAAAAGCCGTCGAAGATTGGCGCAAATGGTGGAAAGAGCGCGAAGGGAAATTTAAGAAACGTTGGAAAAGAACTTGAAACAAAGTTGAATTTATTCGCCGCTTCGCAACTATACAATTGACTGTCGCATCAAACTTTGAAAATCAGCCGATTTTAAGGAGTTTTTATGCTTTCGCCAAAAATCAAAATTTTACTGCCGACGCTTTTCGTTTTGTTTTCCTTTACCGCCGTTATAAACGCGCAAACGCCGACTCCGACCACTCAAAACGATGAAGAAACTGAAAAAGTATTTACTGAAGAAATAAAACTTAACGTTACGGCTTTTGACGCGGACGGCAAATTTGTTTCGGGAGTCAAAAAAGAAGATTTAGTGATAAACGAGGACGGACGGCTGAATCAGGCGAGCAGCATTCGGCGAATTCCGGCGAATGTTTTAATTGTGATGGATACGGGCGGCGAGATGCGCGCGGCGAAAAGTTTGAATCAAACCCGCGCGACGGCGAAAAGTTTGATCAACGCTTTGCAGGCGCAGGATTCGGTGGCGATTATGCAATACAGCGATAAGGCTGAAATTATCGCCGAATGGACGACCGATAAAGCCGAAGCGTCAAAAATTTTAGATACGAAAGCAAATTTCGGCAAGCGTTCGGTTTTCGTTGACGCGCTCGAAAAAGCGACCGGTTTTTTGCAGAAAACGCCGCTCGACAATCGTCATCTGGTTCTAATCACCGACGGAACTGACAGTTTTAATAATTCGGCGGAGAGAGACGCCGCGATGAAAAAACTCCTTTCGACCGACATCAACGTTCACATCATCAGCTATACGCAGATGGAACTCACCGACATCGAACCGCGCACCAAAGGCACTTCAAAAACCGCTCTGCCGAACGCGATGCCGCCTGAAGTTGCGGCGACAATGCCGCAGGGAATTCGAGATATGATGAATGCTCACGGCACTGGCGTTAATATCAATACGGATAAAGAATTTTTGCGTAAGATGCGCCAGAGAAAGCAAGATTTAATCAACAGCGAAAAATATCTCAACGATGCTGCGAGAGACACTAACGGCGAATTCGTCGCGCCCGCTACGAAAGAAGAAATGCTGGACAAGACGGCTCTGGTTGCCGGATTTATTGATTCGAGCTACGTCGTAACTTACGCGCCGAAACGCGCCTTAAAAGAATCGCCGAACGGAGAAGTGCGAAATATCGAAGTAACATCACGCCGTCCTGATCTACAAGTTCAAGCGCATCGCAAGCTCGTTGTTTTAGACAACAAAAAGTAAAATCTTTTCTGTCGCTGATTATTTTCAAACGTATTTCAAACAATATGTAATGTGTATTAAACAAACAGCTTTCGCGCACTTGCATTTATCGTCGAATCCGACTAAATTGAGCGCGTAGTTTTTGAAATTAAATGATAGAGGAAAAGAAATGCTAAAAAAAATCGGGCTAAAAATTTCAATCTTTACTCTGGTTTTGTTTATGACGGCGACGGACGCGACGGCGCAGACTCGGATTCGTTTCACGCGCGGCAGTAATTCGGCGACCGTTTCGGGAACGCTGGCGGCTGGCGCGACGAGAGGTTTTGTTCTTCGCGCGTCGAGAGGACAAAATTTGACGGGAACGCTCAGTTCGGCAAACGGAAAAGCCGATTTCACGCAAGGTAATCTGCACGACACGCAGTATTCGCAAACGGTCGAACAAAACGGCGACGTTTATATCAGCATTGATAATCACGGAAATCGCGCGACGCGCTTTACGATGACGATTTCAATTCAATAAAATCGGTTATATTTCCAGCTTTAAGCCGTCCCGCGCTTGGATAACTTCGCAGGACGGCGAAAATCTTTTCACTTCCTTTTCAAAATCCACTGCATCCCATTCCGCATAAAAATGAGTCAGAACAACCCGTTTCGGTTTTGCGTAACGAATTAAATATATCGCTTCGCCGAGTTCGAGATGTTTTTCGACCGGCTTATTCTTAAAAAACGAACATTCCATCACGAGCAAATCCGCGCCGCCCGCAAACGCGCCGATTTCTTTTGTAAAACCGGTATCAGCCGTATAGACAATCGTTTTATCGTTTCGGTCGCGCAGACGAAGCGCCAGACTTTCATTCGTGTGCGGAGTTTTCATAGCAATCGCTTCAATTTCGGGCAAAATCTCGAACCTTTCAAGCGGTTCAATTTCGATAATTTCAAGCGGAAAAGGCTGCTCGAATAATTTGTAATCGTTCGCTTCGTCAAAATGTTTGAGCAGGTTTTTTAAACCGTTCGCGCCGAAAATTTTCAGCGGTTTTTTGCGGTCTTGCGTTTCCAGCGCGTGTTTTGTTCCAGCCAGAAACGGCGCAAGCCCGCCAACGTGGTCGAGATGAAAATGCGAAATCCAAATTGCGTCCAGATTCGCCCAATCGAGATTTTCCCGCGCCATTCGATGAACCGCCGACGCGCCGCAGTCAAGTAAAATCGAACTATTTTCCGTTTCCAGCCAAAATCCCGCCGAACTTCTCTGCGGATGCGGAACTGAAGTTCCCGAACCTAAAACAATTAATTTCATAATTAAATCTTAGCCACGAATTACGCAAATTGCACGAATAAAAAGGAAAAATAATTCGTGCTATTCGTGCTATTCACGACTAAATTTCTTTTGTGGTAAATTTATCTTTATGAACGAAATAGACATTTTAGCGATTTTCGCGCACCCGGACGATGTTGAATTGACCGTCGGCGGAACGCTTTTGAAGATGAAATCTCTGGGTTACAAAACCGGCGCTTTGGACGTGACCAAAGGCGAAATGGGAACGCGCGGAACGGTCGAAGGTCGTCACGAGGAAGCAAACGAAGCGGCGAAAATTTTGAAATTGGACACGCGCGAAAATTTGGAACTGCCCGACGGTCACGTTTGGCTGACCGAAGAAACGCGCACGAAATTGGTCAGAGTTTTGCGCCGTCTGAAACCGAAAATCCTTTTGACGCATCAAGTTGATGATCCGCATCCCGATCATAATCACATCACGCAGTTAGTCAGAGAATCGGCGCGGCTTTGTTCGATGCAGAAATACGATTTTGATTTTGGGCAGGAGCGAACTGCCGCGCCGATTGTCGCGCACAACATATTTTCGCAGCGCATCACACCGTCGTTCATCGTTGATATTTCGGATTTTGTCGCCGAAAAAACCGAAGCGATTCGCGCTCACAAATCGCAGTTTTATAATCCGAACTCAAATGAACTCGAAACTCGTCTGACGGGAAAGGGTTTTATTGACGAACTCGAAAACCGCTCGCATTATTTCGGCAGTTTGATCGGAGTCGCGGCTGGCGAACCGTTTTTCGTGCGCGAAGCTCTTAACGTCGAAGACCCGATTGGACTTCTGACGCGCCCGATGAATCTTTATTCTTAAACAGTATTGTCAGAACCGTCTGCGTCACCGGACAGGAATTTTGCCGCCCGCTGACGCAGACGGTTCTGACTGTAAAACTCCGCGAAAACTTTTGCGGTGAATTTCGGTCGCGCCGAATTTTCGTAATGCTTCAAAATGCGCTTTTGTGCCGTAGCCGACGTGTTTGGCGAAACCGTATTCGGGGAAAGTCGCGTCGAATTCGCGCATTAAATCATCGCGGTAAACTTTGGCAATAATCGAAGCGGCGGCAATCGAAGCGGAAATTTGGTCGCCGTGAATGATAGCTTTTTGCGGCAGGAAAATTTCCTTGAGTTGAAGCGCGTCAATAAGAAGAAAATCAGCCGCCGGATTTAATTGTCCGATGGCTGAAATCATTGCTTTTTTGGTCGCCTGCAAAATGTTGATGCGGTCAATTTCGTCGGCTTCAATTTGACCGACGGCATAACAAATCGCATTGGCGCGAATTTCTTCGGCAATTTTTTCGCGCATTTTTGCCGAGATTTTTTTTGAATCGTTCAAACCTTCGGGCAAAGGTTTCGACAAATCTAAAATCACCGCCGCCGCGACGACCACGCCCGCTAAACAACCGCGCCCGACTTCATCAACGCCGGCGATAAATTTGTAACCGTCGGCGATTGCCTGATTTTCAAAGTCGAGCGAAATTTGAGATTCGGTTTTTAGTTTTTGGTTTTTGGTTTTTGATTCCGACATTTCGTTTGAATAAAATAAAATCAAAAACTAAAAACCATTTCCCAAACTATTTTTTCGCGCCTGTTTTGTTGCGTGTATCGCGTTCTTTGATACGAGCCGCTTTGCCGCGTAAATCGCGCAGATAATAGAGTTTCGCACGTCGGACTTTGCCGCGCCGCGTTACGTCAATATGGTCAACAACGGTCGCGTGCAGCGGGAAAATTCTTTCGACGCCGACGCCGAAGCTGACTTTTCGGACGGTGACTGTCTCGCGTGAACCGCCGTGTTTTTTGGCGATCACGATGCCTTCAAAAACCTGCAGACGTTCTTTATTGCCTTCCTGAATGCGAACGTGAACGCGCACGCTATCGCCCGACTGAAACGCCGGAATATTGTCTCTCAACTGTGTATTTTCGATTGTGTCTAAACGGTTCATCTTATCTCCATTTTGGATTTTAGATTTTAGATTTTGGATTTTTCACTCCGCATTCCGCATTTCTCAATCCGCATTTAATAAATCTTTTCTAATCTTTTTCGTTTTTTCCAAAGCCTTTTCTTTACGCCATTTTTTAATTTCGGCGTGGTTTCCGCTCAATAAAATTTCCGGCACACTCATTCCGCGATAATCGCGCGGCTGCGTGTAATGCGGGCAATCGAGCAATCCGTCGGAAAACGAATCGTTGACGGCTGAAGTTTCACTGCCGAGAGCGTTCGGCAAAAGTCTTGTAATCGCATCAACCAAAATAATCGCCGCCGGTTCGCCGCCGGATAAAACGTAATCGCCGATGGAAATCTCGTCAGTGACAAGCGCCTCATTGACTCGTTCGTCAACGCCTTCATAGCGACCGCAAATCAAAATTATGTGATTTGTTTCATCGACAAATTCCTGCGCGACGGTTTGTTTGAAAACTCTGCCCTGCGGTGAAAGCAAAACTACTTTTGTTCCGCTCGAATAATTTTCACGCTCGCAGGTTCCGACGATTTTTTCAATCGCGTTGAAAATCGGTTCGGCTCGCAAAACCATTCCGTCGCCGCCGCCGAACGGTCGGTCGTCAACTCGCAGATGTTTGTCGGCGGTAAATTCGCGTAAATCGTGAATGTTTATTTCGACGATTTCGGCGAGTTTGGCGCGGCGAATTATTCCAAAATCAAAGACCTGCGCGAAAAATTCGGGGAAAATTGTTAAAACGTCAATTTTCATTTGGTTTCTGGTTTCCGGCTTTTAGTTTTTGTTACGAAAACCAAAGACCGAATGCCAAAAACCAATTTCTAAAAATCCAGTAAACCTTCGGGCGCGTCAACTTTTATCAGCTTGTTTTCGATGTCAACTTCCGGGCAAATCGTTTCGGCGAACGGAATCAGATATTCCTTAGTTTTACCCGCGACGACTAAAACTTCCGTGCCGCCGGTTCGCAGTAATTCTTTGACCGTGCCGATTCGTTCGCCTTCGACGGTTTCGACCGCGCAGCCTTCGAGCTGCCAATCGAAAAATTCGTCTTCTTCAAGTTCGACCGCTTCGGCTTCGGGAACGCAAATTTCGCATTCGCGCAGAGTTTCCGCCGCTTCAATCGTATCGAAATTTGTGAACTTTAAAACGATTCTGCCTTTTTGAAACCAGAATTTTTCAATCTCGCCCGCCACGATTTCGCCGTTCGGGTAAACGATTGAAACCGCTTTCAGATCGTCGAATCTTTCGGGAAAATCAGTCAAAACGTCGCCGACGATTTCGCCGCGCAAACCGCGCGGTTTGGCGAGTTTGGCGATTGTAACTAAGTCTTCGCGCATCACGTCAAGCCGCAGTTTATTCGACAATATCCAAAACGAAACGCTTGCCGTGTTTTTGTCCGGCGTGGAACAGCAGACTGCGAATCGCCTTGACGGTTCTGCCTTCGCGCCCGATAATTTTGCCCATATCGTCAGCCGCCACGCGCACTTTGATCACCGACGATCTGTCGTTCGCCGTCTCCGACACTTCGACCGATTCTTTGTCGCTGACCAAAGCGGTAATGATTTTTTCGATGGCTTCTTTCATAAAATTCGGAAACGCGAAAAGGCGAAATCAACTGTTTTCGCCAAGTCTGTCACCGGCGAAAACTATTCGCCCGCTTCAGGTTTGGCTTCTTCCGTCGTTTCGGCTTCGGGCGCAATTTCTTCGGTCGGTGTTTCTTCCGTTGAAGTTTCCGCACTTGCCGCCGCTTCTGCCGCCGCGTCCGCTTCGGCTTTTTCGGCTTCAGCTTTTTCCGTCGCAACTCTGTCGGCTTCGGCTTTTTCGGCTGCCGCTCGTTCAGCTTCTAATTTCTCGGCTTTCGCGCGTTTTTCTTCAGCGCGAGCGGCTTTTTCGGTTTCTTTCTTGGTCAATTTCGCCTGTGCGGTCGCCGCTTTTTCTTCTTCGGTCTGCACCGGATTGTGCTTGATCAAACTTGCGACGGTTTCGGTCGGTTGTGCGCCGACTGAAATCCAATACTGAATTCGGTCGTGAACCAGATTGATTTCCGCCGGATCGGTCATCGGATTATATGTGCCGACGTTTTCCAGATATTTGCCGTCGCGCTTCGAGCGTTTTTCCTTGACCACGATGCGATAGAAAGGTTTTTTCTTCGCGCCCATTCTCATTAAACTTATTCCTAACATAATTTTTATAGTTGATAATTGAAGATTGATAACTGATAGTTTTCTTAATTATCAACTATCAATTATCAATTATCATTTACGCTTTTTGTGTCTCTTCTTTTTCTTCAGCTTTTTCGCCAAAGAATCCGTCTGTTCTTCGTAATTATTATTAAAATCGTCTGTTCCGCTGCCGCTGCCGCCGCCGAGCAATCCGCCGAGTCCGCCGCCCATCAATCCGCCTAAGCCGCCGCCCATTCCGCCCATCGCTTTGCCAGCGAGTTTCGAGAAAAGTCCGCCGCGATTCATTTGCTGCATCATTTTCTTCATCTGCTCGTATTGACGAATCAAACCGTTGACATCGGAAATCGTCATTCCGGAGCCTCTGGCGATGCGGGTTTTGCGGCTCGCGTCAATGATTTTATGATTCTGACGTTCGGATTTGGTCATCGAATCAATAATCGCTTCGGTGCGCTTCATCTGCGCTTCGACCTCAACCGATTGTTCGTCGGAAATCTGCAAACCGCCGGTCATTTGTTCGGGCAGCATCTTCATCAATTTCGACATTGAGCCGAGCTTTTTGAACTGTCCGAGCTGGTTGCGAAAATCTTCGAGCGTAAACTGATTGCTCGTCATTTTCTCCAACTGCTTCTGCGCTTCGTCCTCGTCAATTTTCCCCTGAACTTCTTCGATGAGCGATAAAACATCGCCCATTCCGAGAATTCTCTGCGCGATTCGGTCAGGATAAAAAGGCTCAATCGCGTCGTATTTTTCGCCGACACCGACAAATTTTACCGGCTGCCCGATCACTTGTTTGATGGACAAAGCCGCGCCGCCGCGCGCGTCGCCGTCCATTTTCGTCAATACGACGCCAGTAATTCCGACTCGTTCGTGAAAAACTTCCGCGCTTCTGACGGCATCTTGTCCGGTCATCGCGTCGGCGACGAACAGCACTTCCATCGGGCGCGTTTCGGCTTTAATCTGTTCGAGTTCGACCATCAAGTCGTCGTCAATATGCAGACGACCGGCGGTGTCAATCAAAAGCGTGTCGAAACCCGAATCCTGCGCGTATTTCATCGCGCCGCGCACAAGCGTCAAAGGATCGTTCGTTTCCTTATCCTGATAAACCTGAACGCCGACCGCGCCGCCGACCACGCGCAACTGCTCACGCGCGGCAGGACGATAAACGTCAACTGAAACTAAAAGCGGTTTGCGTTCCTGATTATCTTTCAGCCAGCGCGAAATTTTCCCTGTCGAAGTCGTTTTACCCGAACCTTGCAGCCCGACAATCATTACGACATTCGGAATCTGTTTGGTAAAAACCAGCCGCGAAGACGTTCCGCCGAATAAATCAACCAGCTCGTCATAAACGATTTTGACAACCTGTTCGTGCGGTTTTAAGTCTTGCCAGACTTCTTGTCCTTCGGCTTTAATACGAACATTTTCAACAAAATCTTTGGCGACTTTATAATTCACGTCGGCTTCGAGCAAAGCCATCCGAATCTCGCGCAAAGCCATATCAACGTGTTCAGGCGTCAATTTGCCCTGACCACGCAGATTTTTCAGCGATTTCTTTAATTTATCGGATAAAGACTCGAACATATAGATACACTTTTGGCAGTAAAGCCGAAACTATAAATACTAATTGCTTAATGGAAAAGTGTCAAGAAACGAGCGGATTAACGACGTTTATGTATGTCTCTCAGATAAACGTAAATTACCAAAAGACCAAAAAGGAACAGAGGAACGACACAACCGATGAACTCAAATTCAAAATCTCTTCCCAACATAAAAACTTGCACGGTCTTTTGTTTTGGAAGTTTCAAAAATAAAAAATTTAGATAACTTTTTTAATCGCCTCAATTACACTTTCAACCGAAACTCTTTTGATACATTCCGGTTCGACAAATTCTTTGCAGAAATAACCGGCGCACGGCTGACACGGCATTTCCTCGTAAACTATTTCGTTCGGCGCGTCTGTCCACGGTCGCCAATTATCGCGGTTTGATGAACCGAAGATGACGACGCTCGGCGTTTTGACAGCGGCGGCGATGTGCGCGATTCCCGAATCGTTACCAACAAAAATTTTTGCGCGAGAGGCTAAAGCCGTGATTTCCGGCAGAGTCAAATCAGTAAAACTTGGAAAAATAGTTGAAGTCAAATCAGTTAATTTGTTAATGACTTTCTCTTCTTTGGGCGCAGCAGCAACGACCGAAAAAATATCTTGCGTCGCCAGATAATCAATAACCTTTGCAAAGTTTTCTACTGCCCATTGTTTAGTATCAAAAGCTGCAACCGGATGAATTAAAGCTATTTTCTCTTCATCCATTCCATAGATATGCAGTAACAAATCTATTGCTTCGGCGTTCTGTTCGGTAACTGCTAAATGAGTTTTTGGTTTATCTAAAACAGGAACGCCGACGAAACCTAGAAGTGCAAGCTGCTGTTCAGCGGAATGAGTTTTTTCGCGCTGCCAGAAATCTGCCGACGCCGCGAGCAGGTGATTATACAAAAAACTGTATTGATAATTTTTGTAGCCGACGCGATGTTTCGCGCCGCTCGCGCGGACGAAAAATGTCGCGGTCGTTCCGCCGTGCAGATTAAAGGCGACATCGTATTTGCTGCGGCGAATTTGCCGCGCCGTTGCGAGGCGTGATTTGGCGTCTTTTCCGACAGTCAGAACATTATCAACCGCGTCGAAATTTTCCAAAACCGGCGCGACCCAATCTTCGAGCAGAATATCAATTTGCGCGTCGGGCAGAAATTTCCGCAGTGCAATCAGCGAAGGCGTTGCCAAAACAGTGTCGCCGATTGAGCGCAGACGCACGATCAAAACGCGTCGAACTTTTGTCCAATTAATTTTCATAACGGAAAACGGAAAATGGAAAATGGAAAACAATTTCTTAATTTTCCATTTTCCACTTTTCGTTTTTCATTTCTCTTTCGTCGCTTCTTCGACGAGCATCACGGGAATTTCGTCGCGGATCGGATAAACGAGAGCGCATTCGTGATTGGTGCATTTCAAACCGCTTTCGTCGGGTTTTAATTCGACTTTCGATTTGCATTTCGGACAGCGTAAAATTTCGAGTAGTTCGGGGCTGAATGCCATAAAATTTTTCTCCAGAAGTTATTAAATTCGATTTTATCCTGAATGCTGGCAAAACAAAACAGGCGAGGAAAATGACTCGCCCGCAGGATGTTTATAAGTCGAAAATTATTGAGCGGCTTCGGTTTTCGTGCCGCATTCGGGGCAGAATTTCGCGCCCGGAGCGAGTTCGTACTGGCAGTTGGCGCATTTTTGTTTTTCCTGCGAAGCGCCGCATTCTGAACAGAATTTCGCGCCTTCACGCAATTCCGCGCCGCATTTGACGCACGGAACTTTCGTCACTTCCATTTTCGCGCCGCAATCCGAACAGAATTTCGTGCCGGCGACATTTTGTTTGCCGCAATTCGGACACGCAATTGTCGAAGACGTTGGCGAAGATTGTCCGCCGCCTTGCTGTCCTTGATTTCCGCCGCCGAAAGCGTTTGCCATTTGATTGCCGACGGCAAAACCCGCGCCCAAACCCGCGCCTAACCCCGCGCCGCCGCCTTCGTTTTGCGCCGCGTCGCGCAGAGCGTCGGCGGCTTGAAATTTCATATACTGGTCAACGTT
The DNA here is from genome assembly GCA_964237245.1 of uncultured Pyrinomonadaceae bacterium. Taxonomy (GTDB): domain Bacteria; phylum Acidobacteriota; class Blastocatellia; order Pyrinomonadales; family Pyrinomonadaceae. The sequence continues at coordinate 37,120 of CAXSHW010000026.1, forward strand.
TCCAATCGCGCCCATCGAAGAGCGTTTGTCCATCGCAGCTTCGACTTCTTCGGGCAGGGAAATGTTTTCGACGTAAAATTTCGTCACTTCCAAACCGTAGCCGCGAAAATCTTCGTTGATTTTTTCACGAATCGCGCCGCCGATTTCTTTATATTGCGCGGCTAAATCGAGCGCGGGAATTTTCAGCTCGCCGAGCGCGTCGGAAAATTCGGTGACGATTGAGCGTTTGAGCTGTTCGTCAATATCTTCGGTTTGAAAACGCGAGTTTGTTCCGGCTATTTGTTTGATAAATTCAGCCGGATCGGCGACGCGCAGCGAATATGCGCCGAAAGCGCGAAGTCTCACAATTCCGAAATCGGCGTCGCGCAGCATAATCGGGTTCGCCGTTCCCCATTTCATATCGGTAAATTGTTTCGTGTTGACGAAATAAACTTCCGATTTGAACGGTGAATTGAAACCGAATTTCCACGCGCCGAGCTTCGACAAAATCGGTGTGTTGCCGCCGTCAATCGTGTAACGTCCGGGCGTGAAAACGTCGGCGACCTGACCTTCAAAAACGAAAACCGCCGTTTGCGATTCGCGCACAATTAACTGCGCACCGTTTTTGATTTCCTGACCAGCGACCGGAAAACGATACAAAATCGTGTTGCCCGAATCGTCGAGCCATTCGATAACTTCGATAAACTGGTGAAACGCCGCTTCTTTTACTTTGTCGAATATACTCATTTTTGTAAAAATCTCCTTCGCAACTGATAACGAAAACTATCGCACAAAGTTTCGGTAAAATAAAGTTTTGGATGTTTGATTGACAGACTTGATGAGACTTTTAGAGCCGAACGGCAGAATATTTTTTTCGATAAAATCGCTGATAAAGCGCAAAAAATACAATCATCAAAAATCCGCCGAGCGCGTCGAGCAAAACATCGTAAATCGAACTCGTGCGCAGAGAATCGAAACTTTGATTGTATTCGTCGGTCGAGGCGACAAGAACAATTAAAATAAAAGCAAAAACGAACCAGAATTTTCGCAGAAAATTAACGGCGGAAGTCGAAGAAGCGCGCGAAGCCCAAAAAGCTAAAATTCCATATTCGGTCAAATGCGCGAGTTTGCGAATAAATCCGTGATACGCCGTAATTGTTTCTTCGGGCGCGTTCGGAAAAATAAAAACGAGCAGTGGGCGAATAATCAGCGAAGTATTCTGCATCGAACCATTTGAGGTCGAAGCGAAAAGCACGACGCCGATCCATAAAATCAAAGGCGCGTAACGAAAAAATCGCCCGCGCCATAAATTTGAATTTTTGTTCTTCACTTTAGAACAACTTGAAAACAAAAAGCTATTTGGTAACTCTGTTGATTATCGGGATAAACGAGATATTATTCGCTATTAGCTGTTCACTATTCGCTATTTTTCAATGAACAACTATTTTCTATGAAAAATCAGCGAATAGTTAATAACGAACAGTAAGCAGTTTTTCCTTTTCAATTTTTCAGCTATCTCCAAAAAACTAAATGTCGTGAATTTTAGCAGTCTGACTTGAATTTTTAATTAATTAAGCTGCTGCCGCTGCGCCGGAGACGACTTCAATGATTTCTTTGGTAATCGCCGCTTGTCTGATGCGGTTCATATTCAAAGTCAAACTATCAATCAATTCGCCCGCGTTTTTCGATGCGCTGTCCATTGCCGTCATCCGCGAACCTTGTTCGGAGGCGACCGATTCGAGCATCGAACGATAAATCTGCGTTTCAATTTGTTTCGGCAATAACTTTCCGAAAATTTCGCTCGCCGGCTGTTCGTAGATATATTCGGCTTGCGCGCCCGTCTGATTTTCAGTTTCGGACGGTTCAATTCGCGGAATCGGGAGCAGTTGTTCGACTTTAACCTGTTGCGAAAGAACGGTTTTAAATTCGGTGAAAACGAGAAAAACTTTGTCAACGGTTTCGTCTTCGGTAAAAGTTTGCGTAATCCGATGAGCGATTTCCACCGCGTCGGAAAGTTTGACTTGTCCGGCGCCGGTCAATCCGACGTATTCTTCGACGAAAGACATTTCACGACGTTTGAAAAAATCGCGCCCTTTGCGTCCGACCGGAATCATTTCCGAAGATTTTCCGTGGTTCGCCCGCAAAAAATTCTGCGTCGCTTTCATCAGATTCGTATTGAAACCGCCGCACAAACCTTTGTCAGCCGTCACCAGAACGATCAAATATTTTTCGTCGCCGCGCGGAGTCAGCAGCGGCGAAGTGAAATCGTCGCCGACGCGCGCGCTCAGGTTGCCGAGAATTTCCGACATTTTAACCGCAAACGGACGCGCCGCCGTCACGCGGTCAGTCGCGCGTTTGAGCTTTGCCGCCGCGACCATTTTCATCGCTTTGGTAATCTGCTGCGTATTTTTGACCGACTTGATGCGTCGGCGCATATCTAAAAGACTTGCCATATTATTTAGTGGTAAACGGTAAGTGGTAAATGGTAAGTGAAAGCAGAAGAAATATTCTTCACTTACCACTTACCGTTTACCACTTACCACTAATTTAAGCGTTTGCCGCCGCTGTTTTGCCGTCGCTCCAGCGCATCGCTTTGAAATCTTCGACTGCTTCTTTCATCGAGGTTTTCAAATCGTCGTCAATTGATTTTTTGTCGCGCAGAGTTTGTAAAACCGACGGATGCGAGTTTTCCATAAAGCTGAACAAACCGTCTTGAAAACGTTTCAAATCTTCGACTTCGATGTCGTCGGCTAAACCGTTTGTCACCGTCCAAATAATCAAAACCTGATTTTCGACCGGCATCGGCTGATACTGCGGCTGTTTCAAAATTTCGGTCAAGCGTTTGCCGCGTTCGAGTTGATTTTGCGTTGATTTGTCCAAATCCGAACCGAATTGAGCGAATGCCGCGAGTTCGCGGTATTGCGCCAAATCAATGCGCAGAGTTCCCGCAACTTGTTTCATCGCTTTGATTTGCGCAGAACCGCCGACGCGCGAAACCGAGTTTCCGACATTGATCGCCGGACGCACGCCGGAGTTAAAAAGATCGGATTCTAAAAAGATTTGTCCGTCGGTAATCGAAATTACGTTTGTCGGAATGTATGCCGAAATATCGCCCGCCTGCGTTTCAATGATCGGCAGACTCGTCAAACTTCCACCGCCGCGCGCGTCTGACATTTTCGCGGCGCGTTCCAAAAGACGCGAGTGCAAATAGAAAACGTCGCCCGGATACGCTTCACGACCCGGCGGACGACGCAGAAGCAGAGAAATTTCACGATACGCGGCGGCTTGTTTTGATAAATCGTCGTAAATCGTCAGCGCGTGGCGACCGTTATCACGGAAATATTCGCCGATGGCAACGCCCGTGTATGGCGCGAGATACTGCATCGCCGCCGGATCGGAAGCCGAAGCGTTGACGATGATCGTGTAATCCATCGCGCCGTTTTCTTCGAGTTTCTGGCGCACCTGCGCGACGGTCGAAGCCTTTTGCCCGATGGCGACGTAAATGCAGATCACGTCTTTGCCGCGCTGGTTGATAATCGCGTCAATCGCCACGGCGGTTTTCCCCGTCTGGCGGTCGCCGATAATCAATTCGCGCTGTCCGCGTCCAATCGGCACCATCGCGTCAATCGCCTTCAAACCCGTTTGCAAAGGCTCTTTGACCGGCTGACGATCAATAATTCCCGGCGCGATTTTTTCAATCGGATTAAAGTCGCTGGTGATGATTTCGCCTTTGCCGTCAATCGGATTTCCCAGAGCGTCAACCACGCGCCCGATCATCGCGTCGCCGACCGGAACGCTCATAATTTTGCCCGTGCGTTTTACTTCGTCGCCTTCCTTGATTTTTTGAAAATCGCCGAACAGCACCGCGCCGACCTTATCTTCTTCGAGGTTAAGCGCGAGACCGCGAACGTCGTGCGGAAATTCGATCAGCTCGCCCGCCATCACTTTTTCGAGTCCGTGAATTTCGGCGATTCCGTCGCCGACTTTGATCACCGTTCCGACTTCGGAAACCGTCATACTCGTATCGAAGTTTTCGATCTGCTGCCGGATTATATCGTTGATTTCGTTTGCTTTAATTGCTTCCATATTCTTTATTAGTGGTAAATGGTAAGTGGTAAATGGTAAGTGTAAGAGTTAAAATTTAGCATTTACCACTTACCATTTACCACTAATTCCCGATCATTTGCTGTCTAAGTTCTTCTAATTGTGTTTTTACCGAGCCGTCGTAAACGGTCGAACCGATGCGCGTGACGACGCCGCCGATCAGCGTTTCATCGGTTTCAAAATTTAAGCTGACGGATTTGCCCGTCAATTTCGATAAATTTGATTGCATTTCTGCTTTTTCCTGTTCGGAAAGCATTCTGGCTGAAGTTATTTTCGCGGAAATCTTTCCGCTGCGCTCTTCTAAAACGCTCGAAAATTTTTCGTTGATTTCACTGATTTCCGTTAAGCGACTGTTTCGCAAAAGAACGCGCAGAAAATTCGCCGTCGTTTTTGTCGGTTTGGTTTTTTCGATTAAATTATTTAAGACGTTTTCTTTGTCGGTTTGCGAAATCGCCGGATTGCTCAAAGCGGTTTGCAAATCGCCGTTGCCGCTGATCAATTGTTCCCAGGTTTTCAATTCACTCTGAACCGAACTCGTTTCGTTTGTTTTAGTTACGACATCGGCGAGCGCGACGGCGTAACGGCGGGCGACGGTTTCAACACTCATTTTAGTTTAGTCCTCCGATGGATTGAATGTTGGCTTTGACGATTCGCGCGTCTTTTTCGGCGGTGATTTCCCGTCGTATTTTTTCTTCCGCCAGACGAATGCTTTCTTCGGCGGAAAAGCGGCGAAGTTCGGTTTTTAGCTGTTTGCCGGTGCGTTCAATTTCGCTGTTTGCCTGTTCGCGCAGCTTATTGATTTCAAAATCCGTTTGCTGATTGACGCGAGTTTTTTCAGCATTCGCTTCCTGCAAAGCTCTCTGGCGAATCGTTTCAGTTTCCGTGTCGCGCTGCGCGAATTTTGCTTCGGTTGCGGTCAACCGCGCGAGCGCGGCTTGTTTTTCCTGTTCGGCTTTGATCAATTCGGCGCGGATCGCTTCGCGTTTTGTTTTGAAAGCGCCGCTCAGAGGTTTTCTCAGCAAATAAATCATTACGGCGACGAAAACAGCGAGATTAAAAAATCTCCACAACTCAAAACCGGGAAAATTGAGATAAGTGTCGAAAAAATGCGCGAAATTGTTCGAGCTTGAAGCATTCGCAGTTTCGGCAAAAATTAAAATAAAACTGAATAACATAAAAATGGAAAATGGAAAATGGAAAATGGAAAATGTTTTGTTCCGTCGAGAATTTTACATTTTCAGTATTTCGGTTTCCATTTTATTAAACTGTTTTCAAAATATTGGAACTGATTTTTTCCGCCATTTGTTCGGCTTGCTGACCTATTATCGTTTTCGCTTCGATTGATTGACGGTTTAATTCTTCTGTTTGTTGCGCAACCATTTGAGCGACTTCCGCTTTGACCGCGCCGACTTTTTCCTGCCTGCCGGCGGCGGCTTCAGCGCGTTCTCGTTCAATAAATTCGTAACCTTCCGAACGCGCTTTGAGCATTGTCGCGTCATAAACCGTCTGCTTCTCGCCGACTTGTTTCAAAATTTCCTGAGCCTCGCTCGAACGTCCGCCTTGATTTCGCGCGCGTTGTTCGAGAACGCGATTGACAGGGCGAAAAAACGTCCGATTCAGAATCCAAATCATCAACAAAATGAGCGCGATGTGAACGAGCAATGTGCCGTCCGGCATAAGCCTAACTTCTTGAAATGCCAGCAAAACCATAAACTTAATTATATTATGTGATTGTTTAAGCTAGTGCAAAATTTCACTAACTATTAAAAGGTAAAGAATAACACGCCTTGATTTTAGCGGTCAA
>CAXSHW010000026.1:43016-43931 GCA_964237245.1 uncultured Pyrinomonadaceae bacterium
CGAAATCAGCAGCGGATGACAAAATCGGCTTGACAGTTTTCCGGCGAAACGCTTAGTTTTAATTCACAATTGATTTTCCGGGAGGCGCATCTGTTCCGGTGAATGGCGCGGTCTTCAAAACCGTTTGTGAGTTTGTGAGAGCAAACTCGGGTTGGTTCGACTCCGACACGCCTCCGCCAATTTAATTTTGGATTTTAGATTGCGGATTTTGGATTATTCGATAACTGTTTTCCTCTAAATTATGACTGAACAGGAATTTAAGGAAAAAAAGAAACAAATCGCCCTTCGTGTTATTCGCCTTGTCGAATCGCTTCCAAACACTAATTCGGCACAAGTTATTGGAAAGCAGTTGCTTCGGTCAGCAACTTCAGTCGGCGCAAACTATCGCGCGGCGTGTCGCGGAAAATCAATGGCAGACACTTTAAATAAACTTGCAATAGTCGAAGAAGAAGCCGACGAAAGTATGTATTGGCTAGAATTACTGATTGAATCGAAGATTATGTCCGAAGCGAAACTTTCAGCATTAATGAGCGACATCAATGAAATAGTTGCGATGACAGTCTCTTCAATAAAAACTTTGCGCGCGAAGATTCTAAACAATCCAAAATCTAAAATCCAAAATCCAAAATCAATATGAAAGAATGGATTTCGCTAAATATGACGCCGCAAATCGGACCTCGCGCGGCGACGAAACTGCTTGAAAGATTCGGTTCGGCGGAAAATGTTTTTCACGCGACGCGCGGCGATCTTGAATCTTTGCGGCTCAAACCCGAATCCGTCGAGAGCATTTTAAAGCGCGAATTTCACAAAAAGGCGGAAGAAGAATTGTCGAAAGTCAGAGAAATCGGCGGCGATGTTTTGAGTTTGGACGACGGAAGTTATCCGTATTTATTGCGCGAAATCGCCGATCCGCCG
>CAXSHW010000027.1:0-5838 GCA_964237245.1 uncultured Pyrinomonadaceae bacterium
GTTTGAATATTCCGGTCGTCGCGGTCGTTGATACGAACTGCTCGCCCGAAGGAATTGATCAGGTTATTCCGGGTAATGACGACGCGCTACGGGCGATTCGCCTGTTTGCTTCGAGAATTGCAGATGCGATTATAGAAGGCAAAAACATTGCTACCGAAGGTGTGGGAACGCAAGCCGAAACAGATGAAGTCGCCGGAGACGAAACAACGACAAGCGACAGTGAGAATAAATTGGATCCGGCAATTCAAGTGGCAGATAAAACCTGGGAAACCGCCGCTGCTACTCATCCGATAACGCCGCAAGCGGTTTCCGAAGGAGTTGGCGCGGAAGCGGAAGGCACAAGCAACGATGTCGTCGTGAAGTCACAGATTGAAGCCTCCGGCTCGGAAGATATGACGAAAATCGTCACGAAATCTTCCGGTGAAGAACCGGCGCAAGAGGAATCAAACGAAGCCGCCGCCAGCTAAATATTAAATTTTAATTTGGAAAGCGCAGCTTTAATTCGTTTATTTTCAAACGAGCTGCGCTTTTTTAGAGTTCAGAATTCAGAGTTCAAAAATTAAAGATTTCGATCTTGATTTTTATTAGTGAATTATAATAATCGGAGATTTTATTATGGCAGAAATTACAGCAAGTTTAGTGAAATCCCTGCGCGAAAAAACCGGCGCGGGAATGATGGAATGTAAATCGGCTCTGACCGAAGCAAACGGCAACGAAGAACAGGCGATTGAAGTTCTTCGCAAAAAAGGAATCGCCACCGCCGGAAAAAAAGAAGGTCGCGTAACGGCTGAAGGCGCGGTCGGTTCGTATATTCATATGGGCGGAAAAGTCGGCGTGATGGTCGAAATCAACTGTGAAACGGATTTTGTCGCGCGCGGCGAAGAGTTTCAACAGCTTGTCAAAGACGTTGCGATGCACATCGCCGCCGTTGACCCGAAGTATCTTAAGCGTGAAGAAGTTCCGGCTGAAGATTTAGAGAAAGAACGCGGAATTTTAAGAGACCAACTCAAAAATGATCCGAAAAACGCTAACAAACCCGACGACGTTTTAAACAAAATTATCGAAGGGCGCGTCGGTAAATACTACGAAGACAATGTTTTACTCGACCAACCGTTTGTCAAAGACCCAAGCAAAACAGTCGGCGAACTCGTAACCGAAAAAATTGCTTCGATAAAGGAGAACATCACGGTTCGACGCTTTACACGCTACAAAATGGGCGAAGGCATCGAAAAGAAAAACGATGATTTTGCCGGTGAAGTCGCCTCGATGGTCGGAAATTAGTTTGAAAGAAAAAAGCCCAGAGTGATGTGGGCTTTTTTCTTTGCGAGTTTTAAACGACGTTCATTTTAAGTTAAATTTAAACTATGAAAGCAGCCGCAGCCGAAGAACCGATGTATAAACGCATAATGCTCAAACTTTCGGGTGAAGCATTGATGGGCGAACAGAATTACGGCATTGACACGAAAGTCGCCGAATCCGTCGCGCAGGAAATAAAAGACGTTCACGAACTCGGAATCGAGATTGCGGTCGTTGTCGGCGGCGGAAACATCTTTCGCGGCGTTTCAAAATCGGCTGGCAATATGGATCGTTCGAGCGCCGATTATATCGGAATGCTGGCGACCGTGATGAACGCCGTCGTTTTGCAGGACGCGCTTGAAAAACTCAATGTTTATACGCGCGTGATGTCGGCGATTGATATTCCGCAGCTTGCCGAACCGTTTATTCGCCGCCGCGCGATTCGCCATCTGGAAAAAAATCGCGTCGTGATTTTCGCCGCCGGAACAGGCAATCCGTTTTTTACGACCGATTCCGCCGCCGCACTTCGCGCTCTTGAAATAAAGGCTGATATTATTTTGAAAGGAACAAAGGTTGACGGAATTTATACGGCTGATCCGATGCTCGATTCTGATGCGACCAGATTCAGTGAAATTTCTTACCAGGAAGTTTTGGAAAAACAGTTGAAAGTGATGGACGCGTCTTCGATTTCGCTTTGTATGGATAACGATTTGCCGATTATGATTTTTAATATGCGAAAATCCGGCAATATCGTCCGCGCCGTCAAAGGCGATTTGGGCATCGGCACGCTCGTTTCGGTCGGCGCGGCGACGCAAACCGCCGATTGACTTTCGGCATCTGAAAAAAATTATAATTGACGAGGAAATTATGAGTGTAGATAGTTTATTAAAAGAAACAAAACCGGAAATGGAAGCGGTGATTGAGGATTTGAAGCGAAGACTGACAAATATCCGCACCGGACGCGCGACCGTCGGATTGCTCGACGGCGTAATGGTTGATTATTACGGCTCGACGACGCCGCTTTCGCAGATGGCTTCGGTTAATGTTCCCGAACCGCAGATGTTGACGGTTCAACCCTGGGACGCGACGCAAATCGGACCGATTGAAAAAGCGATAAACCAGGCAAATCTCGGAATGAATCCGTCAAACGACGGCAAGATGATTCGACTTTCGATTCCGCCGCTCAACGAAGAACGCCGCAAACAGCTTTCCAAACAAGCGCACGAAATCGCCGAAGAACATAAAATCGCCGTTCGCGCCGTTCGTCATCGGGCGAATGATGCTCTGAAAACAACGTTAAAGAATAAAGAAATTTCCGAAGACGACGAGCGTTACGGTTTAGACGAAGTGCAAAAATTGACCAACTTGCACACGGGCAAAATTGACGAACTCGCCAAAAATAAGGAACAGGAAATTATGAGCGTTTAGTCGGTCAAAATAAACAAATTAAAGGGTGAAAGTAAATGATAAATATTTACTTTCACCCTTTTTTATCTTTAAATTTTAATGGCAAGACAAAGTTTATTTCAAAAATACTGTCAAACGATAATATAAATTTTCGTTATTTTTTCCTGACCAACATTATAAACGCGACTAAGGCGACTCCGACCGCGCCGATAATACCTAAAATAAGCAGCGCGTTGCTGTTATAAAGCGATTTATCAGTCGAATCTTTATTATCCGTGGTTGCTGTCGTGTCATTTGTTTTACCTGACGCAATTTCATTTTTATCCGACGCATCTTTAGTTTTAATCGCGTCGTCCAAATTGCCAACAAGTTCTGAATTTCCGTTAGAAGCAATTTTCAAAACGCGGTTTCCGGTATGAACTGCCGAAGAATAAGGTCTGGCTTCCAAAACATAAAGTCCGTCGTCGGTTGCGGTAACTCCAATCGGCGACCAGTCATTTTCAGAATTGAAAACCGGCGCGACTTTCCCGTCCGGGCTTATTTTCAAAAGATGATTGTTGTAAAAATCTGCCACAAATACATTGTTTTGCTTGTCAACCGCTAATCCGAAAAGTCTGGAAAACGGTTCGAGATTGTTCGGATTTTTGTTCGGATTTTCCGTCTCGCGGTAAATAGTCGTTACATTTCCCGCTTTGTCTATTTTTCTGACTTTATCATCATTCGTAACATAAACCGTGTTGTCCGGTCCGAATGCCATATCGGTAATTACGGAAAATTCGGCATTTTCTTTTTGCCCGTCCTGATAACCGTATTTTCCGCCCGCCAGCAAACTTGATGTGCCGTCAGGCGCGTATTTTATAATTTTCGCTTCTTTTTTGTCGTTGTTGTAAGGCTCGACCGTGTATGTGTTTCCGGCAGAATCCTTCCAGATGCTCATTTGCAGAGACACATTTTCGGTCGGCGAGATAATATACGAAAATTCGCCGCTGGGAGTCATTTTCCAAAGCGCGCGTGAGTATTTCTGAGTCTGCGGGTTGAAACTCTCATCCATACCGTAAATGTTGTCCGATGAATCAATCGCTAAATCGTGAACGTGCCGACCGCTTTCGCCTTCACGAAAAATCGAAAACTTCCCTTGTTTGTCAATTTTCCAGACGTTTTCCAAGTCGGAAAAAAATACCTGTTTTTGATGGTCAACAACAATTCCCCACGCCGGATGCGCGAAAATGCCGACGACGCAAAAAATAAGCAGAAACGTGAAAAATAAAATCGTGTTTTTAATTGTTTTCATTATTGATTTAAAATCGCGCGTGAAATGACGATGCGCTGAATCTCGCTCGTGCCTTCGTAAATTGTCGTAATGCGAGCATCTCGGTAAAGTTTTTCAACTGTGTAATGCCGAGAAAATCCGTTGCCGCCGTGAATCTGAACGGCGTCGGCGCAAACCTTATTCGCAGTTTCAGAAGCGAAAAGTTTCGCCATCGAAGCATAAATTCCGGTTTGTTTGTTGCCCGCGTCTTTCATCGAGGCGGCTTGCAAAGTAAGCAGTCGAGCCGCTTCGATTTCCATTGCCATATTTGCGAGTTTGAATTGAATCGCTTGAAATTCTGCAATCGGTCTGCCGAAAGCCGTGCGGTCTTTGGCGTATTTCGCGGATTCTTCGAGCGCGGCTTGCGCGATGCCGACCGAAAGAGCCGCGATGCCGATGCGCCCGTTGTCTAAACTGCTGAAAGCGACTTTTAAACCTTCGCCGCGTTTTCCCAAAACACTTGATTTTGGAACTTTTACGTCGGTCAAACTCATCTCGGCGGTTTGCGAAGCGCGTTGTCCCATTTTGTGTTCGATTGAGGAAATACTCAAACCTTCCGCGTCGCCTTCGATTAAAAACGCCGTGATTTCCTTTCGCCCATTTGCTTCGCCGGTTGTCGTAATTACCAGATAGACATCGGCTTCGCCGCCGTTTGTAACCCACGATTTCGTGCCGTTCAAAACGTAAAAATTGCCGTCTTCGATTGCGCGAGTTTTTTGATTCGCCGCGTCAGAACCCGCTTGCGGCTCTGATAAACAAAACGCGCCGAGCTTTTCGCCTTTGGCAAGCGGCACGAGATATTGTTGTTTTTGTTCTTCCGTTCCGAAACTCAAAATCGGGTAACAGCAAACCGAATTTGTAACGCTGACGATCACGGCGACGGACGAATCGGCTTTTGCAATTTCTTCGAGCGCGAGCGCGTAGGAAACCGAATCGAAACCCGCGCCGCCGTATTCTTCTGGAATAATCATTCCCAAGAGTCCGAGTTCGGCTAAACCATTCAATTGTTCGCGCGGGAATTTTTCGGCTTCGTCATATTCTCGCGCGCGCGGCGCGATTTCGTTTTGAGCGAATTCGCGCACGGCGTTTCGCGCCATTTCCTGCTCTTCGGCTAATTCAAAATCCATATTTATAAAATTGTAAATAATTTTCCGCGAATTTGTAAGTTTGGATTTGAAATGCTTGTCAACCAGCCGGATTTTATGCTAAATCTTACATTCCGGTTTTAAACGAAAATTTTACTTTTAAGGAGAAAAATTATGCAAGGACCTTTGCGCGGAATTGTGGCAGGCGTCGCCGCCTGGAAACTTGGCGGCGGAGTTATTTCAACGATTGTTATTTTTATATTGGTTTTCTGGCTGCTCGGTAAATGCTAGGCAAAATAATTCGGCAAATCAAAATGACGGTTTGATTTGAACTTGCGAAGTTTGCGCTTCTCCGCTCAAATCGAAACCGTCATTTTAAGTTTTTTAATTCAAAAATTCAGCGGATTTCTTAAGAAATTGCCTGCGAAGCGTTTCGCATTACCAAATCGAAAGTTCCGGGCGCGACTTTGCGAAAGCGCCGGTTGCGGTTGAGCGAGACGGCAATTGAAATCGTCGGATTGTTCCCTTTGAATTCAAAACCTCCGGCGACGAGCAGATTGTAAAGTTCATTGACGTGCAAAGGTTCTGTTGTTTCTCTCAAAAGCAGAGTGCAAGCCTGTGTAATCGTTCGGTCGGTGAAGCGATGACTGACCGGCTCGAAATTCGGGCTGATTGACGGAACATTACGCGAATTGTTGTGCGAATTGTTGATATAAGCAACCGAATTATTTCTGTAATTCG
>CAXSHW010000027.1:5848-43421 GCA_964237245.1 uncultured Pyrinomonadaceae bacterium
TGGCGCGGCTGTCTTTTTAGTTCATTCTGCAATTCGTAATCATCTTCTTCGTGTTGAGTGTTTTTATTAACCTTCCATGACTTATTGCCCGTTCCCATTGTCGCCAAAAGACTGTAAATGGCTTCGCCGGTTTGCGCCGCGCTGTTTTCCATCGCTTGTATTTCCTGGCGCAGACTGTCGGCTTCGGACTCAACTTCACGAAGTCGTCCGACAAGACGGCTTTGCGCGTTGCGTGTCTGGCGCAAACTTTGTTCGAGCGTAGCGATAAGATTTTCGTTAATCATAGGTTCCATAAAAAGTTGACCAAAAAACCGGCAGTTTTTCCAGCCGTGTTTTTTAAGGAATAACGCTATTTATTTCTCTCAATCATATAGTTTGGAATTTCTTCCAATGCAGAACGATACTCTGTTTTCGGTAATAACTCAAGATTTTTTATGGCGCGATTGGCGAAAGTATAAGCCTTATTTCTGGTTTCCGCAAGCAATCCGAAATTTTCCAATCTTTCCAAAAGCCGTTCGCGCGAGAATTTTTTATAATCTCCGTCGCGCATAATCGTCTCCAGTTCTGATTTTACCTGCGGCTCTTTTTCGACCAGCAAAATCAGCGGCAGAGTCAGCTTTCCTTCGAGCAAATCCGCGCCCGAAGCCTTACCTAAAACTTCTTCGTCAGCCGTAAAATCAAGCAAATCGTCTGCAAGCTGAAACGCTGTTCCGAGATTCATTCCGTAATCTTTTAAAGTTTTTTGTTCTTCTTTCGTCGCATTTGCCAAAATCGCGCCGATTTCGCAGCAAGCCGAAAAAAGATAAGCCGTCTTTCGCTGTAAAATATCGAAATAAATCGTTTCGGAAATATCCGTCTGCCCCAAAGTCGTCAGTTGAATCAATTCGCCTTCGGTCATTTTTCTGGTTAGGCGCGTGAGAATATCAAGAATTTCCAAACTTCGCTCTTTCAGAGAAGTTTCAAAAGCCGACATATAAAGCCAATCGCCCATTAAAACCGCCGCCTGATTGCCAAATCTGGCATTAATGCTCGTTCGGTTGCGGCGCGTGTCGGCGTTATCAATTATATCGTCGTGAACCAGCGTCGCCGTGTGCAGCATTTCCATCACGGTCGCCAGACGCACGACATTTTCACCCGAAGCGTTTCCGCCGCCCGCGTAATTCGACAACAGCAGCAGCGCCGGACGCACGCGCTTGCCGCCCGAAGCGCGCAAATAATCGCCCAAATAATTGATAACTTGAATATTTGAACTCGCCTGCCGTTCAAACTCGACTTCGACCAGCGCCATTTCAGTTTTTATCAAGCTGAAAACTTTCTTTGCCGCGATATTCGGATTTAATTTTTCTCTGATTGGGGCGAATGTCTGCATTATTTATTGAGCAAATTCAAAAATTCGTCGGTATTTAATTCACAATCTTTCAAGATTTTATAAAACAATCCGATTCCGATATTTTCTTTTCTGTGAACGGGAATGACGGTTGCTCGTCCGTCCGAATGCCGCAAAAAATGATGGCTCCCTTTTATTCTGATGACTTCAAAACCCGCCTTTCGTAACACTTTGATAATTTTTCGTCCGTCAATGCTCGGCAGATTGCTCATACTTCAACCGTTATTCTTTGAATTCCGACAAAACGCGATTTGTTCGCATTCATTTCTTCAACTTCCGAGCAAAGTTCGATGGCTTCGCGGATGCGTTTCATCAAAACGTCTAAAGATTTGGCTTGCGTATGACAACCGCGCAATTCTGGAACGGACGCGACGAAAAAGCCGTCTTCGTCTTCTTCGATTACGATATTAAATTCTCTTGTCATAAATTTTAATTGTTTCTAAAATTATCAAACTGCATATCAATTCCGAAATCTTTGGCTTTCAATTTGGCGATTGTGTCCTGCAAAATGTCGCGGTCTTTGCCGGAAACGCGGACGGTTTCGCCTTGAATCGAAGCCTGCACTTTCAGTTTTTCGTCCTTGATAAATTTGACGATTTCCTTTGCTTTTTCAATCGGAATTCCCTGCTGAATTTTCACGGTTTGGCGCACAGTTCCGCCCGCTGCCGGTTCGATTTTTTGATAATCGAGTGCTTTCAGCGAAATTCCGCGTTTGATAAATTTCGATTGCAGAATATCGTTCATATTTCGCAGACGTGTTTCGTCTTCGGCGGACATTATCAAATCTTTGTCGGCGATTTCGACCGTCGCTTTGCTGCCTTTGAAGTCAAAACGCTGCGAAACTTCTTTGGTTGTCTGATTAAGCGCGTTGTCAATTTCCGCGTAATCGGTTTTTGAAACTATATCGAATGAATTTTCTTTTGCCATATTTCTATATTGCCACAAAATAAGATTAGCCACGAACAGACACGAAAATAAAACCATTTTAGCCACAGATTTACACAGATAGACACAGATTTTTAAATCAAAAAAAAGATATTAAAATCAATTCTTTGGTTTTATCTCTTGGAGTTATCAGTGTTTATCTGTGTAAATCTGTGGCTAAAATTTCTTCTCTTTTTCGTGGATTTTCGTGTTTGTTCGCGGCTAATCTTCCGCTTTGTTATTTATTTTGAAGAAATCTAAAAAGTTTTGCGTCGTGCGTTTTGCCAATTTTTCAAGTTCAACCGAGTAAAAATCGGCGAGAAATTTTGCGGTTTCGACTACAAACGCCGGTTCGTTGCGTTTTCCGCGAAACGGAACGGGCGCGAGATACGGGCAATCGGTTTCGATCAGCAGTTTGTCGAGCGGAACAATTCGCGCGGCTTCGCGCAGATTTTCGGCTTTTTTGAAGGTTACGTTTCCCGCAAACGAAATCAGAAATCCGATTTTCATCAAACTTTCCGCCATCGCCGCCGTTCCGCCGAAACAGTGCATCACGCCACCGCGAAAATTTTTATCGGAACATTCTTCAGTTAGAACTTGAACGGTTTCCGCGTCGGCTTCGCGCGAATGAATGATTATCGGCAAATCTAATTTTTTTGCAAGGCGAATTTGTTTGCGAAAAACCGCTTCCTGAACGTCGCGCGGCGAATGGTCGTAATAAAAATCGAGTCCGATTTCGCCGATAGCGACGACTTTCGCGCTCGATTCGCAAAGGTTCGTCAACTGTTTTTCGGCTTCCGCGTCGTAGGTTTGCGCGTCGTGCGGATGAACCCCGACCGCGGCGAAAATATTTTCGCGCGTTTCTGCCAATCGAACGGCGCGTTCAAAATTGCCCGATTTCGGCTCGCCCGTTCCGACGACGAGCATCATCTTTACGCCAGTGTTTTCGGCGCGTTCAATAACTTCGTCGCGGTCCCGGTCAAATTCCGCGCCGTCAACGTGGCAATGCGAATCAACAAAAATCATCTCTGAAAGTCTTTGAAGCTATTTGAAAACTCAAAAACGCTAAAAATCAAAATCAATTCTACATTTTAAATTTTATTGCAAAAAACCTATATTTTTCAAAGTAAAATGAAGAATTAAAAATGTAAAATGTAAAATTCTCTCGGCGTTCAGTCATCAATTTATAGTTTTCAAACAGCTTCTAACAGTAATTTTTAACCCTTCACAAACTCATACGCAATGTGAACATTTAACGCTCCGTTCGTTATTTCGTAACGGATTCCGGTCGCTTTCATTTTCAGAGAAGCGTTTTTAATCGGAACGACGAAGGAAAGTTTGTCGGCTTGCAGAATTTCTAGCGGATTGATTCGTTTGTCAATCGAATTTTGCACGAATTTGGTTATCAAACTGCTGCCGATTCCGTTTGTGCCGCTCAATTGAACATTCAAAACGCGCACGCGCCCGACGAGTTTCTGCGTTTGTTTATCGTATTCGAGGTCAATATTTGTCTCGGCAAATCCTTGAAAATCAACGCAGCCGATTAAAGGCGGATTGTATGAACCGGAAAAAGCTAGCGGCGTATAAATTTTCCCGTCGCGGAAACGAACCGCCGTTCTCACGCCGTCAATTTCGCGCTGAAGGCGAATTGATTCGTTGCAGATTCCAGATTCCAGACTCCAGATTCCAGATTCATCGTTAAAGTATTTAACCCGTTGAATGCTTTGAAAGCCGGTTTTCACCAATTTGGAATTTAAAGTTCGGAATTCGGAATTCTTTGCCGTCAAAGGAAATTCCGGCGCGTCGAAATTTTTGAAAATCGCGTCGAGTAATGAATCGAAAAATTGCTCGTTCAAGCTGACCGTAACTTCCGCCGTTTGAGCGTTTGCAATTGAAAAAAATAAAAAAATCGTAAAAACAAGGCTGAAAAATTTTCTCGACATTTTCGTTCTCCATCCGTTTCAATCATAACCCGCTTCTGACAATATCGTGCAATCTGAGCAATCCGACGCACGTTTTCTTTTCGACAACAGGCAAAACGGAAATTTGAAACGGTCGGTTTTCCATCAACTGTAAAGCGTCGAAGGCAAGCATTTCCGGCGCGGCAGTAATCGGATTTTCGGTCATCATTTGCGCGGCTGTCAGATTTTCCAGATTTTTCGCTTCGGTTTTTTCAATTGTGCGGCGAAGATCGCCGTCTGTTACGATGCCGACGAGATTTTCGTTTTCGTCAACAACATTGACCGCGCCGAGCGAAAACTTGGAAATCGCTTTGACTACTTCGAGCCAATTTGAATCGAGAGAAACATTCGGACTATCACGCATCAAATTTTTCACTTTCAAAGTCAGACGTTTGCCGAGCCGCCCGCCAGGATGATTGGCGGCGAAATCTTCGGCGGTCAATCCTTTTGCCTGCATCAACGTCATCGCCAGCGCGTCGCCGATGGCAAGCGCGACGGTCGTCGAAGTCGTCGGCGCGAGATTGAGCGGACACGCTTCCTGATCAACCGAAGCGTCCAGAACAACGTCGGATTGTCCGGCTAAAGTCGAATTTACATCACCGACAATCGAGACAATACAGATTTTTCGTTTTTGCAGCGCGGGCAAAAGCAATAAAATTTCGTCGGTTTCGCCCGAATTACTCAAAGCGATTAAAACGTCGCCCGCGCTGACGACGCCGAGACTGCCGTGCATCGCGTCCGACGGATGAACGAAAACGGCGACCGTTCCGGTGCTGGTCAAAGTCTGCGCGATTTTCTGCGCGATAATTCCAGACTTTCCGACGCCGGTAACAATAATTTTCCCAGTGCAGTTTTCTAAAATTTCGATGGTTTTTCGGACGACGGATTTTTCCAGACGCTCTGCCGCTTGCTCAATCGCCAGAGATTCGAGCTTTAGCAGTTCGACAACTTTTTCATAACTGTGAATCACAATTAGAAATTTTGCGTGGTGACAGAGATTTTAGCAAGTGTCATTTGTCGGGAATCGGCGAAAAAACGTCCATTACAATCTGCCAAACGCCGTTTGTGAATTTCCAAATCTGCACGATGTTTCCCTTTTCGACTGTTTTGCCGGCTTCTTTTAATTCATAAGTCGTAACCGAATATGCCAAATCGCCTGCGTTTTGCAAAGTCATATTTTTGCCGAAAGTTACCGCTCGTTTGTCTTTTTTATACGCGGCGAGCGCGGCGGCTTTTCCCAGAATCGGAAATTTCCCTTCACGCAGAAGCCGCACGTTTTCCGAAGCGAACATTTTGTAGGCTTTGTCTAATCCTTTGGATGTTGCCGTGTCGAAAAACAAATTTGACGAACTCGAAGCGGGCGGCAGATTTGCGCCGGAAGAAAAGCCTGACACATCTTTTGAAGATTTCCAATTCGTTTCAGCAGTCGGCGGTTTGTCGTGCGAAATTCCCAAATCCGCGACGGCTTTATAATCGCCGTTCGCCTGTTTCCGCCAGACGGTCATAAATTGTCCGAAGGCGACGGGCGCATCGGACTTGCCTTTCGGACGATATTCCCAATCGCCGGTGGTGTAACCGAGAATGCCGTTGGAAGAAACATCCGCAAAAGCCGGATTCCAGGCGAGAAGCGCGGGCGAAGCCGGACGCGCCAGCCAAAATTCTTTGCCGTTCATTGCCGTCGGGTTAAAAACCAATCCGTCGTCGGCTAGAAACTCTAAAAATGCTTCGCGCGTGCCTTTTTCTCCGGCGGTTCGGGCAAAAGATTTTTCGGTTTCGACGAGTTTTATTAAATTTTTATTTTCCTGCGCCGTTGCGCCGAAAACAAAAAAACATATAAGAACCGCTGTAAAATACTTTTTCATTTTCCGCTCCTTAACAAGACTATTGTAATTCCAAATACATTTTTTCATAATGTAAAAATGTATTTTTATCGAACTTATTAACCGTTTAAGACGTAAAATTCAGAGTTAATCCCTTGAAAATCTATTTTACCTTTCAATAGAAACAAAATATGAAGTAAAATTCAGAAAGATTTTAGAAAATTTTGGAGAAATATAGATGTTGGATAAATCAGTAAAACGAGTTATAAATTATAAATTTTTGAGCCTTCTGGCAGTTGTTTCCCTTTCGATTTTCTCGGCGTGTAAATCGAATTTCTTGAACGGCGGAACGGACGCGCCGACTCAAGCGCAGTTACAGCCGCAGGCGCCGCCCGCGCCTGTCGTCGTTGACGGTATGCGAACTTCATACGCGGATGTCGTCGAAAAGACTTCGCCTGCGGTCGTGATGATTAAATCCGAACGCAAAACCAAAGCCGCGCCCCAGCAATTCCCGTTCGGCGACGACCCGCAGTTTCGGGAATTCTTTAAAAATCTTCCGCAACAGCCCGACACGCAGCAACGTCCGCAAATTGAGCGCGGACTCGGTTCGGGCGTCATTATCAGCGCCGACGGAACGATTTTAACCAATCATCACGTTATTGACGGAGCGGAAAAAATCACTGTTCAAATGAACGATAATAAAACTTTCGACGCGAAAGTCATCGGCTCCGATCCGCCTTCGGATTTAGCTGTTTTGAAAATCGAAGCCTCAAATTTGCCGTTCTTAAATTTGGGAAATTCCGATAATGTTCGCATCGGCGACATCGTTCTCGCAATCGGCAATCCTCTGGGAATCGGACAGACGGTAACGGCGGGAATTATTTCGGCAAAAGGTCGCCGCACAGGTCTGAGCGACGGCAGTTTTGAAGACTTTCTGCAAACCGACGCGCCGATTAATCGAGGAAATTCCGGCGGCGCTCTGGTAAATCTAAACGGCGAGCTAATCGGCATCAATTCGCAAATTTTGTCTGATTCCGGCAACGGCGGAAACATCGGAATCGGCTTTTCGATTCCGTCGAATATGGCGAAATCCGTCGAAGAACAGCTTTTGAAAGACGGCAAAGTTCATCGCGGATTGCTCGGAGTAAATATCCAAAACATTACCGAAGAAACCGCGCAAGCACTCGATTTAAAAGATACGAAAGGCGTTCTCGTCAGTAATGTGCAAGCCGGAAGCGCAGCGGAAAAAGCCGGCGTCAAACGCGGCGATATTATTGTAGGAATTAACGGCGAAACAATCGAAGATAGCAACGTCCTGCGCAATAAAGTTGCCGAAACGCAACCCGGCTCGGATATTAAATTAACCGTTATGCGCGACGGACGAGAAGAAGAATTTACCGCAAAACTCGATGAATTCAAATCCCAAGGCGTCAAACCGGACGGTAACGAGGAAGGCGAAAAAAATTCGGGCAAATCAAACGAAAACGGCAAGCTCGGACTCAGTTTGCAACCGATGATGCCGGAAATCGCTAAACAATTGAGCATTCCCGCCGACACCGGCGGCTTGGTTGTAACGGATATTGATCCGAACGGCGCGGCGGCGGAAGCAGGAATCAGTCGCGGCGACGTAATCATTGAAGTCAACAAAAAATCCGTGGCGACGGTTGATGACGTGCAATCGGCGCTCGAAAAGTCAGGCGATAAACCTGTTTTGCTGTTGATTTCGCGCAAAGGTCAAACGATTTATTTGACCGTTAAACCCGGCTAAAAGACGATTCAAAGGTTAAAGCTCAAAATTCAAAGGCGGAAATGAATTCATTTCCGCCTTTGAATTTTGAGCTTTATTTAATTGCTCTTTCGTGTCAGAATGCGTTTATGTGGAACAAAATTTACACGGGCATTTTAGGTATTTCCTTTCTCTTAATGGCTGGACTCGTCTATTATTCTTACTCGTGGCTGCAAAGCGTCAGCGCGCCGCCGAACGTCGTTCAAAATTACGATTACTATGCAAATTTAAGCTGGATGTTTCTCTGGATTTCCTCGCTGCTTTTGCTTGTTGTAGCAAATGCGGTTTTGTGGACGACGCGAAACGCATGGGCGATGTGGACGACTTTTCTTTATTTCGGATTCTTTATTTTGATTCAAAAATTATGGCTCGACCAATTATTTTTTAATTTCAAACAGCGTAACGAGCTAACCGACAGCGCAATTTCGCTCGGAATTTTTTCCGGCATATTGCTGTTCGTTCTAGCGGCGGCAATTGTTTTCTCTAATCAATTTATCGTCAAACGTATGCACGACAAAATGTTCGCGCAGACCCAACCGGCGATTGAAAATCAAGCTGAATTGGAAACCGACGCAAACGAAAATATAACTTAAGTTTTTCCAGAGTTTCAGAAATAAACAAAGAGCTTTGAAGTTTTATAAAACTTCAAAGCTCTTTGCTTTAAATATCGGAACGGCGGGATTTGAACTCGCGACCTCTCGCACCCCAAGCGAACGCGCTACCAGACTGCGCTACGTCCCGTCAATTTAACTCGTTTAGATTAAGAACGATTATATCAAAAGTCAAACTCAGTATCTTCTTTGCGCCGGGTTCGCGCTCTCGTTTTTGTTTGTTCTTAACATTTCACGCAGTTCGAGAAGCTGCGCGGCGAGATTAGTCAGAGCCTCACGCCGTTCTTCATCCATTTCAACCGGCTGGCTTTCTTCAAAATCTCCAATCTCTTCGATTTCATCAAATTCTTCTTCATCAAGTTTATTCGGCTGCTCGGAAGGTTCTGATGATTTAACCTCTTTGATAAAACTTTCTTTAGCGGCAGGTTCGGAATGAACAATTTTCAGACGACTCGTTTCGCGCAGTTCGTTTTGCAATTTTTTCTTCGCGCCGGCAATCGTAAAAAGGTCGTCATAGAGAAGTTCCTTGATACGCAGCGCGATTTCCACATCGCGCCGCCGATACGAGCGCTGACCGGAACGATTTTTCTGCGGCGAGAGCATTGAAAATTCCGTCTCCCAGTAACGCAGAACGTGCGCCTGAACGCCGACTAAATCGCAGACTTCGCCGATTTTAAAGAATATCTTCTCCGGTATAGCTACTGAAGGTAGTCCCATTTTGAGCCTCTTTTATTTTAAATTTTGTGTTAAAGTTTTTTGTATTGTCCGTCGCCGTTATTGTAAGGATTTAATAAACTTATGTCAATACAATTTTTAAGATGAACGAATTCGAGTTGATCGAAAAATTAAAAGCTAAATCTTCGACTATCGGCAATTCGGAATCTGCGGTCAGAATTGGAATCGGCGATGATTGCGCGATTTTATCGAAAGACGCGAAAAGCGATTTAGTCATTACAACTGATTTGCTCGTCGAAGACATAGATTTTCGCCTTTCCTGGTCAAAACCTGAATTTATCGGTCATAAATCTCTGGCTGTTTCCCTTTCCGACATCGCCGCGATGGGCGCGAAGCCTGTCTGGGCAATGCTATCAATTGGCGTTCCCGCGCAAGTTTGGAAAACCGATTTTATAGCGAAATTTTTCGATGGCTGGTTTCGACTGGCAAGAAAATTCGACGTTCAACTAATCGGCGGCGATATTTCAAAAACACCTGGTAAAATCGTAATTGACTCGATTGTCGCGGGCGAAGTAAAAAAAGGAAAAGCCGTTTTGCGTTCCGGCGCGAAAGTCGGGGATTTAATTTTTGTTACGGGCGAACTCGGCGGCGCGGCGATTGATTTGTCGCTTTTGGAAAGCGGCGAACGCTATGAAAAATCCGAGCATAAAAAAATTCTGCGGCGACAACTCGCGCCGAATCCGCAGACGGAAATCGGAAAAGTTCTCGGCGCGAATAATCTGGTGACTTCAATGATTGATTTGAGCGACGGTTTATCCGGCGATTTGATGCACATTTGCCGCGAAAGTAGAGTTGGAGCTAAAATTTACGCTGATAAAATTCCGACCGAATCCAAAATCCGTAATCTTAAATCTGGAATCTCAAATCTGGAATTTGCTTTGAACGGAGGTGAAGATTTTGAACTGCTTTTTACGGCGAATCGAAAAAAAAAAATTCAGCTTGAAAAATACCTGAAAAACCATAAAATTTCACATATCGGCGAAATCACTGCAAACCTTGAAATGATTGAACTTATTACGGACAAAACTTCAACGATTTTACAGCCGAAAGGTTTCCGTCATTTTTGACTAATTTTCATCTCGCTCGAAAAATAATTTCAAAAAACGCTTGACAAGTGATTTTTAGTCGTGATAAAACTTTCAACTGTCCGGCAATGTTCGGACGAAAGATTTTATAGGAGATAATTTTCGTGATTCAAAACTGGATACATACAACCGAAAAAACGACTGGCTTCGCCGCACATATTGAAATGTGGTCAAATAGAAGTCTGCCGGTCGGATTGTGTGCGAGTTTTGATAATTCCGATTATCAGCCGAAACTCGGCGGTTTAACCCGTCGGACAAAAGAATTTTAGAAAAGCGGGAGCGGCAGTTTCCGCTCCCGAAACGTAAAAATTTAGCGGATTTATTGAAAAATCTGAAATTGTTTTAGGAGCGGTGACGCGGAAAGTTCTCGAAAGAGGCTTGAAAGTCGCCGCTCTTTTTCGTTTTTTTTGTGATATTTGACAATTGAATAACCGAAAAAAGTTTGGAAATTTTGC
This sequence comes from uncultured Pyrinomonadaceae bacterium, assembly GCA_964237245.1. Classification (GTDB taxonomy): domain Bacteria; phylum Acidobacteriota; class Blastocatellia; order Pyrinomonadales; family Pyrinomonadaceae. Next base: position 16,613 of record CAXSHW010000027.1, read on the forward strand.
TTTTCGAGCGCGAAGATGCGGCGAAAGGCGAAATTATCCGAACAAAAACGAAAAAAGGCAGAGAGTTTGGAAAGATATTCTTCTTCGATAAAAACTTTGGCGAGTTCCAAAGAAGAAAATCTTGCGACTTTGTTCGGGGCATAATTGCGCCCGAAGTATGTCTGAACGTCTCTGCCTTTTTTATTTTACACCAAAAATTTATTTTTCGCGCATCGGTCGCCGTCGGTTAAGGCACGCAGTCCGTAAAACTGTCGCTTCTTCAAGCTGTGAAAGTTCAAATCTTTCCCGATGCACCAATTCGATTTTGGATTTTAGATTTTAGATTTCAAAAGTCAGCGAGCCGTAATTAATTTGTGAGCGAAACTCAAACGGCTGAGTAGCGGTCTTCCAAACCGAATGCTGCGGGTTCAAATCCCGTCGCTCACTCCAATATCTAATTCCAAATTTCAAATTTCAAATTCCAGATTAAATATGGCATTTGAAATCTGGAATCTGGAATTTTTAGAGGCGCGTAGTTTCAATCGGCAAAATGTCGGTCTCCAAAACCGAAGTTTTCAGTTCAAATCTGAACGCGCTTGCCAAATTTTCTCTCAAGCGCAAAGAAAAACGTGATTTCTTTGTAATCTCACTTCCTCACAATTTTTACCCGGAAGGCAAGCCAAATCGGTCTGGCAGCAGTCCTGAAAACTGCCGCGCTTCAACGCGCATACGGGTTCGAGTCCTGTGCCTTCCGCCATCTCGATTTTGGATTTTAGATTGCCGATTCTCTTAATCTTCAATCCAAAATCGGCAATCTAAAATCCAAAATCATTTTCGGGGACGTAGCTCAATGGAATTAGAGCAGTTCGCTACGAACGAACAGGTTGAAGGTTCAAGTCCTTTCGTCCCCTCCAAATTTTACGGCTTCGTAGCTCAATGGAATCAGAGCGCAGGTCTTCTAAACCTGATGTTGCGCGTTCGAGTCGCGCCGGAGCCGCCATTTAGGAGGCAAAAGTAAAAAGTAAAAAGGTAAAAATTAAGTTTGCTCATAAATTTTGCCTTCTACCTTTTGCCTTTTCACTTAATTTATTTCGGGGTCGTCTAACTGACAGGACGTATGATTTTGGCTCATAAAATATAGGTTTGAATCCTTTCCCCGAAGCCAAATTTTTAATGTCTGGGCGTTCCGCAGATGACTATACGGACTTGCCCTGGGAGCAAGTTTTCGCAGGTTTGAATCCTGCCGCCCAGACCAGTTTTTATTCCAAATTCCAAACTCCAAATTTCAAGTTGAATCTGGAATTTGGAATCTGGAATCTGTTTTTTTACACGCCGACGTAGCCAAACGGCAAAGGCAGCAGTTTTAGAAACTGTCATTTGCGAGTTCGACTCTCGCCGTCGGTACCAAATTTTTCACGTCGAAGTGGCGGAATGGAAGGAGACGCGCAAAGTAATGATGCTGTAAAACTTTGTGAGAACGAGACTCGTGCGGGTGAGAATCCCGCCTTCGACACCAGCTTGATTTTGGATTTTAGATTTTGACTTGTTCGATTTTATTAATCCAAAATCGGCAATCTAAAATCCAAAATCGCCAAGCGCGTGTAGCCCAACGGCAGAGGCGATTGGCTTAAACCCAATTTATGTAAAAGTTCAAATCTTTTCACGCGCATTTTGTGAGGACGTGGGCAAATCGGTGATGCCGCCAGACTTTCAATCTGGAAATTGCGGGTTCGAGTCCCGTCGTCCTTGCCAAATTTTTCAGGCGAGTATAGCCAAGCGGATTAAGGCGTTGGTCTGCAAAACCAATCATCATCGGTTCAAATCCGATTGCTCGCTCCAATAATTTTCAACTTCGGCGCGAATGCTGAAAACGATTACATAGCAATATGGTAAAGCAGCAAACTAATAATTTGTTTTTGCCGATTCGAGTCCGGCTAACGTCGTTTCGATTTTGTCGCGCTTAATAATTTTATCAACGGAAACGTGATGAAACGGTAGCCATAACTGTTTGCTAAACAGTCGGAGCGCAAGCTCTTGCAGGTTCAAATCCTGCCGTTTCCGCCAACTTTTCGGGCGAATGCCGAAATGATTACATCAACTTTTAATTGAAAACGTATCATTTAACTTTTTGTCACCCCTTTCAATTATCGCCAACCGCCCGCTTACGCAGACGGTTCTGACTTTTGGGCGAATGCTGAAGATGACTACATCGGAAAGAGCGTTTGAGGTCAAACTCAAAAGGTCGCCGGTTCAATTCCGGCAATTCGTGAAAACGAATTTAGCTCAGTAAAAAAACGTCGCTTCCCTTTTGTCGCCCAATTTTTTTTATGTGGATTGTAGCTTAACCGGAAAAAGCGTCGCACTGTGAATGCGAAGAATGCGAGTTCAAATCTCGTCAATTCACCCAAGTTTATTTTGGATTTTAGATTTTGGATTTTGGATTGAAAACAATTCGAGCTGGTGATCCAAAATCGGCAATCTAAAATCCAAAATCGAACCGGGATTGAAGCACAAAGGCTGTGCGTTTGATTGTCTATCAAAAAGGTGCGAGTTCGAGTCTCGTCAGTCCCGCCAACATTTTTGCCCAAGATTATTTCTCATCAACGCCGTCGGTGCTTTTCAAAGCCCACGCGACGAGCAACGGCTGAAATAACAATCGGACGAATCTTTTTTGGTCAGTATCCAGCCCGAACGCGCTGCGCCCATTGACGTATTGCGAGATGTTGCCCGGAAAAACGGCGACGAAAAAAGCGGCGGCGATTTTGCCGATAATTTCCTGATGCGCTTCGTCGGTCAACGCCAACGCGCCGCCCAGAGTGATTTCGGCGATGCCGGATAAAACAACCGTGTCGTCAATGTCGAGCGGCACCCAATCCGGCACCTGCGCCCGAAATGCTTTTCTGGCAAAGGTTAAATGGCTGACTCCGGCGAAAATCAAAGTTCCGCCCAAAAAGATTCTGGCGATTTTTTTTACGGCTTTCGTATTCATTTGAATAGTTTAATTTCCCGTCCAGCCGAATGCAACGAGAGTTTTGCGACGGCGCAAATTTCCAACAAAGCGATTTCACAATCTTTCAGCCGCGCTGAGATTTTGATTCAAAACAGGAGACAAATTTATGATTGATTTTAACAACAAGGAGAAAAAACGATGAAAACTTGAATTACTAAATTTTTATAGTTCGTCCGAATACAATTGCGAAGTTTCACAACCAATTTTAATTTTAAGGACGAATTTACCAAAGGAAAAACACAATGAGCAAAAATCAACGCACCAAATATCACGTCAGAAAACGGATATTTTTGAACCGCGACATCGAGATGCGGGCGTTCGCCATCGGCATCGTCGAAAATACGACGGATATTCCGAACGATAACGAAGACGGCTGGAAATCCGGCTGGATCGAACTGGTTTTATCCGACTGTTATCGCCACGTTTCTTTCGATTTCAATTTGAACACGAAAGAATCACGCGCCGACAGCCTTTACAAAATCAGACGAATCGCCCAAATCGTCAACGCTGTCCGCGACGCAATCGAGATCGAAGCGCAGTCAATTGACGAACGAAAAATCGTCAAACCGAAGGCGAAACCGAAAGCAAAAGGCGCGGCAGGATAAAGTTTATGGTTGGGTAACTGAGACAGATTAGTGCGACTCTGAAAAGGTCGAAAGGTTGGCGCGATACCAACTCCAACCATATATTATTTATTCGGAGGTCAGGAAAATGAAGGAAAATCAAACGATTTATGACGATGCGGAATTTTACGATCTGGTTCACGGCGGATTTGTCGAGCCGGAAACTTTGGCTTTTTACGAAGATAAAATCGCGCGTTACGGTTCGCCGGTTCTGGAATTGGCTTGCGGCAGCGGCGCATATGTTATTCCGCTGGCTGAAAAAGGCGTGACCATTGTCGGTGTTGATATTTCCGACGAAATGATGAATTTGGCGAAGAAAAAAGCGGCGGCGCGCAATGTTTCGATTGATGTGCGAAAAGGCGATATGCGGGATTTTGAACTAAACCAAAAATTCCCTTTGATTTTGCTGCTCGGCAATTCATTTCAACACCTTTCGACACACTCGGACATTGCAAAATGTTTTTCCGCAGTCAGAAACCATTTAACGCCGAACGGACGGTTTATCGTCGAAGTTTTCAACCCGTCGCTGCGAATTCTGACGCGCAAACCGGACGAAAATGTTCTGGATTCAGAATATGAAACACCGTCAGGCAAAACCATTCTGACCGGAAAAGTTGACTATGACGCGGCGACGCAAATCAATCATATTACTTGGAATTATCACAATCTGACAACTAATCGAACAAAAGAATTTACATTTACGATGCGCCAATTTTTCCCGCAGGAATTCGATTACTTATTCGCCTGCAACGGTTTCCAAATCGAACGCAAATTCGGCGACCGCGACGGTTCGGCATTTGAAAGCGCATCGCCGCTCCAAATCGTCATTGCCAAACTTGCCTGACAAAACAAATCTTGATTTTAGATTGTCGAATGTTGTGATCCAAAATCGGCAATCTAAAATCCAAAATCAAACCGGCGATGTAGCTCAACGGCAACCAGAGCGTCTGTCTTGTAAACAGAAAGATGCGAGTTCAAATCTCGCCTTCGCCTCCAAAAAAGTTTTACGATGCGGGAATGGAGCAATGGCGGCTCAACGGTCTCATAAGCCGTTAATCGGACAGGTTCAAATCCTGCTCCCGCAACCAATTTTTCACGGAACATAGCTTAATCCGGCAAAGCGTTCGGCTGATAACCGAGAGAGTAAAGGTTCAAATCCTTTTGTTCCGACCAGTTCGATTTTGGATTTTAGATTGCCGATTTTGGATTGGAAAAGTCGTAAATTCCAAATCTAAAATTCCAGTTCGGGGCATAGTTTAATGGCAAAACAGTCGGCTTATACCCGATATTAGCGGCAGATTACCGCAAGATTACAGGTTCGAGTCCTGTTGCCCCGATTACAATTTTCTACAAAAACAATCCTACCAAAACCAAACGCGGTCGAATGATTTGCGAGGGCGAAAGAATGCTGAAAAATTCATTCCTTTTGTTCGCAACGAACACGATTGTCTTTCGTCTGACGATGCGAATTTTTCGCCGTGTTTGCCATCCTTATTTTGGATTTTAGATTTTGGATTTTGGATTTGTTTGTAAAAAAAGTTTATTGACAGATAACTCAAACGGAAGAGTGTCGCTCTGTTAAAGCGAAGGTTGCGGGTTCAAATCCCGCTCTGTCAGCCAATTTTGTTTTGGGTCGGTAGCTAAGTCAGGTTACAGCAACGGACTTTTAATCCGTGTATCGTGGGTTCGAATCCCACTCGACCCACCAATTATTTTGTTAATATATTTTGAGGTAAAATTATGGGACATAAAACTCGGATAATGTATATCGAAGACAAAAGCGCGGGCATCGTCGGCGACGCTCGAATCGGTCGCGTTACGTTTTCAAAAACAGGTCAGTCACTTTATTACAAAGGCAAGACTTTCAAATCTTTAAATGGTCGAGGTTTCAAATCAAATTATTATGATATTGAAACGAACGAGGAATATTGGATTTCAGGCTGCAAAAAAGACGGAATGGACGCGCTTTACTCAAACAAAGTTGAAATTGACGACGATGCTTGGGAAGAATATTGGACGGAAATCCGAAACAAACCTGAAATGTTAAAAAGTAAATCACCTCAAATCTCAGCTAAATACTCAAAATAAAATCACAATTTCACGGCGAATGCACGATGGAACTAAATTACGAACGTCGTGGTCGTTGGTTCAAAGCCAGCCGCATCGAAAGATGAGTAGCTCAGTTTGGTAGAGCGCGAATGTTTCATCACAATCTTGTCGCCGATTTTCAAATGCGGAAGCGAATGCCGAATATGATTACATCTTTGAAATGTTCGCGTCATATTCACAAACTCGTCGCTTCCCGAAATTTCGGGTGAATGCTGAAAAAGACTACATCTCCAAACGCGCTTAAACGGGACTTGATAAATCCCGGTTGAAATTCAACGCGCAAAACGTCTTTTCGATTTTGTCATCCGATTATTAATTCATACTCAATAATTTCGTGATTGTCGCTGAAGGCGACCGACAATATAGCGTAGGGTGAAATGAGCGCGAGCGAATGAAACCCTACGTCGTAAAAATGAGATTACGCTCGCTGAAAGTGAGCAACAAATAATGTTGAATTGTTCGACACTTTCAGCGTCGGAAAGATTTATCGCTCTAACGTAGGGTTTCACCCTACGCTATATTATTTGTCACCTTCGGCGACTCAAACCGAATTTCGCCAATATCAAACTACTTTCCAAAAGAAATATCAATAAAACTTGTCCAAACAGGAGGAAATTGTGGCTAATAAAAATTTATTTCAGACGGTTCGCGGATTGTTTACGCCGCACACCGACACGGTAAACGAAGCGGGCGGAACGGCTTACAAACTCATTCCGAAAGCGGCTCTCGCCAATTATGCGGCGACCGGCTGTTTTAATCACACTTTTTACGCCGATGCGGGCGAACAGCTTGAAAAAGTTCTCACGCTGGCGAAAGAATGCGACGCGGAATTTATTGCAAAAACAGCGGTTTACGCGCGCGAAAAAGGATTTATGAAAGATATGCCCGCGCTGCTCGTCGCGGTGCTTTCGACGAAGGATAAAGTTCTTTTCGAGAAAGTTTTTCCGCGCGTGATTGATAACGGGAAGATGCTGCGAAACTTCGTGCAGATTATGCGAAGCGGCGCGGTCGGGCGAAAATCGCTCGGTTCGCTGCCGAAGCGCGCTGTGCGCGAATGGTTTGAAAATCGAAAAGCCGAACAGATTTTCAAACAGTCAATCGGACAATCGCCATCGTTTGCCGACGTTTTGAAAATGATTCATCCGAAACCGAAAGATGTTGAAAAAGAAGCACTTTACGGATATTTTATCGGGCGCGAAATTGATGCCGACAAACTGCCGGAAATCGTCAAAGCGTTTGAAAAATTCAAAAACGGCGACGCTTCGGAAGTGCCGAATGTGCCGTTTCAAATGTTGACGGCTCTGCCGATTTCGACAAAGGAATGGACGCAGATCGCCCGCAACGCCGCGTGGCAGATGACGCGAATGAACCTCAACACTTTCCAGCGTCACGGAGTTTTCCGCGACGCTGAAATGGTCGAGATGATTGCGAATCGTTTGCGCGACCGCGAAGCGATTAGACGCGCGAAAGTCTTCCCGTATCAGTTGCTGACGGCTTATAAAATGGCTGAAGCGAACACGGAAATTCCGCGCCAAATTTGCGAAGCGTTGCAGGACGCGATGGAAATCGCCATCGAAAACGTGCCGGAAATCAACGGGAAAGTTTACGTTTTCCCAGACGTTTCCGGTTCGATGAGTTCGGCAGTCACGGGTTTTCGCAAAGGCGCGACTTCGACCGTGCGCTGTATTGATGTCGCGGCGTTGGTCGCGGCGGCGATTCTGCGAAAAAATCCGACGGCGGAAGTTCTGCCGTTTGAAAATTCGGTCGTCAAAGTCCAACTGAATCCGCGCGATTCGGTGATGACAAACGCCCAGAAACTCGCGGCAATCGGCGGCGGCGGAACGAACTGCTCCGCGCCGCTCTACGCGCTGAACCAGAAAAAAGCGCGCGGCGATTTAATCATCTACGTTTCCGACAACGAATCGTGGATGGATTCAACCCGCGCGTGGAATCGCGGCACGGTAACAATGCGCCAATGGAACGATTTTGCCTCCCGCAACCCGGGCGCAAAACTCGCCTGCATTGACATCCAGCCAAACGCCCACACGCAAGCCCGTGAACGCGCCGACATCTTAAACATCGGCGGATTTTCCGATCAAGTGTTCACACTCGTCTCGGAATTCGCCGCCGGAAATTTGACGGCGGAACATTGGGTTGGTGTGATTGAGAAGGTTGAGATTTAACCAACTTATGGCAGAAATTATTTCTGCCATAAGTGATTTTTGAGTAAATTGAGTAAAATTAAATTATGGCTATCTTCTCTCGCAGAACAATTCAAAGACTAATTTATGAAAATGATAATTTTACGAATAGAAAAGATTTGAAGGAGCAAGTTGATAAACTTAATAGACAACCCAACAAATTTATTTCTACTGAGTGGGAACTTATCATTTTGAATGTTTTGAATAAATTCGGTGTGATTGAACACCACAAGAAATTTGATGGAAATACTAAACCTGATATTTTCTTTTCATTGGACGAAACAATTAAAAATTCCTTTGTTGCAGAAGTCGTTGCAGTTTCTGATGACGGAAAGAATAAGCAAAATCCTGTTGAAGAATTAGACGAATGGTTAGGCAGAACAGTTTCAGAATTTGGTTACAACCCCAATAATTTTGAACTTCGCTTAGGTGGAAATTATGGCAGCAAATTATATAAGACCAAAACTGAACTTAAAATTCCCAGTTTGGCTTTAATAAATAACAGTGAAAATTTATTGGGAATTGAATTTATAAACTTTCTCAAAAACATTCCTAAATCCTCAAATCCAATAATGATTTATAAAGATTCTAAATATAATTTGTCTGTTATTTATTCAGAATATTCAAAATATTCTTCTATGTTACACCTAAGTTACAATGAAATAACTTCATTGGTAAACAATGCCGTTTATAGCAATCTTGAAACAAAAGCTGACCAATTAAAAAAAGCTCAAACGAATTTACCGCTAGGAATTTTTATCTGTGATGGTGGATTCGAGAGTTTCGCCAGTATGAGTTCTTTACACAGTTACAGTTTGAATGAAGTTATAAAATATTTTCTTGAATCTTTTCAAAATATATCCTTTGTTTTCGCTACAACGGTTGAACAGGATGATTCTAATGGACGAGGGTTCAGAATAAAAACTAAAATCTATAAGGGTGCAGAGTATGAAAGTTTAGGCAAGGAAATCCAAACTTGCCTAAATGAATTACAAAATTATTTTCCTTGTCCACAAATGACTTCTACGAGTGCTTTAAATATATTCAGAGAGAAATACTCAAATCAAGGAAAGCCTTTTTTAGGATGTTACAGTGTTATGAAAAATGAAGTTAGGATTTCTTCAAGAGCAATTATAGAACTTTTATCAGGTGAAATTTCACAAAAAGAGTTTTTTGACATTCACGAATTTGATTCTGAAAACGAAAAGTTGAAAATAAATGATGTTCATAAGAATCCTTTCAATCTTTTCAAAGACAAAAATATTTTAGAAGTCGAAATTGAGGTCGGAGAAAATGAAGCTGATGATGATTGGTTGATATTCAAATTTGGTAAATCTGATCCTTCTAAAGCTAAATTTAATCTGCCTCAAGATGAAAAAGAACATAAAAATTAGAATTTTGGCGAATGCCGTCGGGAATACATCGGATATAGCGAGTTCAAATCTCGCCCGCTCCAATAAAATTTACGGGGCGGAATTCTCGGCAATTTTGTCGCCAATTTTAATTAGAAGGAAAATGATTACCGCTTAAAGCGTAAAAATTTATGCTACAATTTTCTATATGGAACAAGGACTTTTACAACGCATTACGATCAATCCTAAAATCTGTCATGGCAAACCGACGATTCGGAATAAACGCTATACGGTGGAAAATATGTTGGAATTGATGGCTTCGGGAATGACCAACGAAGAGATTTTGGCGGATTACGAAGACCTCGAAAAAGAAGATTTGCAGGCTTGTCTTTTGTTCGCGGCAAAACTCGCCAATGTCGGTTCGGTTACTGAATTGGTAACGGTATGAAATTTATCGTTGACGCTCAGTTACCGAAAAGTTTGGCGTATGCTCTGCGCGAAAAAGGTTTCGATGCGGTTCATACGACCGAATTGCCTGACGGAAACGACACCACCGACGCTCGAATCAACCGACTTTCACTTGCGGAAAACAGAATCGTAATTTCCAAAGATGCCGACTTCTACGATAGTTTTACCGCTAAAAAAGAGCCTTACAAATTGCTTCACGTTAAAACGGGAAACATCAAAAACTCTCAGTTGATTGAATTATTCGATAAAAATATCGAGATGATTATCAAAGTATTAAACGAAAGTTCGGTCGTCCAGATCAGTCAAAACTACATCATCAAAATTCAATAATTTTAACTTTTGGCGGATGCCGTCGGGAATACATCGGATATAGCGAGTTCAAATCTCGCCCGCTCCAATAAAATTTACGGGGCGGAATTCTCGGCAATTTTGTCGCCGATTTTATTTTCCGGTTTCTTCCTTGTAAATTCCCTTGAATTGCTTGGCGTTTGCTAATGTTTGAATCAATTTCCTCGCGCCGTCGGCATCTTTGGCGGCGATGATGTAAATGTAGGTGAACGGGGCGCGCGTCGTGCCGAATAAAATTGATTGCCTGGCGGCGTATTCTTTTTGCATCGTTTTTAACTGCGCGTCGGTGATGATTTTATTTTTTACGAGTTCCGCGAGATTGTCGGGATGAACGATGAAAAGCGAGTTGAGGCGCAGATGATTTCGATAATCGTCGAGAATATTCGCATCCGTCAAATTTCCTTCGGAGGCGTAAAACGAAGCCGCTTCCAATGTGCGGCGAACGTCGCGGCGCATCGAAACCGCGTATTTCGCGTCAATGAACAAAAACTGCTCGCTGAGATAAAGTTTCGGCTTGAGCAAATCCGCGCCGAACGCTTTTTCCAGAGTCGAAATATAATCGTTGACAAATGATTCGTCGTCAATCGTTCGATTGTTTTTCAAACGCTCGTCAAGCATCGGCAGAATCGCTTTGGCGGCGCGGTCAATCGAACTGTTATTGTAGAAAGATTTGTTCGCGGCGAGATATTTGTCGAATTCGGCGGCGGGCGTGACGGCGCGAACGATCATCCCGTTTCCGAACGCGGCGGCGAGCGATTCGTTTAAGAGATTGAAGGCGGGAATCGCGGCGGCACTGTTCGCGTCCTGAAATCGCTTCCGCATTCGAGCGCGAATTTCCGGCTTCATATTGTCGTAGAAAAAATGACAAAGCTCGTGAACGGCAATATCCACACGCTGTTCGGGCGTTTCTCCGGCTTTGAATTCCATCAGCGAATAATTTTCCAACTGCTGTCCGTTGCTCGATTCTTTGACTGCGGCGGGAATGTAAAAAAGATTGAAGGTAATTTCATAATTTTCGGGCAAAATCGGCTGATAAAAATTGTCAAACTGCCTGATCGGTTCGGCGATTTTCGGCGAACGCAGCAAAACTCCGGTTTGCCTGGCGAATCCGTCGCCCATCTTAACAGCTTCCGATTGCCACCAAATTTTGAATCGCGGCTCGAAATATCGGATGACGCGCTCGAACGAAGCGCGGTCGGCGGGAACAATCAGCAAATCGAGCCGCGCTAAATAATCGTCCGCGCCGTCCGCCTGAAATCCGGCGATGCGGATTTTGTTAAAAATGCTGATCGAAGAATAATTCGCGTCCGTTTCCTTCGACAATTGAACATCCTTTGAATACAAATCACGCAGCCGCGCCCATTCTTTGAGCATCCGGCGGTCTTCGTCGGTTTTCAAAAATTCGCGCGTCCACAAATCGCCGAGATTCTGACGACTGCAACTAACCGGCAAATCTGCCACGCAATCGAGTTGGTAAGTCAGATTAGGAATCTCGCCGAATTTGATTTGCGTCTGAATCTGCGCCTTGACAGTTATTGAAACAAATGAAATGAAGATGAAAAGAACAAAAAGCCGATTGATTCGCATATTGTATTTTGAAACGATTCAAAGGTATTAAAGTTTCAAATCACATAAAATTTTTGCGAATACAGCATTTTGAAGATAAATACAAAAACCATTCAAGTCGAATTGATTTCAAATCTCGCCCGTTTCGTTAAAATCTGCCGAGCGAAATTCGCGGCAATTTTGTCGCCAAATTTAATGTTTGTCATCGAAAACTTGAATTTTGAGTCGTGAACCTTAAACTATTATTCGATGAGATTTTTTACACGTTATCGCACCAATGAACAATGGTTTGAAGAACAGGAAGAACTCGAACGCAATCCGCAGGCGCGGTTTTTTGACCGGACGGCGAGCAATATCTTTCGCAAGCGCGGCGTTTCGGTCGGTGATCATTTGTATCTGGTAACGACGATTTCGGGCAGACTTCATCTGGCTGGAAAAATGGAAGTTGGCGAAATTCTCTCGCTCGATGAAGCAATACGGCGTTTTCCGACGCGGCGACTTTTTCAGGTTGCCGATCAGGTTTTTGCCCGCAGCGTAACTAATCTCAATTACGCCCGCGAAATTCCGCTCGGAATGACGGCGCGATTATTGTTTTTCAAAGGCGGACGGCTTTCGACGCTGAAATTTGCCAAACCCGGCTGGCTCGATTCGCAAACTCTGCGCGGAATCCGCGAAATGCCGCAGGAGACAGCGGAAAAACTCGACGCGCTGCTGCCACCGCTTGTGAAAGTTAAATCTTAAGATATTTTTATCGCAGAGGACGCCAAGCGCGCAGAGACGTTTTTTGTTTAGATCAAGCCTCAGTGTTTTAAGTGAAGATAAAATAAATCTGCGCTCTTCACGTTCTCTATGGTTTAATCTGTTCAAATTTTAATAAGGCGGAATTCTATTCCGCTGACGACGCATCTCGCGGCGTTGGCGCAGATATTCCTGATATTCTGCTTCGCTCATCTCGTCTGGGTTGCGATTTTTCTGCTGCTGGCGGCGAATTATTTGCTCGCGCTGCGCGTTAGACGGGCGACCGGTGAATATTGATTCAATGTCGGGAACCGGCGTTTCGATTACACGCTCGCGGGTGTCATCCTGTTGCGGCGGCGCGGCGCGCGGCGCTGTTTTCTTGGCAACAGGACGCGGCGCGGGCGATTTTTCCGGCGCGGCTTTTGTTTTCTCTGTCGGTTCGGCGGTCGGCTCGCGCTTTTCGATAACTTGATCGCTTTTCGCGCTTGTCGGTTTGGTTTGCGCCGCCTTTTCCGTCAGAGATATATCAGAAGTTCCAATTATAGGCGTTTCCGTAAGTGTCGCAGTTTGTTCGACATTTGAATTTTTACCGGAAACAGGTTGGGTTGGCGAAATCTGATTTGATTCGCTGGCTGCTTTCGGTTTTGTCACGAAATAACCGACTGCCAAACCGACGCAGCTCAACAAAATCAACCATGCCGCCAGACCGAAACGCGACGCATTGGAAGGCGCGGAAAATCTTGAAACTTCATTGGCGACTAACGGAATTTTATGCGAAACCGGCGGCAATGATTTTGGCGTTTGCGCGTTTGGAATCGAAATTTCGTGTGCTTTTGATGTCAATTTTTCCGGCTGAGAAGTATTATTCGCGGCTTCGGCGGCAAATGATTGTAGAGCCGGGAAATCTTCGTTATTCGCCGCGTTGACGACTTTAATTTCAGAAGTAATAACCGGCGCAGTAATCTTTGGTTCTTCAATTTTTTCCGGCGCGGACGATGCGTGGGCGTTTTCCAGAGCGTGCTTCATCGCCTGCGCCGAAACGAAACGCGCATCGGCGTTAAGCGCGAGCGCGGAATTTAAAACGCTGGCGATTGCGACGGGAATTTTTTCGTTGATTTCGCTGGCAAGTTCAATCGAGTCCGGTTTTCCGGCGACAATCGCCGCCGCGCGAGCCAGCGCGTCAACCGGCGGTTTGCCCGTCAAAAGCTGGTAAACCGTCGCGCCGAGCGCGAAAATATCCGAACGCGCGTCAGTTCCGGTTCCTTGAATCTGTTCGAGCGGCGCATACTTGCGCGAATAACCGAACACGCTTAATGGCGCTTGCGTGTCGTCGGAATTTAACTTTGCCAGCCCGAAATCAAGCAGAACAATATCGCCGCGCGTCGTGATTTTTAAGTTTTGCGGCTTGATGTCGCGGTGAATCACCGGCGGTTCTTGCGAATGTAAATAGTCGAGCGCGTCGAGCAAACTGTTTGTCCAGCGCAAAACTTCCTCAAGCGGAAATGCGCCGTCGCGCTTTAAGATTTCGTATAAATCTTCGCCTTCGATAAACTGCATCACGAGAAAATGCCCGCCGTTTTCCGTAAAATAATCGGAAACGTGCGGCAGATTCGGATGATGCAAACCGTTAAGCAGTTTCGCTTCGCGCTCAAACGCTTCGCCGAGTTCGTCATTTTTATAAAATGTTTCTTTGATGGCGACAAAACTATCAAAACGTCGGTCAACGGCGCGATAAACCGCGCCCATTCCGCCGGCGCCGATTTGTTTTTCAATTAAATAACGATTCTGTAAAAGTGTTCCGTTTTCAATCATTTTTTACCACTCAAAAAGACGGCAATTTTGATGCCTTTGATGCTCAACGAGTTGATTTGAAAAATTGAAAGCCCGATTTCAAAGTCTTTTCGCAATCTAAAATCAAATTTTACTGGCAGGTAAATTGCTTGCCGTAAATGTTAAGTAAATAATTTAATCAGTTTTAATTTTGGAGGAAATATGCCACACAACAAACTAAACATCAGCGGCGCAAACGCCGACATTCTTTCGTGGGTCAACCACGAACTTTCAACCGACGAACACAATATGCTGCGAAACGTCTCGCGCCTACCGTGTCTCTACAAGCACGTCGCCTTGATGCCGGACGCGCATTTGGGAATCGGCTCGATGGTCGGTTCGGTCATTGCGACCAAAGACGCGGTGATTCCGGCAACTGTCGGCGTGGACATCGGCTGCTTTACCGGAGATACGAAAGTTCCGATGCTTGACGGAAAATCTTATTCGCTCCGTGAGCTGGCGGAAAATGATAAACAAATAATTGTTTACGCTTGCAACGAAAGCGGTAAAGTTGTCGCGGCAAAAGCGACGGCGAAAAAAACCCGCGCAAAAGCCGAACTTGTCAAAGTAATTTTAGACAACGGCGCTCAAATTCGCTGCACACCCGATCACAAATTTATGCTGCGAAATGGTGATTTTATCGAAGCTGAAAATTTGAAATCGGGCGAATCTTTAATGCCGCTTTATTGTGAAACGGACAAAGACGGTTACGTTCTCATTCAGCAAAATTATTCGGGCAGAATGTAGAGAGCGCATTGGATTGTCGCCCGCAGCGGTTTGCTCGGCGAAGTTCCGAAATTTGAAAACGATAAAACTGTCATTCATCACAAAAATTTTGATGAAGCCGACAATCGTCCCGAAAATTTGGAATTTATGAGCGCGTCGGCGCATTCGGCTTTTCATCGCAGTTTGGTCGAGCGAAACGAACATTGGCAATCGGCTGAGGTTGGACAAAAACGTAAAAATGCTTTGGCTGAAAAAGCGCAAACCGTCGAAGGTCATCTCTATTTTGCGACGCGCGGAACGAAAAACATTTTGAAATATATGGAAGAAAATCCCGAACACTTCAAAATGTCGGTTGCCGAAAACGGAACGCGCGGAAAGCAATTTCTCGTTTCATATAACAAAAGCGAAAAAGGTCGCGCCAAAAGCGTGGAAATCGCTAATCGTTTTTATGATTGCGAAACCTGCGGCGAACAAGTAAAAAGCGGAATTGGTCTGCAAAATCATCGTCTTTACACGCACGGTTACAATCACAAAGTCGTTTCCGTCGAGCAAATCAGCGAACGCGAAGACGTTTATTGTTTGATCGTTCCCGAATATCACAACTTCGCACTCGAAGCCGGAGTTTTCGTGCATAACTGCGGAATGATGGCGGTCAAAACGCCTTTTAAGAGCGAGATTCTCGAAGGCAAATTGAAAGATTTGCGTCATCAAATCGAACGCACGATTCCGGTCGGTTTTAACGAACACAAAGAAGCGGTCGAAGAATCGCTGGCGTGGAAAGGCTGGAAAACTTTCGGCGATTTGCACAGAGGCGTGCAGCACCGAAAGGCAAAAGCGATGAAGCAGTTAGGAACGCTCGGCGGCGGAAATCATTTTTTGGAAGTTTGCCTCGACACCGAAGATTTCGTCTGGCTGATGCTGCATTCCGGTTCGCGCAACATCGGCAACGAAGTCGCTTCGCGTCATATCGAAACGGCGAAATCGCTGCACAAATTGAGCGAACTTCCCGACCCGAATCTTGCTTATTTTATTCAGGGAACTGAAGAATTTAAGAATTGCTGGCGCGATTTAGAATGGTCGCAAAGCTATGCGTTCAAAAACCGCGAGATTATGATGAAGCGTCTTTTGAAACAATTTAACCGAATGTTCAACGACGGCGAAGATTTCACGCCGGAAATCGCGGTTAATTGTCATCACAATTACGTTTCGCCCGAAACGCATTTCGGCGAAAAAGTTTACGTCACGCGCAAAGGCGCGATTCGCGCCGACGTTGGAATGTTCGGAATTATTCCCGGCTCAATGGGCGCGAAATCGTTCATTATCAAAGGTTTGGGAAACGCGCAATCGTTCAATTCCTGCTCGCACGGCGCGGGACGAAAAATGTCGCGCACGGCGGCAAAAAAACATTTCACGCGCGAGGATTTGGAACGCCAAACCAAAGGCGTCGAATGCCGCAAAGATGCCGGCGTAATTGACGAAATTCCGTCGGCTTACAAAGACATCGAAGAAGTGATGCGTAACCAGCGCGATTTGGTCGAAGTCGTCGCGCAGTTGAAGCAAGTCGTTTGCGTGAAAGGATAAAAAATGGGTTTGCCGATTTAGTTTTCTATTTCGGCAACCTCTTTACACATTATTTATGAAACAGAAAACCAGAAAGCAAAGATACAATGAAATTGTTTCCGCTGACGACGAAGAATTAAATTCTTGCGTTATCGAATTAGCAGAAGTTTATTTGAAAGATTTCCCCGATAGTCAAGGTGCGTGGCTAATGTATAGTTTTGCTCTTTATAAAACCGATAGATTTAAAGAGGCTAAAAAAGCATTGATTAAAACTATAAAATTAACAGAAGAATCGGATGATAATTTTAGCTGGCTTCTTTGCCGTATGGGAAGACTTTACGAAGATTCAGGACATTTTAACAAAGCTATTGAATGGTTTGTAAAAGCTAATCATATAAATCCTTCTGAAGCTACATTCTTAATTTATCAAGGTGTTATGTTGTTGAGAACTGAAAGGTTTGACGAAGCTGCTGAAATCTTTCTTGAAGCCACTAAATGCACAAAAGGTTGTATTGATGAAGCCTTTTATAATCTTGGAGTTGCTCGGATTACTCAAAGAAAATATCTAGAGGCAAGTCAATGTTTTGAAAAAGCATTGGAAATTGATCCAAAGTATAATGAAGCAAAAAAACAACTTAAAGATATGAAAAAAGTTCTTGAGATAAAAACTATATAATCATCGTTGGTCTAGCCAAGTCGAAGACTTCAGATTGCCATACCAAAGGTATCGTTTCAAATCCGATACGATTTTCCAAAATTCAATCGAACAATTTCTCGCGGACGGAAACACTTGACCAACCCGGTTCTTGGCTAGTCTCGTCAGCCGCGCCGTCTGCCGGAAGAAGCGGGCTTGATGCAAATAGTCCGCTTTTTTTCATAATTTTTATCTTAATAAAAAATTCATATACAAACCGGGCATAAATCGTTTAATATAGTGTCAGTTTCTAAAGGCTTACACAATATATTGCGATTGCATCCGATTTGTATTTGATTTCATCTAAACAAAACAACATTTTCAGGAGGTGATTCCATTGATAACGGGTAGAGTTTTGCTCTTAAATTTTTCTTACGAACCGCTCGGCACAATCGGTGTCGCGCGGGCGATTTGTATGTGGTTTTCGGGAAAATTGACGGTCGAAGAAGCGGACGGCGACAATGTTTTGCATTCGCCTTCGACGACAATTCCAGTGCCTTCGGTCGTGCGCCTGCGAACCTACGTTCACATCAAGCGCAAACGGCAGGAAACGACGATGAAACGGGCGCGGATTTATATTCGTGATCGTCACCGTTGCCAGTATTGCGGCGAACATAAACACGCCAAAGATTTGACGCTCGACCACATTTTGCCGCGCGCGCAAGGCGGAGAATCTACGCCGCACAATTTGACGACCGCGTGCGTCAAATGCAACCAGCGCAAAGGAAATCGCACGCCCGAACAAGCCAGAATGCCTTTGCTGACTTCGCAAAAACTTCTGCGCTTGGGCTTAGATCACGTTTTGCTTTGCCATTACGCCGAATCGCGTCCCGAATGGAAGAAATATCTGTTTATGGACGATTTAGGTGAAGAAGAAACGAGAATCGCCGCTTAATTTTTTGAGCGGTTTTTCTTTTGAATACTCTTCATTTCACTTATACACTTTAGCCACAAACAAACACGAACAAGCACGAAAGTTATTTGTTTTTATTTCGTGTTCGTTCGTGTTTGTTCGTGGCAGAATTTTTTATGAAATACGAAACCGAAAATGAAATTCTCGAAGTTGTCCGAAAATTTGAAAACGGCACGATTTCGCGCGACGAATGGCGACACCGCGAACATTTAACCGTCGCTCTTTATTACATCAAAAATTCAAATTCATTGACTGAAGCGACCGACAAAATGCGCGTCGGAATTTTCAATTTGTTAAAATTCTTTGGGGTTGATTTGGTAAAAGAAATGCCTTATCACGAAACACTGACGCAATTTTGGATGAACTCGGTTAATGATTTGGCAAAAACAGAAAACGGTTATTCAATGGTCGAAACAATAAATTCGATTTTAGAAAATCTCGGCGATAAAGATTTGCCTTTGAAATTTTATAGCCGCGAGCTTTTGTTTTCAGATACGGCGCGAAAAGAATTTGTTGCGCCGGATTTGACTAACCAAATAAATAAAGCCGACAATTTTGCTGACGTAAAACTTTAACAGTCGAATTTTCAACTCTTAAAGTAAAATCTTAAAGAACAATTTTAAATTCAAACAAACATCAATAAAATTCAATAATTTTATGCTCAAATTTCATAATACGCTTTCAAACGAACTCGAAGAATTTAAGCCTTTGGAAAAAGATAAAGTAAAACTTTACATTTGCGGTCCGACCGTTTGGAGTTTCGCGCACATCGGCAACTTTCGCACGTTTGTTTTCGGCGACGTTTTGCGGCGTTATTTGAAATATAAAGGCTTTCAATTGACGCACGTTTTTAATTTGACCGACGTTGACGACCGCATTATCAACGAAGCGAAAAAAGCCGGAAAAACGATTAACGAATTTACCCAGCCGTTTATCGAAGCGTTTTGGGAAGATTTCGACGCGCTCGGACTCGAACGTCCCGAAATCACGCCGCGAGCGACCGAACACATCGCGGAAATGATTGTTTTGATTGAGAAGTTATTGGAAAACGGACACGCTTACGAATCCGAAGGTTCGATTTACTATCGAATTTCGGCTTTTCCCGATTACGGAAAACTCTCGAAAATCAATTTCGCGGGTAATGTTTCCGGCGCTTCCGGTCGCGTTGACACGGACAAATATGACAAGGAAAGCGCGAACGATTTCGCGCTCTGGAAATTGGTTGACGCGGATGAACCGACCGGCTGGGACGCTTCGTTCGGGCGCGGTCGTCCCGGCTGGCACATCGAATGTTCGGCGATGGCGATGAAATACTTGGGCGAAACTTTCGATCTGCACGCGGGCGGAATTGATTTGAAATTTCCGCATCACGAAAACGAAATCGCCCAAAGCGAAGGCGCGACCGACAAACTTTTCGCCAAAACCTGGCTTCACGCCGAACATTTGAAAGTCGAAGGCGAAACAATGTCGAAAACTCTGGGAAATTATTATACTTTCCGCGATTTGCTGGCAAAAGGATACAAACCGGAAGCGATTCGTTATTTGCTTTTGTCTGTGCCGTATCACAAACAATTGAATTTTACATTTGAAACTTTAGACGGCGCAGAACAGACGATTTCCCGTCTGCGCGATTTTCGCGCTCGACTCAACGAAGCGAATCTCAAAGACGGCAACAACCCGGATTTACAGAAAACGACCGCAAAATATCTCGCCGATTTTGAATCCGCGATGGACGACAATTTGAATACGTCGCAGGCACTCGCCGCTCTTCACAATCTCGCGCGTGAAACGAACACGGCGCTGGCAAACGAAACGGTTTTGAGTGAAAACCGCTCGGAAATTTTAGAAATAATTGAAAAATTCGACTCAGTTTTGAACATTTTCGGCGCGGAAAAAGACGAAATTCTCGACGCGGAAATCGAAAATTTAATCAAGAAACGACAGGAAGCCAGACGCAATCGAAATTTCGCGCGCTCGGACGAAATCCGCGATTTACTCTTTGAAAAAGGAATCGTTTTGGAAGATACGAAAGACGGCGTAAGATGGAAACGTAAATAAATTATGGACGATTTCAAAGAACAATGCCGCAGGCAACTTGAAAAAAGTGTCGAGCAGCGCATCAAATACGGTTTCTTTCGCCAATATAAGCCCGTTTTGGACGACGCGCCGTATCGCGTTTTCGACACAATGCGCGAATACCGCGAATGGGCTGATAAAAATTTGCCGCGTTATCTAGGATTTAAGATTGTCGAGCCGAAAAAAAATGAATCAACCTGATCGCGGTTATTTTCAATTACAACAAGCCGTCGAAGTCGCCGAAGTTTTTGCCAACACAAACGTCGAAAATAGCGAGGGTTATAAGCAAGTTATATATACGGAAATTAAACAGTTTGCTTGCAATATCTACAAATACTTGCTTCCCATCTAATAGGTTCAGCGCAAAACCGACATTGTTTAGTTTCAGGGTTTACAATTGGTTTTTTTTTTTTGGAAAGTAAGGCAACCACAATTACAAAAAAGAAAATAATAACTACAATTCCCATAAGGATTCTCCCATAAATTTTGGATTGAAAGTAAAGATGAGACATTGTTGAAAAACAATGTTGAATTTAATTTAACATTACTTCTTGAAATAGTCAATCTTTTTGATTTCTATTAGGTTAATCAGAGTTATTACATCTTTGCTTTTATTTAAGGTATTATTTTTGGTTTTTGATGTATACAAGAAAAGCCTTTAAACCTTGCGCTTCAAAAATTTTCGGCTCGCCGATTTTATAACCTTGCGCGATTAGATTTTGCAGCGGCGGCGCGTTTTCGTTCCAGACAGGCGCGCGAAAGGCGATGAAAAATCTTTCGCCTTCAAAATCGTTCGCGGTTTTTACTTCATCGAAACCGCGCGGCAAAAAATACGCTTTGTCTTCGGTCAAGCCTTCAATTCCGTTGACTTTGACGATTTGGTATTGCTCGCTCGAATGGCGAAGCGCGAACCAGAAATGATACGCGACCAAATCTTCAAAAACGTAGATTTTTACCGGCGCGTTTGAATTTATTTGCTGAAAATCGCTGTTCGTTTGCGGCAAACTCAAAGCCAGATTTTCCCAGGCGCACCAGATATAATTTGGTTTAGGACGCGTTGCTTGCAGCAAAAACGCCGCGCCGAAAAGCAGAAAAACCGTCGCAATTCCCGCAATCTTTAACTTTCTGAACTTAATTTTTGAAAATGCGACGGCGAGTAATATCGAAAACGGCGCGAAAACCATTATCAGATGCCGCGTTCCCCAAATCGAATACGGCAAAATCCAGCTTGCGGTAAAAGCCGATAAAAGCGGCGTAAAAATAAAAATTAAAAGCAAAAGCGCATTTCTTTTTTCGATCTTCGTTTTGCTTTTCCAATCCGCGAAATAAAAGCCGAAAACAATTGTCCCGATAATTAAAAGCGGCAGCGTAATCGAAAACATCGCGGGCTGGTCGGCGCTGCTCTGCTCGAAATAAATCGGCTCGAACAAATCGAACATTAGTTGAAAAATTGAGAACAAAGTAGGCTTTGTCATCCAACCGATATTTTGCCCGACGTTTGAATTTATTTCGGACGCCTGCCGGACGATGTAAATCCACGGCGCGAAACCAATCAGCGTTAAACCGAGCATCAGGAAAACGGCTTTTAATCTTTCCCGCGCCAGAAAAACGACGGCGAGAACTTCGGACAGAACTATCAGCCAGCCGAAATAATGCGTATAGATCAGCAAAACGTTGAAAATTATTAAAAGAGAAAAACCTTTTCCCTTGTTCAAATAGCGAAGAAAAAGCCACATCGAAAATAACCCGAAACAGAGAAGCGGACTATACATTCGAACTTCCTGCGCGTATTTGATGAGCGAGCCGGCGGCGGCGAAAAATGTCAGAGCGAGCGCGATTGTCGGAAGCTGCAACTTAATTTGACGGCATAATAAAATAAACGGGATGATCGAAAGCGTCGAGAACAAAACGGGGAAAAATCTCAGCCAGAAAAGACTTTCGCCGCCAATGGAAATCCAGATTTTTAACAGAAGATAAAAAAGCGGCGGATGAATTAAATCCTGAGCGACAAACCAAACTAATTCCCGCACGGTAAGCGTCGCGGCGTGAACACTGAAAATCTCGTCAAACCAGAGACACGATGCGGTCAAATTCCACATTCGCGGCAGAATGTAGAAAAGACAAAGCAGAACTATAACGATAAGCCATTTCCCGTTCGTTTGCCGCATTCTAGAGTTTTATTTCGCTGCAAAGTTTCCCGCCGATGCTCGTGTAGTAGAGCGGAACTTCGGCAAAACGGTCGGTTTCGCGGCAGTAAGCGAGACATTTGTTGAACGGTTTTGAATAGATATGCAGACTGACGGCGCGTTCGTCGAATTCGGGCAAGTTTAGGATTTGGTGAATCGGTTCTTCGAGTTCGACTTTGGCGGTCAGACAATCGGAAAGATCAAAATTGTCGGTTTCTTCGAGTTTGCAAAAGCCTTTTGCTTCATCAATTTCAGCGGCGCGAAAATTTTGTCCGCGCAATTTCCCGATTGGAACTGTCATCCAACACATCTGGTCGGCGTGATTGTGAATTTTGGAAGACTGTCCTTTGTCCCAACAAACCGCCATCATCTCGAACCGTTCGTTTTTAAAAATCAAATTACGCGTGTAAAATTTTTTGCTCCAGTGAAAATAGCGGATAATCGAATCAACTTCGACCGGATTTTCAGCGAGAAAGCGATAAACATTGTCACAGGTAAAATCCGCTTCGGGAATGGCGCGCAAACTTTCGATTAATTTTTCGACTTTGACAGTTTTCATAAGATTTTTAGCCGCGAGTTGAAATTTACGAATTAAAAACAAAAGTATATTGTTTGTTTCAATCGTCCTATCTGCGGCTAATTTTCTTCCGATTTCTTTAAAAAGTCAATAAACTCCGCGACATTTCTGGTCAAGCCGGGAAATGTCGCCACCGTTTTGCCGTCGCCGTTGATAATCGCGTAATAAGGCAGGGCGACCGTTCCAAACTTCTCTTGTTCAAAGGCTTGATGCCTGTCGTTGAGTTCGCTTCCGTCGTCGGTGTAAAGTCTCGCCAGCACGAATTTGTTTAGTTCGGTTTCGACCTCCCTTTTCGGAAAAACATTCGCTTCCATCCAGCGACAATTCGTGCAGGTGTAACCCGTAAAATCAACGAAAATCAGTTTATTTTCAGTTTTAGCTTTAGCTAACGCCGATTGATAATCGTTTTCAATCCATTTGATTTGTTCGGTTTTCCCGCCGAAACTTCTCGCCGAAGAATTTTCCAGATCAGGCGGCAGAAAGGCTTCGAGTTCGCCGAGTTTCGCGCCGAAAAGTCCGGTAATTAAATAAAAACTGATCGCCAGACTGACCACCGCCGACATCAAGCGAAACGCGCCGATGCGTTCGGGCTTTGAATCGTGCGGCAGTTGAAATTTGCCGAGCAGATAAATCGCCAGAATCACGCCAATCGCAATCCAGATCGCCAGCACGACCGGACGAGTGAAAATTCCCCATTTCCAAATCAAATCTACGTTAGAAATAAATTTCATCGCCGCCGCGACTTCGAGAAATCCCATTGCGACTTTGACCGAATTCATCCAGCCGCCTGCGCGCGGAAGACTCGAAACGTATTGCGGCAACAGCGCGAGAACAAAAAACGGCAGCGCGAAAACGGTCGAAAATGAAAGCATTCCGACGAGCGGTCTTTGCCAATCGCCCTGCGAAGCCGACACTAAAATCGTGCCGACAAACGGCGACGTGCAGGTAAAACTCGTTAAAGTAAAAGTCAAACCCATCAGCAGCGCGCCGACGATTCCCGAACCTTCGCCTTCTTTGCTGCGCGTCAAATTGTCGAGTTTCGTCAAAATCCCGGTCGGAACGGTGATTTCATACGCGCCGAAAAGATTGAAAGCGAAAAACAGAAATATCGCCGTAATCAAAAGATTGACATACGGATTTGCCGCAAACAGCGTGATTCCCGCCGCGCCGACGAAAATCGCCAGCAGCATTCCGAGAATCGTAAAAGTCAAAATAATTCCGAGCGAATAAATCGAAGCGAGCTTGACGGCTTTGGCGCGATTGCCAGCCGAATGATTGGTAAAATACGAAACCGTAATCGGAATCATCGGAAACACGCACGGCGTCAAAAGCGACAACGCGCCCAGCGAAATCGCCAGCCAGAAGAACGACGAAAGCGGAAGATCGCCGTTATTTTGATCGGTTTTTTGAATTTGCGAACCCGAATTTGCGGTGACAGCGACACCGGACGATTGATTCGCCGATTGATTTTGCGGCAAGTCATTAAAAGTTTGCAGATTGGAATTTGCCGCCGAACGACTGATTTTTTTTACATCTTCAAATCCGCCGAACGAAACTTTAACGGTTTTCGGCGGCAGACAAACCGTGTCGTTGCAAACCTGAAATTTCACGTTGATTGCCAAATTATCAGCGTTCGCATCATTTGCGGATTTTAAAGGCACGTTAAATTCGGCTTGCTTTTCAAAATATTTCGTTTCGATTTGAAAATTCGGGTCGAGTTTTGTAATCGGATTCGGTGATGTCGCTTTTCCGTTAATTTGAAACGGCGCGTTTTCGGGAACTGTAATTTGCGTCGGAAACGGTCCGCCTTCCGGCTGTTCGACGGCATATAAATGCCAGCCTTCTTCAATTTCGGCTTTCAGCTTTGCTTTGAAAGTTTCGCCCGTTTTTAAGGTTTTACCTTTCGCGTCCGATTCCAAATTCCACTTTGTCGGATTTTGCGCCAGCGCGAAAATCGGAAAAGCGAAAATAACAAAGCTGAAAACGATTAAAAATTTTAATTGGCGAAAACGAAACATAACTTTTGACTTATATTATGATGCGAATTTTACCACTGATTTGAATAAATTTCGTAATCAATGAAGCCGACAACTTTCTGTTTTTGCACAATCGGCTTTTTCTCGCTTATAATTTACTCTCAAGTAATAAAAAAGCAGGAAGCGACAATTTTTATTCCAATTGTAACGCGAAGGAGAAAAGATTTTGCCAAGAACAGCAACTCGCCAAAAAGAAACTGCCAAAACGACAAAAAGTTCGACCAACGGCGCGAACGGCAAAGCGCAGATGAAAAAGTCCGAAAGCAGCGACGGCGCGATAACCGATAAGGTTGATGCGAAAATTTCGCACAGCGAACACAAGGAACGCAAAAACGCGCAGAAATCTTCGATAAAATCAATCGAACCGGAACTGCTCAAAGAAATGCTTTACCAGATGGTTTTGGGCAGAATTTTCGAGCAGAAATGCGCGGAAGTTTACCGCATCGGAAAAATCGGCGGTTTTTGTCATTTGTATATCGGACAGGAAGCCGTCGGCGTCGGCTCAATGATGGCGCTCAAAGAAGGCGATTATGTGATTAGCGCTTACCGCGACCACGTTCAGGCGATGATTGCCGGAATGAAACCCGAAGCTGTGATGGCGGAACTTTACGGCAAAGCGGGCGGCGTTGTGAAAGGCAAAGGCGGCTCGATGCATATGTTTTCCAAAGAACATAATTTTTTCGGCGGACACGGTATTGTCGGCGGACAAATCGGCGTCGGAACGGGAATGGCATACGCGCAAAAATATAAAGAAACAGACAATGTAACGCTTTGCTTTTTCGGCGAAGCGGCAGTCAATCAAGGAATTTTTCACGAATCTTTGAATATGGCGCAGCTTTGGAAATTGCCGGTAATTTACATTTGCGAAAACAACCAATATGGAATGGGAACGTCGCAAAAACGCGCGATGTCAATTTCGAGCGTCGCCAAAAAAGCCGAAGCCTACGGAATGGTCGGCGAATTCGTTGACGGAATGGACGTCCTTGCCGTGCGCGAAGCGACTTTGAGAGCAATCGAACGCGCCCGCAAAGACAATCTGCCGACGCTGCTCGAAATCCGCTGTTATCGTTATATGGGACATTCGATGTCTGACCCGGGAAAATATCGCACGACCGAAGAAATCAAAAAATATCAGGAACGCGATCCGATTTTCCTTTTCCGGCAAAGTTTGACCGAAGCGAAAATTATTACCGACAAAGATTACGAAGCGATTGAAACTCGCGCGAAAGAAGCGACTGAAAAAGCCGTGAAATTTGCCGATGAAAGCCCTCTTCCAAATGAAAAAGAATTATTTACGGACGTGTATGCTTAATTAAATAAATTTATGGCTGTTTTGACAATTAGAGATGCGCTTAATCAAGCGTTGCGCGAAGAAATTTTGAGAGACGAAAACGTCTTTATTATGGGTGAAGAAGTCGCCGAATACGACGGCGCGTATAAGGTTACGCGCGGGCTTTGGAAGGAATTCGGCGACAAGCGCGTCGTTGATACGCCGATCACCGAACTCGGTTTCGCGGCTGTCGGAGTCGGCGCGGCGATGGCTGGTCTTCGTCCGGTAATCGAGTTTATGACGTGGAATTTTTCGATTCTCGCGGCTGACCAGATCATCAATCACGCGGCGAAAATGTTTTATATGTCGGGCGGACAATTCAATGTGCCGATAGTTTTTCGCGGTCCGAACGGTTCGGCTTATCAGGTTTCATCGCAGCATTCGCAAGCGTTAGAAGCATTTTACGCCAATTTTCCGGGTTTAAAAGTCGTGATGCCTTCGACCGCTGCTGACGCGAAAGGTCTTTTGAAATCTTCGATTCGAGATA
>CAXSHW010000028.1:0-37843 GCA_964237245.1 uncultured Pyrinomonadaceae bacterium
CGGCTTTTTTGCCGCCGATGCTCGTTACGGCGAGCGCGAAAAGAACCGAGAAAACAACAATCTGCAAAACATCTCCTTCCGCCATCGCTTGAATAATCGAAGTCGGCGAAAGATGCGCGATGATGTCGCCGAACGATTTCGGTTTCGCGGGCGGTTCGGGCGCGGTCAAACCTTTAGTAATAGCGTCGAGAGCCTCGGAAGATTTTGAAGCGGAAATCGCGGCTTGCTCATTCGCTTCGGCTGCCGCAGCCGGATTTGTCGCCGTCTGAGTTAATAATTCGTCGGCTTTTATCGAAGCGTCGTTGGCTTCTTTCGTCAAAGATTTAGCGCGATTTGCCCAGTCCGCTTTATCGAAATTCTTCTCTTGCTTGACGGCGCCGGCAAGCGAAACGCCTTTTCCCGGTTGTGTGATATTGACGGCGGCGAGACCGACAAACAGCGCGAGCGTCGTAACTACTTCAAAATAAACGAGAGCTTTTATGCCGATGCGCCCGACTTGTTTAATGTCGCCAGTGCCGGAAATGCCGATAACTAAGGTCGCAAAAATCAAAGGCGCGATAATTGATTTAATGAGATTCAAGAAAAGCGTCGAAAGCGGGCGCATCTCGATTCCCCAGGCGGGCGCGAGCCAGCCGAGAAAAATGCCCAGCACCAGCCCAATCATAATCTTCCAGGTCAACGAAATTTTCGGCAGTTTCATAAATTATTTTTTCTTTGAACGAGTGAAATTTTCGGCGAACGCCGTTAAGTTTGTTCGAGCATTTCTATTAAACTCTATTTTCGCCTATTCGCAAAATTGTTTTTTTGGTAACGTAAATCTGTAAGACGTTGATTCTTTTGATTGGGAAAGTTTGTTTATAATCAATTTTGAGCAATTTTTATATTTTCTGGAGGAATTTTTATTTATGAAAACTGAAACGCTGAAATTTAATACCGCGAAAGGCGAAACTTCGGCTTATGTCGCAATGCCCGATGAAATTGATTCAGGCAGCAAAGCCGTCATCATTATCCAAGAATACTGGGGTTTGAACGACCATATCAGAGACATCGCCAAACGTTATGCAGACGCGGGTTATGTCGCTATCGCGCCGGATTTATATTTCGGCAAAACCGCAACAACTTCTGAAGAAGCTGTCAAATTGATGAACGCGCTTCAGCTTGAAGACGGCTTGGATACGATAAAAAATGTCGTAGTTGAAGCGCAGGAAAAATATAAACTTTTGCACTTAGGCATCACGGGTTTCTGTATGGGCGGAACTTACGCGCTGCAGGCAGTCTGTCATCTCGAAGGTTTGAGCGCATCCGCGCCGTTTTACGGCGATATTCCCGATGAAATGACTTTGAAAAATTTGAAGGCGCCGGTTTTGTTCATTTCGGCGACCGAAGACAAGTGGATAAATCCCGCAAAAGTCGCCGAACTCGAAAAAATTGCGGAGGAAAATCTCTTGCCGATTGAATCTGTAAAATACGAAGCCGACCACGCATTTTTTAACGATACGCGCCCCGAAGTTTATGACGAAGAAGCCGCGAAAGCCGCCTGGACAAGAGTAATAAATTTTTTCAACGAAAATCTTCAGCCCGTAAAAATGCCGTAAAGCGAATTGTTTATCATTAAATCAACCTAAAATAAAAAAGAGCTTCGATATTTTTATATCGAAGCTCTTTTTTATTGCATAAAATTACCGTCTGAAAACTTGTTTTCGTTATGGAAGTTTAACTTCGCGTCCTGCCGATAAAGCCGAAGTAACAAACAAACCGTTATATTTTGCGACTTCGACCGGAGACACGCCGTATCTTTGCGCTAGTTTCGCAACCGTGTCGCCGTTCTGCGCTTTGACGGTTCTGATTCCGCCTGTTTGCTGCGCGCTGACTTGCTGTGTTGTCGTCGGGCGGACGTAACTCGTCTGTTTTACACCATTGCCGTTCGGAATAATGACTTTTCCTTTCGGCGCGGCTACGCCGGCATTTGCGGCTTGCAATTGTTCAACGCTCACGCCCGTCCGATTTGCAATGTTCTGCCAGGTTTCGCCTGCCGCCGTTTTTGTCACGCTTGCCAGATTACGGCTCGCGGCGGGAAGTTTTTTGAACACAGCGACGACCTCATTTGCCTTACCGGGCGGAACGCGAATGATATATGGTTCGGACGGCGAGACGTTGGAACGAAGTTCGGGATTCAGATAACGCAGATATTCGACGGTCGTGTCGGAAGCCTGCGCCAAAAGACTCAAATTCGTCAAAGGCGGAACGCGAATCTGGTCATACATCAGCGGCGCTGCCGGGCGAATATGACCGAAACCGTATTGATTTGGATTATTGGCAATTAAAATCGTCGCCAGAATAGTCGGAACATAATTGCGCGTTTCCTGCGGCAAATATGGGAAAGCAACCCAGAAATTTGCGACACCGGCGCGGCGAATAGCGCGGTCAACGTTTCCTTCGCCGGAATTGTAAGCCGCCATCGCCAGTTCCCAATTTCCGCCGTAGCGATTAGCCAAAAATTTCAGATATTGAGCCGAAGCGCGGGTCGCTTTTTCAAAACCGTTGCGTTCGTCGAGCTGCGCTGTGCGGCGAAGTCCGAAACGCGCGCCGGTTCCCGGAATAAACTGCCAGAGACCCGAAGCCGAAGCCCACGACAAAGCCGCCGGTTTCCAGGAACTTTCAACTTGCGCGAGCCACGCGACGTTTTCCGGCACGCCTTCTTCGCGGAAAATGCGACGCGCCATTCGCATAAACATTCCCGAACGATACAATCCGGTTTCCATCGTCGCGCGTCCGCGTCCCTGATAATAGTTGACGAACTGCTGAATCATCGGATGAACTTGAAAGCTGAATCCGAGCGATTTATTAGCGACGGCAACCTGAATATATTGATATTGCTGTTGGGCAATCGGATTATCGTCAACCTGCTGTTCTTCAGGCGTCAATTCGAGTTTCGCTAAATCGTCGAGCGGCGAGGCTTCAAATTTTTGCTCGGTAAATCCTTGCGTTGCAACATTCGGTTGAGCGGCGCTTCCGTCAGTGGCTGCCGCGACAGATGTATTATCTGCGGAAGTGTTGGGAACGGTTTGAACGATTTTAGCAACTTTGTCGGCTAAATCATTGTCAATATTCCAACCGCACGTTGCCGAAAGACTTCGGATATTCGGCGCTTGATTGCCTGTGGGAAATTCCATCCGGTAAATCGTTTCGGTCAGTTGACTGTAACATTCACGCAGTTTTTGGTTGCTCTGAACGTTGACGTTCGACAGCAGAAAAACTTCAATCGTTTTATCAAATTCCTCGCGGGCGTTTGAGCGGCGATTGTCTTCTAAATGAAATAAACCTTTTTTGAAATGGTCGCCGACCTCTGTCGTGATTTTATTGTAAACGGCTTCAGCTTGTTCGGCTTGCGGCGTTTTGCCGTCGCTTCTGCCGCTCGCGCTCGAACTGGTAACTTGTCCGTAAATAAAAGAATTGAATACGAAAAATAAAATTGCGGTAATATTAAAAACCTTAAAAAGGCGTGATTTAATCAAGTTCGTCTATACTCCTTCATTGAAAATTCTCTTTGGGGTTAGGGCGAATCGGTAAAACGACCTAAAAAATTCTCTTGGGTCTATTATTAAACGCCGAAGCTGTTGAAAAAGTTGCTTTTCTTGTTGCTTTTATGGATTTTTTGAATAAAAAACCTCCTAAAAGTAACATACGAAAAGCGTGTTGTCAATAAATATGAAGCCGATAAAAACTGGCTTTGCCGTTAAATTTCGACAAAACTTATAATTCACATCAAATTTGCTTATGACAATTGTTTTGCCGCGCGAGTTTTTGATTTTTCATTCGGCGTTTTATCTCGCAGCGCGAGACGAAAAACCTCGCGCACGTTCTCTACAAATATAAATGTCAAATCCTCCCGAACTTCCTGAGGCAAATCTTCCAAATCGCGTTTGTTAGGCGCGGGCAGAATTACCGTTTTTATCTTTGCGCGTCTCGCCGCGAGCAATTTTTCTTTGACTCCGCCGACCGGCAGGACGTTGCCTCTTAAAGTGATTTCGCCCGTCATTGCTACGTCTTTTCGCACGGCGCGCTGCGATAAAACCGACACAATCGCCGTCGCCATCGTAATTCCCGCGCTCGGTCCGTCTTTCGGAATCGCGCCTTCGGGAAGATGAACGTGAATGTCGTATTTTTCAAAAGCGTCTTCGTCAATACCGATTTCGCCCGCCCGCGCCTTAGCAAACGAAAATGCCGCTTGCGCCGATTCCTGCATCACTTCGCCGAGTTGTCCGGTCAGAGTCAGTTTGCCTTTGCCTTTGGTTTTCAAGGCTTCGATAAATAAAATATCGCCGCCGACGGCTGTCCACGCAAGTCCTGTAACTATACCGATTTCGTCTTTTTTCAAGGCTTCTTCGGGGAAAATTTTCGGTGAACGCAAGTAATCTTTAACGTTTGAAGCGGTTATTTTCGCCGCCTCAAATTCGCCTTCGAGTTCGGCTTTTTTGCGAGCGACTTTGCGGCAGACTTTGCCGATTTCCCTTTCCAATTGGCGCAGTCCGGCTTCCTGCGTGTATTCGCTGATGATTTTGGCAATTGCGCCGCGCTCAAATTTTATGTCGTTTTTTTCGAGTCCGTTTTCGTCAATCTGTTTCGGAACGAGGTGACGACGGGCGATTTCCAGCTTTTCCTCTTCGGTGTAACCGGAAAGCGAAATTATTTCCATTCGGTCGCGCAGCGGCGGCTGAATCGTGTCCAGAACGTTCGCCGTCGTCATAAACATTACGTTCGACAAATCGAAAGTTACGTTCAAGTAATTATCCCGAAACGTCGAATTTTGTTCGGGGTCGAGGACTTCTAAAAGCGCCGATGACGGATCGCCGCGAAAATCAGCGCCGACTTTATCAATTTCGTCGAGCATAATCAGCGGATTGTTCGTTTCCGCCTGCTGAATCGCCTGAATTATTCTGCCCGGCATCGCGCCGACGTATGTTCTGCGGTGTCCGCGAATTTCCGCTTCGTCGTGAAGTCCGCCCAGAGAAAGCCGCACGAATTTACGATTGAGCGCGCGCGCAATCGAACGCCCCAGAGAAGTTTTACCAACTCCCGGCGGTCCGACCAGACACAGAATCGAGCCTTTTGGTTTTTCTTTCAATTTGCGAACCGCTAATGCTTCGACGATTCGTTCCTTGACGCGCTCAAGCCCATAATGGTCTTCATCAAGGATTTTTTCCGCTTTTTTCAAATTGAGATTATCTTTGGAAGTTTTTGACCAGGGCAATTCGGTCATAATATCGAGCCAATTCCTCAGAGTCGCAGTTTCGGCGGTGTCCGGGTGCATTCTCTCCAATTTCTTTAATTGTCGGAGCGCTTCTTCTTCAGCGGTTTGCGGCATTTTCGCTTTCAAAATTTTGTCGCGGTATTGCTCGATTTCCTCGAAAAGCTCGTTGCCTTCGCCGAGTTCCGATTGAATCGCTTTTAATTGCTGACGCAGAAAGTATTCGCGCTGCGAGCGGTCAATGTCGGCGCGCGCCTGCGTGTTGATTTCCTGCTGAACGGTCAGTACGTCAATTTCTTTACTGAGCAATTCATTGACGCGCCGCAGACGCATCACCGGATCAAACATATCTAAAACGCTCTGCGCGTCTTCGACTTTTAATTCCAGATTTGAAGCCGAAAGATCGGCTAATCTGCCCGCGTCATCGAGGTTTGAAATAATCGCCATCACTTCGGGCGAGATATTTTTGCCCAAGTTGGCGGCGCGTTCCATCGAAGAACGCACATTTCGCAAAAGCGCTTCGACTTCCAGAGAGTTTGCGGGCGGAAGCGGTTCGGGAATCGGCGTTAAATTTGCCCGAACATAATCGTTGCCCGCGTTGATCGAATCAATTCGGGCGCGTGAAAGTCCTTGAATCAGAATGCGAATTCGTCCGTCCGGCATTTTCAGCATTCGCATAATCACGGCGACTGTGCCGACTTTGTAGAGGTCTTCCTGAGTCGGCTCTTCGCGGTCAACGTCCTTTTGCGAAACGAGCATAATCATCCGATTCCGGCTCAACGCTTCGTCAACCGCGCGAATTGATTTATCGCGCGAGACAAACAGCGGAACAATCATAAACGGATAAATCACGATGTCGCGCAGAGGCAAAACCGGCAATTCCGAAGGAATCTGCATTTGCGTGTCGCCCAATTCGGCTTCCCCGATTTTTTCTGAGAAATCTTCAATTTCGTCCATATATAAGTTATGTTAGGAAAAAAAGACGGAAAGGGCAAAGACGAAAAAAATTGTTTTCTTGAACGGAACGATTATTGCTTTGAAAAACGGAAGAAAACTTTTCGCTCGGCGCGGGTAAATTTTAAGTTGGATGCGCGTTTAGAAAACCGGCTAAAATTTCGAGCGAAGAATTTCGGTTATAATTGTTTTTTCTTATGAAACCGCTGAAACTACATCTCAAAACAGCGCTTCTCGCATCGGCGGTAGCTCTTGTCATATTGGCGGTCGCGCTGCTTTTAATCAGCGCGCGGGTCGCCAAACAGGTTCGTGACGAACAAAAGCAGCTCGCGCAGCTCTCGGCTGATAATCTAGCCGAACACCTCGCGTTTTTCCCCGAACAAATTGACCAGGACGATTTAGAGCGGCTGACCAATGTAGTAAGCGGTTCGCGTCCGAATTTAATAACGGTTCGGGTTTGGAAACTAAACGGCGCTGAATTTAACGAAGAAGCCGCTTCGGACGACAGTCTGCCGCTTGAAAAAATTCCGGTCGAAACCAAAGACGCTTTGCTAAACGGACTGGCTTCTGAAATCATCAATCCGCAGCAAGCCGAAAGAAACGATTCGCTTTTTCGCGTATTCGCGCCGATTGTCATTAAAAATCGAGTTAACGGCGCGGTCGAAGTCATAGAAAAGCTCGACACGATTACCTCAATCGCTTTTCAATATCTAATAAACTTATTTTGGATCGCGCTGGCGACAATTCTTTTAATGACCGCCGCGTTTTATCTGCTTTTTCAAAAAATAGTCTATCTTCCGCTCGAAAATTTACTTCTTGCGATGGACAAGGCGAAAGCGGGAAATTTATCAATCGAACCGATTGAAGATGATAAAGTTGACGAATTCGGCACGCTTTCCAACAACTTTAATTCGATGATCGGACAAATCCGCGAAATGTCTTTTGAACGCGAACGACAAACCGAAATTTTGCAGGAAAAAGTCGAGGAAGCGACCGCTGAATTAAAACACAAAAAAGAACAGCTTGAAATCGCCAATCTCGAACTTTTTCGCGCCGCCAGACAAATGAGCGAAATGGAAAGACTCGCCGCGACCGGACAAACCGCCGCCGAATTCGCGCACGAAGTCGGAACGCCTCTGAATTTGATCAGCGGACACGCTCAACTGCTTCGCGCGAGTCTGCCGGAAAATTCCAAGGAAGCAAATCGCCTCGAAACGATTACCAGACAAATCGAACGCATCGAAAATATTGTCCGCGAGATGCTCGACCGAACCAGATTCGGCACGACCGAACATCGAACAATTAATCTCAATGAAGTTCTGAGCAAGATTTTTGACGCGGTTGAGCCGACTTTGCAAGAATCGCGCGTCGAGCTGAAAACGAATTTGGATGCGGATTTGCCAAGCATTTCGGGCGATGCGGAGCGATTGCAGCAGGTTTTCTTAAATCTGGTTAAAAATGCTCTGGACGCGATGCCGAACGGCGGAAAGCTGGAAGTTTCGAGTTATTCTGAACGCGAAAAAGTTTTCGTGGAATTCGCGGACAACGGCGTCGGAATGAGCGAAACAATTCGCGTCCGAATGTTTCAGCCGCTTTTCACAACCAAAGAACGCCGCAAAGGAACGGGTTTGGGCTTGGTAGTCGTCAAACAGATTATGCAAAATCACGAAGCCGACATCGAAGTCGAAAGCAAATCCGGCATAGGCACAAAGATTCGGCTCATTTTCAGCCCGATTCAATCGTAAGTAAATTTTGTTATGAAAAAAATTCTCGTAGTTGACGACGACGCAGGCTCGTGCGAACTTTTGAAAGAAATTTTATCCGATGAAAACTGGCAGGTCGAAACCGCTGAAACGCCCGAAAGAGCTTTGATTTTATCGAGTCGGGAAAAATTTGATCTTGTCATCAGCGACATAAATCTCGAAGCGAAACTTTCGGGTTTAGATTTATTGCAGCGACTCAGAGAAAAATCGCCGGTGATTTTAGTAACCGGTTTCGGCTCGCTCGAAACGGCGGTCGAAGCGACGCGCGAAGGCGCCTGGGATTTTATTTCAAAACCGTTTAAGGTTGACGAAATTTTAGCGACGACCAGACGCGCGCTTGAGCAGACGACAAACCGAAAGGAAATTGCGCCGACGGATTTCACATCCGGCGCGATGGTCGGAAGTTCGCCCGTAATGATTGAGCTTTACAAGGAAATCGCCCGCGTCGCGCCGACCCGTTCGACTGTTTTAATTTTGGGCGAATCGGGAACGGGAAAAGAACTCGTCGCCCGTTCGATTCATCAAAATTCACCGAGAAAGGACAAATCTTTCGTCGCCGTAAACTGCGGCGCTTTGACCGAATCGCTTTTAGAAGCCGAGCTTTTCGGACACACCAAAGGTTCATTTACCGGCGCGAACGCCGACCGGCGCGGACTCTGGGAAGAAGCCGAAGGCGGAAGTTTATTCCTTGACGAAATCGGCGAAACCAGTCTTGCGATGCAGGTTAAACTTCTTCGCGCATTGCAGGAAGGCGAAATTCGCCGCGTCGGTTCGACTCAAACGCGGCAAGTTGACGCCAGAATTATCGCCGCGACCAATCGAAATTTGGAAGAGGAAGTAAAAAGCGGAATTTTCCGCGAAGATTTATTTTATCGTCTGAGCGTCGTAACTTTGCGTGTCCCGTCGCTTCGTGAAAGAGCGACCGATATTCCCCTATTGATCGAAAAATTTTTGCAGAAAGCGCGAAAAAATACGGGCAAAGAAAATTTGCGATTTTCCGAAAACGCTCTGAAAACAATGACGGTTTATGAATGGAAAGGCAATGTCCGCGAACTCGAAGCGGCGGTCGAATATGCCGCGCTTCGCGCGCGCGGCAGTGAAGTTTTAGCCGAAGATTTGCCCGCCAAATTGCTTTCGGAAAAATTCAAACAAGCGGCTTCGCGCGTTCATTTATCCGAGCTTTACGCCGATTTGCCGAGTCTCGACGAACTCGAAAAGCGTTACCTGCTTCACGTTTTGGAAAAAACCGGCGGCAACCGCACGAAAGCGGCGGAAATCGCCGGAATTGACCGTCGGACGCTTTACCGGATGGCGGAAAGATTTGAAATTAATCTCGATTGAAAAAGATTTCTGCCGAAAACAAACCGATTACTTCGATTTATTATTTTGGTATTTGATGTCGAGCATCGTATTTGTATCGGAGTTTAAGTTTGCCGAATGCGTCGTAATAGTTTCAACCGTCGGCTGCGCGAGAAAATAAGATAATCCGTAAATTAAAAACGACAAAAACCCGCCCGCCAAAACGAGCCAGAGAAAAATTCGGTCAATTTTTTCCGATTTATATTCCACTTTTTCAGACGAACAAGGCGCGACTTTTGCCCAAAAAGTCACGCCTTGTTCTGCATCGAGGAGAGAAAAATTACTCTCGTTTCGCCCCCTTGAAACTTTATATCCGACTTGTTTTCAAATAAAAACCGCTAATTTCAGGCATTAAAAGTAAAAGCGGAAAAATTCTTAGTTTTTAATTCTCGTCAACTTTCCGTTCAATACATTTTTGGGACGAAAGAAAAACTTTACTCATTTTGCATCCCTTAAAAACCCCTTTCAAATTTCTCTTCCGTCCACGCTGAAACAGTTGGCAATAGATATGCCAAACATTTTCGGAACAATAAAATTAATTTCGGCAAGCGTTTAGGCTTTCCCGAACCTAATCAAATAAAGTGTCAACTGCGGCGAATTTGTTTGCAAAGACAAATTCGCCACAACAAAAAATAGAAGCAAATCCAATTTTGGATTTGCTTCTATTTTTTAAGTTAAAACCTGAAAATTTATTTCTTTTACCGAGCGCCAAGCGTCGGCAACCGGTAAATTCTTGCCAGAGTATTTAGTTCGGCTCGAAGGTTAATCCAAGAATTTTCAGTCTGGCTGCTGAATTTTCGTTTGTTCATTATGCGATTTACAGCCGCAGCCGCGTTCAAAGCAATTCGGGCATTCGCTTTTGTTTCGCCTCGCGGGTCGCTAAAGTCGTAGTCGCGGCGAAGTTTGTCGGTCGCGTTTTCCAAATCTTTGGCGCGATCTGTGATTCGGTCTTCAGCCCGACTTCCGTCCAAACGGCTTCTGTCCAGAGATTTATTTAACTGATTTGAAAAATGGTCGGTTCGCTCTTCGATTCTCTTGAGCAAATCTTCGGTTTGCTGTTTTGAAATTCTTTCGCCGCGCATCCGGCGATTTTGGGCGTTCGTCGAATTTGCCGCCGTTAAAACAAAAATCATCGCCATAAAAACCGCAAAAATTTTTAATAATTTCTTTCTCATTATTACTTTTATCTCCTCGATTGAATTTAAAGATTTCTCCGGCGCGAATCACGCCTGTTTTTCTGATGCGCGCGAATTGTAAAAGGTTGAGAAAATTCGAGTTGATGAAATCCGAAGCGGCTCATTCGATTAAGATTTTACGTTTCAGACAAACCATTTTTCCGTCACGTCGCACCAAACGGCGAGTCCGCGCCACGCGCCGAATTTTTCATAGAATTTTTCAATATCCCGGTCTTGGCAAATTTGTCCGTCGTTATGTTTTCTGTAAAACTGCGCCCGCACCCAGGAATCGAGCGCGAGTCCGTCGTAATGTCCGACGAGCTTTAAAAGATTTTCCGCCGCATAATCGCCGACGCCTTTTATCTTTTTCATTTCTTTTTTCAATTCTCTGGTCGGCAAATCGGACGCGAGCCAGCTTTCGGGATTTGTTTTGCCACTCGCAACTTTTTCGGCTAGCTCGGCAAAATACGACGAACGATAACCGGCGCGAATTTCCGTTTTGTAAAAATCGGCTGAAACCGCCGCCATCGCTTCGGCAGTCGGAAACGCGAATTTGCCGTTTTCGGTTTTGAGACCGAGTTTTTCGACCAGATTCGTTACCATTTTTTTCGTCAAAGCCCAGGAACAATTCGTCGTGCAAATTGTTTTGACCAAATCTTCAAAAACCGTCGGCGAACGAAGAAGTCTGCCCGCGTTTCGTTTGGAAATCCATTGCAGCTCTTTTTCAGATTTTATAATTTCGTAAAATTCGCTCAAATCGTCGTCCAAGCGCAAGATATGCCGCCAGTCGCGCAGAATTTTTTCTTCAAATTGTTTGTTTTTTTTCCCGTCCGCGATTTCAATTTTCAGCTTTTTGCCTGTTTCTTTGATTTTCGCCAAAATTGGATTTTTTGACTTTTCATCGGCAAAGACACGACTCAGGCTTTGATTTTCCTTATCGGATTCAAACGGCAAAAGCTCGCACCAGCCGTGACTGTTGATTGTATGGTAAAAGCTAAAATCGGCGGGCGTTTCGAGAAAAAGTGTTTTAGACATAAATTATTTCAAGTTTATTCGGCTAAACGTCGGCAAGTTTCATCTAATTAAAACAAGAAACTATTTTTCTTTTTCATATTATATTTTTGAAGAATAAAAAATAGCTTGTTTTTTCAAGAAAAATCTTTTATAAATGAATATGCAAAACAATGATTAACGGCTTTATCCTATCCTGTCGCTAATTTTGCTTTCAAAAATAAAGACACCAGATTTTAACAAAGGATTTCTAAGGAGAAAAGGTTATGAAAGGCAGAAAATCGCGCTTTTGGCTACAGATTCTCGGCGCGGGTTCGTTAATGTTCCTGCTGATGTTTCCGGTTTTGGCGCAGGAGGAAGACCCGAATCCAGATTCGCCGACTCCGGTTTTATTGAGCGAAAGCGGTTCAACCCGCGCTCTCGCCGCCGCGCCCGACGCTTTCGGGCGAACGGGTTTATCAAAAATAAAAAGCGCGGCGTTTTCTTCAAACTCAAAGGTTGTGCTTTTTGTAACTAATCTCGATTTGCTGCCCGACGAAGGAGCTAACGCTTTTCGCGTCAATGTCGAAGACGCAAAAGGCAGACAATATCGCTTTCCGGTTTTAGACATTTCTCCGGTCAAAGATCAAACGGGCGTTTACGCGCTGACCGTTCAATTAACGGACGAACTCGGTTTCTGGGAACATCCTAAATTTAAGGGCGATGTTTTAATCAGCGTCATTTGGCGCGGATTGGCAAGCAATCAAGCGCTTTTGGGAATCGGCAAAACGGGCGGCGCTATCAAAGACGCGACGGTTTCGCCGACACAATCCGGCAAATCCGACAAATCCGACAAAACTCCGAACCCGGATTCGGTCGGCTACTATTATTCCGCCGACCGCACTCGATTTTTAGAGCAGGCGACTTTCGGTCCGACCTACGATTTAGACCAAAAAATCCGTCGTCTCGGAGTGCGAAATTGGCTCAACACGCAATTTGACGCTCCGTATCCGACCAATCCGTATCCGAATCTGGTTTTGATGCCGACAACTGTTGACACAACTACGTGCGATGCGACGTGCCGGGTTATTTTTTACTCGATGTATCCTGTGCAAAACTGGTTTTTCAAGGAAGCGCTTTACGGAGACGCGCCGCTTCGACACCGTGTCGCCTGGTCGTTGAGCCAGCTCTGGGTGGTTTCCGGCGTTGACACGCAGCAGGCAAGTTGGATGGTTACATATAATCAAATTTTAGGAAATCGCGCTTTTGGAAACTATCGTGATTTGATGGCTGATATGACGCTCAATCCGGCGATGGGCAATTATTTGGATATGGTTCGCTCGACGAAAAACAGTCCGAACGAAAATTACGCCCGCGAAGTTCTTCAGCTTTTCAATATCGGCTTGTTTATGCTCAATCAAGACGGCACTTTGCAGCACGACGCAAACGGCAATCCGATTCCGACTTATGATCAAACGACGGTCAATAATTTTACAAAGGTTTTTACCGGCTGGGGTTTGTGTGAAGTAACCGCAAGCTGTCCGAATCGAACAGCGGGCGCGCCGAACTATAAAGACCCGATGTTTCTGAATCAGAACAATCACGACGTAACGGCAAAAACACTGCTTTCGTATCCGAACGCCGTCAGCCAAAATCTTCCGGCTGGTCAAAACGGCGCGACCGATTTGCAGCAGGGTCTGGACAATATCTTTAATCACCCGAACGTCGCGCCGTTCGTCAGCCGATTTTTGATTCAGCATCTGGTTACGAGCGACCCGACACCGGCTTACGTCGGTCGCGTCGCTGCTGTTTTCAACAATAACGGAAGCGGCGTGCGCGGCGACTTAAAAGCGGTCGTTCGGACGATTTTGCTCGACCCGGAAGCGCGCGGCAATGTCAAAACCGATCCGAATTACGGAAAATTGCGCGAACCTGTCCAATTGGCAACCAACGTCCTGCGACAATTCAAGGTGAGTTCCGCCGACGGAACGACGCAGAGCGACGGCTACATCAGCCCGCAAGTTACGACGATGGGACAAAATCCGTTTAATTCGCCGACGGTTTTTAATTACTATTCGCCCGATTACACTGTTCCCGGAACGGCTCTGAACGGACCTGAATTCGGCATAATGACAACCGGAACGGCGATTGCCCGCGCTAATTTTATGAACACAATGGTTTATTCAAAAATATCCGCCACAACCGGCAACGGTGTTATTTTGGCGCCTTTCGGAACTTCGATTGATTTGAGCGATATGCAGGCGTTGGCGGCAGCGGACGCCAGCGGAAATCAACTGGTTGACGCGCTCAACACAAAATTGATGCACGGCACGATGTCGGCGCAGATGAAGAATACAATTTTAACGGCAGTGCAAGCGGTTACCGCTACCGATACGCTTAATCGCGCTCGCGCGGCAGTTTATTTGGTAACGAGTTCGTCTCAATATCAGGTGCAGAGGTAAAAAAATATGAAACAAAACAGACGCGAATTTTTGACGAGATCAGGCTGCGCTCTCGGTATGGCGGCGATTGCAACTCAGATTCAGCATTTCGGTATGATGAGTGTTTTGGCGCAGACGGTCGAAGACGCGCCGAGCGTGCCGAGCGATTATCGCGCTCTGGTCTGCATTTTTATGCAGGGCGGAAACGACGGCAACAACACGGTTATTCCCAATCACTCGGACGCGACTCTGAGCAATTACGCAGCATACTCAAACGCCAGAAATGCGGCGAGCCTTGCAATCGCGCAAAACGCGCTTTTGCCGATAGCGGTTCCGCGAATGAATAACTTGAACTACGGTTTGAATCCCAATTTCGGCGCTGTGACGGGCGGAATTAACAACGGAATGCACGAACTTTGGGCGCAGGGCAAAATGGCGATTGTGACCAACACCGGAACGCTCGTCAAACCGATGAGCAGAGCGCAATATCAAGCCAATTCCGTTCCGAAACCGTTTCAATTATTTTCGCATTCCGACCAGGTTTCGCAATATCAATCGGGACGTTCCGACGCGGCTTCTTTTACCGGCTGGGGCGGAAGAATTTCCGACCGCCGAACTCAATCGGACAATCCTAACGGTTTAGTTCCGATGATTACCTCAATCAACGGAGCGCAGCTTTTCACCGCCGGACAATCTACTCTGCCGCTGGCAATCGTCGGCGCTCCGACATCTCTGAGCAGCGTTCTAAATCCGACGCTTACAGCCGGAGGCACGACGACAGCCGCGCAGCAAGCCAGACTCTCCGCATTTAATCAATTGCGAACGCAAGACTTAAGCTCGAATTATATTGCGGCG
The DNA here is from genome assembly GCA_964237245.1 of uncultured Pyrinomonadaceae bacterium. Lineage (GTDB taxonomy): Bacteria > Acidobacteriota > Blastocatellia > Pyrinomonadales > Pyrinomonadaceae. Next base: position 14,786 of record CAXSHW010000028.1, read on the forward strand.
GCGAGCCACATCACCGACCAGGCAATTCTGGCGAACCAGGCGTTGGCAACTTTTCAGGAAGTGACCGTGACGTTTCCCAATACATCAGTCGGCAACCAGTTAAAACAAGTCGCTCGTCTCATCAAAAAACGCACAGACTTAAATGTCAACCGTCAAATCTTCTATGTCCAAATTGGAAGTTTCGACACGCACAACAATCAAATCGCCGGACAAGGCGGATTACTTTCGCAAATGAGTCAGGCGGTTCGGGCGTTTTACGACGAAATGGTCGCGCAGGGTATTTCAGATAAAGTTACGGCATTTACGATGTCCGATTTCGCTCGAACGTTTAATCCCGCCGGTTCAGGTTCGACCGTCGGCTCAGACCACGCCTGGGCAAATCATATGTTTGTCGTCGGCGGCGCGGTCAACGGCGGCGATTTCTACGGAGTCAATACTTCAAACGGAACGCCGTTTCCGACTTTAACGATGAACGGACCGGACGATGCCGACAGCGGCACCAGCGCGCGCGGGCGCTGGATTCCGACAACTTCGGTCGAGCAATACGCGGCGACTCTGGCGCGTTGGTATGGATTGTCGGACACCGATATGCCGATTGTTTTTCCGAATATCGCAAATTTCCCGACTAACAACCTCGGCTTTATGCAGCCCTAAATTCCGCAACTTTAAATAGATTTTATGAACGGTGAAAAGTTTTATAAAACTTTTCACCGTTCTTTTTTGTCAGACATTTTGATTTCCGGTTACAAAGCAATCTGACATTCTTGACAGCCGGTATTTTTCAAACCTACACTTGAAACTGCGAAAAGCGTTTTATTAAAGAAGTGAATTTACCGAATTATTTAACATTGGCGCGAATTGTTATCGTCCCGTTTCTCGTGGTCGTTCTGCTGACGCCAATCGCCGAACAATGGTTCGGTATCAGCAGTTACGCGCTCGCCATCGGAATTTTTCTCGCCGCGTCTTTCACGGATATTCTCGACGGACATCTCGCGCGGCGGCGCAATCAAGTTTCCGATCTCGGTAAGCTACTCGACCCGATTGCCGACAAATTGCTCGTTTCCGCCGCGCTAATTGTGCTGGTCGAAAAACATCTCGCGCCGGCTTGGACGGTCGTTATTATTTTGGGCAGAGAATTTGTCGTTACGGGTTTGCGTTCGGTTGCGGCGACCGAAGGAATAATTATTCAGGCGCAAACAGCCGGCAAGATAAAAATGTGGGCGCAATGCGTGGCGATTGTCGCGCTGCTCGTCGCTGCCGCAAACGGTAATCCGCCCGTCTCTAATTTCGGCTGGGAAATACCCACGTTTCGCTTTTGGGAAGTTGCCGAAGTGCAAACGGCTTTTGCAAACTTTTTTAATTTTGCTTTATCAACCGACGATTGGCGCGTGTTCGGTTATTTGGTCGGGCGCGGCGCGTTGTGGATTTCGGTGCTGGCGGCTTGCTGGTCAATGTATGATTATTTCAAATACTTTTTCGTCGAAAATAAAAAACGTAAAACAATCGGCAAACTAACGCTTTCCAAACAAGAATCAATTGCGCCGGGCAAATAAAAAAAGGGAATGATGTCATTCCCTTTTTACTCAAACAGGCGCGTGAATTTTTAGTAACGGCTTTCGTTTTTTGACGAGTGGTTTTGATAATCTGTCGAATAAGATCGGTTTAGCGGCGCGTCATTCGAGTTGGCAAAAGCGCCGTTTTTCGCCGCGTCTATAATTATGCCGTCCTCGGTCAAAAGATAATAAGAATTTCAAATTAAGAATTTCGAGATTGGACAAAAATCCTTCATTCGTAATTTGAAATTCTTAATTCCCATATTATTGAACTTCGACGCTGTCGCCGGTGTGAATTTCTTGAGCCGTGCGGGTGATTACAGCCGTCGCGGTTCTTTCTTTGACGTTTAAGACGACGAGTTCGCCGACGACTTTTCTAAGTCCTGCGGGACGATTTTCTTTAGCTTTTTCGGTGGTGATAATGCTTCCTTCGGCTTTGTCGCCCGATTTGCGCGGCGCTTGGTTGGAAAATTGTCCGCCCTGATAGGTTCTGCTTTGATAATTATCGTCGCGCGCGCGAACCGATTCGTTCTTCGGCTTTTCAAACAAATTCCCTCTGCCGAGCGGACGATAAATCGTTAGATAATCGCCGACCTTGACATTATCTTCGGCACCCAAATCTATGTAAACAATCTGCTCGCCTCCGAGCAGTTCCCGACTGTCCCGCGCCATAAAAATTGTGCCGGAAGCCTTTCCCGAAGGCTCGCCGAAAACGTCTAACGCCGGTCTCTGCGCGAATGTCGGACTCGTCCGCGCGGGAATCGGCTGAAGCAAATCGCCGAGCAAAAAGTTATCGCAGGAATGACTGATTCGCGCCACGGAAACGTCATCTTTTACCTTGATAACTTCGAGGTCGCCGACTTCCTGGACGTAAAAACCCAGATTTTTCTTTCTCGATAAGCGCGTTTCAACCTGTCCGCGCGGGCGAATAACGGCAAATGTATCGCCGACTTTGACGCCGCGATTCGCGCCGAGATTTATGTAAACATCGTCGCCCTGCGCGTATGTAAATTTATCCTGTTCGTTTTCCGCGCCGACAATTTTGTTGCTCGTATCCACCGAATTCGTTTGGACGTAACCGGCGCAATACAGATTATTTCCCGCAACAACGGGCATTTCACGATTATCACGATTGATTATTAAAGTCGGTGTCGGCGTAGGTCTCTGAGCGAAACTACTTGTCGCCGCCGCGAAAAGAATTAGAAACAACATTCCGAAAATACTTTGATAAAACTTTTGAAAACTCACGTTTATCTCCTTAGATTCTTTGGTTTTAGGATTAAAATTATAAAGGCAGTGAGGATTACAAATGAAATGAACACAAAACCCTTTCGGGTAAATACTATCGTAACCTTTTGATTAAACAATCGTCAACAATTATTTTTAATGTTTTACCAAAGGATTTATAATTTGTCAGCTTGCACAAAATAGTTTGATTTTGTAGTATTTTCGCTTGCGGTTGCTTTGCTGGCAATCCAAAAGCCGGTGTAGCTCAGTTGGTAGAGCAGTTGATTTGTAATCATCAGGTCGGCGGTTCAAATCCGTTCACCGGCTCCAAACATATTTTTTAGTTTTTTGTAAAAATCCTCTGAAATAGAACCAGCCAAGAATAAAGTATCAGCGTTAATTAGAAAGCTGTTATCTGCCGCTATATAAAGAGTTTAGCAAGAAACATCCGCAAAATGAAGGTGAGAATCGAATATAATTGCGAAAGTTACATTATCGTAACCAACTGAACGGCTACACTCACAGTAATTTATGCAATCTTCACTTCTGAACCTCTAATTGCCGGTTAAGCAGTTTTACAGAACTGCCGCCGACCATAATCTGAAAAGTTCCGGGTTCAACGACGCGCTTCATTTCGCGGTTGTAAAACGCTAGTTTTGACGGCGTTATTTTGAAAACTACTTGTCTGGTTTCATTCGGCTCCAGGCTGATTCGGGCAAAATCTTTTAGCTCCTTAACCGGTCGAGTTACAGAACTTACATCATCACGGATATACATTTGCGCGATTTCGTCGCCGCGAATTTTGCCGGTGTTGGTAACGTCAAAAGTTACGGTAGTTTCCTCGTCAGCCTTAATCTTTGGTTTTGTAATTTTCAGATTTGAATAGCTGAAAGTCGTATAGCTCAAACCAAAACCGAAAGGAAATAACGGTTCGGTCGAGGAAAACAAATAACCGCGTCTGGCTGTCGGTTTGTAATTGTAATAAATGGGAAGTTGTCCGACCGAACGCGGAAACGAAACGGGTAGTTTTCCGCCGGGATTGTAATCGCCGAAAAGCACGTCTGCCGCGGCAGTTCCGGTTTCTTCGCCGAGATAAAAGCCTTCGAGAATCGCGGGAACATTTTCCGCGACATAATTTATTGCCAGAGGTCCTGAATTTATCAAAAAAACGATTGTCGGTTTTCCCGTCTCTAAAACGGCTCTGACCAAATCGTTTTGTCTGCCGACAAGTTCCAGAGAATCACGGTCGCCGAGATGACTTTCCGCCCAACCTTCCTTATTCGTGTCTTCATTACCGCCGATTACTAAAATCACCGCGTCGGAATTTTTCGCGGTTTGAACGGCTTCGTTTATTAATTTTCGGTCGCTCGCCGCGTCGTTTAGAGTCGCGGTGTCGCCGAACCAATTTCCGCCTTCTTTGGTAATTTTTACGCCTTCCGCGTAATTTACTTTTATATTATTTCCAACTTTATTTTTTACGCCGTCTAAAATGCTGACGGCGAGCGGCGGTTTCGGGTCGGTGTAGCCGCCGAGATGCGCTCGATTGGCGTTCGGTCCGATAACCGCGACGGATTTTAGTTTCGAGCGGTCGAGCGGCAAAGTGTTTTTTTCATTTTTCAATAAAATAATCGAACGCCGCGCGGCTTCGGCGGCAAGTTTTCTGTCGTCTGCCGTGTCTGTCATCCGCGCCGCTTTTTCCGGGTCAACGTAAGGATTTTCAAAAAGTCCGAGTTGAAATTTCTGATAGAGAATTCTTGCGACAGCTTGATTTATTAGACTTTCTGAAATTTTTCCGGCTTTGACCTGCCCGACTAAAGTTTGATTTACGCCCGGGTCCGGAAGCTCGACATCGAGACCGGCTTCGAGCGCTTGTCGGGCGGCGTCCGCATCGTCGTCGGCGACGTGATGACGTTTGACGAGTTCGCCCATAGCGTAATAATCCGAAACAATTGTGCCTCGAAATCCCCATTCTTTTCGCAAAATCGTGTCGAGCATCCAACGATTAGCGTGAACCGGAACGCCGTCAATTTCGTGATACGCGGGCATTATACTGAACAAATTCGCTTCCTTAACGGCAGCTTCAAACGGCACGAAATGCGTTTCACGAAGTAGTCTTTCCGACAAATTTACCGGACCGATATTCGTTCCGTTTTCCGGCTGTCCGTGTCCGGCAAAATGTTTTCCGGTGGCGATAACGTGGGCGTCGTCAATTTTCGGGTTTGCGTAGGTTGCGTTGCCCTGAACGGCTCGAACGAGAGCGACAATCATTCTCGAAGTCAGATACGGGTCTTCGCCGTAAGTTTCTTCGGTGCGTCCCCAGCGCGGCTCGCGCGCCAAATCCATATTCGGTCCTAAAACGTGATGCGTTCCGCGAAGCCGGGTTTGTCGGGCGGCGACGGTGAAAACGCGCGAAATTAAATCCGTATCCCAACTCGAAGCCAGCGAGAGCGGCGTGGGAAATACAGTGCTGCCTTCCGCCATATTGCCGTGCAGAATTTCGTCGTGAAAGACTGCCGGAATTTGCAATCGCGTGTTTTCAATCAGCCATTTCTGCACCGCGTTGGCATATACGGCAGAGCGTCGCGCGTCTCTCTCTTCGCGTTGACGCGCGAATTGCCCGATGCCGTTCGGCATTTTTTGCTTGGCGAGTTCGGGTGAAAATTCACCGCCCAGAGGCAAATTCTCTTTCGGCACGCGGCTGTTGTCGTTCGGTTTTTCCATCCACAGACACATCATCTGCGCGACTTTTTCTTCCAGAGTCATTCGCGCGAGCAAATCTTTTACACGGTCGTCAATCGAAAGTTCGGGGTTTTTGTAAGCAGGCTTTTCGTTCTGCGCTTTAACTGGTGAATGTATTGATATTACGGGGGAAAATGCGAGCCAGATTAGAATTAAACTCGACAATTTTTTTCGACTGATTTTCATAATTAACATCCTCGATTTCAAGAAATAAACCAAAAGCGATACGAAAATTTCATATTAACAATGACTGATTTTAGAAAAGTATTTCGTCGGTTGAACGAGTTGAAATTTATACTATAATGCTTTTGTCCGGCAGTGCAACTAAGTGTGAAAATTAAGAATTTTGTGAAATAATCAGCGGCGTTGACAGCCGACCGTTGTTCTGAATTTTTTTTCCAATACAATTTTGGTAAGTCGCCGCGAAAAATTCTATTTATGAAATATTTATTGTTCCTTTTGTTTATCATTGGGTATTTTCGGTGCGCGGGCATTTCAAATCGCGGGAAGATTCACTTTTTGATTTAACAGGAATGAAGAGGATTAACAGGAATAAATTAATTTTCTAAAAATCTCATTTATCTTCTTCATTCCTGTTAATTTTTCTTATGCGATTAAAAAGGCAATTCGGTTTGTGGACGGCGGTTGTTTTGCTTGGAATTCCCGCTTATTTTTTGTTTTTTAAGAGAGATAAAAAATTACAATATGGCTTGGATTAAAACGATAAAATTTGAAGACGCGGACGCGCATCTGCAAGAAATTTTAATGAAAACGCGGATGAGTTATCCGCCGGAATACGCGACTCCGGTGGAAAGCGCGAGTTCGATTAACGAATCAATCGTTGATTCGCACACGCTGATTCCCGACGCTTTGTATCATTCTTTTTCAGCTTTCAGCGCGATGATGTCGCCGGATTTGCCGCTCGAACGGCGGCAGCACGAAATGATTGCAACGATGGTTTCAGTGACGAACGACTGCTTTTACTGACTGGAATCTCACGCAGAGTTTCTGCGTCGCGTAACTTTGGACGACGATTTGATTTCAAAGTTAAAAACCGATTACGAAAACGCGCCGCTCACCGAAGCCGAGCGCGTGATGTGCGATTACGTCGTGCAACTAACGAAAGACGCGGTGAAAATCACGCCGCAACATCACGAAAAACTCCGCGCCGTCGGCTTTGACGATCAGGCGATTTTGCAGATTACTTTGATTGCTTCGTGGTTTAACTATATCAACCGCGTCGCCGATGCTTTAGGAATCGGAAGAGTTTAGTTTTGCTCAAAAGTATTGAAATACTTTTTGATAAATGGTCAGGAAGTATTTATAAATGACTCAAAAAGCAACTTACCAAATAGCGAAATCTACCTGCTGATAATAAATTTTTCAAATTCGCAAAAATATCTTGACAATCTGTTAATTTCATATTAACTTTTGTTAGGTCATACAACAAAGTAATAATTAGCTAAATTTTCAATCTAAAAAATTAAAGGAAATTATTTATTTCGGCTTTACCGATAAAGTTAGGATAAATAATTCGACTTTTCGCATTTTCATAAATTTCTTAGATTTTTTGCAACAAGTCATTTTATAACGCTAAAGATAAACTTACATAAGTTAACAGTTCAAAATCTAAAAAAGGACTATTAGTTCGGAGGAATTTCAATGAGTAAAATAAATCATTTGCAAAATGCGGCTTCTCGTCAGGCAGTTCCGCGAGACGGTCTTTTTTTGAGAACAGGAATGATTCTAATGTTTATGGTGTCTCTGCTAGGCGCGGTTTCAGCACAAACCTCGACAACAGGACAAATCACGGGCAACGTCACCGACCAAAGCGGCGCCGCCGTTCCCAACGCGACAGTCACTTTGACGTTGGTCGGAACCGGACAGCAGCGCACGGTTACGACCAGTGATGACGGAAACTATACTGTTCCTAACTTAGCCGTCGGAACATATCGCGTTTCGGCAACCAAGAGCGGATTCAAGGAAACGGCAGTCGGCAGTGTGGTTGTCAGCGTGGCAAACGTAACCAGACAAAACATTGCTTTAGAAATCGGGCAGGTTGCGGAAGTCGTGGAAATTACTGCTGACGCGATTCAGGTTCAAACAGAAACGGGCGCGGTCGGCGAAGTCGTTTCCGGCGAACAGGTGCGGGAACTGCCGCTGAACGGACGAAGTTTTGTTCAGTTGACACAGTTACAGCCGGGAGTTTCGGCAGCGAACAATTTCGACAGCAAGAGCAAAGGATTATTCGGCGGCGTTGATTTTTCGGTCAACGGAAACTCGGCGCAAAGCAATCTGTTTTTGACCGATGGCGCCAACAATAACGATACCGGTTCAAACCGCACGATTTTATTGTTTCCTTCAATCGAAGCGATTGCCGAATTCAAATCACTGCGCAACAGTTACGGTCCCGAATACGGACAAGCCGCCGGCGCGGTTATCTCGATTGTAACGCGCGGCGGAAGCAACCAGTTTCACGGCAGCGCATTTTATTTCGGTCGCAACGATAAACTGAACGCCGCCGAGTTTTTTGCCAAAACCAAAGGCGGAGTAAAAGATGAACTGCGACGAAACGACTACGGATTCTCTCTGGGTGGACCGATTGTCAAAAATCGCCTATTTTTCTTTTATTCGCAAGAATGGAATAAGGAAATTCGAGGCGCGTCGCGTTTCGGCAGAGTTCCGACTCTCGCCGAACGAAGCGGTGATTTTCGTGAAAGTTTAACACGCACATCCTGCGCTTTGCCTCTTATCAGAAACGGTCGTCCCGGTGACGCTCGCGGACGAAATAACGATGGGAATATTGATCCGAGTGTTGCTCCTAATCCCAACACTACAGTTGATCAGGTAATTCCGCAAAGTCAGTTCAGTGCGGCTGGAGCAACCTTAAACGGACTGTTTCCGCTGCCAAACCGTCCGTTCGACAGCAGTTGTAATAACTGGTCAACTTCGGCAAATTCACCGATTGACTTTCGTGAAGAAAATATTCGTATAGATTATAATTTGACCAAAAACAACAAAATTTTCGGGCGTTATACAAAAGACGACTGGTCAAATGCTTATCCTATTTTAACAGGTAATCTGTGGGGTGATGACGCTTTTCCGACTGTCGAGAGCAGTTGGAGACAACCGTCGCAGCAAGCGGCTATCAAATTGTCAACCACGCTGTCATCAACCGCTTTCAACGAAATTCAATTTTCCTATTCGGCTAACCGAATCAATATTACTCCGGGCGCGGGCGGAGACGTCAATCAGCAAATCAATCAGGCAATTCCCGGCTATTACCCCGATTCAGTTAAAGTCAACGGCGTAAATCGCCCGCATCCTGTTTTCTGGGGCGGCATCGCACCTTTTAACTACGGCAGCGGACAGGACTTGTGGACAGAAGCTCCGTTTAAGAACTCGCTCGATATTTATTCGCTGAAAGACGATGCTTCAAAAGTTTGGGGAAATCACACATTCAAAGCAGGTTTTTTGTATGATACAGCCGCCAAGAATGAAGATTCCGGTCCGAATAACGAATCAATTCAGTTTTGGGGCGCCAGCGGAAACAGCGGCGGCAATTATCTAGCCGATGTTTTGACAAAAGGCACGCTTTTCGGATTTGGCGAAATCAACACCGAGCCGGTCGCGCAGACCAGATATAAAAATCTCGAATTCTATTTGGGAGATACCTGGAAAGTCAAACGAAATGTAACTGTGGAATTAGGAGCGAGATACTCGCTGTTATTTGAACCGTATGACAATCGTGACCTAATCAGTTCGTTTTCACCTGCGGCATATAATCCGGCAAGACCGGCAACTGATCCTTGCAACGGTCTGGTCGTTCCTAAGGGAACCAATCCGTGCGCGGGCATCGCTGGAGCCAGCACGCCGATTCAATTTTCAAACAGATCGCTGCGCGCCACCAACTACAAAGATTTAGCTCCGCGTTTAGGTATCGCGTGGGATGTCTTCTCAAACGGTAAAACTGCACTCAGAGCCGGATTCGGTCAATTCTATCTGCGTGAAAGAATCAACCCGATTTTGAGCGGACTGACAACCAATTCGCCGTTTGCCGCTACTATCGGCGGTAATCGAACATTAGACGGGTCGGTATTTACAGGTTTGGGAGCGGCTTCAAACGGCTCGCCTCATTTTGGACTTACGCCCGAAGCGGCAACTCCGTATTCACTCCAATTTAACTTTTCGGTCGGACAGCAGTTATGGAAAGATACTGTCCTCGAAGTCGGTTATGTCGGCAATCGCGCCCGCAGACAGTTGACTCAATCTGATGTAAATCAGGTTTTACCGCAAAATCAGTTGGCAGCGGCTTTCGCGGCAGATGCTAACGCCGTTAATGCTCTGCGCCCGTATAGCAATTACGGTTCGATCTATCAGTTTGAACGAAAAGGAAGAGCCGATTACAATTCGCTGCAGGTGTTATTCAGAACCCGCTTTACGAAGAGTTCGCAATTTCAGGCAGCATATACGTTTTCCAATTCAAAGGCTGATTTCGGTCTGAACGATTCAAATGGCGGCGCCAGTCCTTTTGCCGTGCTGGATCGGTATAACAGAAGTTTGGACTTTGCCAACTCTGATATTAACCGTCCGCATATTTTTGTCGCCAATCTGATTTATAACCTGCCGAAATTCAACGGTTATAATTCGTTTGCGAAAACAATTCTCGGCGGATGGGAAATAGCCACAATCGTTCAGGTGTCAAGCGGAACATCGCTGACGCCGACATTGAATGCTACCGGTATTCAGGGTATCTACGGTTTTGACGCAGGAAATAACAATAATCCTTTAATAAGAGGATTTCAGGCGGGAATTACCGGAACCGGATCCAATGTCGCAAACCAGCGTCCGCTGCGTGTAGATGGCGTTCCGTGTACGATTAACGGTCCGACGGGAACATTTATCAATCCGGCGGCGTTCACGCTGGTCGGTTATAAAATCGGTCAGACTGTTCCGCAAAAATCCACTTGTTTGGGTTCACCGACCAAGAATGTTGATTTTTCAGTTTATAAAAACTTCTCGCCTTCGTGGTTAAAGAGCAGTTTCCTGGGTGAAGCCGCTCGGGTGCAATTCCGTTTGGAGTTCTTTAACGCTTTCAATACGCCGCAGTTTAGAGGCGACAGCATTCCGCTGCTTTTCTATAACGGAAATATCTCTTGCGGAAGCAGTACGGCTGCTTGTACTCCGACTAACAATACAATTACTTCGGCTGGAGTTCTCGGTAATTTCGGCGTCGCCGGAAAGTCACGCGGCGGACGTGAAATTCAATACGCCTTGAAGTTAAATTTCTAAACTTCAAGCATTAAATTAAGGCAGGAAGATAGGATTATTTATAAACCCGAATCTTCTTGCCTTTTTTATTTTATGATATAATTTATTTTCCCGAAATCGCTTTGTAAGTAACTATCATAAGTGTTATGACAGCAAAAGTAGCAGCTTTAATTTTACTTTTTCTTTCAGTCAATCTCTGCGCTCAAAGTCCGTCTGTCAAGTCCGTTCAGAAAACTCAGGAAGATGATTTGGTCAAACATATCAGCGCGGCGGAAACTTATCAGATTTCCGGCGATCTGGCGAATGCTCAAACGGAAAACCGTGAAATCTTAGCGGTTGGTTTGCAAAGATTCGGCAATGTGTCGCTCGAAGAAGGCAAACTTCAGGACGCGATCAAACAGCTTTCCGCCTCGCAGTCGTATGATGATAATGCGCGTATCCGAGTAGATTTAGCCGCCGCTTATCTGCAAACCAATGAAACCGAAAAAGCTCTCGACGAAGCGAAAGCAGCGGTTAAATTTGAGCCGAAGGACGCTTATGCGCATTATATTTTAGGCAATATCTATTTTACGAAAGAGGATTATCAAGCCGCGCTTCCCGAACTTGAAAAAGTTTTGATTCTCGCGCCCGATTTCGATTCCGCGCGCGCTCTCGGTTTGACTTACCTGCATTTGAAACAGCTAGACCGCGCCAAACTTCTTTTTGAGGAAATGCAGACATCTCTGAAAAAAGACAGTGCCGAACTGCATATTTTATTCGGTCAAGCCTACGAACAGACGAATTATCCGCTCGAAGCCGAACGCGAATTCAAACGCGCTCTGGAAATTAACCCGAAACAGGCAAAGGCGAATTTTTTTCTCGGCTATATGATTTTGCAGTATGGCGGCAGCGAACGGCTTGCCGAAGCCGGAAAAGCGTTTGAAAGCGAACTGAAACTGACGCCCGATGATTTCTATTCAAATTTCTTTGCCGGAGTCGTCGCCTCGTCGGAAAATAATCACGTCAAAGCCGTCGGTCTGCTGCAAAAAGCCGTCGAGCTAAATCCGAACAGCAGCGAAGCGAATCTATTTCTCGGACAATCGCAGATGGAAACGGGCGACTTGAAAACGGCTGAAAAAACTCTGCGCCGCGCGATTGAACTTTCGGTCAACAGTTCCAAAAACGGCTTCGAATCGCGCCGCACGCATTATATGCTCGGACGACTTTTGATTGCCGACGGGCGGCGCGAGCAAGGCGAAGAGGAATTCGTCAAAGCGCGTGAATTGCAGACGAAACTGATCCAGACGACGCGCAGTGAACTGAGCTTGCTATTCAGTCAGGTCGTCGGTGAATCGAAAAAACTTCCGACCAAAAATCAGACGCCGAACACGGCAAATCAGACGGTCAATCTGTCGGCGCAGAAAGTCGCCGAACTGAGCAAAATCAAAGCGTATCTATCCGACGTTGTAGCGCAGGCGTTTTATAATCTCGGCGTGATTGCCGTTCAAAATAATCAGTTGTCCGAAGCGCTCGAAAAATTTGCTGCTGCCGCCGAATGGAAGCCTGATTTTCCGAATCTAAACAGAAATTGGGGAATCGTCGCTTTCCGCGCAGGTCAGTTTGACCGGGCGATTGCGCCGCTCTCGCGCCAGATCAAAACCAGTCCGAATGATAATCTAGCCCGCCAAATGCTCGGCACGAGTTATTATTTTACAAAAGATTATAAAAACGCGGTCGAAACTCTGACGCCGCTCAAAACCGCGATCACCGACGATGCGGAATTGGCTTATTTTTACGGAATTTCATTGATTCAGCTCGAAAGAAATCAGGAAGCCGCGCCGGTTTTCGACAGACTGGCGAATATTTCGCAAAAAAATGCCGAGCCGCTTAATTATGCCGCTCTCGGTTTTATGCTGCTCGGAGATTACGAACGCGCCGTCAAAGAATTCAGCACCGTCGCCGCGCTCGCGCCGAATATGCCAAAGGCGAATTTTTTCGCCGGTCAGAGTTTGATTCGACTCAATCGCTTTGATGAAGCCGAAAAGTTTTTTCAAAAAGAACTCGCAGTAAATCCGAATGACGACTCGGCGAAATATCATCTGGCGTTGACCTTGATGGAACGCAAAATCAGAACCGACGAAGCGATAAAATTGTTAGACGAAGCGATTGCGCTGCGACCCGATTACGCCGACGCACATTACCAGTTGGGGAAAATTTATCTCGAAAAAGGCGAGACCGAAAAGGCAATCGAACAGCTCGAAGCGGCATCAAATTCAGATGCGAAGAAAGATTATATTCATTATCAGTTGAGCATCGCTTATCGCAAAGCCGCGCGCCGGGAAGAAGCCGACCGTGAACTGAAACTTTATCAGGAATTAAAAGCCGCCAATCGAAAAATCGAAACGCTGATGCCGATGGGAAGCGACAAAAATGCTCCGTAAACACTTTTCATTTCAAGTTTTGGCAATCAGTTTTTTGATTTTCGGCGCGGCAAATTTTTCTTCGGCGCAGAAAAATGATGCCGACAAAAACGCTCCGGCGAAGTTTGAAAAAAGCATCGAACAGGGAAATTATGTCGAAATCGAGCGTGATTTGCTGAATTACGCGATTGCAAATCCGCACGACGCGCGGGCTTTTGAACTGCTCGGACGACTGCGTTTGGCGCAAAATCGGCTGGGCGAAGCGAAATCGCTGTTTCAAAAAGCATTGTCGCTCGATGCAAATTCGGTTGCGACTAAAATCAATCTCGCCGTCGTCAATTTTCAAACCGGAAACCGCGAACAAGCCGTTTCCGGTTTGAACCAAATCGCCGACAAAGACGTTTCAAATGACAATTTGCGATTAAAACTGGCGGACGCTTTCGCGCTCGTCGGCGACTGCGAAAAAGCTCTGACGACGGTTGAAAAACTCGCCGTCAAAATCAAAAACAGCGACGCCTTGCCCGTTCGCGCCGCGTGTTTTCTGCAATCGGGCGACCGACAAAAAGCGTCCGCGCTGATTCCGGCGGCGAAAAATCTCGCCAGACAAAATCCGGCAATGGCGATAAAATTCGCCGAAATTCTGAGCGATGCGGCGATGTATAAAGAATCGGCGGACGTTTTGCGCCGCGTCGCGGCAAATGCGCCGAACAATGCCGATGTGCTGATTTTGCTGGCAAAAACGGAAATTTACGCCAAGGATTCGGCGAACGCCAAAATTCATTTGAATCAGGCTTCCAAAATTAATCCCGATTCGCCCGATTTATTATTTGTCAAAGGTTTGCTCGAAAGCGAACAGGGAAACGCCGCGCAGTCGCTCGATTTATTGGAAAAATCACTGGCGGCGAACCCGAATTCCGCAGATGTTTTGAGCCAATACGTCGTTTCGGCGATGCGCTCCGGTTACGCCGGAAAAGCCTTCGACGCGGCGGAAAAATTGCTGGAATTGAAGCCCGACGAACCGGAATTTTTATATTTATACGGCGCGGCGGCACTGCAAAACAACAATTTGGCGGCGGCGGAAAGTTCGCTCAAACGCTTTGCCGAACTTCGCCCGAACGACTCGCGCGGCTGTCTCGCGCTCGGTTTAACTTATGCAGCGCAGCCGGACAACTTGGAAAACGCGCGGCGGCAGCTCAAACACTGCATCGAAATAAATCCGAATAATTTCGAGGCAAACTATCAGCTCGGTTTGTCATATAAAACACAGGGCGAAGCTGCAAAAGCGATTGAATATCTCGAAGCGACGGTCAAAACCGCGCCGAATTACGCGCTCGCGCTGCGCGATTTGGGCGCGGTTTACCTGCAATCAGGTGCGGAAGTTAAAGCGCGAACAGTTCTCGAAAAAGCCGTCGCGCTTGATCCGAACGATGCCGACGCGCATTTTCAGCTTAGTCGTCTTTACAACTTAATCGGCGAAAAAGATTTGGCGCAAAAGCAGTTGGAAATCTTTCAAAAATTGAAAAATCCGAAAAAAGACGGAATGTAAATGAAATTTTATAAATTTATAACTTTAACGATATTTCTTTCATTTTTCTGCGCCCAAAATCTCTCGGCGCAAAAAAATGAAGACGTTTGCAAAGACCGCAAAATCCCGCAATTGACCGACATTTACAAGCAGACGAAAATAAATTTCACGCACACTTCCGCGCCGGAGAAAAAATATATCGTCGAATCAATGAGCGGCGGTGTTTTGCTGATTGACTACGACCGCGACGGACTTCTTGATATTTATTTTACCAACGCGCCGACGGTCGAGATGGCGTTAAAAAAGGAAAAAGCGAAAAGTCTGCTTTATCACAATAACGGCGACGGAACTTTTACCGATGTCACTGACAAAGCCGGAATCGGTTTTCCCGGCTACGCGATGGGCGGCGCAGTCGGCGACATTAACAACGACGGTTTTCCAGACATTTACGTTACCTGTCTCGGCGGAAATGTTTTGTATCAGAACAACGGCGACGGAACTTTTACCGACGTGACCAAAAAAGCCGGAGTCGCGGACGGTCGCTGGTCGGTTGGTTCGGCGTTCGGCGATTTGGACGGGGACGGACTGCTCGATCTGGTCGTCGTCAATTATGTTGATTTCAAATTTAACGATTTGCCGACGTTCGGAAGTTTGCCGACGTGCAAATTTCGCGGCGTTGACGTGCAGTGCGGTCCGCGCGGTCTGCGCGGCGCGGGCGACAGTGTTTTCAAAAACAACGGCGACGGAACTTTCACCGACATTTCCAAGTCGAGCGGTCTCGAAGATGTCGACGGTTATTACGGAATGCAGCCGGTTTTGTCGGATTTCGGCAACACCGGAAAATTGGACGTTTACGTTTCCAACGATTCCACGCCGAATTATTTTTACCGCAATCTCGGCGGCGGAAAATTTTCCGAAGACGGTTTGATTTCGGGAACGGCGGTCAGCGGCGACGGTTCGGAGCAGGGTTCGATGGGCATCGCCGTCGGCGATTACAATCACACGGGAAATTTTTCGATTTACACGACAAATTTCGTTGACGAATACAACACGCTTTACCGCAACAACGGAAAATACGATTTTACGGACGTTTCGTTTGCGGCGAAAGTCGCTCAGGTTTCGCGCCCGTATGTCGGCTGGGGAACGGGATTTTTCGATTTGGACAATGACACCTGGCTCGATTTATTCGTCGTCAACGGTCACGTCTATCCGCAGATGGACGAGATTTCTTCGGGCGCGAAATACAAACAGGGCAAACTTTTATTCGTCAACAACGGCGACGGAACTTTTTGCGACGCGACCGCGCAGGGCGGCGCGGTTTTGTCCGATCTGCGAGTTTCACGCGGCGCGGCGTTCGGTGATCTGGATAACGACGGACAAATTGATGTCGTCGTCGAAGATTTGGACGCGTCGCCGATGATTCTGCATAACGAAGGCGATAAATCCAATCACTGGATAACTTTAGAACTCGGCGCGAAAACCGGAAATCCGCTCGCCATCGGCGCGAGAATAAAAGTTACAACCGGAAAAATCGTGCAAACAGAAGAAATCAGAAGCGGCGGAAGTTATCTGTCACAAAACGATCTGCGCGTTCATTTCGGTTTAGGCAAAGCGACCAAAGCTGATTCTGTCGAAATCCGCTGGAACTCCGGCAAAGTCGAAACGATCAAAGATGTCGCGGCGGATAAATTCTACGCGATTTTAGAAGGCGAAGGCATCGTGCCGTTCGAGAAAGTTCGTCCGAAAATGAAGAAGAATTAACCGCAGATGAACGCAGATAGACGCGGATAAGAACTGATAAAATGATTTGAAATGAAATCAAAAAATCTGCGTTTATCCGCGTTTATCTGCGGTAAAATTTTCCTGAAAAATGCGATTTTTATTTGCTGCAATTTTAATTCTTTTGGCGCAAAATCTGATTTTGGCGCAGCAATCCGCCATTTCCTTTAAGGATATTTCGGCGGAAAGCGGCATCGGCGTTTCGCATATTTCCACGCCGGAAAATCGTTATATTATCGAATCAATGAGCGGCGGCGCGGCGGTTTTTGACTGCGACGGCGACGGTTTTTTGGATGTCGCAACGGTCAACGGTTCGTCGGTCGAAAGTTTCAAAAAAGGCGGCGATTTATTTTTGACGCTTTACCGCCAGATTGACGGCGCGACATCGAAAACGCCGAAGTTTGAAAACATCACGGAATCTGCAAATTTGACGCGCAAAGGTTGGGGAATGGGCATCACGGCGGTTGATTTTGACGGCGACGGAATCTTGGATTTGTTCGTGACGGGTTACGGCGGCAACGCCGTTTATCGCGGAAAGGGCGGCTGTAAATATGAAGACGTAACGGAAAAATCGGGATTAAAAGGCATCGGTTTTCAAACCGGCGCGGCGTGGGCGGATTACGACCGCGACGGGGATTTGGATTTGTTTGTCGCCGGTTATGTTTCGCTCGATTTGAATAATCTGCCCGTTTTCGGCAGCGCGAAAACCTGTTATTACAAAGCGATTCGCGTACAGTGCGGTCCGCGCGGACTTCCCGGCGAGCGCGATTATTTTTATCGCAACAACGGGAACGGAACTTTCGAGGAAATCGCCGAAAAAATCGGAGTCGGCGATAAGGAAAAATACTTCGGTCTCGGCGCGGTTTTCGGCGATTACGACAACGACGGCTGGCTCGATTTGTTCGTCGCCAACGACAGTTCGCCGAATTATCTGTATAAAAATAACCGCGACGGCACATTTTCCGATGTCAGTTTTGAGTCGGGAACGGCTTACAGCGGCGACGGCGGCGAGCAAGCCTCGATGGGCGCGGCGTTCGGCGATTACGACAACGACGGCAATTTGGATATTTTCGTCACCAATTTTGAAAACGAACAAAACACGCTCTATCGAAATTTGGCGGGCAAAGGATTTTTAGATGTGTCCGTCGAATCGAAAATCGCGCAGCCCGCGAAGCCGTTCGTCGGCTGGGGAACTTCTTTTGTTGATTTCGACAATGACGGACTGCTCGATTTGCTCGTCGTCAACGGTCACGTTTATCCGCAGATGGATTTCGTCAAAAACGCCACGGAATCAGGATTTCGCCAGCATTTTCTGCTTCAGCGAAATACTGGCGACGGAAAATTTGAAGATTTAACGACCGTTTCCGGCTTGCGGAATCTGCCCGTCAAATCCAGGCGCGGCGCGGCGTTCGGCGATTTGAATAATGACGGTTTGATTGATGTCGTCGTCACGAATTTGGGCGAACCGCCGACGATTTTGCTGAATACGAGCGAGAATAAAAATCAAAAAGTTACTTTCAAACTCGTCGAAAACGGCAAAAACAAAGACGCAATCGGCGCGCGCGTAACTTTGAAAACCGATAAACGCTCAATGATGCGCGAAGTCGAAGCCGGCGGAAGTTATTTATCGCAAAACGATTTCCGGCTTCATTTCGGTTTTGGACAAGACGAAAAAATCGAAAAGGTCGAAGTTCGCTGGAGCGACGGCAAAACCGAAAACATTTCCGGCGCAATGCCGAATCAAATTTTGACCGTCACGCAAAACAAAGGCATAACCGGCGCGGAAAATTTTCGCGCCGCATTAAAATAATTGTTGGAAATTAATTAATTTTGAAGGAGATAAATCAAATGAAAAAAACTTTTATTTTTATAATTTTCGCTTGTTCGATGACATTCGGTTCAAATATTTACGCGCAGCAAGCCGCGCCTCCGGGTGCGGGCGACAAAGATTTAGGGGACAAAAATATTAAAACTCGTTCGATTGATCTTGATCGAGTTGACCGTGACGCGCGTAAAACCGACAGTTCGACGACGCAAAATTCAATGTCATCTGCTGATCGTTTAGCTGCGAAATACGCCGAGATAAAAACCGATTACGAGCAGATTCAGTTGTCGCAAGATGCAGTAATTAAGGCTTATAAAAGCGCCGGTAAAATTGATTATGCTCAAATCAGTAAATCCGCCATTGAAATCAACAACAGCGCCGCGCGTTTGAATTCAAATTTATTTCCGCCGGCGGAAATTTCCGACGCGAAAAAAGAGAAAAAAGAAGAAGTAAAAAAGGAAGACGCTACGAAACCTGCGAAAAGCGTTCGAGATTTAATCATAGATTTAGACAATACAATCGGCAGTTTTGCGACAAGTTCTATGTTTCAGAATTTGCGGACGATAGACGCGCAGGTTTCCGTAAAAACCAAGTCGGATTTGGAAAAAATTATCGAACTGAGCGCACAGCTCGATACGGAAGCCCGAAAGTTGGACTCGACTGAAAAGTAATAAATCGAAAAGGTGAAAAATTCCGATGTTTGAAATTAATTTTTTTCACCTTTTCACGCTGAAATTTTCAGTCGTTTAACATCTCAATAATTTTTCTTTCGCCGAATCCAAAAATTAAACGGTGAGATAAAACCTTTGCTTTACGATGCGAAAATTATGGCTGAAAAAATCCGCTGGGGCATTTTGGGCGCGGCAAATATCGCGGTTAAAAAAGTAATTCCGGCAATGCAGGCTGGAAATTTTTGCGAGATTTCGGCAATCGCGTCAAGAAATTTAGAGAAGGCAAAGCGTTTCGCCGACGATTTGAACATTCCGAAATTTTACGGCTCTTACGAAGAATTGCTTGACGATGCGGAAATTGACGCGATTTACAATCCGCTGCCGAATAATCTGCACATCGAATGGACGATTAAAGCCGCCGAAGCCGGAAAGCACGTTTTGTGCGAAAAACCGATTGCGCTGACGATTGAAGAAGCCGGAAAACTAATCGAAACCCGCAGGCGGACGGGCGTGAAAATTCAAGAAGCGTTTATGGTTCGCACGCATCCGCAATGGCTCGTCGTGCGCGATTTAATTGACCAAAACCGCATTGGAAAATTGCAGGCGATCACGGGATTTTTCAGTTATTTCAACACGGACGCGACGAACATTCGCAATAAACTGGAAATCGGCGGCGGAGCGCTTTACGACATCGGTTGTTACTGCATCAACGTTTCGCGTTTTATTCTCGGCGAAGAACCGCGCAGAGTTTCGGCTTTAATAGAACGCGACATCCGATCTAAAGTTGATAAATTAACGTCGGCGATTCTCGATTTTCCGACGTGCCATTCAACTTTTACCTGCGGAACGCAGCTTGCGCCGTTTCAACGAATGCACTTTTTCGGCGCGAAAGGTCGCATCGAAGTCGAAATTCCGTTCAACATTCCGCCGGAAACTGCGACGCGAATTTATATTGACGACGGCGCGGATTTATATGGCAGAGGCATCGAAACAATCGAAATTCCAGCCGCCAATCAATATACGATTCAAGGAGATTTGTTTTCGCGGGCGATTCTCGAAAACTCCGAACAGGCGATTTCGCTTGAAGATTCGCTGAAAAACACGTCGGTCATCGAAGCGGTTTTTCTGGCGGCGAACAGCGGAAAATGGGAAATTCCTCAGATTTGAGGAGATTTTTTACAAAAATTATTTCCCCGAAATTAAGACGTAGTTTTTCCCTTTGTAAAATCTCACGCCGCCGCTTCCGACGCTCATCATCAGAGGACGCGGACGTTTCATTTCCGAATCGGTTTTAGTTTCGACCGACAGAATTTCTTTGCTGCTCAAATCAAAAATACGCAATCTGCCGGCGGCGGAAAATCCGAAACCGTAAGCGCCTGTCGCAAGCTGTTTGCCGCCGATGCTGACGGGCGAATCGGTAATAAAAAAGCCTTCGTATTTGCCGCTGATTTCGGTCGAATAGCCGGAAGTGTCAACGAGTCCGGCGACGACGTAGCGATCTTTTCCAAATTGGGCAACCGCCGCATTTCGCATCTGCGTCGGCGCGCTCTGTCCGGCGAAATAAAAACTCGACGGCACGATTTTAGCCGCTTCCGCTTCTTTCAAAACGACAGGCGCGTTGTTTTGCTGCGCGTAAGCTGTCGTATTCAAATTAAAAAGGACGGCGAAAAAAATCGCCATTATCACAAAATTAAAATTCTTGAATTTCATTTCCATTCTCTCCTCAAAATACTTTTTAAAAGTATCAAATTTTATCGTTGTTCGAGAAATCCTGCGATTGCCGGATTCACTTTTTGCGACTCGCATCCGGGCGCGAGATGTCCGCAGTCGCTTTCGAGAACAAGCGTTTTGGCGTTTAAAATACGCGCCAGATTTAGCGCGGGTTGCGGCGTCACCGTGTGATCTTGTCGCGCTGCGATGACGAAAACTTTCGCCCGAATCGCGTTTGCCGTCTGCTCCCACGAGCCGCCGAATTTTTCCGTGATGTCCAATTTCATCATCGCTTCGGTCTGGCGAATTTTGTCGTTTGTATCAAAACCCGTTGTGCCAGTTTTCGCCTTGGCGATATTTTCTAAAACTTTCCGGCGCGTAAATTTGGCGTTAAAATTTTCCGGCGAAGTCAGAAGCACCGCGCCGAATTCATAATCGAGATCGCGCGCCGGATTTTTCGCGTAATCGCCGCCGTTCCAATCGGCGTCGTGTTCGAGCGCGTCGAGCTGCATCTGCCAGTGAACCAGATCATACGGCGCGAGCTGCGGCGAGCCGACAATCGGAATCGCTTTGTCCATAAAATTCGGGAATGATACGAGCCATTGAAACGTCTGCATTCCGCCCATCGAAACGCCCATTATCGCCCGCAAATGATCGAGCTTTAGAATTTTTGTCAAAAGCTCGTGCTGCGTGTTGACCGTATCGCGCAAAGTAAAATGCGGAAATTTCATATGCGGCTGACTCTGGCTGTTCGACGGCGACGACGAAACGCCGTTGCCGAGCGCGTCAATTAATATCACGAAGTATTTCGCCGGATCAATTAAACCGCCCGCGACGATTGAAGATTTTAGCTGTTCGGTCGTGCCGCCCGCCCAAGTCGTAACGAGAACCGCGTTTGATTTTTCGTGGTTGATTTTTCCGAATGTGCGATAACCGATGCGGCAATCTTTAATCGTTTCGCCGTTTTCCAGTTTGAAATTGCCGAGCGCGGCAAATCGCTGTTCCTGCCCGTATGAAGCGCAGTTAAAAAAAATCAGCAAAGCGAAAGTCAGATTGATGAATTTCATAGTTTTGTTGCCTCGCGCAATTTATTTTGCTTGCAGAATTAGGTCGAATAAAATAGAATACTCGAAAGTTTTTCAATCCTGACTTTTCTAAAGGACATTTAAAATCTAATGAAAACTACAGCCTTATTATTAAATATCGCGCTGCTTGTTGCAACCTTTTGCACGCCACTGCAACAAAGTTTCGCGCAAACAAACGGTAATCGTGATTCGGTGACGCGCGAAATTACTGACAGCGACGCTTTTTTCAAGGAAATGACCAAAAAACCGCGTCCGCCGCGAGACAATTCGGAGCGCGTCGAAGCGTTGCTCAAACGAATGACTCTTGAAGAAAAAGTCGGGCAGATGACGCAGTTGACGATGGGAATGTATGTCAGCGGTCAAGACCAAAACGTCCAGATTGACGAAGCGAAACTCGATAAAGCAATTAACAAATACGGTGTCGGTTCGTTTCTAAATGTCAACGACCAAGCGTTGACGATTGATAAATGGCACGAACTTATCGGGAGAATTCAGGAAGTTTCGATGAAGACGCGCCTTAAAATTCCGAATCTCTACGGCATTGATTCGATTCACGGCGCGAACTATGTGCAGGGCGCGACTTTGTTTCCGCAGGAAATCGGAATGGCGGCGACGTGGAATCCGGCGTTGATGCAAAGAGCCGAAGAGATTACGGCGATGGAAACCCGCGCGGCGGCGATTCCGTGGAGTTTTTCGCCGGTTTTGGACATCGGGCGGCAGCCGCTGTGGGCGCGTTTTTGGGAAACTTTCGGCGAAGACCCATACTTGGCAAAAGTGATGGGCGTGTCGTTCGTGCGCGGGTTGGAAGGCGACGACATCAGCGGCGACAAGCACATCGCGGCGTGTTTGAAACATTATATGGGTTACAGTTTGCCGCTGTCGGGGCGCGACCGCACGGACGCTTTGATTCCCGAAAATTATTTGCGCGAATACGTTAAACCGACGTTTCAAGCGGCGATTGATGCCGGAGCGCACACGGTGATGATTAATTCGGCGGCGATCAACGGCATTCCGGGACACGCCAATAAAAAAATTCTGACCGATATACTGCGCGGCGAAATGAAGTTTGACGGTTTGGCGGTGTCGGATTGGGAGGACATTAAAAAACTCGTTACGCAATGGCGAGTCGCCAAAGATGAAAAGGAAGCGACGATGATGGCGATTAACGCCGGAATTGATATGAGTATGGTGCCGCTCGATTACAGTTTCGCGGATATTCTGGTCGAACTCGTCAAGGAGAAGACCGGCAGCGGCTGGGCGCTGAAGGACGGCGC